>NZ_JBMDJL010000001.1:0-579000 GCF_057809175.1 Pseudomonas sp. FG43
GTCGCGGCCAAGGCCCCTCTCACAATGTGTAACTACCATCCCTGCCTACATCAACTCTCCACCACCGGAAAACTCAAGACTGTCGTAGTCCCGACGGGATCATGCGTCGTCACTACAAGCTCGCCTCCCAACTGCGTTGCCAAAGCCTTTGTGAGTTTGCGGCCCAGCCCTTTGCGTCGCGGCGTGGAGTCCGTGGTTTCGTCAGGCAGGCCGACCCCGTTGTCCGAGACGGTCAGCACAAACTGTTGGTTGGTACGGCAAAAATCTACTGTGATGCTACCTGCGCGCCCATCGGGAAACGCATGCTTCAAGGCATTGGTAATGAGTTCATTGGTGATGAGCCCCACAGCCCCGGCACGATCCAGAGGCAGTGTAAGGGCCTGTGCCTTTACAAGCATTTCAATGGGCCGGGTTTCGGCCATGCTGTAATTCAACCCGGCGACCAGGTCCTGGAGGTATTCATTCATGTCAACGGATACCTCACCATCGTGGTGAGCCAGGCGATCATGCATGGAGGCAACAACGTTTATCTGTCCGGCCGCCTGTCTGAGGGCCGAGGCGACGTCGGGGGCAGAGTGGACGGCTTGCAGATGCAGGGTGGCGATGGTGCGCTGCATGTCGTTTTTGACCCGATGCCCGAACTCTACGAGCAGCAACTGTCGTTCGCGCTCGCCTTTCTCGGCCAGGGCACGCGCCTTCTCCGCATCATCGTGGGCGATGGCCGTCTGGCGCTGCAATTGCTCGGTTTCGAGGTAGGCATTGCGCAATGCCGACCCCATTAGCGTAATAAGTGCACTGGTCATGATGAATAGCGTGAGGCTGAATGCGCCACTGGGTGCAGCAATACTCAAACTGCCGAGCGGGGGAAGGAAGAAATAAGCAGCAATGGCTGAACTCAGGGCTGTGGCAAACAGACCGAAACGCCGTCCGAAAAAAATCGCCGAGAACAGGATGGTCGGCAAGAAAAACAATATGGGCAAGGGTGGAATCGCGGTGAAGACTTTTGCTCTCAATAAATACGCGCTCCATACAATCAGCAGCGTCAGCCCCCATTTCAGGGGCTGGGGCAAATCAAGGCGTATCAGTGCGCGCACATCAAACCGGGTAACTGGCATCACGTGTTCCCAAATAACCAAACTCTACAAACCTGACTGATAAAACGTCCCTTCCCGGCGGCTTAACAACAAAGGCCGCCCCTTGGAGTCACTCTGTTTCAACCCGATTGCGCCCCAGACTCTTCGCCCGATACAGCAGCCGATCCGCCTCTCTCAAACTTGCAGCGTAGCTCTCTCCTTCGGACAACCGCGTAGCGACCACGCCGGCACTGATGGTAACAACCTTCAAGGCACTGCCCGAATGTTCAATGCCAGCGGCATGGATGGCTGACCTTATGAGTTCAGCCACACTCAATGCACCGGCCAGATCGGTATCCGGCAGCAAGACCACAAACTCTTCCCCGCCATATCGAGCGGCCAGGTCGGCAGGGCGACGGATATTGGCCTGTATAAGGCGCGCCACCTGTTGCAGGCATTGGTCGCCCATAACATGACCGTAGGTATCGTTGTATTGCTTGAACCAGTCGATATCGAGAAGAATCAGCCCGATACTTTGTCCGTTACGCCGCGATTGAGCTTCCTCTTTCTGTAATGCGGCATCGAAGCATCTTCTGTTAGCCACGTTTGTGAGGCTGTCTGTTTGCGCCAGTATTTCCAGTTCGCTGCGTGCGATATTGAGTTGTTTTTCAGCCTTCAGCAGTTTCTGAACCTGGCTGTAAAGCACAACCCCGAGCAACGTGAGTGCAAAAATGATGAAACCGGCAATGGCGAACGAGCGGTAGGCATATGTCCACCAGTTGGAGAATACGTATTCATAGGAAAACCCCGCAGCCGTCACCATTGGCAGCCCTTGCAGGCGGCGATAGGCATATATCCGTTCAATACCGTCCACTACAGAAGTGATAATGGCGGTACCTCTATCGCTTACAGGCAGGTATCTGCTGAAGATTTCCCCCTTGGAAATATTGGTCACCACCAAGGTCCCAACTGCCGGGCGACGTGCCAGCAGGTCCCCGTTATCAAGGGCTAGAAAAATGACGCCTTTATCATCAACTTCCATGCGCTCAAAAAAACGCTGGAAATAAGCAACAGGAATCGTGGCCAGGGCAACCCCCGCAAAGCCACCATCCGGACTTTGAATACGGCGACTGACCGGAATCACCATTTCTCCGGTAGTGCGGCTTGTGATGATCGAACCAATATGAATCGAATCATCAATGTTTTCGCGGTGATAAATAAAATAGTCGCGATCGCTGTTATTTTTTTTGCTGACGTTTGGCGAGAAGGAGTTGGCGATCCAGTTTCCCTCTTCGTCATAGATGAAAAGTCCCTGAATACTGTCCATCGTGGCAGTGTCCTGGGACATGATTTTGTGCAGGCGTAGTTGCTGGGGCCGGTCCATGCCCTCGCTCTCTACCCGCTCAACGATATCCCTCAACTTGTTGTCAGCCTGACGGACGGTGTCTTGAGCCTGTTGCTCGGCAGCACTGACAATATTTGAAACACCCATTTGGGCATTTGCCAGACGTTCATCGGCCGACTGTTGGATTTGCCAGGCTGTGGCCAGTATCAGGGAGACGCAGACCAGAACAATGAAACCTATAAGCCCTGCCGACAGGGCTTTAGGTGTGAGCCGGGCCGATACGAAGGGTATGGGCTTCATGGTTTCTCGTCATTTTCTTGGCAGATCCGTGCTTTGCTGCACATTTCATACCCAAGGGGATGACGAGTATTGTGCGAATTTACACCTTCACCCAGCGCTCCACTTTGATTTCCGGCAAGTCCTGGCGGCGCATGTATACACGCAGCGGTTCGGTGATATTCAGGCGGCTGTCGATGTTCTGGTCGAGCAGCAGTTGCAGGCGCTCGCGGCTGAGGCTCATCTGGGCGCCGGAGCCTGCACTCCAGACGAATTCACTGGTGGGGGTGATGCTGTCTTCGGTGACGTCCATGCCAAAAGAGTCTTCGCTGAAACGAACGATGAAATGTTTGTGCTTGTGGTGATAGCCCACAAAACCTTCAAGTTGCTCGGCGGCTTCGCAGATGTCGCTGGAAGTGGTGCTCATTGTGTTTTCCTCAAAGAGCCTGACGGAAGATGCCTTCAATCTGTTCCTGATTGGCCGGGCGCGGATTGGTCAGGCCGCAGGCGTCTTTCAAGGCATTGGCAGCCAGAGTCGGGATGTCTTCTTCCTTCACGCCCAGCGCCACGAGGCCTGACGGAATTTCCACCGACGCCGACAGTTTGCGGATCGCCGTAATAGCCGCACGGGCACCGTCCTCAGGGGACAGGCCGCGAATATCGGCGCCCATGGCGTGAGCCACGTCGGTCAGGCGCGCAGCACTGACGGCGGCGTTGAAACTTTGCACATGAGGCAGCAATACCGCGTTGCAGACGCCATGGGGCAAATCATAGAAACCGCCCAACTGGTGCGCCATGGCATGCACGTAACCCAGCGAAGCGTTGTTGAACGCCATACCCGCCAGGAACTGCGCATAGGCCATGTTTTCCCGGGCAACGATATCCGTACCGTCAAAAACCGCCTTATGCAGGTTGCCCGCAATCAGGTTCATGGCCTTGATGGCGCAAGCGTCGGTGATCGGGGTAGCAGCGGTCGACACGTAGGCTTCGATGGCGTGGGTCAGTGCGTCCATGCCCGTGGCGGCGGTCAGGGACTTAGGCATGCCGACCATCATCTTCGGGTCGTTCACCGACAGGATCGGCGTGACGTTGCGGTCGATGATCGCCATTTTCACGTGGCGCACTTCATCGGTAATGATGCAGAAGCGAGTCATCTCGCTGGCAGTACCGGCGGTGGTGTTGATCGCGATCAGCGGCAGTTGAGGCTTTTGCGAGCGGTCAACGCCTTCGTAATCGCTGATATGCCCGCCGTTACTGGCGCACAGGGCAATCCCTTTGGCACAGTCATGGGGTGAGCCGCCACCGAGGGAAATCACGAAATCGCATTGGCGCTCTTGCAGCAGCGCGAGGCCTTTTTCCACGTTGCTGATGGTCGGATTGGGCTTGGCACCGTCGTACACCACGGCATCGATCCCCTGCTCCACCAACAGGCCCGCGACCTGAGCCGCGACACCGGCCTTGGCAAGCCCGGCATCGGTGACGATCAGTGCCTTGAGGAATCCGTATTTGCGGATGGCTTGCATGGCTTCATCAATGCAACCGGAGCCAATAATGTTCACGGCGGGAATGAAAAAGGTGCTGCTCATGGCGAATCCTCATCTCTGGCTGGCTCAGGTGTCCGACAAGACGGCGGGTCTGGAACCTTGGGTTTGCCTGTAGCTTCTGCCTTAGCGCAGGCGCAGGCGTTGATCCAGCTCAATGAAGCGCAACTGCAGGCCACCGATGGTCGCAACTGTACGGTTGAATCTGTGCATAGCTGTAGACGTACGATTGATTGGACCTGTGGCTATATGCCCATTCTGTATACAAAAAACATTAAAAATGGATTGGGATCATGTCTTCTCGCGAAAACACCGGTATGGCTCTGGGCCTGCTGGGCGTCATCATTTTCAGCCTGACACTGCCGATGACCCGCATCGTGGTGCAGGAACTTCACCCACTGCTCAACGGCATCGGTCGTGCGCTGCTGGCCGCGATTCCGGCGGCGGCGCTGCTGTACTGGCGGCGGGAAAAGTGGCCGACGCGGCAACAACTCAAAGGGCTGGCGCTGGTGATCTTTGGCGTGATCATTGGTTTTCCGGTGCTGTCGGCCTGGGCCATGCAGACCTTGCCCGCCTCTCACGGCGCACTGGTCAACGGCATACAGCCGCTGTTTGTCGCGATCTATGCAGCGTGGCTGTCCCACGAGCGTCCATCCAAGGCCTTCTGGGGCTGCGCGGCACTGGGCAGCGCATTGGTGCTCGCTTATTCGCTGATGAGTGGTGCCGGTGGCATTCAGGTAGGTGATCTGTGGATGCTGGCTGCCGTCGCCGTAGGCGGGCTGGGTTACGCGGAAGGTGGCCGACTGGCCAAGGAAATGGGCGGCTGGCAAGTAATCTGCTGGGCCTTGGTGCTGTCGAGCCCTGTGCTGATCGGCCCTTTAATTTATTTCGCCGCACAACACCAGGGGCCTGTGTCCAGCGGGACCTTGTGGGCCTTTGCCTATGTGGCGTTTTTTTCGCAGTTCCTGGGCTTCTTTGCGTGGTATTCAGGGCTGGCGATGGGGGGGATTTCGCGGGTCAGCCAGGTTCAACTGTTGCAGATCTTCTTCACCATGGCCTTGTCGGCCATGTTCTTTGGCGAACATATCGAACCGATGACCTGGGTTTTCGCCGCTGCCGTCATTGCCACGGTGATGCTGGGGCGCAAGACATCGGTCATTGCGCCGCCAAAACCGGCCACATCCCTCAGCTGAGAAAGCCGTCTGCCTGGAGCAAGGTTTCCAGGCAGTGTTCGGTAATGCCGTAGAACGTCTTGAGTTCCTGAATACGCGCCAGCAACTGCGCCGGGTCGACCGGCTCGGCGCGTTTGACCGCCAGGATCATCTTGTTCTTGTTGGTGTGCTCCAGGGAAATGAACTCGAACACCTTGGTTTCGTAGCCACAAGCTTCAAGCAGCAAGGCACGCAGGCTGTCGGTGACCATTTCAGCCTGCTGGCCCATGTGCAAACCGTATTGCAGCATCGGGCGCAGCAAGGTCGGGCTCTGGATCTGCAAGCGGATCTGTTTGTGGCAGCACGGCGAGCACATGATGATCGACGCACCGGAACGAATGCCCATATGAATGGCGTAGTCGGTGGCGATATCGCAGGCGTGCAGGGCAATCATCACGTCCAGATCGCTGGGCGCCACGCTACGGACGTCGCCATGCTTGAACACCAGACCAGAATGCTCAAGCCGTTCAGCTGCGGCGTTGCACAGGTTCACCATGTCTTCGCGCAGTTCAACGCCGGTAACCTGCCCTTGTGCCTGCAAGGTGTTGCACAGGTAATCGTGGATCGCGAACGTCAGGTAGCCCTTGCCGGAGCCGAAGTCAGCCACCTTGACCGGCTGATCGAGCTGGAGCGGCGATGAGGTCAGGGCATGGGAAAACACTTCGATGAACTTGTTGATCTGCTTCCATTTGCGCGACATGGCCGGGATCAGCTCATGCTGCTTGTTGGTCACGCCCAGATCGGCGAGAAATGGACGGCTGAGTTCCAGATAGCGTTTCTTCTCACGATCATGCCCGGCCGATGGCACCTCGCGCTCTTGCTGTGCCTTGCTCTTGAACAGCGTGCTCTTGCCCTTCTTGCCGAACTCCAGTTGCACCTCATCAGTCAGCGACAGCAAATGTGCATTTTTAAACGACTCGGGCAGCAAGCCCGCAATGACATCCACCGCCTCTCGCAAGGGGAAGTTCTTGGTGATATCGCGGGTCTTGTAGCGATACACGAACGACAGGCATGGCTGATCCTTGACCGTCAACGGCTTGATGATGACCCGCTGCAACTCAGCTTCGGAGCCCACGTATCTGGCCAGAACCAGTTTGATGAGAGAGTTCTGGGAAAGGCTGGTGTCCAGCAAACCCAGGAACTGCGCGCGATGGTCCGGCGTGGGTCTGGAGGAAGTGGCAGTGGCTGACATCGAAAAACGCCTCGGGCGGCTGGAGCTGAACAGGAAGGGAGCCATTTTAGGCGGGTTGAAGGTTCAGGGTTAATAAATATGTATGACTGATGCCGATCAGTTAAGGCACAAACAAAACGTGTGGGAGGCAGCTTGCTGGCAAAAAAGTCTGAAAACCGGCAGATATTCTGCGTCTGTACGTGAAGTCGCCAGCAAGCTGCCTCCCACGAAGTGATTTATGACCGTAACTGACAGGCCTTATCCCAGAACCACCAACCGGTTGCTCAAATCGCCGCGCTCATGGGTCACCGGAACATGATCGGCCAGTAATTCCCCGCAGGCATGGATGCAGCCCAGAAAGCCCTGCACCGCCTGCCCGTCCCGGATCTGCTGGGTAAAGACATCAACCATCGCCTTCCAGATATCGCTGTGCAAGCGAGTGGCAATGCCGTGATCCACCAGGATTTCGACGTAGCGCTCTGCCTCGCAGACGAACACCAGAATCCCGGTGCCGCCCACCGCGTTATGCAGGTTCTGTTCGAGAAACAGCCGACGGGCCAGGTTCCCGGCCCGCCAGCGCCGAACCGCGGTCGGGACCAGATGACTGGTGACCGCCGGAATACGGCACAGCAGGGCCACGATGATGAAGGTACTCATCTGCGCCAGCAGCAATTCATTGGCGCTCAGCACATCCATGAAGAAATTGATGACGCCCGGCAGCAACAGGCCGATCAGCCCGGCCCAGACCAGAGGCATATAGGCGTAGTCATCGGCTCTGGCTGCCAGGACCGTGACCAGTTCGGCATCGGTGCGCAGTTCAAGACGACCAATCGCTTCTGCGACCTGCTGCTGTTCATCTTTATTGAGTAAAGCCATTTCCAGTGTCCTGTTACCAGTTGCCCGAAGCCCCGCCGCCGCCAAATCGGCCCTTGCCGCTTGCCGCCCCTTCGCGTGAAGCGGCACAGACCAGTACAGCCCTTCTCAAGCAGACAAACACAATCAGCAACACACCGACAATCAGCCCTCCGGCAATCTGCCAAGCCACATCGCTGCTGGCCTGGACGTCGTAGACGCTGAATTCGGTCGAGGGCTCGGGTTCGTCCGGTACATGACCGCCCAGCGCCATGACCATGGCCCGCGCGCCACGTTCGATGCCCGTGGCAAAGCGGCTGCGGTTGAATTCCGGGGCAATCAGCATGTTGATGATGAGCGACGCCTGAGCCTCGGTAAGACGATCGTCCAGGGCGGAACCCACCTCGATCAGGACTCTGCGCTTGTCGCGGTCGACAATCAGCAGAGCACTGTTGTCCCGGCCCTGGCTGCCCAATCCCCATGCACTGCCCAGTCGCGAACCGTAATCCTCGATGGTCGTGCCTTGCAAGTCGACCACGGTAACCAGTACGACCCGCTCCCCGGTCACTTGCTCATGGGCCTGTAGCATTTTCGCCAGACGCACCGTTGCCTGGCTGTCGAGCATTTGCGCCGAGTCGACTACATTGCCCGTCATTGGCGGGAACACCAGAGCGAGCTGTTCGGCCTGCACCTTCAGAGCGCTCCCCCACAACATCGCTATATAAAACATATGCTGTAACACAAACTTCAACACCCGACCTCCGGTGATTTTTTGTTCTATTGGATGGACACGCCTTAGCCAAAATAGAAGTTCCCCGGCATAATCCCTCGCCAACGCCCGAGTCGGTCGAATCTGACTGGATTCGATATGCCTCGGGCAACGAAACGAACAGCGTCTACCCTTCGCGTTGTTTGCACAATAAATGCCAAAGGTCTAAAACCCAAAATCTGGCTACCCGGTATTAAACGCGAGTTACCGGCAAAAGCCTTGAGAAATCATTCATGAATAAGCTGTGTTTATTAGGTCTGCTGGTCGGTTTGGCCAGTCAATCGGTAATGGCCGACGCCACTTCCACTACCGCTCCCTCCGCCAAAGCCACACTGCAAGCCAAGAATGCCTTCATCTCCAACCTGATGAAACAAATGACCCTTGATGAAAAGATCGGTCAGTTGCGCCTTATCAGCATCAGCGGTGAGATGCCTCAGCCGAAAATTCTCAAGGAAATTGCCGCAGGAAGGATCGGCGGAACATTCAACTCCATTACACGCTCGGAAAACCGCCCATTGCAAGAAGCGGCTGTAGCCCATAGCCGTCTGAAGATTCCGATGTTCTTCGCCTATGACGTGATTCATGGCCATCGCACGATTTTCCCGATCAGCCTGGGCATGGCTGCCAGCTGGGACATGGACGCCATCGCGCTGACCGGCCGGATTTCTGCGAAGGAAGCCAGCGCCGACGGCCTGGACATGACCTTTGCCCCCATGGTCGACATCTCCCGTGACCCACGCTGGGGCCGCAGCTCCGAAGGCTTCGGTGAGGACACCTATCTGGTGTCGCGCATCTCCGAAGTGATGGTCAAGTCCTTCCAGGGCAAGAGCGTCGCCGCGAACGACAGCATCATGGCAGCCGTCAAACACTTCGCCCTGTATGGCGCGGTCGAAGGCGGGCGTGACTACAACACCGTGGACATGAGCATGACGCGCATGCACCAGGATTACCTGCCGCCTTACCGCGCAGCTATCGATGCCGGTGCCGGCGGTGTCATGGTCGCACTCAACTCGATCAACGGTGTTCCGTCCACTTCCAACATGTGGCTGATGCAAGACCTGCTGCGCAAGGATTGGGGCTTCAAGGGCGTGACCGTCAGTGACCACGGCGCCATCAAGGAGCTGATCGAACACGGCGTTGCCAAGGACTATCGCGAAGCCGCCAAGCTGGCGATCAAGGCTGGCATCGACCTGAGCATGAACGACGTGGCCTACGGCGAGCAATTGCCCGGTCTGGTGAAGGACGGTGAGGTTTCCATGAAGGAAATCGACAACGCCGTACGTGAAGTGCTGGGCGCCAAGTACGACATGGGCCTGTTCGCAGCGCCTTATGGTCGTATCGGCGTTGCCGCCGATGATCCGGCCGACACTTACTCCGATGATCGCCTGCACCGCGCAGAAGCTCGCGATGTCGCCCGCAAGACTCTGGTGCTGCTGAAGAACCAGAACGAAACCCTGCCACTGAGGAAGCAAGGAACCATCGCCGTGATCGGCGGTCTGGCGAAAAGTCAGCTCGACATGCTGGGCAGCTGGTCCGCAGCCGGCCGGCCGAACCAGTCGGTGACCGTGTATGAAGGCCTGACCAGAGCTGTCGGCGACAAGGCCAAGCTGGTCTATGCCCGTGGCGCGAACGTCAGTGACAACGAGCACATCCTCAACTACCTGAACTTCATCGAACACGAAGTGGAAGTCGATCCACGTCCTGCTCAGGAAATGATCGACGAAGCCGTGAAGGTAGCCGAGCAGTCCGACGTGATCGTGGCCGTTGTAGGTGAGTCCCGTGGCATGTCCCATGAATCGGCAAGCCGCAGCAGCCTGAACATTCCGGGCAAGCAGCGTGATCTGATCAAGGCCCTGAAAGCCACCGGCAAGCCGCTGGTTCTGGTGTTGATGAATGGCCGCCCGCTGGTACTGGTCGACGAACTGGAACAGGCCGATGCCATGCTCGAAACCTGGTTCCCGGGCACCGAAGGCGGTAACGCCGTGGCTGACGTGCTGTTTGGCGACTACAACCCGTCGGGCAAACTGGCCATGTCCTTCCCGCGCTCGATCGGCCAACTGCCGGTCTACTATGCGCACCTGAACACCGGCCGTCCTTACACGCCGGGCAAGCCAGGCAACTACACCTCGCACTACTTCGAGGAACCCAACGGCCCGTTGTTTCCGTTCGGTTATGGCCTGAGCTACACCCAGTTCGATGTCTCCGACGTCAAGCTGTCGGACACCAAGATGGCCCGCAAAGGCAAGCTGACCGCCAGTGTCACCGTCAAGAACACCGGCAAGGTTGCCGGCACCACCATCGTGCAGTTGTACTTGCGTGATGTAGCGGCTTCGATCAGCCGTCCGGTGAAAGAACTGAAGAACTTCGAGAAAGTCACGCTTGAGCCGGGTGAGGAGAAAGTCGTGAACTTCACCCTCAGCGAGAACGACCTGAAGTTCTATGACTCGAAGCTGAAATACGCGGCCGAGCCAGGTGAGTTCAAGGTCATGATCGGCCTCGACTCCGAAGCAGTGAAACAAGCAAGCTTCGATCTGTTGTAAATGCCGATAACGGCGTATTCGTAAGTGCCTGCGCTTGCGAATACGCCCGTTTTGAAACCTCAGGCAGCACACGCAGTATGATCATCAAGCGCAACGTGCGTATTTCCCTGTATATCCTCTTGATCCTGGCGGGCGCCGCCCTGTCGGCCAGTCTGGCCATGCGTCAGGCGCAGCGACATGCCCTGGCACAGGAAGCAACACGTGCCAGCGGGCAAATGGCTCTGTACGCCAACACCCTTCACACCTTGATCGAACGCTATCGCGCCCTCCCCTCGGTGCTGGCGCTCGACGCCGAAATTCGCGCAGCGGTGAGCGGCCCCATCAGCGAAAGCGCCCAGCTCTCACTCAATCGCAAGCTGGAAAAAATCAACGAAACCGCACACTCCTCGTCCCTGGAACTACTTGATCGAAACGGGTTGGCCGTAGGCGCCAGCAACTGGCGACAGCCCAACAGCTATGTCGGGCACAACTACGGGTTTCGCCCTTACTTTCAACAGACCCGGACCCAGGGTATCGGACGCTTCTATGCGGTCGGTGTCACGACAGGCATTCCCGGTTACTTCCTGTCCAATGCCGTGCTGGATGAGGCAGGAGAGTTCGGCGGCGCCATGGTGGTGAAGCTGGAGTTTCCCAATATCGAACAGGAATGGAGCCAGGGCGACGATCTGCTCCTGGTCAGCGATAACAAAGGCATCGTGTTTATCTCCAGCAAAAGCGAATGGCGCTATCGCGAACTGGAACCCATTTCCCTCGAAAACCGTGCAGAACTGCTGCGTACCCGCCAGTACGATAAAAAGCCACTGTCGCCACTGCGCAGCCGCATCCTCGATCAGGTCGGGCAGCAAAGCCATTTGAGCCGGGTCGACGGCCCCGACGGCACGGTTGATTACCTTTGGCAGTCCATGCCGCTTCCCGATGAAAACTGGACCTTGCACCTGCTGCGCAAACCCCAGATGGTCAATGACGACATACGCAATGCCGCACTGGCCGGCGCGGGTATCTGGCTGACGCTGGTCTTTCTGGGGTTGTTCCTGTACCAGCGCTGGCGACTGTCGAAATTGCGCGAGCGCAGCCGTGACGAACTGGAACGTCAGGTGCAGGAGCGTACCCGTGATTTGCGTACCGCCCAGGAAGGTCTGGTGCAATCGACCAAGCTGGCGGCACTGGGGCAAATGTCCGCGGCACTGGCCCACGAGATCAACCAGCCGCTGACGGCCCAGCGCATGCAACTGGCGACCGTTCGCCTGCTTCTGGATCAGGGCCGTATCGAGGATGCCTGCAAATCCCTTACGCCGCTGGACCAGCAACTGACCCGCATGAGCGCGCTGACCGGGCACCTGAAAACCTTCGCCCGCAAGAGCCCAAGCGGCTTGCGTGAACGTCTGGACCTGGCGACCGTAGTCGATCAGGCCTTGCTGTTGCTGGACCCGCGCATCCGCGAGGAGCGGGTCAGTTGTGTTCTGCATCTGTCACGCCCGGCCTGGGTACGTGGCGATGCAATCCGTCTGGAACAGGTGCTGATCAACCTGCTGCGCAATGCCCTGGATGCCATACGCAATCAACCCCTCAAACGCCTGGAAGTGCGGATAGATGCCCAAGCCGGACACTGGCGTCTGAGTGTCATCGACAGTGGCGGTGGCATTGCGCAGGAACATCTGGGCAATATCTTCGATCCGTTCTTCACCACCAAACCGGTGGGCGACGGGCTTGGCCTCGGGCTGGCGGTATCCTATGCGATCATCCATGAACTCAATGGTCGCCTGACGGCAGAAAACCGGGATAACGGCGCGGTGTTCTGGTTCAGCCTGCCCAATGACTTTATAGAGACTGAAAACGCATGCTGAACTCGGTCATCGTCGTTGACGACGAAGCCCCCATTCGCCAGGCCATTGAGCCATGGCTGACGCTGTCCGGTTTCCAGGTTCAGGTCTACAGCCGCGCCGAGGAATGTCTGGAGCACTTGCCCGAACACTTTCCTGGCGTGATCCTCACCGACGTGCGCATGCCGGGCATGGGCGGCCTTGAGTTGCTGGCCCGCCTGCAAGCGCTGGACAAGGACTTGCCGGTTATCCTGCTGACCGGCCACGGCGATGTGCCCATGGCGGTCGAGGCCATGCGTGAAGGCGCTTACGACTTTCTGGAAAAACCCTTCAGCCCGCAGACCCTGCTCACCAACCTGAGCAGAGCCATGGAAAAACGCCAGCTGGTTCTGGAGAACCGCCGCCTGACCGAACAGGCCGACGCCCGTTCCCAGCTGGATACCACGCTGCTGGGTGTATCGCCCAGCCTGCAAGTCTTGCGACGCAATGTGCTGGAACTGTCGCAACTGCCGGTCAACGTGATCATCCGTGGCGAAACCGGCAGCGGCAAGGAACTGGTCGCTCGCTGCCTGCATGACTTCGGCCCTCGCGCCAGCAAACCCTTTGTCGCCCTCAACTGCGCCGCCATCCCCGAACATTTGTTCGAAGCCGAACTGTTCGGCCATGAAAGCGGAGCCTTTACCGGCGCTCAGGGCAAGCGTATCGGCAGGCTGGAGTACGCCGACGGCGGCACGCTGTTTCTCGACGAGATCGAAAGCATGCCGATGGCTCAGCAGGTCAAACTGTTGCGCGTGCTGCAGGACAAGCGCCTGGAGCGGCTGGGCTCCAACCGCAGTATTGAAGTTGACCTGCGCATCATCGCCGCGACCAAGCCGGATCTGCTGGAAGAAGCACGGGCTGGACGCTTCCGCGAAGACCTGGCTTATCGCCTGAACGTTGCACAGTTGCATCTGCCGCCCCTGCGTGAGCGACGCGAAGATATCGTGCAGCTCTTCAACCACTTTGCCCGCACCGCCGCTGCCCGCATGGGCCGCGAAGCGCCGGCACTCAGCGCCTTGCAACTGAGCCAGTTGCTCAGCCATGACTGGCCGGGCAATGTCCGCGAACTGGCCAACGCGGCCGAGCGTCAGGCATTGGGGCTGGATATCGCCGAATCACCGCAGCAGGGACAATCCCTGGCGGCGCAGCAGGAAGCATTCGAGGCCCAGTGCCTGCGTGCGTCTCTGGCCCGTCATAAAGGCGATATCAAATCCGTGCTCAATGAGCTGCAACTGCCGCGTCGAACGCTCAACGAAAAAATGCAGCGTCACGGGCTGGTGCGAGAAATGTTTCTGGTATGAAACTATTCATGGAATCGACCGATCAACCTTATCCCCCTTTAGAATCCGGACAGTGACCACGCAAGGAGAAAGCATTACATGATCGTCGGTATAGATTTGGGCACGACCAATAGTCTGGTCGCCGTCTGGCGCGATGGTAAAACCCGACTGGTTGCCAACGCACTGGGCGAGATGCTGACGCCCAGCGTGGTAGGACTGGACGACGATGATCAGATCCTGGTGGGCAAAGCTGCACGCGAACGCCTGCAAACCCATCCGGCCAGAACCGCTGCGCTGTTCAAGCGCCATATGGGCAGCGCGCAAAAGGTCAGCCTGGGATCGAACAGCTATCGGCCCGAAGAGCTCTCGGCACTGGTCTTGAAAAGCCTCAAGGCCGATGTGGAACGTGAGTTCGGTGAACCCGTGACCGAAGCGGTGATCAGCGTGCCGGCCTACTTCAGCGATGCCCAGCGCAAGGCCACTCGCGTGGCTGGCGAACTGGCAGGCCTTAAAGTCGACAAACTGATCAATGAACCCACCGCCGCGGCGCTGGCCTACGGGCTGCACCAGAAGGAAGGCGAGACTTCTTTTCTGGTGTTCGACCTCGGCGGCGGCACCTTCGATATCTCGATCCTCGAACTGTTCGATGGCGTGATGGAAGTCCGCGCCAGCGCCGGGGATAACTTTCTTGGCGGTGAAGACTTCGACCTCTTGCTGGTCGATCACTTCATTGGCCTGCATCGCGATGAAACCGATTTCCCGCCCAGAACGAACATCGGCCCGTCATTGCGCCGCGAAGCCGAGCGCGTACGTAAAACGCTGGGCCAGGACAACAGCGCCGAATTCGTGCTGCGCCATGCCGATCGCGAATGGCGCAAGACGATTACCCAGGAACAACTGGGCGAGCTGTATGCGCCATTGCTCTCGCGCTTGCGCGCACCCATCGAGCGTGCCCTGCGCGATGCGAAAATCCGCGTAGCCGATCTCGACGAAATCCTGCTGGTCGGCGGCACCACGCGCATGCCGCTGATCCGCAAGCTCGCGGCGGGTCTGTTCGGGCGCTTTCCGTCCATTACCCTCAACCCCGATGAAGTGGTCGCGCAGGGTGCAGCCATCCAGGCGGCGCTCAAGCAAAGAGACGCGGCACTGGAAGAGATTGTCCTGACTGACGTGTGCCCTTACACCTTGGGTATCGAAACCTCCAACCGGTTCGGCACCTCCATCGAAAGCGGCCATTACCTGCCGATCATCGAGCGCAACAGCGTGGTCCCGGTCAGCCGGGTCAGAACCGTGCAGACCCTGAGCGACAATCAGAAGCATGTTCTGGTGAAGATTTATCAAGGCGAAAGCCGCTTGGTGAAAGACAACATTGCCCTGGGTGAACTGGATATTCCGATTCCGCCCGCCAAGGCCGGGGAAGTCGAGCTGAATGTGCGTTTCACCTACGACAACAACGGTCTGCTGGAAGCCGACGTACAGATCCCGATGACCGGCCAGAGCCACAAGCTGGTGATCGAGAACAACCCTGGCGTCATGACCCCGGAGGAAATCCAGGAGCGTCTTCAGGTACTTTCAGCGCTCAAGGTTCATCCTCGCGAGCAGCAGGTCAATACACACCTGAGCGCCCGTCTGGAAAGGCTGTATCAGGAATATCTGGGCGAAGCCCGGGAAATGATCGGCTACTGGGCCAGTCAGTTTCAGCGAGTGCTGGAAACCCAGGATGAGCGCCAGATCAGCGAAATGCGCAAGAGCCTCGAACAAGAGATCGATCGTTTCGAGCGGGGCGAGAGGTAACAGGGATGAATTGCTGGAGCGTCCTTGAGCTGGACAGAAACGCCGACGAGCGCAGCATCAAACGCCAGTACGCAAAGCTGCTGAAAGTGAACCGGCCCGATGAGGACCCGGACGCCTTTCAGCGATTGCGCGACGCTTATGAGCAGGCGCTGGATCTGGCACGTAATCGCCTTGAAGCGGACGAGGATGAGGACGAATACGGGTACGAAGAAAGCGATACGAGCCCTGAACCGCTCATGCATCTGCAACTCGTCGAGACAGTACAGGTTTCAGAGCCAACGGTTGTCAGCACGCCTCCGCCTGTGGAACAGAGCTGGTACGAGCTGGCACACAAGACCACAGCGCAGAACCTGCACTCGCAACATCAGTTGGCCAAGGACCTCGGGGCGGATGCGCAGTTTCAGCAGCATCTCGTGCAGCACTGCCTGATCGACACCGCCGACAATCTGGAGCTGCTCAAGGCCGCTGTAGCGCAACTGCAATGGCTGACGCCTTGGCAAAAGGTGACGCTGAGTGCCCATCAGGAAAAACGCCTGATCCAGGCCCTGCTCGATGACGTGCTGCCACGCCTGCAAACGCTGCTGGAAAAACAGCAGGAGCGCCAGTTCCTGGACGAGCTGAAAGGCTTGGAGCAGCAACCCTGGCTGGAAAAGCTGGAGCATCGTGAGCACCTTCAGCGCTGGACCATGACCCTGCTGATCAATACGAGGGACTGGACGCCGGCCCTGTTCGAGCGTATCTGCCAGCTCTTTGACTGGGATCAGAAACATTACGCCCCGACCGATCCGCCTTCGCTCTGGCAGCGTCTTGTGGAGCGTTGCGAACGATATGGTTTTGCCAAACGCCTGCAAGAGTTGCTGAACGAGAACAGTCATCATGGCGATGCCGCGAAGCTGCTGCTTGAGCCGCCTGCGCTGGATACTCAGTTGCGCATGGCCAGAAACAGCGACCCGGCAGTCTGGCAAGGTTGCGAGCAACTGTCTCAGGACCTGATCTATCGTTACCCCGAGACGCTGGAGCAATACCCGAACGCCGATCTTTCGAGTTGGCGAACGCTGTATGACCAGGTGCATTTCAACACGTACCTGAGAGCCTATCTGTTCGGGTTCGTATTCATTCTGATGGCAGGCATTGTTCCTACGTCCAGAGCCGGAAAGTTTGATCTGCTCTACATGATTTTCACGGCACTCAGCTTGCCGGTGGTGATTCTTCTGGTGGTCCACGTCTTCATGTCGTTCTGGAGGCCGGTTTCCGCCTCCTTTGCATCTGTGGATGAATATCTGAGCAAGCGGTTACTGCCTGGCTGGCTGAGTTGGCCGGGACATCAGGCATTGCTGCTGCGTCATGGTATCCCGGTGATCGTCGCAGGTATCGCCTTCGCCAATAACGGGCCGGTTGCGCTGGCCACATACGCAATCACTCTGGCGGCCTGGATAGCCCTTTCGCCCTACCGGATATTCAGGCTCCAGAGCTATTGCGCAGCGAAAACCGGGGGATGGAAGCGCATCAAGAGCTACTGCTCGGAAAATATCGGCAAGGGCGTCATGATCATCCTGGGCCTGATGTTCGCCTTTGTACTGGCCGTGCTGATTTTCGGTCCCGGTCACCCTCGCTAACCCCATATCTTGCTGCCTTCGGCAATTTTCCGCTTACCCAGAAAGACCGGATAGGCGGATTTCCGCTCATTTTAATCCCCTTCCCCCTCTGGAACGGGCCTCTCAGGCCTGGCACAACTCCTGCTATAGCTCAGGTCAGGCTGCGTGCAGCTGCCTTCTAAAAATAATGACTTAAGGAACACCATGGATATCTCCAACTCCCTCTCGAAAGAGTCGGCAGGCACCCCCGCCGCTGAAAAATCCACCTCCAGCCGGCTCAAGTCGATCTTCAGCGGCTCGGTCGGCAACATGGTCGAGTGGTATGACTGGTACGTCTATGCCGCTTTCTCGTTGTACTTCGCCAAAGTCTTCTTCCCCAAGGGCGACAGCACCGCTCAACTGCTCAACACCGCTGCAATCTTCGCCGTAGGCTTTCTGATGCGCCCGATCGGTGGCTGGCTGATGGGCCTGTACGCCGACTACAAAGGACGCAAGGCAGCCCTGATGGCGTCGGTACTGCTGATGTGCTTCGGCTCGCTGATCATTGCCCTGACACCGGGTTATGAAACCATCGGCGTCGGTGCTCCGATCCTGCTGGTCTTCGCCCGTCTGCTGCAGGGCCTGTCGGTGGGTGGCGAATATGGCACCTCGGCAACCTACCTCAGTGAAATGGCTACCAAGGAACGTCGCGGCTTTTTCTCCAGCTTCCAGTACGTCACCCTGATTTCCGGCCAGCTCATAGCACTGGCTGTCCTGATCGTGCTGCAACAGGTCCTGACCACCGAAGAACTGCACAGCTGGGGCTGGCGTATCCCGTTCGCCATCGGCGCGCTGTGTGCCGTGGTTGCGCTGTTCCTGCGTCGCGGCATGGAAGAAACAGAATCCTTTACCCGCAAGCAGAAAGACGACAAGCCTAAAGAAAGCCTGATGCGCACCCTGATGCGTCATCCCAAGGAACTGATGACCGTGGTCGGCCTGACCATGGGCGGCACCCTGGCCTTCTACACCTACACCACCTACATGCAGAAGTATCTGGTGAACACCGTAGGCATGAGCATCAGCGACTCGACCACCATCTCGGCCGCGACGCTGTTCCTGTTCATGCTGCTGCAACCGGTCGTGGGTGGGCTGTCCGACAAGATCGGTCGTCGTCCGATCCTGATCGCCTTCGGCGTACTGGGTACCCTGTGCACCGTGCCGATCCTGACCACCCTGCACACCATCCAGACCTGGTGGGGCGCGTTCTTCCTGATCATGGCCGCACTGATCATCGTCAGCGGCTACACCTCGATCAACGCCGTGGTCAAAGCCGAACTGTTCCCGACCGAAATCCGCGCGCTGGGCGTAGGCCTGCCTTACGCACTGACCGTCTCGATCTTCGGTGGCACGGCTGAATACATTGCACTGTGGTTCAAGAGCATCGGCATGGAAACCGGATACTACTGGTATGTCACGGCCTGTATCGCATGCTCGCTGCTGGTGTATGTATTCATGAAGGACACCCGCAAGCATTCGCGTATCGAAACCGACTGATCTCGTGTTTGAGTGATGATAAAGGGCAGCCAGCGTCATGGGCTGCCCTTTTTCATGGACGACAGAACATGACAAGTTGTTTCAGGCTGGTGCGCTTTTCAACAGCCTTTCGCATGTAAGCCCTTAAATTTATTTATGTTTAAATTTGTCAAGAGGCTTTATTGCAAGATTTTTCAGAAAATGCACCATCAATAGCCATTTCTACCTGAAAGGCCCGAAAATCGGGCGATACGACTTACTATCATTTTCAGCGATGGTAGGTAGCAATCCTATTAACTTCTTAATAATGCCCAGCCGCGTAGCATTGCCTCCATACCGGGATGACAACTCACCCGACCCAAATTGGAGACACCATCATGAAAACCAACAAACTGATTTTCGGCCTCGCTTTCTCTGTTCTGGCTTCGACTGCTTTTGCACTCCCAGCCATCAACACCAATGATTCGTTGAACGCTCCAGTCGTTGCAGAAGGTGGTTCGAACAACACCAACATCGGCCCGAATCGTCAGACTTCCGATGGTGCTGACCGCGTCGGTGCAAATCGTCTGGCTGCTGACGGTGCTGACCGTGTTGGCGCAAACCGCCTGACTTCCGATGGTGCCGACCGCGTTGGTGCAAACCGCCTGGCTGCTGACGGTGCTGACCGTGTTGGCGCAAACCGTCTGACTTCCGATGGCGCTGACCGCGTTGGTGCAAATCGTCTGGCTGCTGACGGTGCTGATCGTGTCGGTGCAAACCGCCGGGTCTGATACCTCCCGAATGACACCCAAGCCCGGCCAGTGCCGGGCTTTGTTGTTCCTGGGCTCAGGTCTACTATGATCGACTCTCCGAAACCGTGGTTACCAGGAATCAAGCCATGTCAGACGATATTCACTCCTACGAGCCAGCCAAAGGTCATGGCCTGCCGCACGACCCCTTCAACGCTATCGTAGGCCCGCGCCCTATTGGCTGGATTTCCTCCCAGGACGCCGAGGGCAGACTGAATCTTGCGCCCTACAGTTTCTTCAACGCCTTCAACTACATTCCCCCGATCATTGGTTTTTGCAGTGTCGGGCGTAAAGACAGTCTCAACAATATCGAGCAGACGGGCGAATTCGTCTGGAACCTGTCCACACGCTCACTGGCCGAGGCCATGAACCAGAGCTGCGCAGCCGTGCCAGCGGATGTGAATGAATTTGAACTGGCCGGCCTGACACCACTGGCCTCGAAGATCGTCGCCGTGCCTCGGGTACTGGAAACGCCAGTATCGTTTGAATGCAAGGTCACCCAGATCGTGCAATTGCAGCGCGCCGACAAGGAGCTGGTGCCAAGCTGGCTGATTCTGGGGGAAGTGGTGGCGGTGCATATCGCCAAGTGGCTGCTCAAGAATGGCGTCTATGACACCGCAGCAGCCGAGCCTATCCTGCGTGGTGGCGGCCCGGCTGACTACTTTCAGTTAGGGCCTGAAGCACTCTTCAAGATGTACCGGCCTACTGTCTGATTACTCGTTTGCCCATACCAGTTCAGCCTCGACATCCACGCCGATCAGCCGCTCAAGCTCCTGAGCCGCGGCCAGATCGGCGTCATGGGCGGTCTTGAACTTTTCTCCCGCCAGAACGGGATGGAAGCGTGGCGCACCACCCGCCTCCAAAGCCTTTACCGCAATCGCCGCGCTGTAACCGCCTTCACCGGGAATGACTGCCGAAACCGCCTCGTACTCATTGAATTCCTTGCGTGCCATGGATAGCGAACCTGTCTGCTGGATAAATCGAAGGGACGCATTCTAATCGGTCTTCGCGAATAAATTCGCTCCTACCGCCTGATCCATAATTCTTGTCCTACAATCACTTCATGTCCTTTTCTGTAGTGGGAATGAGGAATGCACCATGAAAGTGAAAACAAGAAAATGCATGGCTGTATTGGGTGTACTCGCAGTGGTTGGTATATACGCGGCGGGCGCCTATCGCATTGAAATGATTCGCCAGGCACCCAAGGTCGCAATCTGCAGCTTTGGCCATTGCGTACCAACCACTGCAACATTAAGTGCTTTGCGATGACCGACAACCAATAGCACGCGCCCCTTAAACAAAGTCAGCTATCGATTAGCAGGCTATCGGATTAGACTGGCCAACTTCCCCCGCCAGGTTTCGGGTTTTACCTTGACCAGTCTTGCGCACACTACACCGACAATTCGCAGCATTTTATTCGCACTGATGATGGCCGTGTTTCTCAGTGCGCTGGATCAGACGATCGTGGCCGTTTCGATGCCCGCGATCTCTGCTCAATTCAAGGATATCGACCTGCTGGCCTGGGTCATCGCGGCGTATATGGTGGCGCTGACCGTTGCCGTGCCCATCTACGGCAAGCTGGGCGACTTGTATGGGCGGCGCAGGCTGATGCTGTTCGGGCTTGGGCTGTTTACCCTGGCGTCACTGTTTTGCGGGTTTGCGCAAAGCATGGAACAACTGGTGCTGGCCCGAGTGCTTCAAGGGATCGGGGCTGGCGGCATGGTATCGGTCAGCCAGGCAATCATCGCCGACATAGTCCCGCCCCGCGAACGGGGTCGCTATCAGGGCTATTTCAGCAGCATGTACGCCATTGCCAGTGTCGCCGGCCCTGTATTGGGCGGGCTGATGACCGAATACCTGTCCTGGCGCTGGGTATTCCTGATCAATCTTCCTCTGGGCATCGTGGCCTGGGTCGTGGCTTACCGTACCTTGAATGGCCTGCCCGTACCGCAACGCAAACCGGTCATCGATTACCTGGGAACGGTGTTGATGATCATCGGCCTGACCAGTCTGTTGCTGGGCATCACCGAAATCGGTCAGGGCCACGGCCTGAGTCACCCAAGGATTCTGCTACTGCTGGGAATTGCACTGTTCACCCTGGCGCTTTTTGCATGGTACGAGCGCAGAGCGCTGGAACCTCTGCTGCCCATGCACCTGTTTGCCAATCGCAGCGCAGTGCTTTGCTGGAGTGCGGTGTTCTTTACCAGCTTTCAGGCTATCTCGCTGATCGTCCTGATGCCGATGCGTTACCAGACGGTCACCGGCGGTGGCGCCGACAGCGCAGCCCTGCATCTGCTGCCACTGGCGATGGGCATTCCCATCGGCGCCTATTGCGCAGGCAGAAGAACCGCAGTGACCGGCCGTTATCAACCTCTGATCCTGTGCGGCGCGTTACTCATGCCCATCGCCATTCTGGGGATGGCGTTCACTCCCGCGCACTCGATCCTGCTCACCAGCCTGTTCATGGTCCTGACCGGAATTGCCAGCGGCATGCAGTTCCCCACTTCACTGGTCGGTACGCAAAGCGCGGTCGCGATCAAGGATATTGGCGTGGCGACCAGTACCTCCAATCTGTTCCGCTCGCTGGGCGGCGCCGTGGGTGTAGCGATGATGTCCGCTCTGCTGCTGGCCATGCTGCAAGACACGGGGATCGGCCAGCTTCAACCCGGATCCATAAGTGGCGAAGGCAATGCCGGCAATGCGTTGATCGATAGCCTGAACACCGCCAGCGGTCCGGCCCTCGAAGCCTTGCGTGCAGAACTGGCGCTGACCTTCCGTCATTTATTGATGATCAGTGCGGCTGTCTCGCTACTGGGTCTGGCGACGGCACTGGTCATGCCCAACCAATTGCTGCGCGGTGCGGAACAGAAGTAGGCTTCAGTCTTCCTGCTGCGCCCAGAACCATTGGCTGCGTCCAGCCTTGATATGCGCAAATACAGGCATGATTTCGCCCTGATTGAAAAAGCGCCGGGAACGCACCTTGGCATTGCTGAACCAGTAACCGGATCTGGGGCATGGCTCACCGCAATTGACCGGCGGGACGGGCTTTTCGTCGAAACGGGCATACCACTGCGCAGTGGTTTCCTTGGTAAACCCCACACCCGGAACCAGATAAGGGTGAAGGCAGCCGGTATCCTGCAAGCGAATCGGCCTGATGATCTTGTTAAGCACCCTGTAGACATCTGGCGCCTTCCCCTGGCTGCCCAGTTGCGGGACGACTCCTGAACGAATCATCAGGCCATTGCTGTAGGCGTGAAACACAATGTCGCTGCAACCGCTCAACTTGCCGCGCAGAGCATCGCTACCGCCAAGCCGCCGCACGAACGACTCGCCCAATACCGTGTACCAGGCAACGCCCTTGATATGCTCAAGCAGCCGCAGGCTTTCTATATGCGGACCAGGATCGACCATCAGCCCGGCGTATTCCTGAGCAAACTGATACTCCAGCGGCAGATAATGATGCCCGTCCCCCGGTAACACACACGCCAGACCGCCAAACCCGTGTTCGGCCTGAACCTCGCTGCACAGGTATCTGATCCAGGTTTCATAACGCTTCAAGCCATCGGGTTCCGCCAGGTACGACCAGGGCAAAACCATTTTCAGACAGGAACGATCATTCTCTGCCTGTGATTGCGAGGTGTTCATTACAAACAGGCTGTAGGTCGCGACTTCCGCCTGGGTGGCGCTGGCAATCGACCACACGAACTGGGCATCGGGCGAGCTTTGCAGGACCTGACGCCGGCACGAAGCAAACCCCGAGGCCGTAAGACGTCGCATCCGGTTGTAAAGCTGCCATTTGAGCATCGGTTTGAAGGCGCCGTAGAAACGCAGGAAACAGGCCTCGACACGTCGTTTGACCTCTTGCGTATGGCCCTGCTTGAAATACAGCGTTGTGATCAGCCCCAGACGAACGACCGGGACACCTTCAGAGCAATCTACCGCCAGATGTTCAGATTGAGAGGCAAGCCGGGCCAATAACCTCACAGGATCAGATACAGTTTCTGACATCGTCTGTCCTCCCGATGATCCGTCGGATCTGGGAAGCGTCCATGCCAGACATGCAAGGGTCTGCCGTGATCAGGCCTGCCACCCTCTTTTCACAGCCAGACAGGGCTATTTCAATACTGGTGAAGTTGCTGCTGACTTCAGAGCATATGGGCGCAAGATTCAATGAAAACATGCAACCTCCCTCCCGTTTGTTTGTTAAGGGACGAAGATTGAAGGGAGTTTGATAGCGGAGCAATACGCGGAAATCAGTTTGGGAAATCAGCTACATACATCGAGAAATGTCCTACCTAATTCCTACAAAGCAGGTGTCATCCCAAAGCCCCGATGCTCGGCTGGCCAGGCAATACTGACGCCGAAAAGGTAAACGGTGAGTAAACAGCCCGCCAAAGCATGCCGTATTGAAGTTATGTACTGGTCTGCGCGTGCAGGTCAGCGCTATATTGGCCTACCTCACAGCAGGGTTCGCACTCAAGCCCGCAAGGCCGGACTGTACTGCAACATATCCATGCAACTATCGACGAGTTGCTCGGCTTCCCCGGACAGCGAAAAACTGTCAGGCACCAGCAGCCATTGGTAGATGATGCCGTTGATATAGGAAAACAGGCAGATCGAGGCGCGTTTGACGTCCAGAGAGGCCGGTAGCTGTCCCCGGCGCACGGCATTGCTCAATGCCCGGCCGATTCGTTCATGACACAGGATTGCGTTAGCTTGACGCTGACGTCGGAAATCACACATTTCATCCGTGAACTCGCATTTATGGAAAAGGATTTCATTGATGCGACGGGTCTGCGGATCAAGTGCAACTTCATGAAACAAATGAATCAGCAGTTTTCTCATCCAGCCAAGCGGATCTGCTTCAGTTTCACTTTCGCTGGCCTGGGCCATGTCTTCGAGCGGCTCACGGAGGCTGTCGAGCATTGCCTGCACCAGTTCGGCCTTGTTGGTGAAGTGCCAATAAATAGCACCACGTGTCACGCCGGCAAGCGTCGCAATGTCGGCAAGCGTCGTGCGGGCAATGCCGCGGTCATCAAACGCTTGCTCAGCGGCCTGCAGAATATGACTGCGAGTAACCTGGGCTTCCTCTTTGGTGCGGCGGACCATGGCAATAAACCTCAAAGACTTGCGAACCGTGTATCAAGACCTGAAACGTGATCGGGCGGCATTTGGCTGCCTTGTCCCGAGCTTGCAATCACCCCTTCCACACAGCAGATGAGCGGGTAAGAAGATGTTTACAAACAACCGTGAATGTAAGTATATTCATTAGCATGCTACTTATCTAGCCGAAATATTTTTTTACACTCTCCAACTCCCTTGCGTAAACAGGCTCCTGCCCCCGAGGATCTTCATGCAATTCAAGCCAGCTGTTACCGTTCTGGTCACTGCCGTCGCCCTGGCAACACTGCTCAGTGGCTGTAGTAAAAAGGAAGAGGCGGCACCGCCGGCTCAAATTCCTCAGGTCGGCGTAGTCACCCTCAAAGCCCAACCTTATGCACTGACCACCGAACTTCCGGGTCGAACCACAGCCTTCCGTGTTGCTGAAGTTCGTCCACAGGTCAACGGCATCATTCTCAAGCGCCTGTTCACCGAAGGCGGCGATGTAAAAGCTGGCCAGCAGCTGTATCAGATCGACCCGGCGCTTTACGAAGCAACCGCCACCAGCGCACAGGCGACCTTGCAGTCGGCCAAATCACTGGCGGATCGTTACAAGCAACTGGTCAATGAACAAGCAGTGAGCCGTCAGGAATACGACACGGCATTAGCCTCCAGCCAGGAAGCCCAGGCCGCCTTGCAGACCGCCCAGATCAACCTGCGCTACACCAAGGTTCTGGCACCGATCTCCGGTCGTATCGGCCGCTCCGCGGTCACCGAAGGTGCGCTGGTCAGCAGTGCCCAGACCGAAGCCATGGCTACCATCCAGCAACTCGACCCGATCTATGTCGATGTGGTGCAGTCCTCGGCCAACATGCTCAAGCTGCGTGCAGACCTGGAAAGCGGCAAATTGCAGAAGGCAGGCGACAACGCCGCCAAGGTCAAGCTGACTCTGGAAGACTCCAGCGTCTACCCGGTTGAAGGCAAGCTGGAGTTCTCGGAAGTTTCGGTCGACCAAGGCACAGGCTCTGTAACCCTGCGTGCAGTCTTCCCGAACCCCGATCATCGTCTGCTGCCAGGCATGTTCGTTCACGCCCAACTGCAAGCCGGTGTAAGCGCCCAGGCGATCCTCGCACCGCAACAAGGTGTGACCCGCGACCAGAAAGGCACACCGACTGCCCTGATCGTGAACAAGGACAACAAGGTTGAGCTTCGCACTCTGGTTGCCAACCGTACCGTGGGTAACGAGTGGCTGATCGAAGAAGGCCTGAACGCCGGTGATCGTGTCATCACCGAAGGCCTGCAATACGTAAGGCCAGGCGCGGAAGTGAAAGTCGCAGAAGCAACCAACGTCAAAGGAGCAAACCCGGCGCCTGCCCCGGCCACTGAAAAAGCCGCAGGCAGCAAAGGGGAGTAACCCATGTCGAAATTCTTTATCGATCGCCCGATTTTCGCCTGGGTAATTGCCCTGGTGATCATGCTGATCGGCTCCTTGTCGATCCTCAGCCTGCCGATCAACCAGTACCCAAGCATCGCGCCGCCAGCCATCGCGATTCAGGTGACCTACCCGGGCGCTTCTGCACAGACCGTGCAGGACACTGTGGTGCAGGTCATCGAGCAGCAGCTCAACGGTATCGACAACCTGCGTTATGTGAGTTCGGAAAGTAACTCCGACGGCAGCATGACCATCACCGCGACCTTCAATCAGGGTACTAACGCAGATACGGCGCAGGTCCAGGTGCAGAACAAGCTGAACCTGGCCACACCGCTGCTACCCCAGGAAGTGCAGCAACAGGGCATCCGCGTAACCAAGTCAGTACGAAACTTCCTGATGGTTATCGGCCTGGTGTCCGAAGATGGCAGCCAGGACAGGGAAGACCTGGCCAACTACATCGTATCGAACATGCAGGACCCGATTTCCCGGACCTCCGGTGTGGGGGACTTCCAGGTCTTTGGCTCCCAATACGCCATGCGTATCTGGCTAGACCCGGCCAAGTTGAACAACTTCCAGTTGACTCCGGTCGATGTCAGCAGCGCAATCACGGCTCAGAACGTTCAGGTTTCCTCCGGGCAACTCGGCGGTCTGCCGTCCATTAACGGCCAGCAACTGAACGCCACCATCATCGGCAAGACCCGCCTGCAGACCGCAGAGCAGTTCGGCAATATTCTGCTGAAGGTCAACACCGATGGTTCCCAGGTGCGCATCAAGGATGTTGCCACGGTAGGTCTAGGCTCGGAAAACTACAGTGTCGACTCTCAGTTCAACGGCAAACCGGCTTCTGGCCTTGCGATCAGGCTGGCCCCCGGTGCCAACGCACTAGACACCGCCAAGGCCATCCGCAAGACCGTTTCATCCCTTGAGCCGTTCTTCCCGCCGGGCATGAAAGTCGTTTACCCGTATGACACCACTCCAGTGGTCAGCGAGTCGATTTCCGGGGTTGTTCATACCCTGGGCGAAGCGATTGTCCTGGTGTTCCTGGTGATGTACCTGTTCCTGCAGAACTTCCGCGCCACGGTCATCACCACATTGACCGTTCCGGTGGTATTGCTGGGTACTTTCGGTATCCTCGCGGCCTTCGGTTTCACCATCAACACCCTGACCATGTTCGGCATGATCCTGGCCATCGGCTTGCTGGTGGACGACGCCATCGTCGTGGTGGAAAACGTCGAACGGGTCATGGCAGAAGAAAAACTGTCGCCCCGACAGGCAACCATCAAGTCCATGGAGCAGATCCAGGGCGCACTGGTGGGTATTGCACTGGTTCTGTCGGCGGTTCTGCTGCCAATGGCGTTCTTCGGTGGCTCCACCGGGGTGATCTACAAACAGTTCTCGATCACCATCGTTTCGGCGATGGCGCTATCGGTCGTGGTGGCCCTGATCTTCACCCCTGCCCTTTGCGCCACGATGCTCAAGCCGATCGATCACGAGAAGCATGGTCAACCCAAGCGTGGATTCTTCGGCTGGTTCAACCGCACCTTCGACCGCAGCGTAGAAAGCTACGAGCGCGGCGTGGGCAATATGCTCAAGCATAAATTCCCGGCGTACCTGGGCTATGTCCTGATCTGCGTTGGCATGATCTGGATGTTCACTCGCATTCCGGCCGCGTTCCTGCCTGAAGAAGACCAGGGCGTTCTCTTCGTCCAGGTCCAGACGCCGGCGGGTTCGTCGTCTGAGCGCACGCAAGAAGTCATCGACAAGATGCGCGAACACCTGCTGACCAAAGAAAGCGGGGCCGTCAAATCGGTGTTCACGGTCAACGGTTTCAACTTCGCCGGTCGCGGCCAGAGCTCTGCGATTGCGTTCGTGATGCTCAAGCCATGGGATGAGCGTTCGGCTGAAAACAGCGTCTTCGAGCTGGCCAAGCGTGCCCAGGCACACTTCTTCAGCTTCCGCGATGCCATGGTGTTTGCCGTAGTACCTCCATCGGTTCTGGAACTGGGTAACGCCACCGGTTTCGACGTTTACCTGCAAGACCAGGGTGGCGTAGGCCATGAGAAACTCATGGAAGCCCGCAACCAGTTCCTGGGCATGGCGTCCCAGAGCAAGGTTCTGGCAGGCGTCCGCCCCAACGGCCTGAACGATGAGCCTCAGTACCAGTTGCTGATCGATGACGAGCGCGCCAGCGCCCTGGGCATCACGCTGTCGGACATCAACAGTACGCTGTCGATTGCAATGGGTGGCCGCTATATCAACGACTTCATCGACCGTGGTCGTGTCAAAAGGGTCTACCTGCAGGGCGACTCTGGCGCACGAATGTCACCGGAAGACCTGAACAAGTGGTATGTGCGCAACAGTGCAGGCGAGATGGTGCCGTTCTCGGCATTTGCCAGCGGCAAGTGGGTCTACGGCTCGCCTAAACTGTCGCGCTACAACGGCGTGGCGGCAGAGGAAATTCTCGGTACACCGGCCCCTGGCTACAGTACTGGTCAAGCCATGGCCGAAGTGGAAGCACTGGCCAAGAAACTGCCACCAGGCATCGGCATCTCCTGGACAGGTCTGTCCTTCGAGGAACGTCTGTCCGGCTCGCAGGCACCTGCGCTGTATGCTCTTTCCCTGCTGGTGGTCTTCCTCTGTCTGGCGGCCCTGTATGAAAGCTGGTCGATTCCGATCGCGGTCATGCTGGTCGTGCCACTGGGCGTCATCGGTGCGTTGATGGCAACCAGCTTGCGTGGCCTGTCCAACGACGTGTTCTTCCAGGTAGGGTTGCTGGTGACAGTCGGTCTGGCTGCGAAGAACGCCATTCTGATCGTGGAGTTCGCCAAGGAGCTTCACGAACAGGGCAAGAGTCTGGTCGACGCTGCAATTGAGGCTTGCCGGATGCGCCTGCGTCCGATCATCATGACCTCCATGGCCTTCATCCTGGGTGTTGTCCCACTGACAATTTCCACGGGCGCAGGCTCGGGCAGCCAACACTCGATTGGTACAGGCGTAATTGGCGGTATGATCACTGCCGTTGTTCTGGCCATCTTCTGGGTGCCACTGTTCTTTGTATCGATATCGTCGCTCTTCAAGAGCAAGCAGAAACCTATCTCTCACGATGAGGCTGGCCAATGAGCAAGTCCCTGATTTCTCTGGCAGTAACCGCGTTCATTCTCAGCGGTTGCTCTTTGATTCCTGAGTACAAGCAACCGGAATCACCGGTTGCAGCGCAGTACCCGCAAGGTCCTGCGTACCTGCCAGCCGAGACCGCCGAAAGAGCTGCCGCCGAACAAGGCTGGCGTCAGTTCTTCCGTGACCCGGCACTGCAACAACTGATCCAGTCCGCTCTGGTCAACAACCGTGACCTGCGTGTCGCGGCACTGAACATCGACGCTTACCGTGCGCAATACCGCATCCAGCGCTCCGACCTGTTCCCGGCCGTGTCGGCAAATGCCACGGGCTCACGCCAGCGCGTGCCAGCCGACATGTCCACCAGTGGCGAGGCTGGTATCACCAGTTCCTACTCGGCAAACCTGGGTATCAGTTCCTATGAACTGGATCTGTTCGGTCGTGTTCGCAGCCTCAGCGATCAGGCCTTGCAGACTTACTTCGCCAGCGAAGAAGCACGCCGCAGCACACAGATCAGCCTGGTGGCCAACGTCGCCAACGCTTACCTGACCTGGCAGGCCGACAAGGAACTGCTCAAGCTGACGCAGGAAACCCTCAAGACCTACGAGGAAAGCTATCGCCTGACTTCGCGCAGCAATGAAGTGGGTGTCGCTTCGGCTCTGGACCTGAGCCAGTCGCGTACCTCGGTTGAAAGTGCCAAGGCCAGACTGGCCCAGTACCAACGACTGGTCGCACAGGATCAGAACAACCTGACCTTGCTGCTGGGCTCTGCCCTGCCTGACAACCTTCCCGAAGCGCAGCCTCTGTCTGCCGACCTGCTGACCGAAATGCCGGTCGGCCTGCCGTCTGACCTGCTGCAGCGCCGTCCGGATATCCTGCAGGCCGAACATAACCTGCTGGCCGCCAACGCCAATATCGGTGCAGCACGTGCCGCGTTCTTCCCGAGCATCACGCTGACGGCCAATGCCGGTACAGCCAGCCCTGACCTGTCCGGTTTGTTCAAGGGCGGCTCGGGCACATGGTTGTTCCAGCCAAGCATCAACCTGCCGATCTTCAACGCCGGCAACCTGCGCGCCAGCCTGGATTACTCCAAGATCCAGAAGGAAATCAACGTCGCCAACTATGAGAAGGCGATTCAGACTGCGTTCCAGGAAGTCTCCGACGGCCTGGCCTCGCGCAAGACCTATAACGAGCAGCTTCAGGCGCAGCGCGATTTCGTCACTGCCAACCAGGACTACTACCGTCTTGCCGAGCGTCGCTACCGCATCGGGATCGACAGCAACCTGACGTTCCTTGACGCACAGCGCTCGCTGTTCAGCGCGCAACAGACGCTGATCACTGATCGTCTGTCGCAGCTCACCAGCGAGGTCAACCTGTACAAGGCCCTCGGTGGCGGCTGGTACGAGCAGACCAGCAGCGCGGAACCTATCGCCAAAGAGAAGCCGTCAGTTCAATTGTTCTGATCGGCATCCACAAAAAAACCACCCTGACGGGTGGTTTTTTTATGCCCTGAAAAACGCAATCAGTGATCGTGATGCAGATACGCTGGCTGCTTCGGCAAGCGCAGGCTGAACAGGAAAGCCACTACCATCATCGCCGTCACGTACCAATAGAAGGTGTTTTCCATGCCGTTGCTCTTGAAGCTCAGAGCGACGTATTCGGCCGAACCGCCAAATAGAGCGTTGGCCACTGCGTAAGCCAGGCCGACACCCAGCGCACGCACTTGGGGCGGGAACATTTCGGCTTTTACCAGACCGCTGATGGATGTGTAGAAACTGACAATCGCCAGTGCCAAGGTAATCAACACGAAAGCAACGAACGGGCTGGTGTTGCTTTTCAGGGTCATCAGAATGGGCACGGTGCAAAGTGCGCCCAGCGCGCCGAACCACAGCATCGAGTTACGACGCCCGATCCTGTCTGCCAGCATGCCGAAAAACGGCTGCATGCACATGTACAGAAACAGCGCGCCGGTCATGATGTAGCTGGCGGTCTTGGGTTCCATACCGCCTGTGTTGACCAGATACTTCTGCATGTAAGTGGTGAAGGTGTAGAAAATCAGCGAGCCACCCGCGGTGTATCCCAGTACGGTGATAAACGCCGACTTGTGATGCTTGAACAGCGCCGCAATACTTCCGGCGTCCTTGTCCTGACGGCTTTCGGCAGTGGTCGTTTCATTGAGAGTGCGGCGCAGCAGCAAGGCAATCACCGCAGCACAGGCACCGATCACGAACGGGATACGCCAGCCGTAGGCGCGCAGCTCTTCAGTGGTGAGAAACTGCTGCAGGATCACCACCGTCAGCACCGCCAACAACTGACCGCCAATCAGGGTCACGTATTGAAAGGACGCATAGAAACCGCGCTTGCCACGCAGTGCGACTTCACTCATGTAAGTGGCCGTGGTGCCGTATTCACCGCCCACCGACAACCCTTGCAGCAGACGCGCCATCAGCAATAACGCAGGAGCCCAGGCGCCAATCGAGGCATAGGTCGGCAAACAGGCAATGATCAGCGACCCGGCGCACATCATGGTTACCGAGATCAGCATCGAGTTCTTGCGGCCATGCTTGTCGGCCACACGTCCGAACAGCCAACCGCCAATCGGCCGCATCAAAAACCCGGCCGCGAACACCCCGGCGGTATTGAGCAACTGAACGGTCGGATCATCCGAAGGAAAGAACGCCGGGGCAAAGTAAATGGCGCAGAAGGCGTAGATATAGAAGTCGAACCACTCGACGAGATTGCCGGAAGAGGCGCCTACGATGGCAAAGATTCGCTTGCTGCGCTCTTCGCCGGTATAAGGCGTTTCAGTCGTGTTTGTAGTTGTCATTGTTTCCCCATCCTGATTAGGCGACTAGAAACAATCTGTAACACTCAAGCCCGACAAGTACAACCGTCCCGGCATTGCAAACCACACACTTCTGTTGAATGCACCGGCTTCTGGCGAATGAATTGGCTCCTACCTAGCCACCGTAGGAGCCAATTCATTCGCGATGCGGTATTTCAAACGACATATCTCTATCGAATATGCCGCCCCCTCGCGAATGAATTCGCTTACGCGGGTTGTACTTCGATTGCCAGCGCCAGCCCCTGCCCTACTCCCACGCACATGGTCGCCAGACCTTTGCGGCCGCCGGTCTTTTCCAGTTGGTGCAAGGCCGTCAACACCAGTCGGGCGCCACTCATGCCCAGTGGGTGCCCCAGCGCAATCGCACCACCGTTCGGGTTGACCTGAGGTGCGTCGTCGGCAAGCCCCAGTTCACGCAGCACTGCAAGCCCCTGGCTGGCGAAGGCTTCATTGAGTTCGATGACGTCGAAATCGGAAACCGCCAGCCCAAGACGCTCGACCAGTTTGCGTACCGCCGGCACCGGGCCAATGCCCATCACCCGAGGTGCAACACCGGCGCTGGCCATGCCCAGAATCCGTGCCCGAGGCGTCAGGCCATGCTTCTTGACGGCTTCGGCCGAAGCCAGAATCAAGGCTGCCGCGCCGTCGTTGACGCCCGAGGCATTGCCAGCGGTAACGGTTTTTTCCGGACCGTTGACAGGCTTGAGCCGGGCCAGCGTTTCCAGACTGGTATCGGCGCGTGGATGTTCATCCTTGTCGACGATGGTTTCGCCCTTCTTGTGAGCGACCCGCACCGGCACGATCTCTTCCTCGAAAAAGCCCGCAGCCTGAGCAACGGCGGTGCGTTGCTGGCTGCGCAGGGCGAAAGCGTCCTGATCGGCTCGAGAAATCTTGAAGTCATCCGCCACGTTGTCGGCGGTTTCCGGCATGGAATCGACGCCGTACGCAGCCTTCATGGCCGGATTGACGAAGCGCCAGCCGATGGTGGTGTCCTCCAGCTTCATGTTGCGCGAGAACGCTGCATCGGCCTTACCCATGACAAACGGTGCGCGCGACATCGACTCGACGCCACCGGCAATCGCCAATTCCATCTCGCCTGCGGCAATGGCGCGGAAGGCGGTGCCGATAGCGTCCATGCCCGAAGCGCACAACCGATTGAGGGTCACGCCGGGAATGCTCGGCGGCAGGCCCGCCAGCAGAGCGGCCATGCGCGCAACGTTGCGGTTGTCTTCGCCTGCCTGGTTGGCGCAGCCAAGAAACACCTCGTCGACCTCCTCCCAGTTGACCGACGGGTTGCGCTCTATCAGAGCCTTGATCGGCACGGCCGCCAGGTCGTCGGCACGCACCGAAGACAGGCCACCGCCAAAACGTCCGATAGGAGTACGAATCGCATCGCAGATAAAGACGTCACGCATCATGCTTCTCCTGCAACCTGACCGTGAGCCGCCGCGGTTCGAGCTTCCAGCTCACGCAGGGCATTGAGTTCCACGTCAGTGGGCTCTTCGGAGTAAACGACCTGCTCGGCAAAACGGATTTCCCAGCCGGTGGCCGCAATGACCTGTTCACGAGTGACACCCGGATGCAGCGTAGTCACAACGAATTCGTTGGTGCCGGTTTCCGGCTCCATGATGCACAGGTCCGTGATGATCCCTACAGGTCCCGCACCCGGCAGCCCAAGGCGCTTGCGCGAGTCGCCGCCTTCGCCATGGCCGACAGAGGTCACGAAGTCGAGCTTGTTGACGAACGAGCGGGCCGACTGCTTGAGAATGATCAGTACAGACTTGGCAGAACCGGCGATTTCCGGCGCGCCACCGGCACCCGGCAAGCGGACTTTCGGGTTGTGGTAATCGCCCACGACCGTGGTGTTGATATTGCCGAAACGGTCGACCTGAGCCGCCCCCAGAAAGCCCACATCCACGCGCCCGCCTTGCAACCAGTAACGGAAGATTTCGCTGGTGGCGACCACGGTGTCAGCCGTTTCGGCCAACTCGCCATCACCAATCGAAAGCGGCAATACGCTCGGCTTGGCACCAATCGGGCCGGACTCGTAGATAAGCACCACATCCGGCGAAGAGGTCAGGCGCGCAAGGTTCGCAGCCTTGGAAGGCAGGCCGATGCCCACGAAACAGACCGCGCCATTACGCAAGCGGCGGGCGGCGGCAATAGTCATCATTTCACTGGTGGTGTAAGTCATTATTTTGCCTCCGCAGCGCTGGCCAACTTGCTCTGGAACTCACTGAAATCCGCCGTGCCATGAATGTATTCGGCAATCCAGGCGGTGAAACTCTCGCGGTCCCGGGCAATAGGGTCCCAGGCTTGATAGAAAGGATTGTCCCGCTCGTAGTAGCCATGGGCGTAGGACGGATGCGCACCGCCCGGCACAAGACAGACAGCGCTCAATGCCCAGGTAGGCAATACACAGGAATTCATCGGTGCCTTGAGGTCGTCGACTATTTCTTCGACCGTCACGATGCAGCGCTTGGCAGACAGGGCCGCTTCCTTTTGCGCACCGAGAATGCCCCACAGCAGCACGTTGCCCTTGCGGTCGGCTTTCTGGGCGTGGATCACCGTGACATCCGGGCGCACCGAAGGCACGGCAGCCAGCACTTCACCGGTAAACGGACAGGTCACGGTCTTGATAAGCGGGTTGACCTTGGGCAGGTCGGAGCCGGCGTAAGCACGCAGCACTGCGAACGGCAAACCCGATGCACCGGCCACGTAGGCGTTGGCCAGGTCGGCATGGCTGTGCTCTTCGATTTCAATCGCATGAGGCCACTGTTTTTCGACCGCATCACGCAAACGGTGCAAAGAGCCGACGCCCGGATTACCGCCCCACGAAAAAATCAGCCGTTTCGCACAACCGGCACCGATCAATTGGTCGTAGATCAAATCCGGCGTCATGCGGACCAGCGTCAGGTCTTTTTTGCCCTGACGAATGATTTCATGACCAGCAGCCGTAGGAATCAAATGCGTGAAGCCTTCCAGTGCAACGGTATCGCCGTCGTTGACCAGTTGCTTCACTGCATCGCGTAGAGAAAGAATTTCAGCCATGAGGTGCTCCCGAACCCAACATCACGTTCAATGATCAGCGCGAAGAGCGCCGCAATGAAAATGAGGTTATGCCTGAGCACGATCGCAAACAATCCGATAATCGACTAAGCGTTCGATAATCGAACGAATTAAAAAGCGACTACAGCGATCAGGTAAACAGTTGCGTGCTCAAGTCCCGGCTCGCATCGAGCATGATCGGCAAGAACCGCTGCTCCAGCTCGCTGCGGGCCACTCGCCCGGCACTGGTGCTGACATTCAGCGCAGCCAGCACCTGACCCGATGCGTCATAAACAGGTACGGCAATCGAGCGCAGCCCTTGCTCCAGTTCCTGATCGACGATGCACCAGCCTTGCTGGCGAACCAGTTGCAGGCATTCGAGCAGTGCTTCGGGAGTGCGAATGGTGCGGCTGGTCTTGGGCTGTAAATCCACATGATCCAGATATTCACGCAACGACACATCATCCAGCGCCGCCAGCAGGATACGTCCCATGGACGTGCAATAAGCCGGCAAGCGACCACCGACAGACAGATCGACGGAAATGAGCCGCTGGGTGGTTGCCGAGCGGGCGATATAAAGAATGTCATCGCCTTCGAGGGTCGCCATGTTGCAGGCCTCATGCAGCATATCGCTCATGCGGTCCAGATAAGGCTGGGAAGAAACCGCCAGAGGGGTCGAGGACAGATAGGCATGACCCAGCGTCAGGACCTTGGGCAACAATGAGTAGGTTCGACCGTCTGTCGTCGCATAACCCAGCTTGATCAGCGTATGCAGACAACGCCGAACCGCAGCCCGGGGAATTTCCGTGCGATGGCTGATCTGGGCAATGGTCAGATGCCGCTTGCGCTCCTGGAAGGCATGAATCACTGCCAGGCCACGCGCCAGTGACGTCATGAAATCGGGGTCGCCGGTCAGTGCCTGAATACGTTTTGCAGGCGATGCCACGATAGGCGGTGCCAGCGATGCAAAAGAATTACGCAGTTCATCATTCATTGCCAACACCTCTGTAACAGCTCTCAGGCCTTGTAAACCGCTGGCTTCAGCCCCTTTTCAAGGGGTTCTGCGAAGCCCGGATTGTGCGATTATCGAACCAATGGCCGATAATCGCAATTGACCCGTCGCAAATATACTTATACCTTTACGCCTGCCATGAAGTGACTTCTTGGAAATCCTGGTCAGGTACCCACTAAGAAGTCCAAGGCAGCGGCCTTGCCCACGAAGCAAGGCCGTTTTCATTAGAGCGATCCAGACTGCGACATCCTGACGCACCCTCAATGATCACTCGATAAATCGCCTCTCTCATTTTCATTTGAATTTTGTCGCCAGTATTCTGTCCCGGCGCATCAGACTTTCATCGATGAAAGTTCTGTCATATTCATTACTCACCAAAACTTCGGAAGAGTCTCACAAAAAAAACAATATTCATGAAATCTCATGGCGTCCGGACAACGCCTATAGTTGACGAGACTGAACTTCTTGGAGATAGTATCGATCACTTGATTGGCGATACCTTGCCCTCCTGCGCAACATGCAGTTAATTTTTCGGTGCAAGGACCAGTCAACGTTAAGCATTAGCGCCCAACCCAAAAACGAATGTCGCTACGACAGCTGTTTTTTCTGGTGCCCCGTAGCCGCGAGCAGCAACGTGTCAAAGGCCTTGTGAAAAAGCCGGAATCCCTGCGTGGCCAGACAGCCACGAATGTATTTCGCCGGTCAGCTCACACGAGCGAACACTTTTGCGTGCTCAGCGTTATCACCAGACTCAATTGACTTAGATCAGGTAACTCAGTGACTAAAGATGAACTGCGCGCGGAACTTGAGCGCCAGGAGCAACGTTACAAGGATGTCTACGGCGGGGAAGTCACCACCTATGCCGCGCAACCCGAACCGGAACGCAAGCCTTGGCGTAAAAGAGCCAGTCTTCTGGATCAGGCTTTCAAACAAGAGTTGCAGAAGATGGAAAAAGACCTGAAAGAAGAGACATAGGTCTGAACGGGCTTCAGCCGTTCGCCCAGACCTGAAAATGCCAGCCACACAGGCGTCACCGTCCCATTGAGCAATCATTCGGGCACCTGTGGCATGCCTTTTTTTTGACTTTAATCGATACCAATCAGCGGCTGGCAAGTCGATCCGTATTTTTTCTGTCATAATCGCGCCCCCTTCAGACCGGGTCAGAAAACCTACATGATCGATTTATTCAGCGGGCTAGATGCTTGGGTGTTAGTGAGCCTGTTGCTCGCCCTGGCATTCGTCCTAACGTTCGAGTTCATCAACGGCTTTCATGACACCGCCAACGCGGTGGCGACAGTCATTTACACCAAGGCAATGCCGCCTCATCTGGCCGTGTTCTTCTCGGGTGTGTTCAACTTTCTCGGCGTCCTGCTGGGCGGTGTCGGCGTGGCCTATGCCATCGTCCACCTGCTTCCGGTGGAAATGCTGATCAACGTCAACACAGGACACGGGCTGGCGATGGTGTTCTCGCTGCTGGCTGCCGCGATCGCCTGGAACCTGGGGACGTGGTACTTCGGTATCCCGGCATCGAGTTCCCATACGCTGATCGGCTCGATCCTTGGCGTGGGTCTGGCCAACGCCCTGATCAACGACATCCCCCTGAGCGAGGGCGTCAACTGGCAGAAAGCGATGGATATCGGCGCATCGCTGGTGTTCTCGCCACTGGCTGGCTTCCTGGTGGCGGGCCTGGTGCTCATCGCACTGAAATGGTGGCGCCCCCTGTCCAAGATGCACAAGACGCCTGAACAGCGTCGCAAGATCGACGACAAGAAGCACCCACCGTTCTGGAACCGTCTGGTACTGGTCATTTCGGCCATGGCCGTCAGCTTTGTACACGGCTCCAACGATGGCCAGAAAGGTATCGGCCTGATCATGCTGGTATTGATCGGTATCGTGCCAAGCCAGTTCGTACTGGACCTCAACAGCACGACCTACCAGATCGAGCGCACCCGGGATGCAACCCTGCACCTGAGCCAGTTCTATCAGCGCAACAGCAACACGCTGGGCGAATACCTGGCCATGGGCAAGTCGTTCAAGGGCGACCTGCCATCCAGTTCCGCATGTAACCCGGAGCAGACCGAGCCAACCATCGACGCACTGCTCGACACATTGAAAGGCGTTGCCGATTACCACTCGCTGTCTTCCGAGCAACGCATCGAGGTACGTCGCTACCTGCTTTGCCTGGATGACACTGCACGCAAGGTCGGCAAGTTGCCAAACCTGGGCGCTCGTGAAAAATCCGACCTGGAAAAACTTCGCAAGGACCTGACCGGTACGACCGAATACGCACCGTTCTGGGTAATCCTGGCCGTTGCACTGGCGCTGGGTATCGGCACCATGGTCGGCTGGAAACGTGTGGTACTGACCATTGGCGAGAAGATCGGCAAGCAAGGCATGACTTACGCTCAAGGCATGTCTGCGCAGATCACCACAGCCTGCGCAATTGGTATGGCCAACATCTTCAGCCTGCCCGTTTCGACCACCCACATCCTGTCGTCGGGTGTTGCCGGAACCATGGTTGCCAACAGGAGCGGCCTGCAAGGCGGCACCGTACGTACGATTCTGCTGGCCTGGGTCCTGACCCTTCCAGCCACTGTCGCACTGTCGGCCTGTCTGTTCTGGCTCGCGTCCAAAGCGCTGGCCTGATGCTCCATACAAAGGCGGTGCGCACGCACCGCCTTTGACGCCTTACCTGCGCTTCTTGCCGCCCAGCAACGACCCCATCAAACCCCGCACCAGCTCACGACCCAATTGAGTCGCCGCCTGACGCATGGCATTTTTCACCGCCTGCCCTGCAACGCTTCCCAGAAACTCACTGGCCTTGTCCCCGAAACTTTCCGACTCCTGCGTGTTTGCGGCAGGTGCATCGGCCTGACTCGGTTCGCTCGCTTTGCGGGTGACCAGTATTTCGTAGGCCGACTCCCGGTCGACAGGCCTGTCATAGCGCCCCGCCAGAGGCGACTGGCTGATAAGGCTGACACGCTCGGCTTCGCTCAGCGGCCCGATGCGCGATTGAGGAGGAGCCACAAGAACCCGCTGGACCATGGCCGGCGTACCCTTGTCCTGCAAGGTGCCCACCAGCGCTTCACCGATTCCCAGCTCAGTCAGCACACTCAATGCATCGAACTCAGGGTTGGGCCTGAAACCATCGGCTACTGCACGCAGCGACTTCTGCTCCTTGGCCGTAAACGCTCGAAGCCCGTGCTGAATACGCAGCCCCAACTGCGCCAGAATGTCATCCGGCAGGTCACCGGGCGACTGAGTGACGAAATACACACCGACACCCTTGGAGCGAATCAGACGCACCACCTGTTCAAGCCGCTCCTGCAAGGCCTTGGGCGTATCGGCAAACAACAGATGCGCTTCATCGAAGAACAGCGCCAGCAGCGGCTTGTCTGCATCGCCACGCTCAGGCAATTGCTCGAAGAGTTCTGCCAGCAACCACAGCAGGAAAGTGGCGTAGACCTTGGGGGCTTCGTGTACCAGGCGGCTGGCGTCCAGCAGATGAATGCGCCCTCGCCCGTCGCTGGCAGGCCGCAGGATATCTTCCAGTAGCAAGGCCGGCTCACCAAACAAGGCTTCTGCGCCCTGCTGCTCCAGAACCGCGAGACGCCGCTGCAAAGCCTGGCTGGAACCGGTAGTCATCAGCGCGCCATCTTCCCCCAGCAACTGCGGGTTATCGCGCAAATGGTTGAGCAGTGCCTTGAGGTCCTTGATATCCAGCAGCAGAAGGCCTTCACGATCAGCCACCTTGAAGGCTGCGTACAACGCCGATTGCTGGCTGTCGCTCAGTTCAAGCAGATTGCCCAGCAACAACGGCCCCATTTCACTCAATGTCGTGCGCAAGGGATGGCCGGACTTGCCGTCGATATCCCACAGCGTTACTGGATATCCCTGAGGCTTGTGATTGAGCCAGGGCATCCCGGCAATCCGTTCGGCAATCTTGCCCTGAGGATTGCCCGCTGCCCCCAGCCCGCAGAGATCGCCCTTGATATCCGCGGCGAATACGGCCACGCCGGCATCGCTGAAGGCTTCAGCCAGACGCTGCAAGGTGACCGTCTTGCCAGTCCCGGTTGCACCGGCCACCAGACCATGACGATTGGTCAGGCGCAAAGCCTGAAAGACCGGTTGCCCACCAAGGTCGGCCCCCAACGCAATTTCCTGAGAATCAGGCATGTCATCACCTTCTCATGCACATCATGCAGAGCTGTTGGAAATAGCTGACCGCCAGCCAGCCGCTTTTTATAGAACGCATAGTATTGACCAGTTTCAACAAGGCTGACTGCCATCCTCCCGCCGGGCGGCGGGATTTGCACGCGAACATCTATTCTTGTGGGAGGTCAAGGAAAGAACTGCCATTGATCGCAGGAGTGCCAACTGTGCATATCGCCGACATGACCATGTTCTACGCCCCCGCCAGCGGTGGAGTACGCACTTACCTCGATGCCAAGCACCGCCGCCTTGAGCGCTACCCGGATGTGCGCCACAGCCTGCTGATCCCCGGTGCCTGCTCAAGCCATAACGACGGGGTTTATAAAGTGGCCGCTCCTGCCTTGCCGTTCAGCAATGGTTACCGCTTTCCGTTACGGGTATCGCCCTGGCGCAATGTATTGCATAGCCTGCAACCGGACCTGATAGAAGTCGGCGATGCCTACCTCACTGCCTGGGCGGCACTCGATGCCCGGCGGCAACTGGAAGTGCCGGTGATCGGCTTCTATCACTCGGATCTGCCATTGTTGGTCAGCAACCGCATGGGCCACTGGATGGGGACCAGTGTCGAAGCCTACATCAGCAAGTTATACGGCAACTTCGACCGGGTATTGGCGCCCAGTCAGATCATGGCTGACAAGTTGATATCCCTGGGCGTAGAAAATGTTTATACACAGCCCCTGGGCGTCGATCTGGAGACATTCAACCCCCGCCATCGAAACCCGGACATCAGAACTGAACTCGGCTTGAACGAACATACCCATCTGCTGATATTTGCCGGGCGCGGCTCGAAAGAGAAAAAGTTGCCGGTCTTGCTTGAATGCATGCGCCAACTTGGCCCGCACTATCACCTGTTGCTGGTGGGCTCACATATGCCGGTCCAGGTGCCGGACAATGTTTCGGTCATCGGACGCTTCTGCAACACCAGGCTGCTGGCACAACTGCTGGCCAGTGCCGATGCCCTGGTACATGCAGGCGATCAGGAGACTTTCGGCCTGGTAATCCTTGAAGCCATGGCCAGCGGCATTCCCGTAATTGCCGTCGCGGCCGGGGCCTTTACTGAAATAGTAAAACCGGAGTGCGGCTTGTTGTGTCATGCGAATGATCCCCAGGCGATGGCCTTCGCCGTTCGCGAGTTGTTCAGCCATGACACGCAGCAGAAAGGCCTGGCGGCTCGGCGCCATGTCGAGGAGCGTTACAGTTGGGATAACGTGATCAGCGGCCTGCTCGAACATTATCGAGCAGTCCTGGGCTGTCGCCTGCCAGCACTCGCCCATGGCTGAAACGCCGAAACCGCGCAGTGTCCTGCTGGTCCTGCATGATGTCGCGCCGCCAACCTGGGCCGACTATCAGCCCTTTGTGGCTGCCGTGGATGCATTGGGCTCGATCCCCATCACCTGGCTGGTCGTACCGGACTTCCACAAACGCCACCCGCTGGATAACGACCCGTACTTGCCTAACCTGCTGCACAGCAGGCTTGAACGAGGCGATGAGCTGGCATTGCATGGTTACTGTCACTACGACGACGGCCCTGCGCCCCGCTCACTGCATGAATACTTCATGCGTCGCATCTTCACCTGGGAAGGCGAGTTTTACACCCTGAACCGGCAACAAGCCCTTGCGCGACTGGAAGCGGGGATTGAACTGTTCAGACGCCATGCCTGGCCCCTTCACGGTTTTGTGGCACCCGCCTGGTTGATGAGCCAAGGCACCCGCGAAGCGTTGCGCCAACTACCACTGGCTTACACCAGCGACTCGCAGCACCTTTATCGATTACCTGACTTTACGAGCATCGATGCACCCGGTCTTGTCTGGAGCGCACGAAGTTCCTGGCGGCGAGGCGTATCGAAAGTGGTCAGCGAACTGCACAGGTCCAGGATTCAGGAAGCACCGACCATTCGTCTGGGCCTGCACCCTGTCGACATGCGCCATGGGTTCTCGCGCCGCTACTGGCTCGACACCCTCAAACGCTTGCTGGAGGAAGGACGTCAGCCCATGACCAAAATCGCCTGGCTGAATGCTCAAGCGTTGCTGTCGGGCTCGGGGGATTGTTCTTGCAACTGACGCCACAATTCAGCGGCCTCAGAGAAGTCGGCGCCGTCTTCAGGCGTCAACTCATCAAGGTCGTAGCGACTCAGACAGCCTTCGCCCAGAGTGGGAGGCGCGGTGGAGGTGGCTTTGTCGAGGGGATCGGTCATTCGCAAGGCGCCCGTACAATCGAAGAAAATCTGTCGCCTTCAATGACGTCTCGCGAATGAATTCGCTCCTACAGAGGCGTAGGAACGAATTTATTCGCGAATGGCGCAAATGATCAATCGAAAACCACGGTCTTGTTGTCATGCACCAACACCCGGTCTTCCAGGTGAGCACGCAGACCACGGGCCAGGACCATTTTTTCCACGTCACGGCCGAAGCGCACCATGTTTTCGATGCTGTCGCGATGGCTGACGCGAACCACATCCTGCTCGATGATGGGACCAGCGTCGAGTTCTTCGGTGACATAGTGACAAGTGGCACCAATCAACTTCACGCCACGCAGCGAGGCCTGATGATAAGGCTTGGCGCCGACGAACGATGGCAGGAAGCTGTGGTGAATGTTGATCACCTGATGGGCATATTCGCTGCACAACTGCGGCGGCAGGATCTGCATGTAGCGCGCCAGAACCACCACATCAGCCTTGTGATGACCGACCAGACGCGAAACTTCGGCAAATGCCGGCTGCTTGTCTTTTGGATCGACAGGGACGTGGTAATAAGGAATGTCGTGCCACTCGACCATGCTGCGCAGATCCTGGTGATTGGAAATCACGCAGGCGATGTCGCAGTCGAGTTCATCGCTGTGCCAGCGGTGCAGCAGGTCAGCCAGGCAATGGGATTCGCGGCTGGCCATCAGCACCACGCGCTTCTTCTGCGCAGAGTCAGTGATGCGCCAGTCCATCGAGAACTCTTCGGCGATAGGCGTAAACGCCTCGCGAAAGCCCTCGAGATCAAAGGGCAATGTATCGGCACGGATCTCGTGACGCATGAAGAACCAGCCACTGAGATTGTCCGAATGGTGGCTCGCTTCGGTAATCCAGCCATTATGGGATGCCAAAAAGTTACTGACTTTGGCAACGATGCCAACACGGTCCGGGCAAGCAATCACCAGACGAAAAGTGCGCATTTAGGGAAACTCCAGAACTTCGCAAAGGCGCTATTCTAGCGACTGTGCGGCAAAACTGCAGTATTCCCTTTGCCTGCCTCTCAAGAAAACCCGACGCCAGAGATTGCACCTTGCCAGCATCACATTGTCAGCGCTCAAGCCCCAAACAAACCCTCTATTTAGCGGTGCTTTAATAGGGTGCATCTTTGGGAGTCGCACACCCGCTTGCTAGTTCCATGAATCTGTAGGCGGGGTGTATATTCTAAATAATCCAATAAAACTTTTATTTAATGTTTACTTGCTCAAGTTCTCTGACTATTATTGCGTGACTGTAACCCTGAAACCCATCACAACATAAGGTTCCCTCATGTCCCTGATCAACGAATACCGCGCCACAGAAGAAGCCATCAAAGAACTGCAAGCCCGTTTGAAAAACCTGTCGCAAGACGACAAACTGCAAACCGAGCTGGAATTTGAAGGCAAACTGCGCACACTGATGGGCGAATACCAAAAATCGCTGCGCGACATCATTGCACTTCTGGATCCAGAATCCAAAGTTAAAGCGCCTCGTGGCGGTGCAGTGAAAACTACCGGCACCAAGCGTGCTCGCAAAGTCAAGCAATACAAAAACCCGCACAACGGCGAAGTCATCGAAACCAAAGGTGGCAACCATAAAACTCTGAAAGAGTGGAAAGCCAAGTGGGGCAGCGACGAGGTTGAAAGCTGGGCCACTCTGCTGGGCTAAGCCTTACAGGGCTGCACCGCATCTGCACCCGTTAAAAACGCCAGCTTGCTGGCGTTTTTTTATTAATAAGATTCCCCCCCCTCTCGCCTTATACTCCCAATCGCCCGGTTAAATGCTGTACATAATTCTGCCACTGATTCAACACCTGAAGCTGCGCAGGGGTGGCATTAACAGACAACTCGGCCAGCGCGTCTGTAAAACTTTGTAAGGTATTGGGAGCGCCCCATTCCGGGCTGCGTAGCCGCGCCTGACAAAAATGGCGCCAACGCTGTTGCTCTTCGTCACTCAAGGTATCGGGGAAGTTACGGGCGCGATAACGAAACAACAACTCAGGCAGACGCCCATCGTCAAAAGGCCACGCATCATGGGCCAGTTGTTCCGGCTCGGCACAGCGTACTTGCTCACAAAGTCGACGATCACGATCACCAATAAATCCATCATACAATTGCTGCTCGGGATCTTCGGTGGCCGTGAAATCATCCTTGTCATACAAAGCAGGCAATTTACTCTGCCAAACTTCACGACTCTCGTTCAGCTGAGACGCGCGCGCCTGATAGCCCGCCATATCCAGCTGCAAGCGCTCTTGATCTTCACTGCGCAAGACACTGAGCGGCGCAATCACCGGGCATCGATTTATATGCAGTAATTTGAGCGGCACCGGCAACTCACCCTCCGCCATCTCCTCACGACGCCTATATAAACGCTGCTTCAGAACTTCGGCATCCAGGTCCAGCAGAGGCGAATGATCCAGATGCAGGTCGCACACAATCAGGGCATTGCGATTTCTGGGATGCCAGGCCAGCGGCAATACCACACCCAGATAATTACGGGCCGCAGAAAAGCGTCCTGAGATATGCACCAGCGGCTGCATCAGACGAATCTGTTCCTGAACCTTATGTTTGCTGCGCAGAGCGAACAGGTAGTCATACAGTCTTGGTTGTTTCTCACGTATCAGACGCGCCAGAGCGATAGTTGCCCGCACATCCGACAACGCATCATGGGCTTGCCCGTGATCAATGCCATTGGCGGCGGTCAGGCGTTCCAGCTTGAGGGTTACTCTGCCCTCTTCCTGTGGCCAGACAATCCCGTCAGGGCGCAGTGCATAGGCGGCTCGCACTACATCGATCAAATCCCAGCGACTGTTGCCGCCCTGCCACTCTCGCGCATAAGGATCGAAGAAGTTTCGATACAGGCTGTAACGGGTTACCTCATCATCGAAACGCAGCGTGTTATAGCCCGAACCGCATGTGCCGGGAGCCGACAGTTCGGCATGCACACGGGTCATGAAATCAGCTTCGCAGAGCCCTTTTTCAGCCAGACGCTCGGGCGTGATCCCGGTAATCAGGCACGCCGCCGGATGAGGAAGAATGTCGTCGCCGGGCTGGCAATAAAGATTTACGGGCTCTGCGATCTCATTGAGGTCGAAGTCGGTACGAATGCCGGCCATCTGCAACGCACGGTCACTGCGCGGATTGATACCGGTGGTTTCATAGTCGTACCAGAAGATGCTGGAGGTCACGGGCTGATCCTGAACAAAAGACCTGCAAAGTGTAGGTTGTCGAGCATGCCTGTGGCGAATTAAAGCCTTATTGCCCCACAAAGCCCGGAATGCCTTGTTGCGCACCACAGCCTTGCTCGATAGCATCACAAATCGCTTTCAGGTGCCCTGCTCCCGACAATGTCATCGCCTCCAGCCTCGCCAAGGAATGCAGCGCCGCCCGCGCCACTGGATACCCGAATAGGGATCGAGACCCCGGAAGGCATCGATCTGGTCATCCGTCCAGCCGGTCTGCTGCCGCGCGCACTGGCCTTCGGGATCGATCTCGGCATCCGAGTGCTGATCATCGGCGCACTCATCATGTTCTTCCGGCTGTTCGACAAACTCGGCACAGGCCTGGGTTCCATCGCCACGTTTCTGGTGACCTGGTGGTACATGGTGCTGTTTGAAGTATTGAATCAAGGCAGCACGCCGGGCAAACGCATCATGGGCCTGCGCGTGGTACAGGACGATGGCACGCCCATCGGCTGGGCATCGTCGCTGATCCGCAACCTGCTGCGCGTCGTCGACATGCTGCCTTTCGGTTACTGCATCGGGACCATCAGTTGCCTGAGCCATCCCATGTTCAAGCGTCTGGGCGATCTGGCGGCCGGAACCTGCGTGATCTATCGCGATGTACCGGCCCAGCGCCCCGTTCTGCCGCAAGCCGAGCCGGTTGTTGCGCCGTTCACGCTGACTCTGGACGAACAACGTGCCGTCATGGATCTGGCGGAACGCCAGGGCGAACTCTCCGCTGCCCGCACTGAAGAGCTGGCAGCCATTCTGGCAGAACCCTTGCACATTCCTCCCGGCAAGGCAGTCGCGCACATCAATGGCCTGGCCCGCGGCCTGTTGGGGCCAACATGAAACAGAGCCTGTTCGAAGCCCGTCACCAACCCCAATGGCAACGTTTCAGTGAGCGCCTGGATGCACTTGAGCGTAGCAAGAGCGATCCCGAAACCGGCGAAACCTTCGCCAGCGATTACCGGCGTATCTGCCATCAACTGGCATTGGCGAGGGAACGCGGCTACAGCAGCCACTTGATCGACCCGTTGCAACAACTGGCCATGCGCGGCCACCAACAGCTCTACCGCCATCGCAGCAGCATCGGTGCGCAGTTCCTGAGTTTCATCCTCGCAGGCTTCCCGCGTCTGGTTCGGGCGCAATGGCGCTTCGTACTGGTCGCCAGCCTGTTGTTTTTCGCCAGCCTGATCGGCATGGGCCTGCTGGTGTATTTCTTTCCGGATCTGGTCTACAGCATCCTCAGCCCGGCACAGGTCAGCGACATGGAAAGCATGTACGACCCCGCCGCGAAACGCATAGGCCAGGCGCTGGAGCGAGAATCCAGCGATGACTGGATGATGTTCGGCTACTACATCATGAATAACATCGGCATCGCGTTTCAGACCTACGCCAGCGGATTGCTCTTTGGCCTGGGCAGCCTGTTCTTCCTGCTGTTCAACGGCCTGATGATCGGTGCCGTTGCCGGCCACCTGACACAGATCGGCTTTGGCCAGACATTCTGGTCATTCGTGGTGGGGCACGGTGCCTTTGAGCTGACGGCAATTGCCCTGGCCGGCGCGGCAGGCCTGAAACTGGGCTGGGCCTTGCTGGCTCCGGGCCGCCTGACCCGCGCCGAAGCCTTGCGTCTGGCGGCACGAACCAGTGTGCAACTGATCGGCGGCGTCATTCTGTTCCTGTTTATTGCGGCCTTTATAGAAGCCTACTGGTCATCGATGACCTGGCCCGCCCCTCTCATCAAATATCTGGTGGGCGCCGCTCTCTGGGCATTGGTGATTGCCTATCTGGCTCTGGCAGGACGGACAGCCCATGCGCCTGACTGACGCCAGCGTCACGATACGTCCGCGCAATGCCTGGGAAGCCATCGATCTCGGCGTACTGCTGGCCCGCGAACACCGTGCCCTGCTGATGAGCAGTTGGGCCATCGTCACACTGCCGATCTTCACACTGCTCAGCGTATTGCTGTGGGATTATCCCTCGCTGGTCTTCATCCTGATCTGGTGGTTAAAACCCGTCTTTGAGCGCTTGTCCCTGCTGATTCTCTCCCAGGCCTTGTTCGGCCCTGCGCCGACACTCAAACAGGCGCTAAAGGCCTGGCCTGCGACACTCAAGAACCAGTTGCTCCCCAGCCTGACCACAAGACGTCTGAGCCTGAGTCGCAGTTTCCTGCTGCCGGTGCAACAACTGGAAAACCTTTCAGGCATCGAACGAAGCCAGCGCATCGCACTGCTCCAACAAAAAAACATGCGCGCCGCCCGCTGCCTGACCATCGTCGGCAGCCATCTGGAATTTGCGCTGTGGTTCGGCCTGATCCTGCTGTTCTATGCCTTCATTCCCCAGCAGATCGAACTCGACTGGCGCTGGTACAGCATGCTGAATACGGACGGAAGCTGGAACTGGCTTGAACACCTGAGCAATGCGCTTTATGCCTTGGTGCTGGTGTTCTGGGGGCCGATCTACGTTGCCTGCGGTTTTACCCTGTACCTCAATCGCCGCACCACACTGGAAGCCTGGGATATCGAACTGATATTCAGGCGCCTGCGCCAACGGTTGATCGGCAGCGCTTCTGTCCTGCTGATAGCCACAGGCTTGGCCCTGTCCGCCTTGCCCACGTCGAGCCTGGCAGACGAACCCCAAAGCTATAGCTGCCCGCTGCCGGAACAGGATCCAGTCATCAATGACCCGCAACCCGCTGCGCCCGATACACCACGCCTGACGCATCAGGCCTTGACCAGCGAAGACGCGAAAAAGGACATCAAGGCCCTGCTGCAACAACCACCGTTCAAGAATCCCAAGACCGTAAGCGGCTGGCGCTTCCCGGAACACGAAGAGCCCGCGTCCAAGGCCAAGCCCGGCAGTGAAGGCGCCCTGATCAAATGGCTGAACGGCTTGTTGAGGTCGGCAAATGTGATCGCCAACGTACTGGAGGTCTTGCTTTGGGGGGCCGCCATCGCCTTGATCGGCTGGCTGGTCTGGCGTTATCGCGAGTGGTTCAAGACCTTTGTTGACCGAGGCAATGGCAAGCGCAAAACCTTGCGCAACAGGCCCGAGCAACTGTTCGGCCTGTCGGTAACGGCCCAAAGCCTGCCTGACGACATTGCCAGCCACGCCCAGCGACTCTGGGCCACCCAGCCGCGAGAAGCCTTGAGCCTGTTGTATCGCGGCTTGCTCAGCCGCTTGTTGAGTGACTATCAACTTCCCCTCAAGAACGCCGACACCGAAGGCCAGGTGCTGGAGCAGGTCACGAAACTGAACCAGCCACTGCTGAGCGAGTTCAGCCGCAACCTGACCACCCATTGGCAAAACCTCGCCTACGGCCATCGCCTGCCACCCGCTCATCTGCAACAGGAACTCTGTGACGGCTGGCGCCGACTGTTCGATGCCGGAGTACAGCGATGACTCGGCGCAAGCAGATCCTCATCGGCTTGCTGGTGCTCGTGGCGCTGGTACTGAGCGGTGTCTATGCCTACAAGAACCTCGAGCCCTACGAAGAAATCATCGATCAAGGGCCTTCACCGGAAGTGGCGGCCAACCCGTACCTGGCTGCCGAACACTTCCTTCGACAACGCTCGACGTCAGTAGACACGACCCGCACCCTGCTCGCTCTTCCCGATGTCAGTCAGCAGGCACAAACGCTCTTGCTGCTCGACAGTCGCGAAAACATGACGCCTGCTCAGGTCGAACGGCTGCTGGACTGGGCCAGATCGGGTGGCCATCTGCTGTTTGTCGCCGAGCAGCTATGGGACGAAAAAAAGGGACGGAGCGGTGACCTGTTGCTGGACAGGGTTCAGGTTCGCCAATACCTCACAAGAGATATCAAGCGACAGGACCGCGAACAGGAACGGCTGGAAAACGAGGCACGCCCCAGACTGCCCGTTCCCATGATTGCCCCGCGCCCTGCTGCACCTGCCATGCGCTGGCCGGAACTGACTCGCCTGTATCTGGAAAACGAAAAAGAACCGGCCTACATGAGTTTCAGCCCGGCCTTCCATCTGGAAGATCCGCAGGATCACGCCCAGTCCTGGGCCAACAGCGCCGATGCCACGCACATGCTGCAAATGATCTACGGCAAGGGGCTGATCACTGTCCTCACGGACTCGGATCTGTGGAAAAACCGCGCCATCGCCAAATACGACAACGCCTGGCTGTTGTGGTATCTCACCCAGGACAGCGCGGTGACCATGCTTCTGGAAACCGAGCATGACAGCCTGCCGGGGCTATTGCTGCGCAACTTCCCGCTGGCGCTGGTGACACTCGCGCTACTGATCGCCCTGACGCTCTGGCATGTCGGCCTGCGTGAAGGCCCCTTGCAAGCGCCCGCCGCCAGAGGCAGGCGACAACTGGCTGAGCATCTGCGCGCCAGTGCCGACTTTGTGCGCCGACGCAGTGGTCAGCAGGTTCTGCTCAAGAGCCTGCAAATGGATATCCTGCGGCGCGCCCGCCTGCGCCATCCCGGTTTTGAACGATTGGGGGTAACCGATCAGTGGCAGGTTCTGGCCCGCCTGACTCGCCAACCCACCAGCGCCATCAGCGACGCCCTGCGGCCAAGACCCAGCCAGCGGATGTCCAGTGCCGAATTCACCCGTCAGGTTGCCCACCTGCAAACCCTCAGGAATGCCCTATGAGCGATCAAACGACCGACCAGCCTCACACTCCCGACGACCTCACGCCTACCGAAGCCCAGGGTACTGCCGAACAGGCGCCGAGCAATCAGGCGCAGCAACGTCAACGCGCCAGCCATCTGGCACAGGCGCTGCGCAATGAGCTGCAAAAAGCACTGATCGGCCAGAATGCAGTGATCGACGATGTCCTGACCGCCCTGATCGGCGGCGGCCATGTGTTGCTTGAAGGTGTGCCGGGGCTGGGCAAGACCCTGTTGGTCCGCGCCCTGGCTCGCTGCTTCGGCGGTGAGTTCGCCCGCATCCAGTTCACTCCCGACCTGATGCCCAGCGATGTCACCGGCCATGCGGTGTACGACATGCAGACCGAGCAGTTCAAACTGCGCAAGGGGCCTCTGTTCACCAATCTGCTGCTGGCCGACGAGATCAACCGCGCACCGGCCAAGACTCAGGCCGCGCTGCTTGAAGCCATGCAGGAACGGCAAGTCACCCTTGAGGGCCGAGCGTTGCCCATTGCCCAGCCCTTCATGGTGCTGGCGACGCAAAACCCCATCGAACAGGAAGGCACTTATCCGTTGCCAGAGGCTGAACTGGATCGCTTCATGCTCAAGTTGCGCATGGATTATCCCGACGCTCAGGAAGAACTGGCCATGGTTCGACAAGTCACCCGCTCGACCCGCGCCGACATGCTTGATGTGCAACCCCTGCGGGTGATCCTGCAAGCCCGTGAGGTTCAGGCATTGCAACGCATCGCCAGCGAACTGCCCATGGACGAACAGGTTCTGGACTATGCCGTGCGACTGGCGCGCAGCACACGCACCTGGCCAGGCCTGAGCCTCGGTGCCGGGCCACGGGCGTCCATCGCTCTGGCCCGTGGCGGACGGGCACGCGCACTGTTACGCGGCGGTGAGTTCGTCATACCGGACGACATCAAAGGCTGCGCCCTGGCCGTATTGCGCCATCGCGTGCGGCTATCGGCAGAGCTGGATATCGAAGGTCTTTCGGTGGATCAGGTACTCAAGCAAGTACTCGATCAGGTTCCGGCACCGCGCCTATGAAGCAGGCATTCAGGCCTTCTGTCGTACTGTTGCGCTGGCTTGGCGGGCTGGCGGGCATTGCCTTGCTGCTCGGAACCCTCAAGGCTTTGGGCGTCGAGCTACCCCACCAGGTCACAACCCTGTTCTGGGGAGCGTTGCTCGGGCTGACCGGGGCAAGCCTGTTCGACCTCATCAAGGTCGCACGCCAACCGTCACCCGGCGTGCAGCGCCACTTGCCGGGCAGCCTGGCACTGGGACGCTGGAGCGAAGTGCGGCTGGATCTTGAGCACGTCTACCCGAGTGCCTTGACCTTGCAAGTGTTCGATCACATTCCCAACGGTCTTGAATTTGAAAACATGCCGCAATCGATCACCCTGGCCAGCGGCGAACAAGGCCGGCTGGGGTATCGTCTGCGCCCCTTGAGCCGAGGGCATTTCGTCTTCGGGCACTGCGAAGTCAGCCTGCCCAGCCCGTTGCGCCTGTGGTCTGCACGTCGCTATCTGCCGCTGCCCGGCAGCACCCGCGTCTACCCGGATTTCGCCCGACTGTATGGCGGGCAATTGCTGGCTGTGGATAACTGGCTCAGTCAGATCGGCGTACACCAGCGTCAACGCCGGGGTCTCGGGCTGGAATTCAATCAATTGCGTGAATTCCGCGAAGGTGACAGCCTGCGGCAGATCGACTGGAAAGCCACTGCCCGGCAACGCACGCCCATTGCCCGTGAATATCAGGACGAGCGCGACCAGCAAATCATCCTCATGCTCGACTGCGGCCGACGTATGCGCAGTCAGGATGGCGACCTGTCGCACTTCGATCACAGCCTCAATGCCTGCCTCTTGCTCAGTTACGTTGCATTGCGCCAGGGAGATGCCGTGGGGCTGATGACCTTTGCCGGCGAACAGCAGCGCTATCTGGCCCCGGTCAAAGGGCAGAGCCAGTTGAACCTGTTGCTCAACAAGGTTTATGACCTGCAAAGTACTCAGCATGCAGCGGACTACAGCGCTGCGGTACGCCAGGTGCTGGCGCGGCAGAAACGCCGGGCACTGGTGGTACTGGTGACCAACCTGCGCGATGAAGACGATGAAGAGCTGCAGGCAGCCGTTAAACAGCTCAGCCGCCATCACCGCGTACTGGTCGCCAGTCTGCGTGAAGAGGTTCTCGACAGCCTGCGTCAATCGTCGGTACAAACCTACGATCAGGCGCTGGCTTATTGCGGGACCATCGATTTTCTCAATGCGAGAGCCGGGCTTCATGAACGCCTGGCAGCCCAGGAAATCCCGGTCATGGATGTACGCCCAGCAGAACTGGGCGCACAACTGGTCACTCGTTACTTGAGCTGGAAGAAAGCAGGAACCCTGTAAATCGCCTGCGTCAGGCTGAAGCTTCCACAAGGTAGAAGCAGAAGTAATGACGCAGAGCATCGGTAAGATCACGATAGCCCTCAGGCACCGTGTTCAATAAAAAGCCCGAATTGTAGTTTCCAGGTGTTTCATCTTCGTTGCACCACAGGCAGGTGGCATTTACATCTACCATCCTTTGCCCGCTCTCGTTAACGGGCATCTTCATGCGCAAATCAAATACTGCGCCGACCAGTAATGGCAAGTCACTGATGAGCATCAATCCCTCTTCAGAGACATTGCCCAGACACCCCATCAACCTGCCCGTGTAGCGATTTGAGACGTGAAGATAATCTTGCAATTGGTGACGTTCAATCCTTCGATTCCTTTGCATCTCAGCCGCCTTCTGAACTATTGGGCGTGATCCTGCACGCGAACAATTCAAATTCCCTGCGGTTACGACCTACTCATGCCGCATGGAAAGCCCTTGAAACAGGTTTAGCTCTGTACATTTCATTCCCTTGACACAGAGCCTAGCCGAGATTTTTTTAACATCCACCCAAAAACGCTACTTTTCCCCCAATCGGGTGTAATCATTTTGACGCAGGAAGGGGCTTCGCAGGTTGTCCACCGAGGTTATGGCCCAGTTGCGACAAGGTATCGAGGCGTGCGCGGGCACGGTACGCATATTCACTGGAAGGATACCTGGCAATCAGAAATTGATAGGTCTGCACCGCATCTATATACAGCTTTTGCCTTTCAAGGCATTGCCCACGCAGCATCGACACTTCCGGCAGGACGTACGGGCGATCACGGCTCTGACGCTCGACCTTCGACAGAGACAGCATCACACTGTCGCAATCACCACGATCATAAGCCTGATAGGCCTCATTCAAGTTGGCGTTCATCGCCCAACGGGTACATCCGCTGACAGCAACCAGTAATACAAGAATCGTTAAAATGCGCATGAGAGTCTCCTGTTCTGTGCCTTGATATCGGCCCCCGGCCCCATTTCTTCAGGGCCGATTCAACACCGATCATCAGCCGATTGCCCTGCCGATTTCCGAAGAGGTAGTGCAAAGGAACAATGACTAAAGCCCCGGACAGGAGTAGCCTCTCGCTGCGCTTCAATTAAGGAGTTTGTGCATGACCGTTCGCCGCACCAAAATCGTCGCCACACTTGGCCCTGCCAGTAATTCGCCTGAAGTCATCGAACAACTCATTCTCTCGGGTCTGGACGTTGCTCGCCTGAACTTCTCCCACGGCACCCCGGATGAGCACAAGGCTCGCGCCAGGCTGATCCGTGAAATCGCCGCCAGACACGGGCGCTTCGTCGCACTGCTGGGTGACCTGCAAGGCCCGAAAATTCGTATCGCCAAGTTCGCCAACAAACGAATAGAGCTTAAGGTCGGAGACAAGTTCACCTTCTCCACCGCTCATCCACTGACCGATGGCAATCAGGAAATCGTGGGCATCGATTACCCCGACCTGGTCAAGGACTGCGGCGTGGGCGACGAGCTGCTGCTCGACGACGGTCGCGTGGTCATGCGCGTCGATACACAAACGGCTGAAGAACTGCATTGCACCGTGTTGATCGGTGGCCCGCTCTCGGACCACAAAGGCATCAACCGCCGCGGTGGTGGCCTGACAGCACCCGCGCTGACCGAAAAAGACAAACAGGACATCAAGCTGGCTGCAGAAATGGAGCTGGACTACCTGGCCGTTTCCTTCCCGCGCGATGCCGCGGACATGGAATACGCTCGCAAGCTGCGTGACGAAGCCGGCGGCACTGCCTGGCTGGTCGCCAAGATCGAGCGCGCCGAAGCCGTTGCAAACGATGAAGTGCTCGACGAGCTTATCCGCGCCAGCGATGCCGTCATGGTTGCCCGTGGTGATCTGGGCGTTGAAATCGGTGACGCCGAACTGGTCGGCGTACAGAAACGCATCATCCTGCACGCACGTCGCCACAACAAGGCGGTGATCGTTGCCACGCAAATGATGGAGTCGATGATCTCCAGCCCGATGCCGACCCGCGCCGAAGTGTCCGACGTGGCCAACGCCGTGCTCGACTACACCGACGCCGTGATGCTCTCGGCTGAAAGTGCCGCCGGTTCCTATCCGATCGAAGCTGTACAGGCCATGGCTCGCATCTGCCTGGGCGCTGAAAAGCACCCGACAGGCAAGACCTCCAGCCACCGCATCGGTCACTCGTTCACTCGCTGTGACGAAAGCATCGCGCTGGCCGCCATGTACACCGCCAACCACTTCCCGGGCGTCAAGGCGATCATCGCCCTGACCGAAAGTGGCTACACCCCGCTGATCATGTCGCGTATCCGTTCTTCGGTGCCGATCTATGCGTTCTCCCCGCACCGCGAAACCCAGGCGCGTGCCGCCATGTTCCGTGGCGTCTACACCGTGCCGTTCGACCCGGCAGCCCTGCCGCCAGGTCAAGTCAGCCAGGCTGCGGTAGACGAACTGCTCAAGCGCGGTCTGGTCGAGCAAGGCGACTGGGTCATCCTGACCAAGGGCGACAGCTACCACACCATCGGTGGCACCAACGGCATGAAAATCCTGCACGTTGGCGATCCCCTGGTTTAAAACGCCAGACGCCGTAAACGAAAACCCCCGGTCTCTCGCGAGCCGGGGGTTTTCGCGTTATGGCATGACAGCTTGCTCGCGACGATGGATTGGCGACAAATACATACGGGGCGATGGTGCCATGACAACAGCCCATGACCTGTCATTTCTGAAAGTTGTTCACTCTTTTGCCTCATGACACTGTGAGGTTCTTCTGGTGCCTGGAGCACGGAAGTCACTTACATAAAACGTTCAGGATGAACGTTGCAGACTTGAAGGAATAAGCCCATGAATACAAAAAAATCAACGCTGGCTGCTGGCGACCTTGACCCCGACTTTGGCGAAAACGGCATCCTGCTCTTGAGTTTCGGACCGGAAACGATCGATGCCTCAGTGCTCGGGGTCAATATTGCTCCAGACGGAAAACTGCTGGTATCCGGGTATCGCGGCCAAAATGACTATGCACTGGCACGCCTGAACCCCGACGGCACGCCTGACCAGAGCTTTGGCAATGCCGGAATCGTGCTCGGCCGATTCGGTCCGGGACTCGAATCGGCCGTCGCCGCAACCCTTGTCACCTCAGACAATAAGCTGGTTCTGGTCGGGAAGGTTTACATCGGCGAGAACACTGATTACCGGGCACTGACTCGCCTGAATCCCGATGGCAGCCTTGATACCAGTTTCGGTGAGCAAGGTTCTGTCATCCTGGACCTGCCACTTGAAAAGTCCGCGACGGAATCCACTCGTTTTGCGCGCGACCCAGAAGCCCTGCAGAACTCCTCCACCTCGATCGGCGCTCTACTTCAGGCGGATGGAAAGATCGTCGTCAGCGACACGTTCGCTCATATCGCTGTCACGTTCCGGCTGAATCCGGACGGCTCGCTGGACACATCGTTCAATGGCACTGGCTATGCGACCCTGAGTTTTCCAGACGTATTGACCAGGCTGGAGCCTCTGTATGTGGAAAACGGCAAGGTCATCATCGCCGGGACTTATCGGTATACCCCAATCACTGAAGCCCGTCCGATGGTAGTTCGCTATAACACCGATGGGTCGCTGGACAGCAGCTTTGGGGAAAACGGCATCTTCATCGCTCCGCCAGAAAGCACAGATGGCCAGCAAGCTCAGTTTCTGGATGTGCTCAGAGAGTCCAACGGCAATATTCTGGGGATCGGAAGCACGGTCGTATACCCTCTCAAGTCTCTGGCACTGGGCCTGGATAAAGACGGCTCACTGGACCCCGAGTTCAATGGTGGCCAAGCGCTGTTTACCGAAATCGGCACTCAAGGCTGCCAATGGAACAATACCGCTCTGGACAGCCGTTCCGGCCTGAATGTCCTGTGCGGCGGCACCTTGGGAACCGAGTCGGCGGCAATCATCGGGCGTATTGATAACCGGGGTGTCTGGGACACTCAGTTCGGTGCCCCCCAAGGCTGGGTCAGGATATCGGTAGCAGTTGGGCATACCCTTAATTATGGTGTTGCCGTGCAGAACGACGGCAACATTCTGGTGGCCGGTGCATCTATCCCGACCAGCGGATTGCTGAAGGGCTTTGTCTTCAGGGTATTGGGATAACGCTTTATCCGCCTGTAGCACCCCGGCCAGCAAAAGTATCAGCCAGTAGCCGATTACGTGGCACTCCCGCCATGTACAGGGCTTTGGCAAATGTCTCGACACTGACCGGGCTGCCGCAGACCAGCGCCACGGCCTGGCGGCAGATCAAACGCAACTCGCCCAGAGCGGCACGCAACTCATCGGGGGTAAACAGGCGGACCTGCAATTGCGGATACACCTCGGCCACACGTCGTAACTCGTCAGCCAGATAGTGCTCGCCAGGCTCATGGGCCAGATGCAGCAGATGAATAGCCCCCTGATGTTCCTGACGCAACGCTTCACGCAACACACCCCACAGTGGCCCAAGCCCGGTGCCGGCGGCCAACAGCAGAAGCGGGCGCTCCTGCCAGTCGGGGTCATAGTGCAAGGCACCGCCGCGCAACTCCCCCAGACGCAGCATATCGCCGGGGCTCAAGGTACGCGCCACATCGCAGAACGCTCCGGGACGGCGGCAATCGAGATGAAACTCCAGAAAAGCGTCTTCACCGGGCAGGCTGGCCAGTGAATAAGGACGCGCAACCCCGCTGCTCGTCCACAGCACCTGATGCTGACCGGCGCGGTAACGCAGCGGGCGCTCCGGCTCCAGACGCAAACGCAGCACCGTCGGGCTCAGCCAGTCGCAGCCCGACACTCTGGCAGGCAAACCGTCGCGAACCGGGTCGAAGACCTCCACCGTCAGATCTTCAACCACACGGCACTGGCACGCCAGACGCCAACCCTGCTGACGCTTGTCCGCAGCCAGCGCATCGGGTTTGTCATCCGCAGGTTCGCCCTGTACGCAGCGCACCAGACACGCATGGCAACTGCCCGCCCGACAACTGTAAGGTACGGCAATACCCGCCTGATTAAGGGCATCGAGCAGATTACTGGCCGCAGCCACCGGCCAGTGCCGGTCGCCGACATGTATCTCAGGCATCGGAAAGTTCCAGGCCCTGCGCAGAAAATATGCGCGATTGTACAGGTTGGTCGATTGGGCGGGTTATACTGCAGCGCCTTTTTGCGCCCGCTACGGCTACCCTGACAACTCTGGCTCGTGCCGCTGTGCCAGATGTCTGCCGATAGCGTAATTGAATGTTCCCGTCCTTACAGAGGAGCGCGCCGCATGACCGTGATCAAGCAAGACGACCTGATTCAGAGCGTTGCAGACGCACTGCAATTCATTTCCTATTACCACCCCGTTGATTTCATCCAGGCCATGCATGAGGCCTATCTGCGTGAAGAGTCCCCTGCTGCCCGCGATTCCATGGCTCAGATCCTGATCAACTCGCGCATGTGTGCAACCGGCCATCGTCCGATCTGCCAGGACACCGGTATCGTCACCGTGTTCGTGCGTGTCGGCATGGACGTACGCTGGGATGGCGCCACCATGGGCCTGGACGACATGATCAACGAGGGCGTGCGTCGCGCCTACAACCTGCCTGAAAACGTCCTGCGCGCTTCGATCCTGGCCGACCCGGCTGGCGCTCGTAAAAACACCAAGGACAACACTCCGGCGGTCATCCACTACTCCATCGTGCCGGGTAACACCGTCGAAGTGGACGTCGCGGCCAAAGGCGGCGGCTCGGAAAACAAATCGAAGATGGCGATGCTCAACCCGTCCGACTCCATCGTCGACTGGGTACTGAAAACCGTTCCGACCATGGGCGCTGGCTGGTGCCCACCGGGCATGCTGGGCATCGGTATCGGCGGCACTGCCGAGAAGGCGGCGGTCATGGCCAAGGAAGTGTTGATGGAGTCCATCGACATTCACGAGCTGAAGGCCCGTGGCCCGCAAAACCGTATCGAAGAAATGCGTCTTGAGCTGTTCGAGAAGGTCAACCAACTGGGCATCGGCGCTCAGGGCCTTGGCGGTCTGACCACCGTGCTTGACGTCAAGATCATGGACTACCCGACCCACGCCGCTTCGCTGCCGGTGTGCATGATCCCCAACTGCGCCGCCACCCGTCACGCGCACTTCGTTCTGGACGGCTCCGGCCCGGCTTCCCTGGAAGCGCCGCCACTGGACGCTTACCCGGAAATCGTCTGGGAAGCAGGCCCGTCGGCCCGCCGCGTCAACCTCGACACCCTGACGCCGGAAGAAGTACAGAGCTGGCAGCCGGGCGAAACCGTTCTGCTCAACGGCAAGATGCTCACCGGTCGCGACGCAGCGCACAAGCGCATGGTCGAGATGCTGAACAAGGGCGAAACCCTGCCGGTAGACCTCAAGGGCCGTTTCATCTACTACGTCGGCCCGGTCGATCCGGTACGCGAAGAAGTGGTTGGCCCGGCTGGCCCGACAACGGCCACGCGGATGGACAAGTTCACCCGCCAGATCCTTGAACAGACCGGCCTGCTGGGCATGATCGGCAAATCCGAGCGCGGCCCGACCGCTATCGACGCGATCAAGGACAGCAAGGCTGTGTACCTGATGGCCGTCGGTGGCGCTGCTTACCTCGTGGCTCAGGCGATCAAGAAATCCAAGGTCCTGGCCTTTGCCGAACTGGGCATGGAAGCGATCTACGAGTTCGAGGTCAAGGACATGCCAGTCACGGTCGCCGTCGACAGCAAAGGCGAATCCGTACACATCACCGGCCCGCAGATCTGGCAGAAAAAGATCAGCGACAGCCTGGCGGTGGAAGTGCAGTAAGTCTGGTTGGCGTACTCAAGAAACCCGGCGCAATGCCGGGTTTTCTTTTTGTGTTCTTGCTCTTTCGCGAATGAATTCGCTTCTACACGGTCCGGTAGGAGCGAATTCATTCGCGAAGGGACGGTATCTACAAACAGGCTATCGAACGATCCACCATGGCCTTGGCCATTTCCGCCAGATGCAGCACCGAAAAGGCCAGATCGCGGCCTGTACCCTGAGCGCTGTCGCCCGACTCGTAGGCTGTGGTGATGATGCAGCGCAACAGGTCGGAAGCATAATTGAGCGCTTCTTCCTGATTGACGGATTCGTTGACGATAAACAGGGCTGTGGGTGGGTCTGGTATGACTTTATCGAGCACTTGTGTAACTCCTGATCATTAATAAGGAACTGCCACTATCGCTACCAAACGAAGGGTAGCGGCCGCACGCAGGTTGGTAGACCGGTGACCAGGCAAGCCGGTGCGTCCAAAGACGCCAAGCGCACGGCCACAATAAACGCAGGCCGTAAAAATACTCCTCGCAAAAGAGGGACGCATTGCGCACTAATCACACAGGTCTACCAAATCTGATCGCTGATTTTGCAGCGACCGTGGCAGCCTAGAGACCCGAATAACAAGGCGCAATAGGTTGGGATTTTCTCGGAAACTTCCTTCAAGGGAAAGAGAGATATCCTGCCATTTAGGGCAAAGCTGGGCGAGTTGAGCTATCGCGTCAGCCTTGAGATTCCGGCCACCTTTGCGGGGACCAATGCGTATGGGGCGTTACAAAATAACAGCACCGTAGCGCAAGTGATGATGAGCGGGTTTAGGCGATCGTGCTAGCCACAGCCTTGTCAGTGCCACCAGCGCCTGCTGAAACAGCTGATGAGGCACTTGAAATTTACAAAACCCTGCAGAACATTACTGAAAATGCATTGAGGTTCGTAATCATGGCTACTAAATTACAAGCAACAACCCTATAACAAACTTAACAGTATTGCGATTTAATCAACCCCCTTGCGCGCTATTGCAGCTTTTTGCTATCTCTTGGCTTCCTAACTCGGACTTCAGATCTAACCGGATTAACTACTGATGCATCAACGCCACCTAATTCATTACTTGCAACTGAGATCAGCGTTATACCAGATACTGCTATCGTCAGGCCAGGCAGTTTGCTTTCAGAGCGGCCTGAGAGTGACAAAGCAGCCCCGTGAGCCTCAAACTGCACAGTCAATCCATAATATCCTTGGTGAATATTTTGGTCTCGCAAAAGTGCCACCAAAAGCTCATGAATGGAGAAATTCCGACTTTTACCTATCATTAATTCCCCCTACAACCCCACGACCCAATAAAGCTTTTAGTAGGTAATTAGTTTAAAAGTTCGTACTGCCTTTCATCAGTCTAAAAGATGCAAAAACCGAACTTACAGATTGGAGCGCGCTGTAAATCCACACAGGCTTGCGCGCGTAACACAACCTCAGAACTCGCTATCCTTCTACCACACTGCCTACATTCAAATGAGAAAAAACCTAGCCTGTCGATAATGAATACATCGAGCGACTCATAGCCAAGGCAGCATAACCTACCTTCATTCGCGCTACCTTTCCAAGCCATCATCGCTCCTCCCTGCCTTCTATTGGTGGTAAGTCCCCGGGGGCTCTTATTGATGCGGCCAATTTTTATTAATAAGCCTTGCGACAATCAATGATTCATCAATTATCCGTTCTGGCCCTTCAGCCAACATCAGCGGCGACATATCCAAGTAGATCGCCACGTTAAATTTTGCTTGAACTGCAAGCGCATAAGGGTCGAAGCCGAGTTGAAATGCTGCATGAAAAACGGCTACAAGTGAATTGCAGTAAACCTTTTCAGAACTATTTTGCATAATGGCATCCTTGATAACCTTCAGCAGCAGAATTTCCTCTTAGCTGCATCCTGATTAAATCAGTCTTTAAATTGAAGTTCGTCTTAGCAGTCACTTCAAGTTTAAAGTGAAGATTATCCGGTCACTGGTCAGTCCGCCCCCAAATCAGAGCATTTATCCAGCTCGGGCACAACCGTCCGTCAGAAACGCACGCACGCTATCGACAAGAGGTTGACTCGAAAGGAAAGCAAGAGTCGTATTCAATTTTTACTCACACAGGAGAAAGCTGGTGGTTATAGCTTCAAGTGTTAGCTGATGATTTCCTTAGGTGTAAGGTCCGTAATGGCATAAGTGAACTAATGCCTAATCTTATCTATAAATATGGGCAGGACTGGATCTGGCTATACTTCGCTTTGAGCTAAAAATAGGACTCCATTTTCAATATTCAGCCCAAAGATGCTGGGGCTTTACTTGGTGTTACTGACGAAGCCGTGCTCCGAAGGATTGAAAGCGGTGTTAGTCGCACTCCCTGCAGGTAAAGCCCTTAAGTCTCTGGGCTGGATGTAGTAAGCAGAGGGTCCGTCCTCCCTAGGCCCTCTGCCCTTTATGATCTCAGGATGCATTGCGAGTGATGTTATTTGTAGTCGCCCCTGTAGGTTTTGTCTTGTTTCGGAACGATCTCCAACCCTCATTTCATCACTCAAATTTCATTTTCCACAGTTGGTTTATATTCGTTGTGAAGCTCTGACACAACAGTTCTCGACGCATCCCCCTATCTGGAGCAGTTGGAACACTCGCAGCACGTTACGTCCCTCTCCCCCAGCACCCGTTGATCTGGCCCAGGCTCCCATCACCTTGTCTGAGGTTGCGGGCTGTACTTGGGGCAAACTCCGGTGGCCGGCGGTGTCATAAGAAATGCTACGGAATTCGCGGAGCTGACATACGAAATACAGCAAAGTGAAAACCATATACAGCCTGAAAAATGGGAGCATCTGGATACACTGGAAAGTGGAACGCTCTCAAAGATGAGTTTGAAAGAGCCGGCATAGAACGATTCTATAGTGCGCCCGTTGGCGATCACCGAAGACAGATAAGTAACCGAGCGGCTTGGTTACGGCGGGGCGGATGGTTTCGAGCACAAACAGTGCAACCAGCTCATTCGCCATGACGATACGGCAGGGACTCGCCATCTGCCGGAGTACCGTTTGCTCGGCTCGGCACTGACTGAGGCCCGGCATTTTCTGCTGGGTCTGGAAACACCGGATTGACCGCTGGATGAAGTCGAGCGAATGCTCTTCTGGAAAGCGACCGCTAAGAAACGCAGTCGGCGTTCAATACTGCGGGCGAAACACTTCGGCAGACCGATGCCATGGAAAATACGCAATCCTTCAAACAGACTGTGGCAGGTCAATTGAAAGCCATCGAGTTGACGCTAGCCGGTACCACACAACCGCAGACGCTGGTCAGTGCTATCCATTACAACGCCTTCAACACTCCTGGTGCAATTGCTGCGCAAGCGGTGGAAGCTGGGAAAAGTCGAAATTCTCGCTCAAGTACAAAGGCTTCAGAGACGTTACGCAAACCTGATATGGGATGGACCTGACGCAGCAAATCTTGACAGCACAGCCTTCAGCGAAGACCCGTTGCAGCGCACCCGGATAATGTTGAAAAACGCCGATTCCATTTCTCTGGCGGTTTCGGTTATCAATCAACAATTCAATGGTCCGATGGCCAGCCTTACCGTGCTTGATGAACCATCATCCCGCATCCCGGCCTTGAATCTCGCCATCACCAAGGCCCCTGTGCGGGTTGAGCGTCGACGTTTATCCCTATGAGAAATAGTCGCCCTTTAATGACTTGAGCTTATGGCCTGTTTGCGAATGAGTTTGCACAACATCATCGCTCAGTTGCGCCGATCCAGCAGATTGACCACCAACCGGTCAATCCAGCCCCAAAGCCGCTGCTTGACCCTGCGCCACAAAGGTCGGGCCTTCCAGGCGTCCAGAGTGATTTCGGTGCTCTGGGCGAAATCCTTGTCGAAGCTGGCAACCACATCACGGGTCAAGGCAGGGTCGATGGCTTCAAGGTTCGCTTCCAGGTTGAAGCGCAGGTTCCAGTGATCGAAATTGCAGGAGCCAATGCTGACCCAGTCATCGATCAGCACCATTTTCAGGTGCAGGAAGCGCGGTCGGTACTCGAAGATTTTCACCCCGGCCCTGAGCAGACGCGGGTAATAGCGATGCCCGGCGTAACGCACCGAGGGGTGATCGGTGCGCGGGCCGGTAAGCAGCAAGCGAACATCAATGCCCCGCAAAGCCGCCTTGCGCAGTGAACGGCGAACTTTCCAGGTGGGCAGGAAATACGGCGTCGCCAGCCAGATACGTTTCTGGCCACTGTTCAGCGTACGAACCAGAGACTGCACGATATCGCGATGCTGACGCGCATCTGCATAGGCGACGCGCCCAAGGCCTTGCCCGGACTCAGGGGCTCTGGGCAGATGCCTGAGGCCAAAGTCTTCCATGGGCCGCCATGCCGTGCGACGCAGGTTGGCGTGGAACTGGCGATCAAACAGCGCCTGCCAGTCGATCACCAGCGGGCCGGTGATTTCCACCATCACTTCATGCCACTGGCTGACCGGATGACTCGGCTCCCAGAACTCATCCGTGACACCCGTACCGCCCACTACCGCCAATGCCTTGTCCACCACCAGCACCTTGCGATGATCGCGGTAAAAATTGCGGATACCCCGTCGCCAGCGAATGGGGTTGTAGAAACGCAGGATCACTCCGGCGTCGGTCAGTTGCCTGCGTAATCCAGTGCTGAAAGCCTGAGAGCCGAAGTCGTCAAACAGGCAGCGCACGATCACACCGCGTCGTGCGGCTTCGGCCAACGCTCGAACGATGGCGTCCGCACAGGCGCCTGCTTCGACCAGATACAGCTCCAGATCGACCTGCTGCTCGGCGCGGTCGATGGCGGCGATCATGCGCGGGAAAAATGTCGGGCCATCAATCAGCAGTTGAAAGTGATTGTCCGGGCGCCATGGAAAGATCGCTCCCGCCACGTCAGCGTGCCGTGAAGATCAAAACAGCGATAGCGAGAGTGGCGCGGGCCAGCAGCGTGGGCATGAAAACTCCGTATGCACATTCGAGGACAACCTTATCCGGCTGTCAGACCGCTGGCAAACGACTCCGTTCGTCCATCAAGGCTCCTCAGGCAATAAACGACAGCCCTGACGTGCGCCCTGCCACGTCGCAACGCTGCTGCGTCCCAACCCGCTGGCACTGACCGATTTGTTGAGGGTGTCGTCCGTAAAGGTTGCAGGAATGTATTGCTTGACGTAACTGCGGCAGTAATCGGCAGGGTTGTTCATCACATAACGACACGAACAATATTCCTTGGCCGTGTAGGCACTGATGATGGTGGGGAACGCCTGCAAGGCAACACGGTATTGCCAGGCCAGTACCGCGATCATGAAGAGCACCAGCAAGAGCAGGCTGCTGAAAGGACGACGCAGGATAAACATTCGGCGTGTGCTCATTGCCCGCCCTCCTTGCCGAAGGCCGCTCGCAACAGTTTGAGCATCCGGTTGTGATCGTAGCTGCCATCGCGGTCATCGGCATAGCGCACGATCACCAGCCTGTCAGCGGGAATCACATACAGCGCCTGCCCCCAATGCCCAAGCGCCGCGAAGGTATCGGGTGGCGCATCCGGCCATGGGCCATTGCTACCGTCATGGGTCCGATTGAGCCACCAGTGTCCGCCCGGCACCTCGGCGTTCGCTTGCACGTTCTGGCCAGCAAAAGGCGTCAGGACAAAATCCACCCAGGCGCTTGGCAGCAACTGTTTCTGCTGCCAACGCCCGCCGCGCTGCATCAACAGGCCTATACGCGCCAGATCACGGGCGGTCATGTAGGTGTAGGAAGAGCCGACAAAAGTGCCGCTGCCATCGGCTTCCCATGTGGCGCTGCCAATGCCAAGCGGGTCGAACAGCGCGGTCCATGGATAGTCCTTGTAAGCCTGTTCACCCACCATGTTTTTCAAGGCAGCGGACAGAACATTGCTGTCGCCGCTGGAATATCGATACGAGGCTCCGGGCGTGCTGGCGACACCATGCTCAGCCGTGAAGCGGGCCATGTCGTCACGACCTCGGGTGTAGAGCATCGCCACGACCGATGAATTGAGCGGCGCGTATTCATAGTCTTCCTGCCAGTCGAGGCCCGATGCCCAGTGCAGGAAGTCTTGAACGGTAATGTCTGGATGCGTCTTGAGCGGGCTGTAGAACTTCGCGACGGGATCATTCAACTGGAAGCGCCCTTGCCCGAATGCTACCCCCAGCACAGTGGCCAACACGCTTTTGCTGATCGACCAGGTCAGGTGCGGCGTCTGGGCGGTGGTAACTCCGGCATAGCGTTCATAGACGATGCGACCGTCACGAATCACCAGCAGGGCATCGCTGCGAATCCCTGTGCGGGCCACATCGTCGCGAGGCGGGAAAGCGTAATCCTCCAATGCTTTGAGAGCACTGGTCGGCTTGGCTGGCTCAATGCTCCATTGCTCATTCGGCCAGTCTTCGGCCAGGGCCGGGAAGATATTCAGGCTCAGCAAACACAACAGGCACAAGCGAACAAAACGGCGGGGCATGGCCAGAGTCTCTGGAGGATAACCGGCCAACATTAGCAGGGATTCATGACAGAACCGGGTAACCCGGTAGGAGTAATGCTGATCAGTTAAGGCATACACAAAACTTGTGGGAGGCAGCTTGCTGGCGAAAAGGCCTGTGAAGTGCGGAAATTCTGCGCCTGTACGCTGAAGTCGCCAGCAAGCTGCCTCCCACAAAGTGGTTTATGACCTTAACTGATCGGCATTACCCGTCACACAACCATCACCAAAGCTTCACCTCCATGACACGACGGCTCCCTAGCCTGCACATACAGCAAGCGCTTGGACAATTCAGTCAACCGGCCGCACTTGCATGGCTGGCTTATGGAGACTTCGCATGACCCAGATTGCCCGCATCCGTGACAACACTTCTGACCGTCGTCTTCAGGCCGAGCGCCTGATCGGTACACACGCCCTGCAGGAAGCTCAGGCGTTGCGTTTCAGCGTGTTCAGCGAAGAATTCAACGCCCGTCTCAAAGGCGCTGAACTGGGTCTGGATATTGATGACTACGATGTCCACTGCTCGCATATCGGTGTTCGCGACCTCAACACCGGTCGCCTGGTCGCCACCACCCGTTTGCTCGATCACAAGGCCGCAAGCTCTCTGGGCCGTTTCTACAGCGAAGAAGAATTCAGCCTGCACGGCCTGCTGCACCTGCAAGGCCCGATCCTGGAGCTGGGCCGCACCTGCGTTGACCCGGCCTACCGCAACGGTGGCACCATCGCCGTGTTGTGGAGCGAACTGGCAGAAGTCCTCAATGAAGGCGGTTACAGCTACCTGATGGGCTGCGCCAGTATTCCGATGCAGGACGGCGGCATTCAGGCTCACGCGATCATGCAGCGCTTGCGCGAACGCTATCTGTGTACCGAGAACCTGCGGGCCGAACCCAAGAACCCGCTGCCGACACTCGACATTCCCGGTAACGTGATCTGCGAGATGCCACCACTGCTCAAGGCGTACATGCGCCTGGGTGCGAAGATCTGTGGCGAGCCTTGCTGGGATGAAGATTTCCAGGTCGCCGATGTGTTCATCCTGCTCAAGCGCGACGAGTTGTGCCCGCGCTATGCCCGTCACTTCAAGGCAGCCGTGTGATGAGCCGCCTGCGCAGCCATGCGCGTGTTGCACGGGTGTTGCTGGTGATTGCTGTGGGGCTGACGATTGCCGCAGCCTTTGCGGTGATGGAGCGTCTGAAAGTCGGCAGCTCCATGGAGCGCCGACAACGCTGGACTCGCTGGTTCATGGCACGCTTGACCAACGCCCTGCCCTTTCGGGTGACGGTCAGCGGCAAGCTGCCGACTCAGCCGATGCTGTGGGTCAGCAATCATGTGTCATGGACGGATATTCCGCTGCTGGGCATGCTCGCTCCGCTGTCGTTTCTGTCCAAGGCCGAGGTACGGACCTGGCCGGTTGCAGGCTGGCTGGCGCTCAAGGCGGGAACCCTGTTCATTCGTCGTGGCTCGGGCGACAGCCGCCTGATCCAGCGGCAGATGGGCAGCCATCTGCAACACGGCACGCCATTGGTGATTTTCCCGGAAGGCACCACCACCGATGGCCGCGCCCTGCGCACCTTCCACGGTCGCCTGCTGTCCAGCGCCATCGAAACCGGTGTGGCCTTGCAGCCGGTGGCGATTGCTTACTCGCGTAACGGCAAGCCTGATCCGATTGCGCCGTTCATTGGCGATGACGATCTGCTGTCACACTTGCGTCGCCTGTTCGCCAACGATCAGGGTGATGTGCATATCCATCTGCTGGAGCCGATCCCCACTGCCGGCCTGGAACGTGCAGCCCTGGCCTTCAAGGCACAACAGGCGGTTCAGGTGGCGTTGTTCGGTGAGGCCGTTCAGCCGAACGAAGTGGTATCGCGCCCAGCCAGGGCTGCTTGAGCGAAGTCCTGCAACAGCGGATAGAACTCGTCGAAATCCGCACTCAAGGGTTGGTACAGCGCCTGCAATTCCTGCATGGCGCCCGCCAACCCTTCAGGCCGTGACAGACGCCTGGAAATCCCGCCCAGCACTTGTTCCAGCACTTCGAAATCCCGGTATGAGCCCAGCCAGTCCTGTGCCGCCATGCGAGGCGCAATCAGTGCCAGCCGCTCGGGCAATTGGCGCTCGGCGGCCAATGCGCCGTACACCTTGCGGGTGAAGGCTTCCAGAGGAACGTCGGCATAGCGGTGCCAGTCCCGTGCCAGGCAATGGTCGAAAAAGACATCCAGCATGATCCCCGCATAACGCCGCCGCTGCGCCGGGAAACGAGCCATCGCGTCCTTGATCAGCGGGTGGTTGTCGGTGAATGAATCGATGCTGCGATGCAGTCGGATCGAGGCTTCAAGTTCCGCAGGAAAACGCCCCGGCAAAGGCCCTTTGACGAAGTCGCCATACAGGCTGCCGAGCAATTGGGCGGGCCGCTGGCCGCCAAGATGAAGGTGCGCGAGGTAATTCATGGAGCAAAGCCTACGCCGTTTTCAGGGGGCAGGTCCATATATCGTTATAACCCGATATACCGATTCGATCCTTGCTTAGCGCAATTCCATATTTGTATATCGCGAAATACAGATATAAGGTTCGCTCCATCGCGATATACCGTTAGTGAGAACGACATGACCATCGACCTCGACGAAATAATAAAAGCCCTGGCGCACCCCTTGCGCCGCGAGATCCTGACCTGGCTAAAAGATCCACGAGCCAGCTTCCCGACTCAGGAGTACTCCATCGAACACGGCGTCTGCGCCGGTCAGATCGATCAGCGTGCAGGCCTGTCGCAATCCACGGTTTCTGCCCACTTGGCCACCCTGCAACGCGCAGGCCTGATCAGCAGCAAAAAGGTCGGCCAATGGCATTTCTTCAGACGTAATGAAGAAGTCATCGCAGCCTTCGTCAAAGCCCTGGTGCAAGAACTGGACAACCAGCCTTGAAGCCCGTCCCCAACAGGAGAAGCTACGTGCCCTTACCTCTACTTATTCTGGCCCTGAGCGCCTTTGCCATCGGCACTACCGAATTCGTCATCATGGGCCTGCTGCCCAATGTTGCCGCCGACCTGGGTGTTTCGATCCCCGGTGCCGGCTGGCTGGTGACCGGTTATGCCCTCGGGGTCGCCATTGGTGCCCCGTTCATGGCACTGGCCACGGCCAAGCTACCGCGCAAGGCCGCACTGGTCACGCTGATGGGAATTTTCATCATCGGCAACCTGCTTTGCGCTGTCGCCAGCGACTACAACGTGCTGATGTTCGCCCGTGTCGTGACAGCCCTGTGCCATGGCGCATTCTTCGGGATCGGTTCGGTGGTTGCCGCTGGCCTGGTCCCGGCCAACCGCCGCGCCTCTGCCGTGGCCTTGATGTTCACTGGCCTGACTCTCGCCAACGTACTGGGCGTACCGCTGGGCACCGCGCTGGGCCAGTACGCCGGCTGGCGTTCGACCTTCTGGGCCGTGACCGTTATCGGCATCGTGGCTTTCATAGGCCTGATCCGCTTTCTGCCGACCAACCGCAATGAAGAAAAGCTCGACATGCGCGCCGAACTGGCAGCGCTCAAAGGTGCCGGCATCTGGTTGTCATTGAGCATGACCGCACTGTTCGCGGCCTCGATGTTCACTCTGTTTACCTACGTCGCACCGTTGCTGGGTGATGTCACGGGTGTCTCGCCCAAAGGCGTGACCTGGACCTTGCTGCTCATTGGCCTGGGCCTGACCGTGGGCAACGTCATTGGCGGCAAGATGGCCGACCGTCGCGTCTCGACCACCTTGATCGGCGTATTCATTGCCATGGCCGTGGTGTCCACCGCTCTGAGCTGGACCAGCGTGGCGCTGATCCCGACCGAGATCACGCTGTTCCTCTGGGCGGTTGCCTCCTTTGCTGCGGTGCCTGCCCTGCAGATCAATGTCGTGACCTTCGGCAAGGCCGCGCCGAATCTGGTTTCAACCCTGAATATCGGTGCCTTCAACGTCGGCAATGCGCTGGGCGCCTGGGTCGGTGGCAGCGTCATCGCCCATGGCCTGGGCCTGACCAGCGTGCCACTGGCCGCCGCTGTGCTGGCCGTGCTCGCACTGCTGGTCACCCTGATTACTTTCCGCCAGACCGCCAATCCCGATCTGGCTCCTGCTACCAATTGATCACTTAAGAGGGTTCGACGCATGACAACTATCTTTGACCCGATCACCGTAGGCGATCTGCAACTGCCTAACCGCATCATCATGGCGCCACTGACGCGCTGCCGTGCCGACGAAGGCCGGGTACCGAATGCGATGATGGCCGAGTACTACGTACAACGCGCCTCGGCAGGCCTGATCATCAGTGAAGCCACTTCCGTCACGCCGCTGGGCGTGGGCTACCCGGACACACCCGGTATCTGGTCCAACGATCAGGTTCGTGGCTGGAGCAATATCACCAAGGCAGTTCATGGTGCTGGTGGCCGTATCGTCCTGCAACTGTGGCACGTAGGGCGTATTTCCCACCCTTCGTATCTGAACGGCGAAACACCTGTTGCGCCGAGTGCGATCAAGCCAGCGGGCCATGTCAGCCTGCTGCGCCCGATCTCCGACTTCGTGACACCACGCGCACTGGAGCTGGCGGAAATCGGTGATGTGATCGAGGCCTACCGTATTGGTGCAGAAAACGCCAAGGCTGCCGGTTTCGATGGTGTGGAGATCCATGCCGCCAACGGTTACCTGCTCGATCAGTTCCTGCAAAGCAGCACCAATCAGCGCAACGATCAGTACGGTGGCTCTCTGGAGAACCGTGCCCGTCTGCTGCTGGAAGTGACCGACGCAATCATCGAAATCTGGGGCGCTGGCCGTGTCGGTGTGCATCTGGCACCACGCGCAGACTCCCATGACATGGGTGATGCCAACCTGGCCGAAACCTTTGGCTATGTGGCGACCGAACTGGGCAAGCGTGGCATCGCGTTCCTGTGCGCACGTGAGAAGGAAGCAGGCGACAGCCTTGGGCCAAAACTGAAGAAAGCGTTCGGTGGCGTGTACATCGTCAACGAAAGATTCACCAAGGCCAGCAGTAATGCGTGGCTGGCAGAAGGCAAGGCCGATGCCGTCGCCTTCGGCGTGCCTTATATCGCCAACCCGGATCTGGTGGAACGCCTGGAAAAGGATGCCCCGCTGAACCCGGCCAATCCGGAAACCTTCTACGGTAAAGGCCCGGTCGGTTATATCGACTATCCGCGCCTTTAACAGCAATAAGCATCACAAGACCCTGACTCGAAAGAGCCAGGGTTTCTTGCATCGAAACACTTTACTTACTTTGCACTTTCAACCACGCCCTGCACATTACCGTCTGCATCCGTGATCGTGCCATCGGCCAACTTCCAGCGGCCATCGGGATACTTCACAGAACCATCGGCCAGTAACCAGGTGCCATCTTTATACAGATAGCTACCATCCGCATATTGTGTGGTTCCATCGGCATGCACGATAGTACCGTCCACTTTCTGCACCGTGCCGTCAGGACTGGTGACCGATTGCCCTTGTGCATCGGCAACACTCCCATTGGGATAAGTGACGGTCCCGTTGGGGTTGAATACGCTATTGAGCGGATGGACCAATTGCAGAACGCCCGTTGCCGTATTGATCACGTTCAATGTTGTTTCCAGACGCGATGGGCGTGCAGGCACAGGCGGCAGACTTGAAGCGCCGACAGTGGGTGCAGAGCCACTGGATACAGGTTTTGGCGGGACAGGCTTTGCAGGTGTCGGCTTGACCGGCGGCTTTGGAGGAAGTACCGGTTTGACCGGTGGTCTGGGAGGTGCCACAGGCTTGACTGGAGGCCGCTGCGGCCGGACGGGAAACTTGGGTGGCTTGGTTGGCGGTATGACCGACTTGGGTGGCTTTACTCCCACGGGCGGCCTTTGTTGCAACTCCGCAAACTTGCCGGAATCCGCGTGTACATCCGCCACATCGCCATAACTTTCGGCACTGTCCTCGACAGCATTGAACATTTCATTCTCTACATCTTTCATATTCTTGATTCCATTCATTATTGAAACTCCTGTTTAAAACCGCACCTCCACAGTAATGCCTGCGCCTGTCTATTTCGTATATTTATTTATCGAGTTAACTTTTATTTAACAGCCTGGAACAGGCTTTATTAAAAAAAAAAATCAATCACCTGTAAAAAACAGTCTCATTACAATAGAAACGTGCATGGCAGAGTATCTTTTCGCACTGTCCAGGCGAATATCACTGTACCAAGGCGAGAAACCTGAAAATGGGCCAGCCCGCAACAGAGTTGCTGCGGGCCGGGCTTTACGTCTTACCGACTGGCGTTGATCTGCTGCGACAACGTCTGGATCTGGCTGGTCAGGGTGTTGATGTTGCGGGTCACCTGAGCACGAAAGGCATCGAACTCGGCAGTATTGCCAGCCGCCGAAGGAGCCGGTCGATTTTCCTGCTCGCTCTTGAGCACCACCAGATCCTGCTCAAGACGCTCGATGGCCGCCGAGGGGTTACCCTGTTTTTTCAGGGTCGCCACATCGGTACTCAGGCTCTTGAGCTGGGCATCGAGTCTGGCCTGATCGCTCTGTGCGGCTTTCAGATCCGGCAATGCCGTCTTGAGGGCCGTCAGTTCGATCGCAACGTTCTTGAGCTGCTCCTGCAACTGCGCGTTGTCGTGCTGTTGTTGCGCAGCTTGCGAGGATATCTGCTCCAGGCGCTTGTCCAGGCTGCTTTGCTGCCCTTCGACACCTTCGCGCTGCTTGTCCTGATCTTCCAGTTGCGCCTCAAGCAGCTTGATGCGCTGCTTGAGCGCCTCGCCATCGCTGCTCAGCGATTCGGTCGCAACCACCTTGCCGGAAATGTCCTGCAGGCGGCCTGCCGCTTCTTCACTGATGCGTGCAAAACTTTCCTGGGTGGCGACCAGTTGCTGTTCCATCAGGGAAACCTGCTGGAAACTCCACCAGCCCAGGCCACAGAACGCAATGAACAAGGCGCCCACCAAAGCCCAGAGCGGCCCGGTACTCGGCCCTTTGACCTTGGCCACCGGCGTGCTGCGCGAGTAGACCGTCGTACGCTCGCGGGCGCCCTTGGTCGGGACGAAATCATCGTCATCGTCGTCCTTGGCGCTGAGGTTCGGAACGTCATCGACGTCGTCGTATGGATCGTTACGCATGGGTAACCCTTTAAAAGGAAACTGTTGAAACCAAAGTTGCGCAGTATAACCGGGCTCTGTTGCCGTTTCAGCGCGAACCGCCTTGCTGAGCCGACCACCAGCCACAGAACTCATCCAGCGCAGCCCAGAGGCTGACCTTCGGCTGGTAATCCAGATAATGCCTGGCACGGCTTATATCAAGCGTGAAGTCCTTGTTCATGACCTGCATTCCCAACCTCGACAGGGTGGGTTCAGGTCGGCCAGGCCACAACAGGCATGCACCCTCGTTGATAGCAGCTGCGGCATACGCCAGCCGGTATGAGCGATAGCGCGTGACCTGCGGCAACTGCATCTGACGCATGACATAGTTGATGGCATCCCACAGCGGAACCGGCGCGCCATTACTGATGTTGTAGGCCTTGCCCAGCGCCGAGCCCGTTACCAGCAAACTGCTTGCCATGGCCTCGTTGAGATTCTGCATACTGGTGAAGTCCACCACGTTCAAGCCATTGCCCACGATTGCCAGGCGTTTCTTGCGTTGCATGTGCAGCAGGCGCGGGAAAATGCTGGTGTCGCCCGCGCCCGTTACAAAACGCGGCCGCAAGGCGATGACTTCAAGCCCGAACTCTTCAGCGCCAAACACCTTTTGTTCAGCCAGATACTTGGTGCTGGCGTAGTGATTGTGCAAGCGCCTTGGCACTTGCTCTTCCTTGATGTCGCGGTGCGAACGTCCGTCGAAATAGATCGACGGTGACGAAAGATGGACAAGCCTGCGCACTCTTTGTTTCAGACAGGCCTCGACAATGTTCTCGGTGAGCTGCACATTGCCCTGGACAAAATCCTGCCGAGTGCCCCATACACCGACCGCGCCGGCGCAATGCACCACGGCTTCCACGTCATGACACAAGGCCTTGACCAGTTCCGGGTCCGCCAGATCACCCTGAATGAATTCGGCTCCGCGTCGTACCAGATGCTCGACACCTGTGGCCCGACGACCATTGATGCGCACGCTCATGCCCTGCTCCAGAGCAAAACGCGCAAAGCGTCCGCCGATGAAGCCGCTTGCGCCGGTGACCAGAATCTTCATTTACCGCTCCCACATTTCATATGTCTTCACTGACGCTCACTTGTCGTCCAGCGGCACCAACCACTGGCTCGCCTGTTGCGCCAGATGCGCCGTGAGGCGGGTCAGCAATTGCCCGCCATTACGCCAATGGTGCCAATACAAGGGCACGTCGATGTAGCGATCAGGCACCAGCTCGCGCAACGACCCTCGCTGTAATTGCGCCTGCACCTGCAACTCAGGCACCAGCCCCCAGCCGACTCCAGCCTCAATCATCCGCACAAACCCGTCGGACGAGGGGCACAGATGATGCTCGAAACTGCCCTCGCCCCCAAGCAATGCAAGGTAGCGATGCTGCAAAAAGTCATCGGGACCAAATACCAGCGCAGCAGAGTGCATCAGCTTTTCGGGGCTGATGCCCTCGGCAAAATGCCGCTCGATAAAGGCCGGGCTGGCCAACGCACGATAACGCATGGCACCGAGCAACTGACTGCGCGCACCGGCCACCGGTCGCTCGCTGCCACACAGGCAGGCGGCCACCTCACCGGCACGCATACGTTTGAGGCCCACGTCCTGATCCTCGACCACCAGATCCAGCAACAGACGCTGCTCGGCACAGAAAGCCCCCACCGCCGGAGCCCACCAGGTCGCCAGGCTATCGGCGTTGAGCGCGATGCGCAGCCGCTCGGGCATGCCTTCTTCGTCCAGCGCGGGCACCTGACTTTGCAGATCGCGCTCCAGCAGACGCACTTGCTGCACATGGTTGAGCAAGCGTCTGCCGATATCGGTCGGCGTGGGGGGCGTGGCCCGAATCAGCACCGGCTGGCCGATCCGGGCTTCAAGCAGCTTGATCCGTTGCGAGACGGCGGACTGGGACAACCCCAGCACCTGTGCCGCACGTTCAAAACCGGCTTGTTCAACAACAGCCGCCAGGGCTGAGAGTAATTTGTAATCGAACATCAGTTTTCCTAATGAGCAATCAGGAATATTTGTTTTTCTTATACACCCACAGCTCAGACAATCGCCACCTCTCCCCTGCATTCTGGAATTCATTTCATGTGGCACAGTTATTTCAACGGCCTGTTGGTCGCAGGCGGCCTGATCATGGCCATTGGTGCGCAGAACGCTTTTGTCCTGGCCCAAGGCCTGAGGCGCGAACATCACGTGCCGGTGGCGATGCTGTGTATTGTCTGCGATGCAATTCTCGTGGCCGTTGGTGTGTTCGGCCTGGCCAATATCCTGATACAGAATCCGGCCTTGCTGGCGGTCGCACGCTGGGGCGGCGTGATCTTCCTGACCTGGTATGGCGTGCAGGCACTGCGCCGCGCCTGCTCGCGCCAAAGCCTTGAGCAAAGCGCAACGGCGGGCCAGAGGTCGCGTCGTGCGGTGCTGCTCAGCGCCCTGGCGGTCACGCTGCTCAACCCGCATGTCTATCTCGACACGGTCTTGCTGATCGGCTCGCTGGGGGCGCAACAAAGCGTACCCGGCGCCTATGTTGCCGGTGCCGCCAGCGCTTCACTGCTGTGGTTCTCGACTCTGGCTATCGGCGCGGCCTGGCTCGCTCCATGGCTGGCACGTCCCGCCACCTGGAGGCTGCTGGATCTGATGGTGGCAGTCATGATGTTCAGTGTCGCGGCACAACTGATCAGGGCGAGTTGAGAGTTTGTCCCTTTTAATGAGAAAAGGCTTTGGAACCTTTATCCCACACACTTGTTGCGTGGTTAAGGCGCAGGGCCGGTGCTATGATCCGGGGTCTGCGCCGAAAAAGAGTAAAACTCCCGGTGCATGCTGTATCTGGCCGCCCGTGATCGGCCTTGCGATTACCGCAACTGACCTGATAAGGAGATAAACCATGGCTTTTGAATTGCCACCGCTGCCCTACGAAAAAGACGCTCTGGTGCCGCACATTTCCGCTGAGACACTGGAATATCACCACGACAAGCACCACAACACCTATGTCGTGAACCTGAACAACCTAGTGCCAGGCACCGAGTTCGAAGGCAAGACTCTGGAAGAAATCATCAAGACTTCTTCGGGCGGTATCTTCAACAACGCCGCTCAGGTCTGGAACCACACGTTCTACTGGGAATGCCTGTCGCCAAAAGGCGGCGGCGAGCCAACCGGCGCTCTGGCCGAGGCCATCACCGCAGCATTCGGCTCTTTCGAGAAGTTCAAGGAAGAGTTCAGCAAAACCACCATCGGCACTTTCGGCGCTGGCTGGGGCTGGCTGGTGAAGAAGGCTGACGGCTCCCTGGCACTGGCCAGCACCATCGGTGCAGGCAACCCGCTGACCAGCGGCGACACTCCGCTGCTGACCTGCGACGTCTGGGAACACGCTTACTACATCGACTATCGCAACATGCGTCCAAAATACGTCGAAGCGTTCTGGAACCTGGTGAACTGGGACTTCGTGGCCAAGCAATACGCTGCCTGATTCCTGCTTCATACAAGAAACCCGGCAATGCCGGGTTTTTTATTGCTCGCCGTTCAGACCTTTGATTTAAAAAGAAATCCTGCACCGTGCCGACACCCCCTCCTGCCCTCCCGAATGCCTCCCGGTAAATATCCTTCGCTTGCTATCGTTTTCATCAACGAAGACCCCGCCACTCAAGGCCTGCATCACATCAATGCGCCATTACGAGTGCAGACGTTCGCAACCAACAAGGGACTTACTCCATGTCATCGGTCAGCCGTCGTTCTTTCGTTACCCTCTCCGCACTGGCATCTGCGAGCCTGGCGCTGCCAGGAATCAGTTCAGCCGCACCACGGACAAACAACCCCGCCAGCAATGACAAGATTCATCTCAACTTCAATGAAAGCCATTTAGGCCCATCTGCTCTGGCCCTGGAAAAGATGCAGGACGGTGCGGCTTCGACAGGACGCTATCACTATGGCGCGCAATTGAAGCTGATCGAACTGTTCGCCAGACAGAATCAGATACCCAGCGATTACGTACATGCTTACAGCGGCTCGCGTGAACCCTTGCAGTACGCGATTGCAGCGTTCACCGATGAGAACCGAAGCCTTGCTCTCGCCACGCCATCCTACGATGCGCCTGTCGAAGCCGCGAACAGTCAGCAGGTCGCGTTCCATGAAGTGCCCCTGCTGCCCGATGGCTCGCATGATGTCGAGGCCATGCTCAAGGTCGACAAGACGCCAGGCCTGATTTACATCTGCAACCCCAACAATCCCACCGGAACCGTGACAGCGCAGCATCAGATAGAGAAAGCCATCCTCGCAAAACCCGAAGGTTCGGTGGTGTTGATCGATGAGGCGTACATTCATTTCTCGGATGCCCGCAGCCTTATTCCGCTGGCAGCCAAGCGCAAGGATGTGCTGGTTCTGAGAACCTTCTCCAAGCTCTACGGCATGGCTGGAGCCAGGCTGGGTCTGGCAGTGGGGCATCCTGAACTGCTGGAGAAAATCGAAGTATGGGGCGGCAATAATTTTGTCTCGTTGCCTGCCGCCATGGGGGGTATGGCCAGCCTTGAAGACCCCGATCTGGTGAGGCAGCGCAAGCAGCTCAATACCCGGGTGCGCGAACAGACCCGGGCCTTTCTCGCCAGCCATGGATTCACCTGCACGCCTTCGCAGGCCAATTGCTTCATGATCGATACGGGCCACCCGGCCGAGCGTGTCATTGAGGGGTTGGCCAGGCGCAAGATTCTGATTGGCAGGAAGTGGGATGTCTGGCCGACCTGGGTGCGGGTTAGCATCGGCACAGAGGCAGAAATGCAGGCATTTCGCCAAGCCTTCATCGAAGTCGTACAACAACTGGCCTGACTAACTCTGGCAGGCAACGCTCTAGTACGGGCATCTTCCCCCGCTTCGTGCAAGCGGGGGCATTCAATCGTTAACCTGACACTAATGTTTTGTATGTTGCCAGAAAGCAATAGCAGACTAATATTACTTCTTGTATTTACAGAGTCATGCTCAAGTTCCATGCATACTTGTCCGACATAGTAGAATCGCCCCGGATCCAATCTTGCGGGTAAGCAGGACAAGAGAAGCAGAAATCGGCCAGATGAGCGCGCGCTCGTCACGAGGCTGACACAGCTGGTTTTTCGATGGTTGTAGGGTTGCACGCTCCCGGCACGAATTAAGGAATGACCATTTGAAGCTGGAACTCAAACACAGCTTGTCGGTTAAGTTGCTGCGCGTGGTACTACTGTCAGCGCTGTTCGTAGGCGTTGTGTTGAGTTGCGCGCAAATCGTCTTCGATGCTTACAAGACTCGCCAGAACGTGGCCAGCGATGCCGAACGTATTCTGGACATGTTCCGCGATCCTTCGACCCAGGCGGTGTACAGCCTGGACCGGGAAATGGGCATGCAGGTCATCGAAGGATTGTTTCAGGACAACTCCGTTCGCATGGCGTCCATCGGGCACCCGAACGAAACGTTGCTCGCGGAAAAAGAGCGCCCTCTGAAAATCTCTTCCACTCGCTGGCTGACAGACCTCATTCTCGGCCAGGAGCGCAGTTTCACGACCCAACTGGTCGGCCGCAGCCCTTACAGCGAGTACTACGGCGATCTGCGCATCACTCTGGATACCGCCAACTACGGCGAGAGCTTCATCATCAATGCCGTGATCATTTTCATCTCCGGGGTGTTGCGCGCACTGGCCATGGGGCTGGTGCTGTATCTGGTCTATCACTGGCTGCTGACCAAGCCGCTGTCCAAAATCATCGAGCATCTGACCAGCATCAACCCGGATCGCCCCAGCGAGCATCAATTGCCATTGCTCAAGGGCCATGAAAAGAACGAACTGGGTATCTGGGTCAATACCGCCAATCAGTTGCTGGCCTCTATCGAACGCAACACGCACCTGCGTCACGAAGCCGAAAACAGCCTGCAACGCATGGCCCAATATGACTTCCTGACCGGGTTGCCCAACCGCCTGCAATTACAGACTCAACTGGACAAGATTCTGGTGGATGCCGGGCGCTTGCAACGTCGCGTTGCGGTGCTGTGTGTCGGCCTGGATGACTTCAAGGGCATCAACGAACAATTCAGTTACCAGACGGGCGACCAGTTGCTTCTGGCTCTGGCGGACCGGCTGCGCGCCCACAGCGGCAGGCTCGGCGCTCTGGCGCGACTGGGTGGCGACCAGTTCGCTCTGGTTCAGGCCGATATCGAACAGCCTTACGAAGCCGCGGAACTGGCGCAGAACATTCTTGATGATCTCGAAGCGCCGTTCGCGCTGGATCTTCAGGAGATCCGCCTGCGCGCGACCATCGGCATCACGCTGTTCCCGGAAGACGGCGACAGCACCGAGAAGCTGCTGCAAAAAGCCGAACAGACCATGACCCTGGCCAAGACGCGCTCGCGCAATCGCTACCAGTTCTATATAGCCAGTGTCGACAGCGAAATGCGCCGTCGCCGCGAACTGGAAAAAGACCTGCGCGAAGCCCTGCCCCGTGGCCAGTTCTATCTGGTCTATCAGCCACAGATCAGCTATCGCGACCATCGCGTGATGGGCGTCGAAGCGCTGATCCGCTGGCAACACCCGGAGCACGGTCTGGTACCGCCCGATGTCTTCATCCCTCTGGCGGAACAGAACGGCACCATTATCGCCATCGGGGAATGGGTGCTCGATCAGGCCTGCCGCCAGCTGCGCGAATGGCACGATCAGGGTTTCACCGAATTGCGCATGGCGGTCAACCTGTCCACCGTGCAACTGCACCACTCGGAACTGCCGCGAGTGGTGAACAACCTGCTACAGATCTACCGCCTGCCGCCACGCAGCCTGGAGCTGGAAGTCACTGAAACCGGCCTGATGGAAGATATCAACACTGCCGCTCAACACTTGCTCAGCCTTCGCCGCTCCGGGGCGCTGATCGCCATTGACGACTTCGGTACCGGCTATTCGTCCCTGAGTTATCTCAAGAGCCTGCCACTGGACAAGATCAAGATCGACAAGAGCTTTGTGCAGGACCTGATCGACGACGATGACGACGCGACCATCGTGCGCGCCATTATCCAGCTGGGTAAAAGCCTGGGCATGCAGGTCATTGCCGAAGGTGTGGAAACCAGCGAGCAGGAAGCCTACATCATTTCCGAAGGCTGCCACGAAGGTCAGGGCTACCTCTACAGCAAGCCCCTGCCCGGCCGTGAAATTCTGCCTTACCTGAAACAGGCCCAACGCAGCCAGGCAGAAGCCCTGTAGGTAGTTGCGCGTCACAAGGCAGGAGCCAATTCATGCGCGAAAGCAGCAGGCGATGCATTTCCATTGCATGTGCCAGCCTCTCGCGAATGAATTCGCTCCTACGATCAATATCCGGTTGTCTTGAAACCGACAGTTACACGTCGTCGAATGCTCGTTCACGACTTTAAGGGCGTTATGCCTTTACACCGAATGCAAATCTTTCGCATTATGTCGCAGTTTTTCTGGGCGCTCGGCGCCATAAATCCCCTAGACGCAGGAATTCGTCATGATTCGTATGCCTCTGGCAACAGCTAGTCTGCTGGCCATAGCTATCTCCCTCGCCGGTTGCGGCGAAGGCAAGGACAAGGCAGCCGCTCCCGCTCCTGCTGCAGCTCCTGTGACTCCGGCAGCAGCGCCTGCCGCACCTGCTCCGGCAGCGGCAACCCAGACCGATGACGCCGCCGCCAAGGCCGTGGTCGCCAACTACACCAATATTGTCTTTGCCGTGTTCAGCGATGCCGAAACCGCTGCCAAGAACCTGCAGACCGCAGTCAATGCATTCCTCGCCGCACCGAGCGACCAGACCCTCAAGGCCGCCCGTGATGCCTGGGTTGCCGCCCGCGTGCCTTACATGCAGAGCGAAGTCTTCCGCTTCGGCAATACCATCATCGACGACTGGGAAGGTCAGGTTAACGCCTGGCCCCTGGACGAAGGCCTGATCGACTACGTGGCCAAGGATTACCAGCACGCGCTGGGCAACCCGGGCGCTACTGCCAACATCATTGCCAACACTGAAATCCAGGTCGGCGAAGACAAGGTCGACGTCAAGGACATCACGCCCGAGAAACTCGCCAGCCTAAATGAGCTGGGCGGTTCCGAGGCCAACGTCGCCACCGGCTACCACGCCATCGAATTCCTGCTCTGGGGCCAGGACCTGAACGGCACCGGCCCTGGCGCCGGCGCACGTCCTGCCAGCGACTATCTGGAAGGTGCCGGCGCAACCGGCGGCCACAACGATCGTCGTCGCGCCTACCTCAAGGCGGTGACCGACCTGCTGGTAACCGATCTGGAAGAAATGTCGGGCAACTGGAAAGCCGGTGTCGCCGATAACTATCGTGCTTCCCTGGAAGCGGAGTCCGGCGAAAACGGCCTGCGCAAAATGCTGTTCGGCATGGGCAGCCTGTCGCTGGGCGAACTGGCCGGCGAGCGCATGAAAGTGGCTCTGGAGGCCAACTCCAGCGAAGACGAACACGATTGCTTCAGCGACAACACGCACAACTCGCACTTCTACAACGGCAAAGGCATCCGCAACGTCTACCTGGGCGAATACACCCGCACCGACGGCAGCAAGATCACCGGCCCAAGCATCTCGTCTCTGGTCGCCAAGGTTGACCCGGCCACCGACGCCACACTGCGCGCCGACCTGGACGACACCCAGGCCAAGCTGCAAGTGATCGTCGATCATGCCAACAAAGGCGAACACTTCGACCAACTGATCGCTGCGGGCAACACCACAGGCAATCAAGTGGTACGTGACGCCATTGCAGCACTGGTCAAACAGACCGGCGCCATCGAGCAAGCCGCTGGCAAGCTCGGCATCACCGACCTGAACCCGGACAACGCCGATCACGAGTTCTGATCCGTGATGTAACCGGAGGCTCAGAGCCTGCAATACCGAATGCCAGTCAGACCTTCTGACTGGCATTTTTCATGCCTTTCTCCTGCAAAAAAACAAAGCAGCCGCGTCGCCTTTCAAAAGCCGCCCAGCCCGCGATTTAGTAACAATACGTTGCCTCAGCCCGAGCAAACGATAACTTTTCTTATTCCAAACCCATCAGGCTGATAAGCTTGCTCGCCCTGATTTTCAGCTCGTTGCAGAATTCGTATGAGTATGCCGCTGCGCCTGTCCCTTGTTTTGTTCTCGGCTCTGGTCCTGATTGCGTGCGATGACGCGCCGCGTTTCACTCAGGCAGAACCGGGGGAAGCTCTGTCTGGCGGTGCTGCTACGGTAAAGAAAAGCGATCAGAACGCCTTCTCCATGCCGTCGGCCAATCTCTCGCCGGTGCGCAGGCTGGACTTCAGTGTCGGCAACAGTTTCTTCCGCAACCCCTGGGTAATCGCGCCCTCGACCACCACTGCCCGTGACGGGCTGGGTCCGTTATTCAATACCAATGCCTGCCAGAACTGCCATATCAAGGATGGTCGCGGCCATCCGCCAGAGCCCGGCGACACCAATGCCGTGTCGATGCTGGTAAGGCTTTCGATTCCGAACAGCCCGGCGTATGCCGAGGTCATCAAGCGCAACGGTGTGGTGCCCGAGCCGAGTTATGGCGGACAGCTACAGGACATGTCGATCCCTGGTATCGCGCCGGAAGGCAAGGTGCGGGTCGAGTACGATCCTCTGACCATTCGCTTTCGCGATGGTATGACTGTCGAGTTGCGTCAGCCGACCTTGCGTATCACGCAACTGGGCTATGGCCCCATGCACCCCGACACCCACGCTTCGGCGCGCATTGCCCCGCCCATGATCGGTCTGGGACTGCTTGAGGCGATTCCCGAAGCGGCGATCCTGGCCAATGACGACCCTGACGACAAGAATGGCAACGGTATTTCCGGACGCGCCAACTGGGTCTGGGACGATGTGCAGCAAAAGGTCGTCTTGGGGCGCTTCGGCTGGAAGGCCGGGCAACCCACGCTCAATCAACAGAATGTCCACGCATTCTCGGGTGATATGGGCTTGACCACCAGCCTGAAAACTTCCGATGACTGTACCCCGGTGCAAACGGTTTGCCGCGATGCACCAAACGGTAATGGCCCCAACGGCGAACCGGAGGTCAGCGACAATATTCTGCGGCTGGTGGAGTTCTATACCCGCAACCTGGCTGTTCCGGCACGTCGCAATGTGGATGATCCGCAAGTACTGGCGGGCAAGAACCTGTTCTTCAAGGCAGGCTGCCAGCAATGCCACACACCGCAATTCACCACCCGCGCCGATGCGGCAGAGCCTGAGCTGGCCAATCAGGTGATTCGTCCCTACAGCGACCTGTTGCTGCACGATATGGGCGAAGGCCTGGCCGACAACCGGACCGAGTTCCAGGCCACTGGCCGCGAATGGCGTACACCGCCGCTCTGGGGCCTGGGCCTGACCGCTACCGTCAGCGGGCACACACAATTTCTACATGATGGTCGCGCTCGCAACGTGATGGAGGCGATACTGTGGCACGGCGGCGAAGCCCAGGCAGCACAGCGACAGGTATTGGCTTTCGACGCCGAGCAGCGTGCGGCGCTGTTGGCGTTCCTGAATTCGTTATAAGCATTCCCTTTTAAAAATAAGGAGCCGGACATGTTCCGACCCAAGTTGTTGTTTACCAGCCTGGCAGCCCTGGCTCTGGGCGCCTGCGCACCATCGGACCCACAAGCCGTCACCTCTGCCGCCATCGCCAAGCAGGTGATCCTGCCGACTTACAGCCGCTGGGTCGAAGCCGATCGCCAGCTGGCCAGCAGCGCAATTGCCTTCTGCCAAGGCAAAACCGATCTGGAAAGCGCACGCGCCGACTTCCTGAAAGCACAGAAAACCTGGGCCGAGTTGCAACCATTACTGATCGGGCCGCTGGCCGAAGGCAACCGTGCCTGGCAGGTGCAGTTCTGGCCGGACAAGAAAAATCTGGTCGGACGTCAGGTCGAACAACTGGTCAACGCCCAGCCGCAGATCAGTGCCGAAGAACTGTCCAAGGCCAGCGTCGTGGTTCAAGGGCTGTCGGCTTATGAATACATCCTGTTCGATGCCGAAATCGACATGGCCAACGCCGAACAGAAAGCCCGTTACTGCCCGTTGCTGATGGCAATCGGTGAGCGCCAGAAGATCCTGGCCGAGGAAATTCTCAGCCGCTGGAACAGCAACGACGGCATGCTCGCGCAACTGAGCAAGTTCCCGAACACGCGCTATGCCGACTCCCACGAAGCCATCGCCGAAGTGCTGCGTGTACAGGTCACCGCGCTGGACAGCCTGAAGAAAAAACTGGGCACACCACTGGGTCGCCAGACCAAGGGCCAGCCGCAACCGTTCCAGGCCGACTCCTGGCGCAGCAAGTCTTCGCTCAGCAGCCTGGAAGCCAGCCTGATCAGCGCCCAGTCCGTCTGGGTCGGCGTGGATAACAAAGGGCTGCGGGGTCTGTTGCCCGCCGAGCAGAAACCACTGGCCGACAAGATCGACGCAGCCTACGCTGCCAGCCGCAAACTGCTGTCGGAACTCAAGCCGCCACTGGCCGACCTGCTGGCCAGCGAAGCCGGCCGTCAGCAGCTCAATGCGTTTTACGACAGCCTGAACGTGGTTCACCGCCTCCATGAAGGCGAGCTGGCAAAAGCTCTGGGTATTCAGTTGGGCTTCAACGCCAACGACGGCGATTGATCGAGAGGTTGTAGATGATGTTGCGACGTCAGGCCCTGGCTCTTGGCAGCCTGTTACTCAGCGCTTGTACGCTGGGCGGCTGGACTCTGTTTCGGCAAAAAGGCAAAAGCCCCCTGCTGCTTTCCGCTCGCGACGATGGCGACGCAAGGCACTACGCAGTGGGCTACCGGCTCGACGGCACGCAGGTGTTCGCAACCCAGGTCGCCCAGCGTTGCCATGACATCATCAATCACCCGTCCTTGCCGCTGGCAGTATTCATCGCCCGCAGGCCCGGCACTGAAAGCTACCTGATCGACCTGCGCGACGGTCGCCTGCTGCAAACCATCACTTCGCAGCCGAACCGGCATTTCTACGGCCACGCCGTGATCCATGGCGATGGCGAGTGGCTGTACGCCACGGAAAACGACACTACCGATCCCGGTCGAGGCCTGCTGGGCGTTTATCGTTTTGTCGATGAACGACTGGTGCATTCGGCAGAGATCCCCACTCACGGCATCGGCCCGCATCAGGTGTCGTGGATGCCGGACGGCGAAACGCTGGTAGTTGCCAACGGCGGTATTCGCACCGAGGCCGAAAGCCGGGTAGAGATGAACCTGCATGCCATGGAGCCCAGCCTGGTGCTGATGCAACGCGACGGCACACTGCTGAGCAAGGAAACCCTCAGGCAACAGATGAACAGCGTGCGCCACATGGGAATTGCCAGCGACGGCACCATTGTCGCCGGGCAGCAATTCATGGGCGATGCCCATGAGTCCTCCGAACTGCTGGCGATCAAGCGTCCGGGTCAACCCTTCCAGGCCTTTCCCGTAGCCGAAGAGCAATTGCGGGCGATGGGGCATTACACCGCCAGCGTTGCGGTACACAGCGACCTGCGACTGGTTGCACTGACAGCGCCCCGTGGCAACCGGTTCTTTATCTGGGATCTGGACAGCGGTGCAGTGAAACTCGACGCGCCTCTGCCTGACTGTGCAGGCGTGGGTGCGGTTGCCGATGGCTTTGTCGTGACCTCCGGTCAGGGCCGCTGCCGCTTCTACGACTGCCGCCAGCCCCAATTGCTGGCTAAACCTCTGGATCTGCCGGCAGGGCTCTGGGACAACCATTTGCATCTGGTGTGATTGTCTGTGGGACCGGATTCATCCGGGAAGGCGTTTTGAGAATGTACTGGCCTCTTCTCGGATAAATCCGGTCCTACGACCATAAATAAAGAAATGTCCTACGCCCTGCCGGTTTGCAATATCCGGCGCTGGAGCTAGCCTGCTTCTCAGGTTAAATATCTCCAAAGGAAGTGCAGTATGGTGCGTCGGCGCATGCTGATCATGCTGGGCTTTGTTCTGCTTGTAGTGCTTTTACTGGCGGGCTACAAGGCCCTCTCCATTTATCGGCAGATTCAGCAATTCAGCGCCCCAAAACCACCGGTCAGCGTGGCTGTGGCCACTGCCAGCGAACAACCGTGGCAAAACCTTCTACCCGCCATCGGCACCCTCAAGGCCTTGCAGGGCGTCGACCTGAGCCTGGAAATCGCCGGCACGGTAAAGGCCGTGCAATTCGAGTCAGGACAAAAGGTCAGGGTTGGTCAGCCCTTGCTGCAACTGGACAGCGATGTCGAAAAGGGCCTGCTGGGCACTGCCGAGGCGGATCTGGGGCTGGCACAGGTTGAACACGGTCGCGGCAGCAGGCTGGTGGGTGATCAGGCGATTTCCAGAGGGGACTTCGACAAGCTCGCCGCACAACTGAAAAAAGCCGGCGCAACCGTCGCCCAGCTCAAGGCCTCTTTGGCCAAGAAACAGATACTCGCGCCATTCAGCGGCACCATCGGCATTCGTCAGGTGGATGTGGGCGATTACCTGGCCAGCGGAACGGTCATCGCTACCCTGCAGGACCTGAGCAGCCTCTATGTCGACTTCTACGTGCCGGAGCAGGCCCTGCCGAAGATCGCCATTGGCCAGACAGTCCGGCTCAGTGTCGCGGCCTATCCGGAGCAGCAATTTGAAGCCAGGGTCAGCGCCATCAACCCCAGGGTCGATGAGACCACCCGCAACGTGCTGATTCGCGCCACCCTGCCCAACCCTGAAAGCAGGCTGCTGCCGGGCATGTTCGCCAGCCTGCAGGTCGTATTGCCCAGTGCTCCAAGCCAGATCGTGGTGCCGGAAAGTGCAATTACCTACACCCTCTATGGCAACTCGGTGTTTGTCGTCGTACCGAAGAAAAACGACAAGGGCGAACCGGAAAAAGACGCCGCAGGCCAGCAACAACTGGCGGTCGAACGACACTTCGTCGAAACCGGTGAACGCCGCGCCGGGATGGTCATCATCGTCAGAGGGATCAAGGCTGGCGAGCAGGTTGTCAGCGGCGGGCAGCTCAAGCTCGACAACGGAACCCATGTGGCCATCAGCGCCGACAAGACCTTGCCGGCCGATCCGAACAGCCAGCCACGCGCTGACTGATCAAGGAATTTCTCATGGCATTTACAGATCCGTTCATTCGCCGCCCGGTACTGGCGACCGTGGTCAGCCTGCTGATCGTGCTGCTAGGTTTCCAGGCGTTCAGCAAGCTGACCATCCGCCAGTATCCGCAGATGGAAAACGCCATGATCACCGTGACCACGGCGTATCCCGGCGCCAATGCCGAAACCATTCAGGGCTACATTACTCAGCCGCTGCAACAGAGCCTGGCCAGCGCCGAAGGCATCGACTACATGACGTCGGTCAGCCGCCAGAACTTTTCGGTGATCACGATCTATGCACGCATCGGTGCCGACAGCGACCGCCTGTTCACCGAGCTGCTGGCCAAGGCCAACGAGGTCAAGAACAAACTGCCGCAGGACGCCGAGGACCCGGTACTGAGCAAGGAAGCAGCCAACGCTTCGGCGCTGATGTACATCAGCTTCTACAGCTCCGAACTGAGCAATCCACAGATCACCGACTACCTGTCACGGGTCATCCAGCCCAAGCTGGCCACGTTGCCCGGCATGGCCGAAGCAGAAATCCTCGGCAATCAGGTCTTCGCCATGCGCCTCTGGCTGGACCCGGTACGGCTGGCCGGCTTCGGGCTGACGGCCGCCGATGTCACCAATGCAGTACGCCGCTATAACTTCCTGTCGGCGGCCGGTGAGGTCAAAGGCGAATACGTGGTCACCAGCATCAACGCCACCACCGACCTCAAGTCCGCCGAAGCCTTTGCCGCGATTCCACTGAAGACCGATGGCGACAGCCGGGTGCTGCTGGGGGATGTAGCGCGGGTGGAAATGGGCGCAGAGAGCTACAACGCGGTCAGCTCCTTCGATGGCATACCCTCGGTCTATATCGGCATCAAGGGGACTCCCAGTTCCAACCCGCTGGATGTGATCAAGGAAGTGCGGCGCATCATGCCGGAGCTGGAAAGCCAGTTGCCGCCCAGCCTGAAGGTGTCCATCGCCTATGACGCAACGCTGTTCATCCAGGCTTCGATTTACGAGGTCGTGAAAACCCTGATCGAGGCAGTACTGATCGTGGTAGTGATCGTGTTCCTGTTCCTCGGCGCACTGCGTTCGGTGCTGATTCCGGTCATCACCATTCCGCTGTCGATGATTGGCGTGTTGTTCTTCATGCAGTTGATGGGCTACTCGATCAACCTGCTGACATTGCTGGCGATGGTGCTGGCCATCGGTCTGGTGGTCGACGATGCAATTGTGGTGGTGGAAAACATCCATCGCCATATCGAGGAAGGCAAGACTCCGTTCGACGCCGCCATTGAAGGGGCGCGGGAGATCGCCATGCCGGTGGTCTCGATGACCATCACACTGGCCGCGGTGTATGCGCCTATCGGTTTTCTGGAAGGCCTGACCGGCGCGCTGTTCAAGGAGTTTGCCCTGACGCTTGCCGGGGCGGTGGTCATTTCGGGCATCGTGGCTCTGACACTCTCGCCAATGATGTGCGCCCTGTTACTGCGCCACGATGAAAACGCCAGCGGTCTGGCCCACAAGCTCGACAAGCTTTTCGAGCGTCTGAAAGTACGCTATCAGCGCCTGTTGCACGGCACCCTCGACACCCGCCCGGTGGTGCTGGTGTTTGCCTTGATCGTCCTGTTCCTGATTCCCGTGCTGCTCAAGTTCACCCAGTCGAACCTGGCGCCGGACGAAGATCAGGGCATCATTTTCATGATGGCGACCTCGCCGCAGCCGACCAACCTGGATTACATCAACACCTATACCGATGAGTTCGTACAGATATTCCGAGAGTTTCCCGAGTATTACTCCTCGTTCCAGATCAACGGTTTCAATGGTGTACAGACCGGCATCGGTGGTTTCCTGCTCAAGCCATGGGACGAGCGCAGCCGTACCCAGATGGAAATCCTGCCGCAGGTTCAGGCACGGCTGGCGCAGATACCGGGCCTGCAAATCTTCGGCTTCAACCTGCCCTCGCTGCCGGGTACCGGTGAAGGTCTGCCGTTCCAGTTCGTCATCAATACCCCGAACGATTATGCCGCGCTGCTGGAGGTCGCAGAGCGGATAAAGAAACGTGCTGTGGAGTCCGGAAAATTCGCATTCATGGATATCGATCTGGCCTTCGACAAGCCTGAAGTGGTGGTTGAGATCGACCGGGCCAAGGCAGCCCAGATGGGTGTTTCCATGCAGGACCTGGGCAGCACGCTGGCGACTCTGCTGGCCGAGGCGGAAATCAACCGCTTCACCATCGAAGGTCGCAGCTACAAGGTCATTGCCCAGGTAGAGCGAGCCTATCGGGACAATCCTGGCTGGCTGAACAACTATTACGTGAAGAACAGCGAAGGCAAACTGTTGGCTCTGTCCACACTGATAACGATCAGTGACCGGGCCAGACCCCGTCAGCTCAACCAGTTTCAGCAGCTCAACTCGGCAATCATCCAGGGTTTCCCCATCGTCAGCATGGGCGAGGCCATCGAGACAGTTCGCCAGATCGCCAGCGAAGAAGCGCCTGCCGGGTTTGCCTATGACTATGCGGGCGCTTCACGCCAATACGTGCAGGAAGGCAGCGCTCTGTGGGTGACCTTTGCGTTGGCGCTGGCGATCATTTTTCTGGTGCTGGCAGCACAGTTCGAGAGTTTCCGCGACCCGCTGGTGATTCTGGTCACCGTACCGCTGTCGATCTGCGGGGCATTGATCCCGCTGTTCCTCGGGCTGTCGAGCATGAATATCTACACGCAGGTAGGGCTGGTGACACTGATCGGTCTGATCAGCAAGCACGGAATCCTGATCGTCGAGTTCGCCAATCAGCTACGTCACCATAAAGGGTTGTCGGCACGTGAGGCGGTAGAGGAAGCCGCTGCGATTCGCCTGCGCCCGGTGCTGATGACAACGGCTGCAATGGTCTTTGGCATGGTGCCACTGATATTCGCGACAGGGGCCGGAGCCGTCAGTCGTTTCGATATAGGGATAGTGATTGCTACGGGGATGTCGGTGGGAACCCTGTTTACCCTGTTTGTACTGCCTTGCGTGTATACGGTTCTGGCTGCACGGGACAAAGCGGCTGATGCTGCACTCTCACAGACAGCAGAAGCAAAACCCACACACTAGAAAGCCCCGAAAAGGGGCTCTGGAAAGTTGAAGATCATTTCAACCTTTGGGGCCGGAGCCCTGAACAAGACCGTACATCAATAGCAACAGATCATGATCAGGCTTGACTGCCTGCATGCTCTTTACGACTCGCGGCAAAGGACAATGCCCTTCACCACTCTGGACACTGAGTATCTTTGTCGAGGGCTGCTCCCAGGCAGCCACGGCAACGGTTGCAGTTGCCAAGGCACCGACTACAAACAGACCTCTAGCCATTTCAAGTTTCATCACTCCAAACCTTTGATAGTGCTGCCAAACACTGAATGGTAAAAGTAGACAAGCTTTTGCCAGTCTGCTGCTTCGAGTGACGAATGGCGTCGAAACTGTTTCATGTCATGCTGGGCAGCGCCATAAGCAGTCCAGCGACGGCGGGCTTTCTCCAGGTCAAGCAGCGCAACTTCCACCCGAGCCTGCGAGCCTTCGCCAGTCACACGCACGAATATGTGCTTGCTGTACAAGCAACTATGCTGCCAGCGCGCAAGATGCATACGGGCCAGAGTGGAACCTATTTCCTTGAGCATGCGCTCATGCAGCAACTCACCGCAACGCTCACGCCCACCATTGGCATACCACTGGGCAAGATCCTCGAAACCCTCAAGTGCCTCCGTGACCAGCAAGGCGCGCCATTGATTGTTTTCGTCTCGCTCGGCACCGCAGAACATTATCTCAGGCACGCCGACGTTGATCTGGCGCAGACCTTCGATGGCATCGCGCTCACGCAGAACGGTCGGACGCCCCAATGGATACAAAAAACTACGATAGGTATGGCCAATCTGACGCTTGCTGTAAAGCATCGGACCTTCGTTGCCATAAATCCGCTGAACACCGCTTTCACCACCACGACGAACATTCGGCTCTTCTACCCACTCACCGCGCAAGTTCCAGAAATGGCTGAAGCGGCTCTCTTTTTTGGAGGTACGCATCGCTTTTCCTAAAGTCTGAACACTCATCCAAAATTACCTTTTACGCAGTAAATAGACGCGCCACATGGCATAAAACGGTAAGAAATCCATGCGTTCCTGAATCCGGAAACCCGCCTGTTCAAACTCGGCCTCGACAGTTTCAACGGGTAACACAAAACGATTCTGGTAACCTTCAGCCCCACTTTTTTGCTGCCTGTGTTGCTCAAGGCGCTTGCGTTTCCAGGCCTTGAAATTGCCATCGACCCAGAGCGAAACAATCACGCTGTCACGGGTGACACGCTGAAACTCCCGTAATAGAGACATTCGATGTTCAGCCTGCCCAACATGGTGCAAAAGACGCATACAGAAAATACTGTCCACGGCGTTTTCGGGCAGATTGATTGCGAAAGCAGATGTCTGCAAAGGTTGTACCCTTTTCACAACATCTTCAGGCTGGGACTCCAGAGCGGTCTTGAGCATGTCCTCGGAATTGTCGGCGCCGATGATAGAGCGATTGGCTTTTTCAGCCAACAAAGACCAGAAACGGCCAGCACCGCAGGGCAGGTCCAGTACCAGCCCGGGATCACCGGCAAGGTGCAAGGCCTTTCGGGCAAGTTGCTCGTCACGATAATGAGAAAGTTTGCGCCACAGGCCGTCCTGATGCTTGTCCAGATACTGCCGGGCGTGATCTTTATCGTATTTGCGCGAGAACTCAAGCTCGATGCGCTTGCTCATGTGGGGGCATCTCATGATTCTGATTGAGGCCAGCCTACTCAAGGCGCTGTCATCGTCCGGTCATGCAGATGTGAAAAAAATGTTCTCTGGGAGCAGAGAACATTTCAAGATATTACAGGCACTTCCGGAGACTCAGGTTTTGCTGACAAGACTCACCTTGAACCGGCAACCATTTGGCTCCATCGGTGTGAGCCCTACACTCCAACCCTGATTCGCACAGATCCGTTGCACCAGCGAAAGCCCAAGACCAAGCCCTTCTCCACGCTGCTCATTGCCTCGCACAAAAGGCTCGAACATGGCTTCGCGTTTTTCTTCGGGAATGCCCACGCCGCTGTCTTCAACCAGAAAGCCGTCTTCCAGCAGGGTCAGGGCGATAAAGCCATGATCGGTGTAATGCAGCGCATTGCGCAGCAGGTTGCCCATCACCGCATGCAGAAAGGTGGCGTTGTAGCGCACATCGGTCGACAGGTCGGCCTCTGGCGGGTTGTAGATCAGTTGCAGGCCCTTGCCTTCGATCGGGCCACGCCACAAGGCAACCAGTTGCTCGGCAACAGCACCAAGAGTGGCGCGTGGCGTCATGGCCGGATCTTCGCGCTGGGTTCGGGCCAGCATGAGGAAGGTCTGCACCAGATCGCGCATTTCTTCACAGGCCCGGGCAATACGCTCTACCTGCCTTCTGGCACGCTGGTCGAGGGCCGGGTTTTCAAGCAGCAGTTCGCAGGAGCTGGCGAGCACCATCAAGGGTGTACGCAGTTCATGGCTGACATCGCTGGTAAACATCCGCTCACGTATCAGCGCCTGCCTGAGACGGCCAAGCGTGGCATCGAACGCGACGGCCAGCTCACCGACTTCGTCGGCGGCATAATCAGGGGCCAATGGCGGCGCCAGCCCCAGTAGCTGGTCACGATGGCGAACCTGTCGAGCCAGACGTACCACGGGAGCCATGACACGCCGGGCCAGAACCCAGCCCAGGAATACGGCGAGCGCCAGGGCCAGCACGAACCCCACCAGTACAACGGCGAACAGAACACGCTCGCGCTCTTCGAAGTCGCTCTGATCCTGCAGCAAGGCGTAATGCCTGCCATCCACCACCTCGATCATGGCGTGGTAGGACAAGGGCCCGCGAAACACTTCATGAAAGCCCGGCTCAAGATGGCGCAAGTCCTTGGGCAGGTCGAAATCGCCCGGACCATTGGTGAAGTAGAACAGTTGGTCCGGCTTGGGGCGATGGCTCCAGTCACTGACACTGTCCATCAGCATCAAACGATTGAGGTCGCCTCCCAAGCCCGCGGAAATCAGTTTTTCCTCGACCAGATGAACCGTGGAAATGATTCCCATGGCAAAAGAGCCAGCGACCAAGGCACTCATCAAGGCAAAGGCAATGATGATCCGCTGGGCAAGGCTCTGTTTAAACTCCATCCTTGCCCTCGGCCAGACGGTAGCCAACACCATGTACGGTTTGCAGCAGAGGTTTCGGGAAAGGTTTGTCGATCACCTGACGTAACTGATGCACATGGCTGCGCAGGCTGTCGCTGTCAGGGCAATCATCGCCCCACAACGCTTCCTCAAGCACCTCGCGACGCAGCACATGCGGGCTCTTCTGCATAAGAACCGCCAGAAGTTTCAAACCGACCGGGTTGAGCTTGAGCAGGCGAGAGTCGCGGGTGACTTCCAGGGTATCGAGGTCATAGACCAGGTCAGCGACCTGCAGGGTACGACGCCCTCCTCCCTGAGCACGACGCAACACCGCTTCGATACGCGCCGCCAGTTCGGACAGCGCGAAAGGCTTGAGCAGGTAGTCGTCGGCGCCAGAGCGGAAACCCTGCAAGCGATCATCCAGTTGATCACGGGCGGTGAGCATGATCACCGGCGTGTCACGCCGCGCATCTTCGCGCAGGCGCTTGCAGAGGGTGTAGCCGTCGATGCCGGGCAGCATGATGTCGAGCACGATAAGGTCGTAATGCTCGGTTGCAGCCAGATGCAGTCCAGAGAGGCCATCCTGTGCGCAATCGACTGTATAGCCTTTCATACCCAGGTAATCAGCCAGGTTCGCCAGGATGTCACGGTTATCTTCGACCAGAAGAATTCGCATGTGGGACACTCTCATATGCAATTTGGGCTGGCGCAGCTTAAGGCGAACTCAGCCTAAGGGCCAGTACCACATAGCTTTACGTTTTTTTCACCAGAGGTGGCAGAAACTGCTGCGTCCCCCGTAACAGCCGTCGGGGCCTTTGTAATAGAACTGGATTCGACATGCCGACACCCGCAACCCTGCCCGGCTCACGCCCGCTAAATCCGTGGATATATCTGGGTATTCCTGCTGTAACCGCTCTGATCCTTATCCTGCTGGAACTGACGTCACTGGACATGAGCCTCGCCCACCTGGCTTATGACCCGATCGCGGGCGACTTCATCGGCAAGCACAGCTATTTTCTCGAAGACATCCTGCACGACCGCGCCAAACAGGTCGTCATTGGCCTGGCTGTCGTGTCCATGCTTGTTTTCGCCGCCTCGTTCAAGGTCAAGCGCCTGATGCCGTGGCGCCGCGAACTGGGTTGCCTGGTGCTTTCCATGGCGCTTTCGACAGGTTTCGTGACTCCGCTAAAAGTCGTCACTTCAGTGCAATGCCCATGGAGCCTTACCGAGTTCGGCGGCAAGGAAACCTACAGCGAACTGCTCGCTTCGCGTCCTGAAACGGACAAACCGGGCCGCTGCTGGCCGGGCGGTCATGCGGCGACCGGCTTCTCCCTGCTCGCCCTGTTTTTCATGTTCCGTGACCGCAAGCCACGGCTGGCAAAGGCTGGGCTGATACTCGCTTTCAGCCTGGGCTCCCTATTTTCTCTGGGCCGTATGCTGCAAGGCGCTCACTTCTTCTCGCACAACGTCTGGACAGCGGTGTTCTGCTGGTTGATCTGCCTGGGCGCGTATTACTTCATCCTGTACCGACCGGATAAAAACGTCCAGGCAGAGCAAGGTCTGCTCGTGAAGCCTTAAACCATGTATTGGTGGTAATACTCCAGCGTGGCCACGTTCTTGTGCTTGGATTCGAACATGACGTCGAACCGGTCAAGAAACCCGGTCACGTATTCGTTGGTCCAGCGGTTCCACATCATGTCGCTGTGGCCATAGAGGTCGCGCTTGGAGAGGACGTGCAGCAGCGCGTCCATTTCCAGCTTCTGGTCAGCGGTAAAACCCAGCTCCTGCAAACGCTCCTGGGGCTGAGAGTAATGCATGGTCGGACGCACGCCACGCCAGCTTTCAATAACCCGCTCGACGCGAGGCGACTGCGCAGGCATGTAGTCATCTTCATGGATCCAGCAATGGTGTACGTCCAGAACCACCGGAGCCAGATCGGCTAACCCGAGGCAATCGTCCACGCCGTAGGTTTTTTCGTCGTTCTCGAAAGTGATGCAGTTCTGCGCCTCTTTCGACAGACGCGACCAGATAGAGCGAATACCCTCGGCGCCCAGACGACCGGCAATGTGGATATTGCATTTGAAATCCTGGAACTCACGCCCGTAGCCCATCATCCGGATCATGTCAGCGTGATACTCGAATTCGGCCAGGCTGTTCTCCACCACTTCAGGCTTGTCGGAACCCAGCACGCAATATTGGCCAGGATGCATGGACAGCCGTATTCCGGCAGCACGCGCCGCCACACCAATGGCGGCAAAGCCCTTGATCAGCATCGACTGAATGACCGGCTGCCGGTAGAACGCGCTGACTTTCGGGTGGCTGTAGAACGGCAGCAGATCACTGCTCAGACGCAACATTTTCAGTGCATCAGGCAAGGTCGCCACATAAGCCAGCAAACGCAACTGGGCTTCGAGGTTGTGCTCGATGATCTCCACCAGTCTGGCATGAGCGACTTCGGTGGAAACGCTCTCCATCCAGCGCAAAGTGGTGGTGCGCGGATTCAAGGCCGCCTCAATGGTTTTCAACTCGCCAGGGGACAGGTTGCGTTGAGGGTGTCGATACTGGCATGCAAAACCGATCCGGGCAGTGGACATGGCAATCCTGAAATCAGAAGGAATGGTGATCAGACTATTTAACGGATAGACCGTTCGCTATTGTGTAATTGCATCAATGGTCCAGCGTTTGACTCCGGCTCATATGCTCAGGCGAACAGCCAGAGCGCTCAAGGTGACGACAAGAATGGGAAGAGTCAGCACGATGCCGGTCTTGAAGTAGTAGCCCCACGTGATGGTGATGTTTTTACGGGCCAGTACATGCAACCACAGCAGCGTCGCGAGACTGCCGATCGGGGTGATCTTGGGTCCCAGGTCGCAGCCGATGATATTGGCGTAGATCATGGAGTCACGAATGACGCCATCGACCTCGGCAGCATGAATGGATAGAGCGCCCACCAGTACGGTTGGCATGTTGTTCATGACCGACGACAACAGCGCGGTGAGCAGCCCGGTACCCAGCGAAGCCCCCCATACTCCATACCCGGCGAACAGGTTGAGAATCCTGGCTATATGATCGGTCAGGCCTGCGTTCTTCAGGCCATACACCACCAGATACATCCCAAGGGAAAATACCACCACCTGCCATGGCGCGCCCCTGAGCACCTTGCCGGTTTCGATCACATGCCCCCGTGCAGCGATGGCGTAGAGCACAAGGGCACAGACAGCGGCGATTGCACTGACCGGGATGCCAAGGGGCTCGATCACAAAGCAGCCCACCAGCAGCAATACCAGCACCCACCAGCCAGCGATAAACGTCGCACGATCACGAACCGCTTCATTAGGACGCTGGAGATGGTTCACGTCGTAGGTCGCGGGCAGATCCTTGCGAAAAAACCACAACAGCATGCCCAGCGTGGCCGCAATACTGACGAAATTGACTGGCACCATGACCGAAGCGTAACGGCTGAAACCAATATCGAAGTAGTCGGCCGAAACGATATTGACCAGATTCGAGACCACCAGCGGCAAGCTTGCGGTGTCGGCAATAAACCCGGCCGCCATGACAAACGCCAGGGTTGCTGCCGGCGAGAATCGCAACGCCAGTAACATTGCGATCACGATGGGCGTAAGAATCAGCGCTGCACCGTCATTGGCAAATAATGCCGATACAACAGCCCCCAGCAGGATGATGAAAGCAAACAACTTCCGGCTGCTGCCACCGCCCCAACGCGCAACGTGTAGAGCAGACCATTCGAAGAAGCCCGCCTCATCCAGCAACAGACTGATGATGATTACCGCAATGAAGGTGCCAGTGGCGTTCCATACGATATGCCATACCGCAGGAATATCACTCAGGCTTACCGCTCCGGTCAGCAGGGCTAGAACGGCACCGAAAGTCGCGCTCCACCCTACGCCCAACCCCTTGGGCTGCCAGATGACCAAAACGATAGTGACGACGAAAATCAACAGTGCAATCAGCATGGGGACAACTCAATGGCAGGGCTGGATCAATCGCAAATGATTCGGACACCTTGAAACATGCCGATCACCCACACTGGCAACTCAGGATGAAGACGATGGGCATAAAAAAATCCGATGCCAGTATCTGACATCGGATTTTCTAGAAAAACCCTGCCTCGACTCAAATGCTCAGGTAAACAGCATTACGCTTGGCAGGGCTCCTCTGGTGTCGCCTGGGGTAAGGCTGGCTTACATCATGCCGCCCATGCCACCCATGCCGCCCATGTCTGGCATGCCGCCAGCCGCTGGCTTGTCTTCAGCCACGTCAGCGATCATCGCTTCGGTGGTGATCATCAAGCTGGCGATGGAGGACGCTGCCTGCAGAGCAGAGCGAGTCACTTTGGCCGGGTCCAGGATGCCCAGGTCGATCATGTCGCCGTATTCGCCGGTAGCAGCGTTGTAACCGAAGTTACCCGAGCCCTGCTTGACCTTGTCGACAACAACGCTTGGCTCGTCACCGGAGTTGGCAACGATCTGGCGCAGTGGAGCTTCTACAGCGCGACGCAGCAGAGCGATACCGACGTTCTGATCGGCGTTGTCGCCTTTCAGGTCAGCGATTGCCTGCAGGGAACGAACCAGAGCAACGCCACCGCCAGGTACCACGCCTTCTTCAACGGCTGCACGGGTAGCGTGCAGGGCGTCTTCAACGCGGGCTTTCTTCTCTTTCATTTCAACTTCGGAACCGGCGCCGACCTTGATCACTGCAACGCCGCCAGACAGCTTGGCCAGACGCTCTTGCAGTTTTTCCTTGTCGTAGTCGGAGCTGGTGTCACCGATTTGCTGGCGGATCTGAGCGATGCGCGAGTCGATATCGGTCTTGACGCCGGAGCCGTCGATGATGGTGGTGTTTTCTTTGTTCAGAACAACGCGCTTGGCATTACCCAGGTGTTCCAGGGTAGTGCTTTCCAGGCTCAGGCCGATCTCTTCGGAGATGACGGTACCGCCAGTCAGGACAGCGATGTCCTGCAGCATTGCCTTGCGACGGTCGCCGAAACCTGGAGCCTTGACGGCTGCAACTTTCACGATACCGCGCATGTTGTTCACAACCAGAGTCGCCAGGGCTTCGCCTTCAACGTCTTCGGCAACGATCAGCAAAGGACGGCCAGCTTTTGCGACTGCTTCCAGAACCGGCAGCATTTCGCGAATGTTGGAGATCTTCTTGTCGACCAGCAGGATCAGCGGGCTGTCCAGCTCGGCAACCATGGTGTCCGGCTTGTTGATGAAGTACGGGGACAGGTAGCCACGATCGAACTGCATGCCTTCTACGACCGACAGTTCGTTTTCCAGGCCAGTGCCTTCTTCAACGGTGATAACGCCGTCTTTGGTCACTTTTTCCATGGCTTCGGCAATGATGTCGCCGATGGAGTTATCGGAGTTGGCGGAGATGGTGCCAACCTGAGCGATAGCCTTGGTGTCGGTGCATGGCTTGGACAGCTTCTTCAGCTCGGCAACGATGGCGATGGTCGCCTTGTCGATACCGCGCTTGAGGTCCATAGGGTTCATGCCGGCAGCGACGGCTTTCAGGCCTTCGTTGACGATAGCCTGAGCCAGAACGGTAGCGGTGGTAGTACCGTCACCAGCGTCGTCGTTGGCACGGGAAGCAACGTCTTTGACCAGTTGCGCGCCCATGTTTTCAAAACGGTCTTTCAGTTCGATTTCCTTGGCAACCGAAACACCGTCTTTAGTGATCAGAGGAGCACCGAAGCTCTTCTCGATGATGACGTTACGGCCTTTCGGGCCCAGGGTCGCTTTTACTGCGTCAGCCAGGACGTTTACACCAGCGAGCATTTTCTTACGGCCAGCGTCGCCGAATTTAACTTCTTTAGCAGCCATGATCTTTATTCCTTCGATACTTTGTAGTGACGGAAATCAGCGGGTTTCTCAGCCTTCGATGACAGCGAGGATTTCGTTCTCGCTCATCACCAGCAGGTCTTCGCCGTCTACTTTCACAGTGTTGCTACCGGAGTAAGGGCCAAACACTACTTTGTCACCCACTTTCACGGCCAGCGCACGTACTTCACCGTTATCCAGCACACGGCCGGTACCTACAGCGACGATCTCGCCACGGTTAGGCTTTTCAGCAGCCGAACCTGGCAGCACGATACCGCCGGCAGTTTTCGTTTCTTCTTCGCTGCGACGGATTACGACGCGGTCATGCAGAGGACGAAGCTTCATTGTCGATCTCCTGATTATGGTTTTAGAGCGCCCGGTGAACACACCGGCGGGGGTTAAAAATCCGGTCTTGCCGGTTACGGTTCGGCGAGCGAACCGCAGAATACGGTCTGGCAAATGGGCCAGAAACCTTGCGGTGACCCATACATAAGGGCGAGCAAGGTGATTACAAGTCTTGGCCAGGATTTTTTTTCGCACAGACAGGCACTTGAAACGAACACGGCACCCGAAGGTGCCGTGCAGACGAGTCATGCCGATTACTTGTCGCGATGCTCGAATTCACCTTCGATGACATCGGGTTCGCGGGTAGGCTGATGAATCGCGCCAGGACGGCTGCTTGCCGGCCCCTGACTGGCCTGGTGAAGATCCTCGGAGAACGCACGCTGCCGCGTGGCCTGAGCTTCGGCACGCTGGCGAAGCTTGCCGGCCAGCAGGCGGCGAGTGAACGGCAGAAGGCAGATCACACCCAGGATGTCGCTGATGAAACCGGGCAGCAGAAGCAGCCCGCCACCGACCGCAATCGTCAACCCTTCCAGCATCTGCTGCGCGGGAAGCTCGCCACGCGACAGGCTTTCACGGGCACGCAACGCGGTGGCCAGACCGGCCACACGCATCACGAACAGGCCGAGCACCGAAGTACTCAGCACAAGAAGGAAGGTCCACAGGAAGCCGATGGACATACCGACCCGAACCAGAACGAACAGCTCCAGCACCGGAAAAAGCAAAAAGAGCAGCAGAAAAACGCGCATCAAATCAGTTCCTCTAAGGAAGAATGCCTTCCAAGTAGACCGTATGTGATGTCAGAAGATCGTTAATTCAAGCTTTTTGCTCTTCAGATGAAGGCCATTTTTGCACGCGAGCCAAATGAACCAAGGCTTCGCGCACTTGTGTCGGCGTATTGCAAGGCTCACCGAATGCCAGCCAGTGGATGCCACGGCCGATCCTCAGGTGCATGCCTTCACTGTCGAGACCGACCATCTGCGCAGGCTCGGTCTGCGGCAGGCCGGACAGTGCCACGTAATGCGCAATGGCATTGGCGTGGTCGTCATTCATGTGCTCGACCATGCGGGTTTCGACTTCCCCGGCGAACGGGTTGGCCAGAGCAACGTCATCGAGCCAGTGAATGGCGCCAAAACCGCCAATGTAGCGATAGCGCACCGGAGTCAGCACCCAGAAATCGAAATCATGGGCGCTGTGATAACTCTGCGACTCTGGGAAATAGCGGTAATAACGCTGGGCGGCCGCTTCGATGGCTTGCGGGTCGCTCAACTTCACGGCCTCAGCCAGCACCGTGATACGCCCGACGGCCTGCACGTCATCGGCTTCGCGCTCGCCCACCAGCAAGGAACACTTGGGGTCCAGGGTCAGGTTGTGGGTGTGCTGGGCAATCCGGCTTATCAGAATCAACGGCCTGCCCTGCTCATCGAGGCAGTAAGGCACCGCCGAACCGAACGGAAAGCCGGGCATGGACCTGGAATGCGTGGATAGCACAGAGCGATACTCTTTGAGCAATAACTCCCGGGCATTTTTAGAGGCTTTCGCGCTCATCGTGTGGCTCCTTATAACGTTTTCGCCGAGTTAAAGACGAACGCTCTGAAACAGCTTATAACTTGTTGCGAATGGCATCAGCGATCACCGGTGCCACGGCATTGGCTTACAGATTGGGCACGCACATGGAATTGAAAAACAAGTTAATTATTATTACGGGTGGCGGCCAGGGGCTGGGTCGTGCAATGGCCGAGTATCTGGCGACCAAGGGCGTCAATCTGGCGCTGGTGGACCTGAACCAGGAAAAGCTCGACCAGACCGTCGCAGCCTGCAAGGCACTGGGCGTAGAAGCACATGCCTATCTGGCCAACGTTGCCAGTGAAGAACAGGTCACGGACACGATTGCAAAAATAGCCGAAGACTTCGGCGCTATTCACGGCCTGATCAATAATGCCGGCATCCTGCGCGATGGTTTGTTGCTCAAGGTCAAGGATGGTGAAATCACCAAACTGAGCCTCGCGCAATGGCAGGCCGTCATTGACGTCAACCTGACCGGCGTCTTTCTCTGCACCCGCGAAGTGGCCGCCAAGATGGTCGAGCAGAAGAGCCAGGGCGTAATCATCAATATTTCTTCGATATCCCGCGCTGGCAATATCGGGCAAACCAACTATTCAGCCGCAAAAGCTGGCGTGGCTGCAGCAACCGTGACCTGGGCCAAGGAACTGGCGCGTTACGGCATCAGGGTCGCAGGCATTGCACCGGGCTTTATCGAGACCGAAATGACCGCCAGCATGAAACCCGAAGCGCTGGAGAAAATGACTTCGGCCATCCCGCTCAAACGCATGGGCACGCCCGCCGAAATTGCGCATTCGGTGGCTTACATTCTGGAGAACGATTACTACAGCGGCAGGATTCTGGAGCTTGACGGGGCAATGCGGATCTAGTCTGGACTCCCCACGGCATCGCTGGACGATTGCCGTGGGGAAGCCTTTCGGTTTTTACCAGCTCACACCAAAGCCTGCGGTGTAGCGAGTCTTGTCGACATCGCCATTATCTGAACCGCTGATGATGTTTTTCTCGGCCTTGAGGTTCAACGATGCCCAGTCAGTGACCTTGTAGCGCAGCCCTGCTTCGACATCCATCGAGTAGTCGGCCACGCCGCTCAGAGGCTTGCCCACTTCACCGTTTGTGAAGAACTCGAATTTCTTGCCGACCAGATAACGGTTGTAGTCCCAGGTACCGGCAACCGCGTAGAAGTTCTCCTTGTCACCGTTGGAGAACTCGAAGTCGGTGCGGTTGAGCAGAGCCCCGACCTTGAATGCACCCAGTTCGTCATCCCAGAACTGATAACCGGGACCGGTACCGACCGTGCGCTGACGGGACAGGTCTTCGATCTTGTCGCGCTTGTAGGTGATGCGCGCATCCCAGAACAGCTTGTCGGTCAGGAAGCGGTCCAGGGAGTATTCGGCGCTCCAGTTATCGGTGCCGACTGCATCGTCCGTCGTCTCGCGGTTGTAGTCGCCCTTGGCGTTATGACGCCACTGACCATGACGCGCCGAGGTCTTGAACGCCACGTTGTAGTCGTTGGTATCGTTCTCGGCCTGCTGGAAATCCAGGGCTGCATCGATATTGCCCTTCCAGACCATGTCGGTGATGACCGGCTTGGGCTTGATAAGCTGCTGAATGCTGGCCAGTTCCACTGTCTTCGGAGTCTCGCCATTGACCAGCACGACCTTGCCGTCATCGGCAGCTTTCAAGGATTTGGCAACCTCGCCGGTGAACTGATCCTGCTTGACCAGCAACGGCTGGTCACTTTCAAGGGTCTTGACCTGCTTCCAGTCCAGAGGCACAGAACCACCATATGGCGTCTCAATGAGCAATTTACCGCCATCGAACAGCTTGATCGTGCCGCTCAACCGGTCACCGTTCTTCAACCAGACGGTATCGGCAAGCAGTGGAGTGGAGGCAGTGGTTATTGCAAGGCACAACAGGGTTCTGGACAACATAAGCGACTACTAGGCTCTGTTAAGCGGAAAATCGGGCATTATCCTGCCAGCCTGCTGGATAACGTCAGGTATCAATGACAGTAGGATCTTTCCGTAGTTCCGGTAACAAAACACATACATGCCTTTAAACAGGAATAAAACCGTGACCCACCCCGCGTCAGAACATGACGATCCTGGCGGGCTTTCCCCCGCAGAGGCCCGACGCACAGCGCTCTACCTCACACTTGAGCAGATACCGGAAGGCAAAGTTGTCAGCTATGGGCAATTGGCCGATCTGGCAGGGCTTGGAAGAGCCGCGCGCTGGGTCGGGCGAACCTTGAGCCAGTTGCCCGAAGGCACTTCGCTGCCCTGGCATCGGGTATTGGGGGCCGGCGGCAGGCTCAGTCTGCCGGCAGGAAGCATTTCAGGTGACGAACAGCGTGCCCGCTTGCGTGCAGAAGGCCTTACCATCCGTAACAATCGGGTCGATATGCAGCGCCATGGCTGGCGTCCCATGTAGCACAGCGGTTAGAGTGCGCCCTTTGTTTTCGCAACCTGAGGCAGTTTCCAGCCCATGCCCCGTAAAACCTGGCGCGCCGCGCTCGCCGCTTATGCCAGCCCCTCGACATTAGTACTGTTGCTGCTTGGATTCGCCGCGGGCATGCCTTACATGCTGGTCTTCTCAACGCTGTCGGTCTGGTTGCGTGAAGCCGGTGTCGCTCGCGAGACCATTGGTTATGCCAGCCTCATTGGCCTGGCCTACGCCTTCAAATGGGTCTGGTCGCCCCTGCTCGACCAATGGCGTCTGCCACTGCTCGGAAAACTGGGGCGTAGACGCTCCTGGCTGGTCCTCTCACAGGCACTGGTGATGCTCGGCCTGATCGGCATGGGCTTTTGCGACCCGCAGCAGCATCTATCGTGGTTGATCGCCATTGCGGTAGTGGTGGCCTTTTCCTCTGCGACGCAGGATATCGCCATCGATGCCTACCGCCTGGAAATTGCCCAGGACACCCAGCAGGCGGCCCTTGCTGCCAGCTACATGTCCGGTTATCGGGTCGCGGCGCTGCTGTCCACAGCCGGGGCGTTGTATTTCGCCGAAGGTTTTGGCTCGACGGGCTTCTCTTACAAGCACTCGGCATGGACCGGCACGTATGTGCTGTTCGGGCTGTTGATGCTGCCAGCGCTGGTTACCACGTTCATCATGCGTGAACCGCCAGTACCGTTACGCACCCAGTTGTCAGCGGCTCGCTATGTTTTTGTGCACCAACTGGCCTCCGTATTCGTACTCATTGTGCTGCTGGTTTCAGTGCCAGCGATGTTCACCCAGCTCTACAACACAGACTTCGCGAGTGTTCTGTTCGAGGGCAGCAGTTGGATGAGCCTGCTGCTGGAAGACCGGGCCTTCCTGCGCTCCATTCTGTATATCGTGCTCACCATAGCCTGCCTGTCCTCCATGGGGCGACGTGGCCTCGCTCCCGTGCTGACGCCCGTCAACGACTTCATCATGCGCTACCGCTGGCAGGCCTTTATCCTGCTGGGCCTGATCGCGACCTATCGCATGTCAGACACGGTGATGGGCGTGATGGCCAATGTGTTCTACATCGATCAGGGCTTTACCAAGGACCAGATTGCCAGTGTCAGCAAGATCTTTGGCCTGATCATGACGCTGCTGGGCGCGGGCGTTGGCGGTCTGTTGATCGTACGCTTCGGCATCATGCCGATCCTGTTCATCGGCGGCATGAGCTCGGCAGCGACCAATATCCTGTTCCTGCTGCTGGCCGACATGGGGCCGAACCTGAAGATGCTGGTGCTGACCATTTCCCTGGATAACCTGAGTTCCGGGCTGGCCACATCCGCCTTCGTAGCCTATCTGTCGAGCCTGACCAACCTCAAGTTCTCTGCCACCCAATACGCCCTGCTCAGCTCGATCATGCTGCTGTTGCCACGCTTGATCGGCGGTTATTCAGGGGTCATGGTGGAGAAATTCGGCTACCACAACTTCTTCCTCATTACCGCGCTGCTGGGCGTGCCGACCTTGCTGATGATCATTTTGCAGTGGAGCAAGGAAATTCGTACCGCAGACAAACAGGATGAGCCCGACAAGACCGTGGCTGACAAAGCGCATTAATCAAAATGCCCGGTGCATCAAGCACCGGGCTTTTCACCACTCCCAGTCTTTCTCCATGAACTCGGCCGTGGGTGGCAGGACCGAGTTCAGGAGTTGCAGGAATTGCTCGAATAACTCTTTGTTGGGAAAGCGAAATTCAAACCCCACCGTGATATCAGTTCGGTGAGTGATGATCATGGAGCGTTTGCGATCCACCGTGACAAAGTTGTACTCGTTCCAGGGCAAGCTTTGTTCATTATTGATTTTATTCTCCCAGTTCAGTAAAGAGCGTGCTGCCCCGAGTGAAATGGCGGCGGGGCCAAGCAGAAATAGCAGAGAGCCTGTGACAAGGGCGACGCCGAGAAATAGCAGGATGGTGAAGATGGCGATGCCCTTGAAGAAGGGACCTGCAAAATTTGGATAGTAGTCGTAGTATTCGACAGAGCCTGCCTGGAGATCTATATGGTAATTGAATATGGTCTTTTTTCTGGCGACAAGCATAATCATATAAGTCGCGGACACCACTGCCGCACAACCGAACCCTATAAGTAACTCCACATCCTCAGGGAGCGTATCCCACATCATCCATAGGCAATAAAGAAAAAGCGCAAGGCTTGAGCCTATAATGATAAGCTGAAATTTAATTAATTCCTTTGGAGGACAATCAATTGTTTTTATACTCCACGCCATTACAGTCGTATCGCTGCTGAAAAGTGTGTTCTGCGCTGTACTGCAGGCTGCTATTTTATTCATAATAATCTCTTATTCCAGAAGAGCGCTTCATGACCTGCAAACAGCGCGAAGTGAACAAGCGCGCCCTGTAAGGCTGATGCCGAACAGTTAAGGTCATAACTCACTTTGTGGGAGGCAGCCTGGCGACTTCAGCGTACAGACACAGAATATCTGTCGGTTTTCAGGCCTTTTTCGCCAGCAAGCTGCCTCCTGCAAGTAGCTCGTTGCATCAAGCACCGGTTTTTTCACCACTCCCAGTCTTTCTCCATGAACTCGGCCGTGGGTGGCAGGACCGAGTGCAGGAATTGCAGGTACTGCTCGAACAGGTCCTTGTTGGGGAAGCGGGCGACAAACCCTGTAGTGATGTCGGTGCAATGAATAACGATGATGGAGCGCTTTCGATCAATCGTGACGAAGTTGTGGGTATCCCATGGACGAGTTTCCCGATGATGGATTTTATTCTCCCAATTCAGCAAAGAGCGTGCGGCCCCGATTGAAATGGCGGCGGGGCCGATGAGAAAGAGCAGAGAACCCGTGACGAGGGCGACGCCGAGAAATAGCAGGATGGTGAAAATGGCGATGCCTTTGAAGAAGGGGCCTGCAAAATTTGGATAGTAGTCGTAGTACTCGACAGAGCCTCCATGGAGTGTGATGTGGTAGTTGAACATAGCCTTCTGCCTGACTGCGAACACAATCAAATAAGTCCCGAATACTACAGGTGCGCAGCCGAACGCTATAAGCATGTCCAGAGCTTCCGGCAAATCATCCCACAACAACCATAGACAATAAAGAAAAGGGAGAAGACAGGCCGTTACTACAGCAAGATAAGCTTTTTTTAGCTCCTTTGGAGAACACTCGATTGTTTTTATGCTCCATATCATTACAGCTGTATCGCTGCTGAAAGTTTCGTTCTGCTTTGTGCTGCTGGCTGCTATATGAGTCATAGAATTTTATTCCGGAAGCACAAGGATCAGTGCGTTGGCGCGGCTTTTCTTATTGATTTCTAGAAGTGTGAGGCTTGAGCCATCTACTGCCATATCGCCCTCCTGGCTTAGCTCTATCTGATAAAGGTAGCTTTGAGCTTTCTGCCCTGAAGCACTCACCGAGTTCGGATACCAGATTTGCAACTCAATGTAGGTAGCACCTTCCTTGAGCGGAACCCAGGTTTGCCAGACGACATCCTCGCCCGCAGGAAAAATCGGGAAATACAGATCCGATGGTGAATAGGGAGGCCGTTCATTACCGATCTTTCCAAACTCCTTGAGAGGAGTGAACTTGCCACGCTCTTCAAACTTGTCTGCAATGGGCGTATCCGTTTGCTCCGTTGGCAGAAAACCGAAAGGTCGCGTACTGCTGATAACATTAAGCTGAACCAGTTGCCCGCGTAATGCCTCAGGCAAACGCATTTGTATCCAGGCACCGTTTTGTACTGGCATATTTACATACCCAGCTAAACCTATGTATTTTTGCCTATACTCAACCGTACTTTTAATAAGAATTTGCGGACTCAGCTGGATTTCCAGCAAAGAACGCTTTTCTTCAACTTCTCCTTCTGGCGTATCAGCATGTCGATATTCAGGTGAACGCGACCAGCAACACTTTCGCAACCACCAGCCAACACTGTCCTGTTTGAAATAGTTCAGGACCATGGTAGCAATTAAATAAATAGATCCGACGATGAGAAGAGCAACAGCAAACCACGAGCTCATTACAATAGCTACGAGTGTCTTGGACAGGCTCAACCCCGCAATCAATTGTAGAGAACCGCCAATACCCATCACAGCTACAGCAAAGCCTTTTACATAGAGCGCAACTTTTTCTTCTGCGGTCTTGGCATTTTTTTGATCCTCCCAGATATCCCAAAGCTCCAACACCGCCGCCGCCACCGCAAACGCCCCCAAAGCCACCATCGTGCTCCTGAACCCGCGAATCGCATCTCCCCAAGCGCTGTTTCCCTGAGCTTTCCAGTAGGCGGAAGAGCGATCCAGAATGCCTATGCTTTTGCCGTCGATCAGCACCGGCGTCGCATTCTTGATCACCGCCCACGGCGCTTCGACAAAAACAGCCATCAACAGATTGAAGCTGTAACCCAGGCTGTAACCGACCTTGACGATATCCTTGCCGCTGAATTCGCCATCGCGGGTCAGGTCTTCATAGAGGAATGCAGTGTTGATGAAGTTGAGCAGGATGACGCCCCAGGTGATCCCGGCTCCGAAACCACCTAAACGCTCGCTCCAGGCTTTGGCGCGGGTGTGCCAGTCCCTGGCGACGTCCAGGCCGGACTTGAAGAAGGCACGGATTTCGTCCTGCAGCAGTTGGGCGTACTGGCTGTTCTGAAAGTCCAGCAGGCCCGGGATTTTCAGTTCGTGCAGGCGCAAGGCTTCCAGTTGTGATTGCAGCAGGCGCGCCAGGTTTCGGCGTTCGCGGGGATGGTGCGGGTAGAGCCAGTTAAAGCGGGTGTCGTCGATCTGTTTGGTGAGCAGCCACCATTCGCGTTTCCACTGCTTGAGTCGGGAGGCGATTTGTTCGTTGATGCGGATCATTTCCGGCGTATTGGCCAGAATCTGGCCGATCATGAAGTTACGGACCAAGGCCGCGAGGTTCTGGCCCTTGCCCAGCGCCAGACGGCTGTCGACCGGCACCCAGGCCAACAGCATGTTTTCAGCAATCGTTTTCCCTGCACCACTCGCCAGTTCGCGCAGGGCCTTGAAGGTGTCCTGCACCGGCTGTTTCAGCTTTTTCATCCAGGCCGCGTCGGCGAAACCCTGATGGTTGAGCGCGGCGTTGAGTTCGCCAGCGCGGGTGGCCAGGTTGGTGAAGTCGCCAATGCCGTTGAGCAGGGCGTTGGCTTCCTGATGCAGGGCTTCCTTGAGGGCGGGAGAGAATCCATAACGCATGGTCCCGAACAGCGTACTGCCCCGGGCTTCCTGCTTAGCCAACCAGACGCTGGCCTGTTGATCCTGGCCATAGACCATCAGCAAGTCGGTCATGACGGTTTGCAGGTACAGCAGGGTTTTCGGGTTGGCTGTGTCGATGAACAGCCTGAGCGGGTCGCTGCCAAGGTGCTCGGCCCATGTCTGGAAATCCGCCTGGGTGTCGCGGACCTGTTGCAGCAGGGCTTCGCTGATGGGCAGGTTGTCTTGCAGATAGGTACGTGCGCCCTTGAGGTCGACTTCACGGCGCCATTTCTCGCGATCCTTCCAGGCCTGCCGGTCGTCTTCGGACGGGTATCGGCCATAACGGGTATGCAGCATCTGGCGCATTTCTGCGCTCTTGAACATGTCCATCGTGCCCAGCGAGCCACCCGGAGGATTGCCGTGCATGGTCAGCATCTTCTCCAGGTCCATCTGGTCGAAATACTCCTCCATCTCATGCAGGTAGCGCTGGGTGCTGGCGCTGTCCTCGCGTACCCACGAGGGCAGGTGTTTGAGCTCGCCATCGGCCCCGCAAAGCGCGGTTACGGTCTGAGCCATTTGCAGCTTATGTTCGTGTTCCTGTTGCCAGTTCTGATACGCGGCCTGATCACCCGCCAGTTGCATGCCCAGGTCGTTGAACACGCCCAGCGGATCGTCGAGGGCGACCAGCAGCGAGCGGCATCTGTCCGGGACATTGCCCAGCCAGTACACATCGGCCCCAAGCGGGGTAAAGACCGATTTCGCCGCTTGATCGGGCTCGGCTGTCGGAATGGACGAGTCAGCGAAGCGTTTGTCCTCGACCACGTAATTCTTGTCGATATCGGCGACGGCCGTGGCGAGCGTCATCAGTGGCAACGTACCCGGCTCGTTCAGGGTGGCGCAGAAGTTGGCCAGGTCCAGGGGCTTCATCCACAGGGCGCGGCTGTCGGCGTGTGAGCGCATGTGTTCGCAGATTCGCCAGGTCCATTGCACCGGGGAAAAAGCCAGATGCAGGCGGTTCCTGCGGGGGTAAAGCAGGTAAGGGTTACCCTCTCCATCGCCGCTGCGAACGTCACGCCCCAGATGGGCCTCCGTCCAGACGATGCGCGTCAGGCAGGCATCGGACGCCGAAACGCTGTACTCATGAAACGTCCCTGCCGTTTCGTCGAACACATAGACATACCCGTCGTAGAGCTGGCGCAGGGTGTAGCTGCGGGTCTTGAGTCGTGGCAGTGGGCTCCACTGGCCACGGGCGGGCAAGGGCTTGAGCTGTGCGGGGTCGACATCGTAGTGCGAACGGTCAAGGGCATAGCGCACCGGGACAATGGCGATATCCGCCGTCTTGAGCGAACAGGCACAGGTGGCAGAAGACGGAGACTTGTCGAAGCGCGCCCCACGCCGTTCTTGCAGGGTGCCGTGTTTCTTAGTCATGGGACGCACCGTTGCGTGCGTCTTCAACGAGTACCTGAAGGTGAAGAGTGATGAGGCGAGGAGCCTGGTAAACGAGCATGAACATCCCTTGTTCCCTGATGGTTGCCGAGCGACTTCGCTCGGACGTGGGAACAGTCTGTATCAAGAGTCATGCCTGTTAATTTTTCTATATAACAATCAATAGCTTAAATTTAAACCTCCTAAAAACTGGTTATTTTTCATACAAAAATCCCGAAAAAGTGCGCAAGCCCATGCGCACCTGCGCAATATCTTGCGCAGCTGGTCGAAGAGCCCTGTTCATAAGGGTTGGAGGGGATTTCAGGGGTGTTTTATCAAGGATGGGGTGCGCAGATATTTGCGCATCAAGGCTTAATGCCTGCGGTCATCAAAAAGCTCGATGCCTGGAGCATCGAGCTTTTTGAGCGAGCTGTCCGCTTACTCCTGAACCACACGCACCATGCGCTGTGGCGAAGGGATATCGATACCTGCGGCTTTCAGACGATCACGTGCCTCGATATTGAAGAGCGAACTCACATCGCCCATATCGCCGGTCTTGGTCCATACCCTCAACGACAGGGTAATCGCGTTTTCGCCCAACGCCGCGACGACAGCCTGCGGTGCCGGATCCTGAAGGACACGCGGGTCCTGAGCCATCTCCAGCAGCACCTCAAGTGCTTTCCTCAGGTCGGCATCGGGGCTAACACCGATATCGAACACGATCTTGCGGGTCGGCTGGCGGTTGGTGTTGGTGATGATGCCGTTGGACAGATTGCCGTTGGGCATGATCACTGTTCGGTTGTCGCCGGTACGCAGCACGGTATGGAAAATCTGGATACTGTCGACAGTACCCGCCACACCCTGGGCCTCGATCCAGTCGCCGATACGGAACGGGCGGAACAGCAGAATCAGCACGCCACCCGCAAAATTCGCCAGGCTGCCCTGCAATGCCAGGCCAATGGCCAGGCCCGCAGCACCGATAGCCGCGACGAACGAGGTGGTTTCCACACCGATCATCGACGCGACGCTCACCACCAGCAGAATCTTGAGAATGATGTTCGCCAGGCTGGCGACAAAACCCTGCAATGCCAGATCTGCATTACGCAGTGCCAGCAATGCACCCAGCTTGCCGGTCAATCGGTTGATCAACCACCAGCCAATACTCAGTGTTACCAGCGCCAGCAGCACACGGCTGCTGTATTGCATGATCATAGGAATCCAGCTTTGTGAAACCTTCCACAACTGATCGACTTCTGCGCTCAAATCCATCTTGTTTCTCCTGCCTGTCACGAGCCAATCTTGAAAGGACTGCCGGAAACAATCATTTCAGCGTTTACAGGGGTGTTCGGACATGTCCGGGAATAAAGGGTTCCCGGACAACCAGAATCACCTAGTCACGGAAGTTGTTGAATTGCAGCGGCATCCCCGAGTCGTATGTACGCAGTAAAGCAATGGCATCTTGCAGGTCATCGCGCTTTTTACCCGTGACGCGCACTTGTTCGCCCTGAATGGCGGCCTGCACCTTCAGTTTAGCGTCCTTGATATGGGCGACGATTTTCTTGGCCAGCTCCTTGTCGATACCTTCCCTGAGCACGGCTTCCTGCTTCATCACTTTGCCCGAAGCGTAGGCGTCCTTGACCTCAAGGCACTTCACGTCGATCTTGCGCTTGACCAGGGCAAGCTTGAGGATTTCGATCATCGCTTCAAGCTGAAACTCCGCCTCGGCGGTGAGCGTGACGGTCAGCTCCTTGAACTCGAAAGTGCCTTTGCCTTTGAGGTCATAGCGACGGTCCAGCTCTTTGATGGCGTTATCGACGGCATTAGTGACTTCGTGTTTATCCAATTCGGACACTACGTCGAACGATGGCATGTAATTTCTCCAGATAAACGGCGCGCCCGAAAAAAGCGAACGCGCGTGACTTGACGGTATGAAAGAACGCTCATTATAACGAGACTTTCCCAGCCTTCACTGCGAGCCTTTCATGTCGACTTTCGATTTTATCGCTGCAAGGCCGTTCAACCTTTTGGACATCCCTCTCTGATGGGCGCTATCTGGCACATACTCGGCGCGGGCAGCCTGGGCAGTCTGTGGGCCGCAAGACTGGCCCGTGCGGGCGTTCCGGTGCGGCTGGTCCTGCGTAATGCTGCACGGCTGCAAGCCTATCAAGCCAACGGCAGCTGCCTGACCCTTGTGGAAAACGGCGTTGCCCAACCGATCTTCATTTCGGCCCAGACTCTCGACAGCGATGAGCCCATCGAGCGTTTGCTGGTGGCCTGCAAGGCCTATGATGCCGAGCAAGCCGTGGCTCAGGTGGCTTCGCGCCTGCATGCCAATGCAGAAGTCGTCCTGTTGCAGAACGGCCTGGGCAGTCAGGATGCTGTGGCGGCACGTATTCCACATGCCCGCTGCATTTTTGCATCAAGCACCGAAGGGGCATTTCGCGAGTCGGACTGGCGTGTGGTATTCGCGGGCCACGGCTATACATGGCTGGGCGATGCCCGTGAGCCAACGCCACCTGCGTTCCTGCAAGACCTGCATGACAGCGGCATTGCCCATGAGTGGACGCCCGATATCCTGACGCGCCTGTGGCGCAAGCTGGCCTTGAACTGCGCCATCAATCCGCTGACCGTTCTCCATGATTGTCGCAATGGCGGCCTGCAGGACCATCACTGTGAAGTGGCGACGCTGTGCGTCGAACTCACGGACCTGCTGGAACGTTGTGGCCAGCCCGTGGCGGCCCAGGACCTGCACACTGAAGTGCAACGGGTGATCAAGGCCACGGCGGCCAATTACTCGTCGATGTATCAGGACGTGGCCAATGGCCGACGTACAGAAATCAGCTACCTGCTCGGCTACGCTTGCGCTGCGGCCCTTCGTCATCAATGTGCCGTGCCTCACCTGCAGCAACTACAGACGCGACTGACCACTCATCTCGCAAGCAAGGGTTTGCGTACCGACTAGCGCACGCTACCCTGCTGGTTCATCCTTCGCGTGTGATTCGCCCCATGCCATTGCGCCAGCGCCTAGAAAACCTGCCCGTAGGCCAGAAACTGCTGGCAGCCCTGCTGGTCCTGTTGACCACGGTGCTGCTGGTCGCCAACCTGACCTTCATCAGCGCCGCTTATTACATCTCTCAGGAAGCCATGGCCCCACAGGCCTTACAGACCATCGGACGCCTGATCAGCAGCCCCAATCTAAACGAGCAGGCCTTGAGTTCACCGCGCAACGCCCATGCCCTGCTCAAGGAGCTAAAGAGCTACGGGCCGTTGCGTGCAGCCGCGCTCTACGACAACGACGGCAATCGACTGGCGCAAGTGCAACAGGGCGAAGGGCTTCACCTGCCCACCCATTACGGCGATATCGAAGGCTGGCGCCTGACCGAGTTTCGCAACACACAAATCATTACCGTGCCCAAAGGGGACCAGGCTCCGGGGCATTTGTTGCTGGTCGCCAGCAGCGAACTGCCGACTGCGTTTTACACCGGTACGCTGACGGCAAGCCTGGGCATTCTGATATTCAGCGTTCTGCTGTGGCTGGTCGTGGCCCGCCAGATCAGGCGCCTGATTACCGAACCGATCTATCAGCTCGAAGAGCTGTCGCGTCAGGTCACCCGCGAAGAAAACTATGCCCTGCGCGCCGGCCCCGGCAACGAAGACGAGATCGGTAACCTGGCCGAAGCCTTCAACACCATGCTGTCACGTATCGAAGCTCGCGAGCAGCAACTCAAGCGGGCCCGCGACGACTCGCAGGAAGCCTATGCACAGGCTCAGGGCCTTGCCGAAGAGACCCGCCATACCAACCGCAAGCTGGAACTGGAGGTCAAGGTTCGCAGCAAGATCGAGAAAAAGCTCACCGGTTTTCAGAACTACCTCAACAGCATTATCGACTCGATGCCCTCAGCGATGATTGCTCTGGACGAACAGCTTTATGTCACCCAGTGGAATCAGGAGGCGACCGCCCTGTCCGGCACAACGCTGGACGAAGCGCTCAATCAGCCGATTTTCATTGCCTTTGAGCCCATGAGAGCGTTTCTGCCACAGATCAAACAGACCGTTGAGCAACACAGCGTCACCAAGATAGAACGTGTGACGTGGATCAAGAACGACGAACCTCGCAGCTATGCCCTGACCTTCTACCCGCTTGCAGGCGATGCAGGCCGTGGCGTAGTGATTCGTATCGACGACATCACCCAGCGTATTTCCCTGGAAGAAATGATGGTGCAGTCGGAAAAGATGCTCTCCGTTGGCGGGCTTGCCGCAGGCATGGCCCACGAGATCAATAACCCGCTGGGCGCAATTCTGCATAACGTGCAGAACATCCGTCGCCGCCTCTCGCCGGAACTGCCGAAGAACATCGAACAAGCCGAGTCGGACGGTATCGACCTGAATACCGTCAATCATTACCTGACCAGTCGCGGCGTCCCGCAATTACTCGATGGCATTCAGCAGGCAGGCGCACGGGCAGCAAAGATCGTCAGCCACATGCTCAACTTCAGCCGCCTGAGCAACCGTCAGCTGACGCCTTGCGAACTGCCCGCCCTGATCGATCAGGCGCTGGAAATCGCTGGTAACGACTTTGACCTGGCGATCGGTTTCGACTTCAAGGGCCAGCACATCATTCGCCAGTTCGACCCTGAACTGGGGCCGGTCCCCTGTATTCCCAACGAACTGGAACAGGTGCTGCTCAACCTGCTGAAGAACGCCGCGCAAGCCATTCACCAGCGAGCGGAAAATGAAGCAGAACCCGGACGCATTACCCTGCGCACCCGCCTCAACCCGCCATGGGCGGAGATTCAGGTCGAGGACAATGGCATCGGAATGGCGGAGAACGTTCGCAAGCGCACCTTCGAGCCTTTTTTCACGACCAAGGAAATTGGTCAGGGCACCGGGCTGGGTCTGTCGGTGTCGTACTTCATCATCACCAACAACCACAAAGGCCAGATGGAAGTGCAATCGTCCATCGGCATGGGAACCTGCTTCACTCTGCGCCTGCCTCTGGCAGGCAATCAGGTGAATGTGCAGCAACAAGTCATTTCAAAGCTGTAAGCCAGGAGCCATTCAGATGGGCTTTCGTTTGTCGAAGATTTACACACGCACCGGCGATGCCGGAGAAACCGGGCTGGGCGACGGTCGTCGAGTACCCAAGGATCATCCGCGTGTCGAGGCCATCGGTGAAGTCGATACGCTCAACAGCCAGTTGGGGCTACTGCTGGCCGGGCTGGGCGAACATGCGCAGCGCATTCCTGCACTCAATGAAGTGATCGAGGTGTTGAGCCCTTGTCAGCATCGTTTGTTCGACCTCGGCGGAGAACTGGCGATGCCAGCCTATCAGGCGCTGAATACTGCTGAAGTCGAGCGACTGGAAGCCGCTATCGATGCATGGAACGAGGAAGTCGGGCCGCTGGAAAACTTCATCTTGCCAGGAGGCTCGATGCTGATCGCCCAGGCCCATGTCTGCCGCAGCCTGGCTCGCAGTGCAGAGCGACGCTGTCAGCACCTCAATGCACTGGAACCGCTGGCCGGTGTCGGGCTGGCGTATATCAATCGGCTGTCGGACTTGCTGTTCGTTGCCGCCCGCATCATTGCCAGGCGGCAAGGAGTTGCGGAAATACTCTGGCAGCCTGCTCCCAAGCCAGACAAGACCTGACCCGCAAGTGTAATGCCGATCATTTATCACTTGTGGGTGGGGCCTTGGCCGCGACGACCCAAGTTACAGGCAACATATTTTCAGCGCCTGAACTGGCTGTCGCGGCCAAGGCCCCTCCCACAGGTTGTGCTCACCATCAATCCAGAGGGAAGTCCGTTACGCGCCTGGCCAGAAGGCGCGGATTCCGGCTACGCCTTGTGCGCCGCTTTCCCAGGCGCGCTGACGCTCGTCGGGGCCGACACCGCCCAGCAGGAAAACCGGCCTGGTGAAACCGGCAATCAGGCGGGAGGCTTCCTCCCAACCCAGCGGCTGCGCGTCGGGGTGAGTCTGGGTCGGCTGGACCGGTGACAGGGTGACAAAGTCCACACCCATCTGTTCGGCCAGGGCCAGCTCTTCGGCGTTATGGCAGGAGGCCGCCAACCAGCGTTCCTCAGGGAATGGACGACCACGGCTGGCGTACTTGCGTAGCTGCTCCGCCGTCAGGTGCCATCCGGCGGACGGGAAATCACCCAGCCATTCCAGAGGCCCTTTGAGCATCAGTTGAGCCTTGCCAGCGCACAACCCCACGGCATCCACCGCCAGATCACGATATTGCGGGTCATAACCACCCGGAGCGCGCAACTGGATCAGTTTGATACCACCGGCGATGGCTTTCTGCATGCCGCGCAGAAGCTCGGGGGTTTCCAGACCATCGGGCGTGATCAGGTAATCGCTGGGCAAACGTGCCGCCGCAACAATCGGTTTGTTGGCCGCTGGAAACTCGTAACCGGCCAGTTCCCGATGGCTAGCCCACACCAGCGGTTGCCCTTCGGCACCATGAGGCTCGCCGGTAAAGGCCGAGACCTCCCAGACATCCAGCAAGACCTGTTTGTCCGGGTAATCGTGCTGGATCTTGATCAGCGGACGCGCCGCTGTAACACCAATGCCCAACTCTTCTTGCAGTTCACGGCTCAATGCGGCCTGGACAGCCTCCCCGGCTTCAACCTTGCCACCGGGAAACTCCCACAAACCGCCCTGATGCTGGTTATCTGCACGCTTGGCGATAAGAATCCTGCCGTCAGCGCCACGAATGACAGCAGCGGCCACATGAACACGTTTCACTCATCGGTCTCCTGCAAGGCAGCCTGTTGCCAGCTCTGGAAGGCAGGCCACTGGTAAAGGGTTTCAATATAGGCCAGCGCTTCGGCAGGCAAGGCTACGCGGTAGCCACGCAGACGGATGGCCACTGGCGCAAAGAAGGCATCGGCAATGCTCGCCTGACCGAACAGGAACGGGCCGCTTTCAACCGCCGCAGCACGGCACTCGCTCCACAGCGCAACAATGCGGTCGATATCGTGTTGCGTGTCGACCGGAATGACTTCCAGCGCCTGATCGCGGCGCAGGTCCATCGGCATGTTGGAGCGCAGGCTCATGAAGGCACTGTGCATTTGTGCGCATGCCGAACGGGCCTGGGCACGGGCGGCCGTATCACGCGGCCAGAGATTGGCCTCGGGGAAACGTTCGGCCAGGTATTCACAAATCGCCAGCGAATCGATGATGGTCCCGTGTTCGCATTGCAGCGCCGGGACCTTGCCGGTTGGCGAGTATTCAAGAATCTGTTTGCGGGTGTCCGGCTTGTTCAGGCGAATCACCTGATCGGTGTATGGCTGGCCAGTCATCGCCAGCACCAGCCAGGGGCGCAGCGACCAGGAGGAATAACGTTTGTCGCCGATGATGAGGTGCAGAGACATGTCCTTGGCTCCAGAGTCAGACAATGTAATGCCGATCAGTTAAGGCACAAACAAAACGTGTGGGAGGCAGCTTGCTGGCGAAAAGGCCTGAAAACCGGCAGATATTCTGCGTCTGTACGCTACAGTCGCCAGCAAGCTGCCTCCCACAAAGTGATTGATGACCTGAACTGATGGGGGATCAGGTGCGGTATTCGGCGTTGATCTTCACGTATTCGTGGGACAGGTCGGTAGTCCAGATCGTTTCGCTGCAATCACCGCGGCCCAGCTCGATACGGATGGTGATTTCTTCCTGAGCCATGACTGCCGAACCCTGCTCCTCAGTGTAGGTCGTGGCGCGGCAACCCTTGCTGGCGATGCACACGGAGCCGAGAAACACGTCGATCTTGCTGACGTCCAGATCCGGTACACCTGCACGGCCGACCGCAGCCAGGATACGGCCCCAGTTAGGGTCGGAAGCGAACAGCGCCGTCTTGATCAGTGGCGAGTGAGCCACTGCATAGCCGACATCCAGGCATTCCTGGTGATTGCCGCCGCCATTGACTTCAACGGTCACGAACTTGGTCGCGCCTTCGCCGTCACGCACGATGGCCTGGGCCACTTCCATGCACACTTCAAAGACCGCTTTCTTCAAGGCCTCGAACAACGGGCCTTTGGCCTCGGTTACAGCCGGTACGTCGGCCTGACCGGTGGCGATCAGCATGCAGCAGTCGTTGGTCGAAGTATCGCCATCGATGGTGATGCGGTTGAACGACTTGTTGGCGCCGTCGCGGATCAGGTCCTGCAACACGCTCTGAGACACTTTGGCGTCGGTCGCGATGTAACCCAGCATGGTCGCCATGTTCGGACGGATCATGCCCGCGCCCTTGCTGATGCCGGTCACGGTGACGGTAACGCCCTCGTGCTGGAACTGACGGCTGGCGCCTTTTGGCAAGGTGTCAGTGGTCATGATGCCGGTCGCAGCGGCGGCCCAGTTATCCACAGACAGGTCGTCGAGAGCGGCCTGCAAGGCACCTTCGATCTTTTCCACAGGCAACGGCTCGCCGATCACGCCGGTGGAGTAAGGCAGTACGGCGCTGGCATCGACGCCAGTCAATTCGGCCAGCCTGGCGCAGGTGCGGGTCGCGGCCGCCAGACCAGGCTCACCGGTACCGGCGTTGGCATTGCCGGTGTTGGTCAGCAGGTAACGCACAGGGCCTTGCACACGCTGCTTGGCCAGAATGACCGGTGCGGCGCAGAACGCATTCAGTGTGAACACGCCGGCAACACTGGAACCTTCGGCGCATCGCATGACTACGACGTCCTTGCGCCCCGGGCGCTTGATGCCGGCAGAAGCGATGCCGAGTTCAAAACCGGGAACCGGGTGCAATGTAGGCAAAGGACCAAGACCAACAGCCATGGGGTGCGCTCCTTGAGCAGTATCTGCGCCGTCCGCATCGGTACGGCAATCAATGAAAAAACGCCGCGACGGGTAAGCCGGTCGCGGCGTGTGTATTACAGAGTCAGAGCCTTAACTGATCTGACCGTGACAGTGCTTGAACTTCTTGCCCGAACCACACCAGCAGACTTCGTTGCGACCCAGTTTCATGTCGTTGCGAACCGGCGCGGTGGCGACGGCCACATCACCGCCCTCTTCAACCAGTGCTGGCTGATCGAGGCCTGGCGCTTCGGCATGCTGGAACTGCATGCGCTTGGCGAGTTCTTCGGATTCGCGACGCAGACGCGCCTCTTCTTCCTCTGGATCTTCACGACGAACCTGAACATGGGACAGCACGCGAATGGTGTCGCGCTTGATGGAATCCAGCAGTTCCTGGAACAGGGTGAAGGACTCGCGCTTGTATTCCTGTTTCGGGTTCTTCTGTGCGTAGCCGCGCAGGTGGATACCATGGCGCAGGTGGTCCATGGTCGACAGGTGGTCTTTCCACAGGTCATCCAGAACACGCAGCAGGATCTGCTTCTCGAAAGTACGCAGAGCCTCGGCGCTGGCCTGATCTTCCTTCTCGGTGTAAGCGACCAGCAGCTCTGCCAGAATCTTCTCGCGAAGGGTTTCCTCGTGCAGGTGATCGTCTTCGTCGAGCCACTGCTGAATCGGCAGTTTTACAGCGAAATCGCTGTTCAGCGAAGCTTCCAGACCTGCGACATCCCACTGCTCTGGCAGTGATTGTGGCGGAATGTGCTGGCTGATCAGGCCACTGAGCACTTCTTCGCGGAAGTCGCTGATGGTGTCACCAATGTTGGTGGCTGCCAGCAGGCTGTTACGCATGTGGTAGATCACTTTACGCTGCTCGTTGGCAACGTCGTCGAACTCGAGCAGTTGTTTGCGGATGTCGAAGTTGCGACCTTCCACCTTGCGCTGCGCCTTTTCGATAGCGTTGGTCACCATGCGGTGCTCGATCGCTTCGCCGGACTGCATGCCCAGAGCTTTCATGAAGTTCTTCACCCGGTCAGAGGCAAAGATGCGCATCAGGCTGTCTTCAAGCGACAGGTAGAAACGGCTGGAACCGGTATCGCCCTGACGACCGGCACGACCACGCAACTGGTTGTCGATACGGCGCGATTCATGACGCTCGGAAGCGATGACGTGCAGACCACCCGCCTCGATCACCTGCTGATGGCGTTTCTGCCAGTCAGCCTTGATCTGAGCGATCTGCTCGGGGGTCGGGTTCTCGAGGTTGGCAACTTCGACTTCCCAGTTACCGCCCAACAGGATGTCGGTACCGCGACCGGCCATGTTCGTGGCGATGGTCAGCGCACCCGGACGACCGGCCTGGGCGATGATTTCCGCTTCCTTCTCGTGGAACTTGGCGTTCAGGACCTTGTGATCGATACCTTCCTTCTTGAGCAGATTGGACATGTGCTCGGAGGTTTCGATGGTCGCCGTACCCACCAGTACCGGACGATTCTCGGCCAGACAGGCCTTGATGTCGGTAACGATTGCCGCGTACTTCTCTTCCGCCGTCAGGTAGACGAGGTCGTTGAAGTCCTTGCGCGCCAACGCCTTGTTCGGCGGAATGACCATGACCGACAGGCTGTAGATCTGATGGAACTCGAACGCTTCGGTGTCGGCTGTACCGGTCATGCCGGACAGTTTGTTGTACAGACGGAAGTAGTTCTGGAACGTGGTCGAAGCCAGGGTCTGGCTTTCGGCCTGAATGTTCAGGTTTTCCTTGGCTTCGATGGCCTGATGCAGGCCTTCGGACAGGCGGCGGCCCGGCATGGTACGACCGGTGTGCTCGTCGACCAGCAGAATCTGGCCGTCCTGAACGATGTATTCGACATTGCGGTTGAACAGCGTGTGAGCACGCAGACCGGCATACACGTGGGTCAGCAGGCCCAGGTTATGCGCCGAGTAGAGGCTCTCGCCTTCCGCCAGCAGACCGACTTCGGTCAGCAGTTCTTCGATGAACTGGTGACCGGCTTCGTTCAGCTCGACCTGACGGCTCTTCTCGTCGATGGTGTAGTGGCCCGGCTTGGTGACCTCACCTTCCACTTCCTCGATGTGACGCTCAAGACGCGGAATCAGGCGGTTGATTTCGGTGTACAGGCGGGAGCTGTCTTCAGCCTGACCGGAAATGATCAGCGGTGTACGAGCTTCGTCGATGAGAATCGAGTCGACTTCGTCGATTACACAGAAGTTGAGTTCGCGCTGGAACTTGTCTTCCATGCTGAACGCCATGTTATCGCGAAGGTAATCGAAACCGAATTCGTTGTTGGTGCCGTAAGTGATGTCGGCAGCGTAGGCCGCGCGCTTCTCTTCCGGTGGCTGGAATGGCGTGACGATCCCGACGGTCAGGCCGAGGAATTCGTACAGCGGACGCATCCAGTTGGCGTCACGACGGGCCAGGTAGTCGTTCACGGTTACAACGTGTACGCCCTTGCCAGCCAGTGCGTTCAGATAAACGGCCAGCGTACCTACCAGGGTTTTACCTTCACCGGTACGCATTTCAGCGATCTGACCTTCGTGCAGGGTCATGCCGCCGATCAACTGGACGTCGAAGTGGCGCATGCCCATGACGCGCTTGCCCGCTTCACGCGCAACCGCGAAAGCTTCAGGAAGGAGCTTATCGAGGGTCTCGCCTTTGGCTATGCGGGCCTTGAACTCTTCGGTCTTGGCACGCAGTTGCTCGTCCGAAAGGGCCACCATTTGCTCTTCGAAGGCATTGACGACTTGTACCGTCTTGAGCATGCGTTTGACTTCACGCTCGTTCTTGCTTCCAAAAAGTTTTTTTAACAAAGGCGCAAACATATCGACAGGATCTTCCACACATAGGAATGGAGGGCGGCCCCGTGAGTCGCCCGTGCAGCCTTATGGCCGCATGCGAACGAGTATTCTACCCGGAAACGATGGTGAGGAAAGTGGCGTTATTCCACGATGCTGGCACAGCGCTGTTACGGGGCAGTCTTACAATGGGGCCATTATTCAGCACTTCAACCCGCTCAGGGCCGAAGTTACTCGTTGATTTGCATATAAAAGCACGGAAAGCCCGCCGAACGAAGCTGCAAGAGCGCTTTCTGTTAACATGAGCGCCTTGTCACCCCCGGCATCACATTCATGGCCTTTCGTCCTCTCAATGCTCGAGCACCCGCAGTTCTGCTGCGCGACGCCAAGCCGCTCAAGGCCATTTTTCGCCATGCAGAGCGCCTGAGCCACCTTCAGCGCCTGCTTGAAAGCCAGTTGCAACCGGCAGCCCGCGAGCATTGTCATGTTGCCTCATGGCGCGAGGGCAGCCTGCTGTTGATCGTGACCGACGGTCACTGGGCCACGCGCCTGCGCTACCAACAAAAGCGCTTGCAGCGGCAATTGGTCGCTTTCGACGAATTCGCCAACCTGACACGCATTGTTTTCAAGGTACAGCCTCCTACCGTAGCCAGGGGAGCCGTCGGTCACACCATCGACCTGTCGCCCGCGGCAGCAGAAAGTATCCAGGCCACCGCAGACGGCATCAGCGATCCGAAACTGCGCGCCGCGCTGGAGCGTCTGGCCAGCCATGCCAAGGACAAGAAGTAAGCGTCAGCGTCTGCCCAGCACCGTTTCGAACTGCGATGCGCCCGTCTTCATCACACCGGCCTGAACCAGCAGCGGCGTCACCAGAGCAGCAGGTTCGACCCGACCGCTTATCTTCATCCGACTGGCGGCAGGTTCCAGCAATATCTCGAAACGGTGTTCCCCCTCGCGCTGCACATCGGCCAACAGCTTCATCGCGTCTCGACACTCAAGTTTGAGATGAGCATTGCCCAGCACCACCATCCACGGTGACAACAAGGCCAGGTCCTGGCCCTGAAGGCTTCCTTCGCTGGACGTGCATTTCGCGCCTCGCCCCTGCATCAGCAAACGCCCCTGCCAGCGGCCATCCACTGCATAGGCCGCAGCAGGAGTGATGAGGCTGGCGGCGGGCGCAAGTTCTGCGCTCCATGCCCAGGGCCATCCCTGCATCTTGAGTTCCCAGGCCCGCTGTTGAAAACCAGCGCTTACAAAGCCTTGGCCGATCCAGGGCTGAAGACGCCAACTCAAAGGCCCGACGCTCCCCAGCCGTTCGGCTCGCCCGCTCCACAGGGTTCCAGCGACGCCCTGAGGCTGCCAGCCGGGTGCCCACGCAATAAAGCGAGCCATGAACGCGGCGGGCATGTTGAGCAAAAGCGTCAGGGCAAATACCAGCGTGCCGAGCATCCATAGCTTGCGGCTCATGGTCGTCTCCCGGCACGTCCCACATCCAGGCTGAATACCAGACCCTGATGACCTTGTTCGAGACTCCAGCGCAGCGGTCGCCCGCCCTGTTCCTGAATGCTGCGCATCAGTTGCGTCAGGGGTTCAGCCCGAGTCAGTTCGCCTTGCAGTTGCCAGATGTCACCGCGCTGTTCGACCCGCGTCAGCACCAGCCCTCGCGCACTGGCAAGCGCTTGCCAGTATTCGCTGGAAAAGGCTGGACCGGGGCTCAGTGTCTGGGCCTGCTGCGCCAGAGCCGGCCACTGGCGCAGGTCCTTGCCCCAGGCCAGCAAAGGACGTCCGATCAGCACCAGCAATAACGTCAGGACCACAACCCAACCCGCCAGCAACATGTAACGCCGGGCAGGCGGCAGTGCGACGAAAGCGTTTGAAGCCCGCTGAATCAATGCATTCATGGCTGCCCATCCAGATTGAAATTGAGCGTCAGCAGGGACGTCTTTTCGTTCGCTTCGATGCTGACCTTCGCGCCCACTGCCCTGGCCATGGCCTGCCAGTGAGTCGGGGACGGAGGTGGAGCATCGCCGCTCAGGACCAGCCGCAGGGTTCGCCCGTCGAAATAGGTCCCGGACACGCCCCAGTCCTTTTGGCTGTCGAGCCACAGCGTCATGGCCTGTTCCAGCTCGACGATCTGCTGCTGGCGGCTTCGCCAGTCGGTCTGTTCAGCCTGAAGACGGGACAACACTCGCGCTGCCTGTTGAGCGCTGCCGACTGGTCCGGTCAAGGCTTCGACCTGAGCTTTCCAGGCCGGCACCTGCTGCCAGAATTGCCCCAACGCCAGCACGCCCCAACAGAAAGCCAGCGCTGCACAAACACCTGCCAGACGAAGCTGGGTTCTGCCAAATGGCAACGCCCGTCGCGGAGCCTTTGAACGACGATTGCCAGAACGCACCAACAAATTGGGCAGACGGCTCAACGAAGCCCATCGGGAGGGCCATGGCCCGATGACGTCCTCGTTCGGCTGTCGCCAGTCCTCGGGCAGTTCTCCTAGAACATCCGGCCATACCAGCCAGTGCTGCACGCCATGCTCAGCGCCACGTATCAGGCAGCTGCCTCCCGGATGCGACCAGCGCAGCATCTCACCCGCCGCCTGCTGAGGCAGCAACTGCATCTCGGCCCACAGGTAATCCGGCGATACACCCAGTGCTTCGCACTCGCTCAACCAACGCTGAACCTGTGCGCGCTCCACAACCAGCAACTCCAGATGCCCGGCTACCCGCGACAGGCAACTGACCTGCACCTCTTCGGCAGGCTGTTGCAGCAGGTCCTCCAGCAGCATCGGCCACTCATGAGGTTTGAGACCCGGTGGTGCAGGCACCTGAAAATGGCTGCACTGCGCGGCGGGCATGATCAATGCGAGGGTGTCCTGCAGAAAGTGCGCAGGCGGCGGCCAGTCGCCGTGCTCGGTGCCCGGCAGGCGTTGCCATTGCCAAGTGCCCGTGACGGCAGGACGCAGCAACAACCAATGACGCTCCGTCCGGCGTCTGGCACTCCAGCGCTCAAATATCATGGGCGGCTATCGGGCAAGCTGAAGGTGCAGACATAAGGCGCTCCATGACGCTCGAACTCAAGTCGCACGCCCCGGTCGGGCTGAAGTGCGACGGTGGAAGGAAACGCCAGCCAGCGGGTTCCCTGATAAAAACTGAAACTGACTTTGTCGACGTCATCCAGACGCTCGCGACTCTCCCAGCGTGGAGCGCCGACGGCATACAGATCCGCCGAGGTCCACAGGCTCAAACGCCGCTCCCGCGAGTTGAACGCCAAACGCTGACGCTGCAATCTCGACTGGCCTTCCACTTCGGGCCAGGCCGTCAAGGCGACCCAGCCCAGTTGATTGGCTGCCGGGTCCCAGTCGAGCCAGCTCACCGGCAACGGCAAACGCTTTTCATACAAACGACGCAACACCAGCCCATCAAAACGCCGCTCCAGAGCCAGACAAAACTCCAGCACCACCGGCTCGTTGCCCGGTTCGGCCAGACGCTCGCGAACCTTGATCCAACCGTTCACCAGAGCTGCCAGCACCACACCGATCACAGCCGTAAGCGCCATCGCCACCAGCAACTCGATCAAGGTCAAACCGCGTTGCCCATGGCTCACGGCCGCACCAGAAAAACGGTGTAATTCCCCAACGGCTCACGCTCGTCACGGGCAGCGAACAGCGCCAGTTCACCACGACGCAAGTGCTGGACACCAGTCATGCCCAGGTCCATGCGCCAGTAACAAGTGCTTGCGCCTTGCTGCAATTCACCGCTGACCTTGTTGATCTGCGGCCAGTAGCGCTCGACACCGAATCGCGCCTCCAGCTCACGGGCACACAGGGCACCGAGTCGATGCTGCTGAACGGCCTGATGCACGGTGATGCGCTGACGCAACATCTGGCTGACCATCATGGTCATGACCGCCGCGATGCCCAGCGCCACCATCACTTCCAGCAGGGTGAAACCGCGCTGACGCTTCATGGCAGCTTTACCTGAGTCAGGCTGTTATCGGTGCGCCACTCCCAGCGTTGCTGCCCTTCGGGCCATCGCCAGTTCAGGTTTACCGCTGCACTTACACCCGATGGCGTGAATATCACGCGGGGCTCGTCAGACACTGGCCAGTCCGCCTGCAACCCTTCGGGCCAGGACTTCATGGGCGGTGCATCCGCGACCCAGCGGGTTTGATCCTTGCGGACAAATTCCGGCTGACGACCATTCCAGCGCATCCCCATTACCTGGCCGCTGTGCCGGGCTTGTGCCGCCTGAGTCCGGGCCTCGGCAGCCAGTTTCTCCAGGGCCTGCTGCATCGGTGCATGGCCCGAATCCAGCCAGGCCACGCTCAGGGCACTGAACAGCCCGATGATCAGCAAGACCACCAGAATTTCCAGCAGTGAAAAGCCCCGCGAAACCTTCACGCCTAGAGGTTCCAGTTACCAATATCGCCATCGGTACCTTCACCGCCCTGCGCTCCGTCGGCACCCAGCGAGTAGATATCGATGCGTCCGCGCTCACCGGGAGCACGATAGTGATACGGGTTGCCCCACGGGTCCGCTGGCAGGCGACGGATGTAGCCATCGGCTCGCCATGAACGCGCCAGTGGCTCGACCGTTGGCGCACTGGTCAGCGCGGCAAGGCCTTGTTCGGTGCTGGGGTAACGCAGGTTATCGAGGCGATACATGTCCAGCGCCTGCTCAAGAGTGGACAGGTCGGCCAGGACTTTCTGACGCATGGCCTTGTCCTGATTGCCCAGGACACTGGGCGCAACCACGGCAATCAACAGGCCGATGATGAAGATCACCACCATGATTTCCATCAGCGTGAAGCCGCGCTGGCGGCGTGAAGCAGGCTTGGACATAAGACGGTTCTCCATGAGTCAGAAAGTAAGCCCCTGGTTGAGCTGCATGATCGGCAACAGCACAGCCAGGACGATGAACAGCACGACGCCGCCCATCACCAGAATCATCAAGGGCTCGAACAAGGCCATGAGCATGTCCACATGGCGGGTGAAGCCGCGCTCCTGGTTGTCCGCAACCCGTTCGAGCATGTCCGGCAAGGTTCCACTCGCCTCGCCACTGGCGACCATGTTGAGCAGCAGCGGCGGAAAGTGGCCGGCAGCGTTCAAGGCGCGGTGCAGGCTGACGCCGCCTTCCACTTGCTCACGAACGGTTTCCAGTGCCCGATGCACTTCACGGTTGCCCACTGTTGCAGTCGCCACTTGCAAGGCTTCGAGCAACGGCACACCACTGCCCACCAGAATTGCCAGACTGCGGGCCAGTCGTGCGCTTTCCAGCACCGTCAGCAAGGGACCAACCTTGGGCAGGCGCAGCAGGCTGCGGTCCAGGCGCAATCGCCAATGCGCCTTGCGCAGCAGACCCCCCGCGCCCACGGCGGCAAGCAGCGTCAGCACCAACAGCCAAGGACCGATATGCACCAGCCCTTCGCTGATGCCGATCAGCAGTTGGGTAATCAACGGCAGGCTCTGCCCGGTGTGGCTGAATTGCTCGGTGAGCTTGGGCACCACGAAAGTCATCAGGCCAATGACCACGGCCAGAGAAACCAGCATCAGCACTGCCGGATAGATCATGGCGGTACGGGCCTTGTGGTGCTGACGCTGGACTTGCTCAAGGTGCTCGGCAAGACGCTCCAGCACCGGCGCCAGCTTGCCGGAACGTTCGCCCGCCTCCACCAGCGCGCAATACAGTCCCGTGAACAGGCCACCTTGCCGACGCAGGCTCTGAGCCAGACTATGCCCTTCCCCCAGCGCACCGCGCACGGCCACCAACAGGTTGCGAATCGCAGGCTCGGCCAGTTGCCGTTCAAGTGTCCCCAGGGCATCCACCAGCGGAATACCGGCGCTCAACAGCGTCGCCAACTGGCGTGTCAGTTCACATAGCTGGGTGTGATTGAGGCGCTGGCCGCGAGGGCTGCGTGAAGCCGAATCCTGAATCTGCAAGTCGCGGGCGAACAGGCCTTGCTCGCGCAAGAGCTGTCGGGCATGACGCTCGCTTTCCGCTTGAAGGCTGGCCTTGCGCGTGCGTCCTGCCGGGTCGAGGGCCTGATAGCGATAAGTCGGCATCGGTCAGCCCCGCACGGCGCGCAAGACCTGCGCCAGGCTGGTTTCGCCTCGACGCAGGCATTCGGTGGCCATGGCGACAAGGCTCTGTCGCTTGTCGGCCAGATATTCATGCATCGCGACTTCGCTGGCCCCGTCGTACAGCAAGGCAATCAGGCCGGCGTCCAGCTCGATGAATTCGTATAACCCCATGCGACCGTCATAGCCACTGCCCTGACAGGCGTCGCAACCCTGAGGATGAAAGCTTTCGGTGAGCCCGGCCAGCTCGGGCCATAACATACGTTCGGCGTCCTGCAACGGTTGCGGGACCGCGCAATGGCACAAGCGGCGCACCAGTCGCTGGGCCAGCACGCCCTTGAGGGTCGAGGCGATGAGGAAGGGTTCGATGCCCATGTCACGCAAGCGGGTCACCGCGCCCACCGCGCTGTTGGTGTGCAGGGTGGAAAGCACCAGATGCCCGGTGAGACTGGCCTGCACAGCGATCTGCGCGGTTTCCCGGTCGCGGATTTCACCGAGCATGATGACGTCCGGGTCCTGACGCAGAATGGCCCGCAAGCCATTGGCAAAGGTCATTCCGGCCTTGGGATTGATTGCGGTCTGACCGATGCCGGTAATGGCGTACTCGACCGGATCTTCCACGGTCAGAATGTTGCAGGAACCATCGTTGAGGCTGTTCAGGCTGGCGTAGAGCGTGGTGGTCTTGCCCGAGCCGGTCGGGCCGGTGCTGAGCACGATTCCATTGGGGCGTTGCAGACAGGCTCGCAGCCCTTGCTCCACCTCAAACGGCATGCCGAGGTTACCCAGGTCCAACAGGCTCGCCTGCTTGTCCAGCACCCGCATCACCACGCGCTCGCCGTGAATGCCCGGCAAGGTCGAGACACGAATGTCCACTTCACGCCCGGCAGAACGCAGGGTAATCCGGCCATCCTGAGGCTGGCGTTTTTCGGCGATATCCAGCCGGGCCATGACCTTGATCCGCGACACCAGCATCGTCGACAACGCACGCGGCGGACGCAGCACTTCACGCATGTGGCCATCGATGCGCAGGCGAATCACCAGGCTGGCCTCGAAGGTTTCCACATGAATATCCGAGGCGCGCAAGCGCAAGGCTTCGCCGAACAGGCCGTTGATCAAGCGAATGACCGGCGCGTCGTTATCGTTCTCCAGCAGGTCTTCGATCTTGGGCAGTTCGCTCATCAGGCTGTCGAGGTCAACCTGCTCGCCAATGCCATCGATCAACGCAGCGGTCGCCGACTCGCCGGCCTGATAAAGCGCCCCAAGCCGGGTTTCATAATCCTGGGTGGAAAGATGCTCCACCGCGCTCGGCACACCATGCACGCGCATCACTTCCTGCAGCGTGTCGGTGTCGCTCCCGGCGCGCAGCCACAGTTGCCAGCCCGTGTCGGCCGGCACTCTGGCGACGCCGGCCTGGCGTGCGATGCGATACGGCAGCAGCGCGTTCACCATGCGCCCTGGTCCAGACGTTCGCGACTGGCCGGAAACAATTGCAGCAACGGATCGCCATCGTTTGCACCGGGAAGCGCCAGCGACGTGTTGGCCTTGAGATTTCGGTATTTCTCGCTGCTGAGCTGAGCCAGCGTCTCGCCGTCGCGCACGATGCGCGGGCGGATGAATACCATCAGGTTCTGTTTGACCCGCTGAGTCGCATCGGAACGAAACAGTCGGCCCAGCACCGGAATGTCACCCAGCAACGGCACCCGTTGATCGCTGGTGGTGGACTCGTCACCGATCAGGCCGCCCAGCACCACAAGGCCGTTGTCCTCGACCATGACCTTGGTCTTGATCTCGCGCTTGTTGGTGATGACATCGCTGGCGCTGGTGCTGTCGGCAATTGATGAGACTTCTTGCACGATATCCAGGCGCACGGTGTTGTCGATGTTGATCTGCGGCTTGATGCGCAGCTTCACGCCGACTTCCTTGCGCTCGATGGTCTGATAGGGGTTGGTGTTGTCCTGGGTCACCGAGCCGGTTACGAATGGCACTTCCTGCCCCACCAGAATCGACGCCTCGGCGTTATCCAGCGTCAGCAGTGTCGGCGTCGACAGGAGGTTGAAACCGCTCTGGCTTTTCAGGGCATTGAGCAAGGCCAGAAAATTCAGCCCGCCACCGCTCAGGTTGCCGACCCCGGCTGTCACGCCCTGAACCCCGGACAACAACTGTCCCAGGCCTGCCGTATCCCCGGACTGCACCAGCGCGCCTACGCTGGTGACGCTCGCGGCATTGCCACTGAAGTTGATCGCGCCGCCACCAAAATTGTCGCCCTGAAACAACCATTGCACGCCCAGTTCCTGAGCGCGGGTGTCCGAGACTTCGGCGATGATGGCCTCGACCACCACCTGGGCACGCCGAATATCCAGTTGCTCGACGATGCTGCGATAGGCCGTCAATTCGCTGTCCGGCCCGACCATCACCACGGCGTTGGTGCCTTCCTCATATTCCATGCGGATGCCCGAAGTACTCACCGGCAGGGACTTCTCGCTCCCTTGGGCTGAAGATGTCGGCGCGGCGGCGTCCTGACTGAGCCCGCGCAGAACCTTGACCACTTCCGCCGCATTGGCATGGCGCAGATAGATCACCACGGTGTTGGCGTTATGCAGCGGGTCGTAGGGTTTATCCAGTTGCTTGAGCAAGGCCCGCACACGTGCGCGGCTGTCGGTGCTGCCGCGTACCAGCAAAGCGTTGCTGCGCGGGTCGGCCACCACTTGCGCACTGTCAGCACCTTGCTCGCGGGCCAGCAGGCGCGTGACCAGTTGCGCGGTGTCATTGGCATTGGCGTTTTTCAGCGGCAGCACTTCCAGAGGTTCCTGGCTGACCTGATCGAGTTGCACCAGAAGGCTGTCGATACGATCCAGGTTGCTGCGCCAGTCGGTAATCACCAACAGGTTGGCCGAAGGGTACGGCGTGATAACCCCCACTCGGGGATCGATCAGCGGCTTGAGGATATTGAGCATCTGTTCGCTGGCGGCATTGCGCACATTGAAGACGCGGGTCGCCATGCCGTCGTTGGCCTGCGCTGCATTGCGCCCCGACTCCACCGGCACAGGCTCCAGGCGAGCGGCCTGATCCGGGACGATCTTCACGCTGCCGTTCGGCAGGTCCACTGCTGCAAAACCCTGGGCACGCAATTGGGCCAGGAAGATATCGTAGATTTCTTCACTGCCCAGCATCTCGCTGCTGCGCACAGTGACCTTGCCCTTGACCCGTGGATCAATGATGAACGTGGTGTGGGTGATGCGCGAAACGCTGTCGATGAACTCGCTGAGTTCGGTATCGACAAAGTTGACCTCGTACAGCGGCTCCTCTTCTGCGCTGACACCGCTCAGGGTCAAAGCACACAACAGAAGGGCAAGACGCAGTGGCTGCTTGAAACGATTGATGGTCATTGCTTATCCCTGTTGCTTGAAGCCGAAGGACGGCCGTTGCGCAGGCCATGGCAAACGTTCGAGCTTGCCGTTGTTGTCGAACACCATGCCCAGCTCATCGATGTCATGCAGAGAAACGCCGGGGGCCAGTTTCTGGCCGCGGCCCAGGGTGCGCTGGCGTTGCTCGAAACGCAGCACCACCACTGTGGCGCTCAGGGGAATGGCCTTGAGGCTGCCCAGGTATTCGATGCCCAGCGTGGTCAGGGGCAGCTCATTACTGAGGATGGGGCCGGCTCGCCAATGGCTGCTCAACAGACCGGCCACTGGAGCCGTCGGCGCGCTGCCGGTAGCGGGTTGCGCCGAGCCATGCCAGGCCTGCAACACACACTGCGCCGCCAGCCAGCCGATCAGCATCACCAGAAACACATGGCTCGCCCAGACCAGACGAATCATGCAGTCGACTCCCGAGGATGCCAGCCGGGATGACCTTGCACGTAGCGCATCCGGGGCAATTGCAAAGGCGCGATGCGCCAGTCCGCAGGACGCTCGCGAAGCCAGGCTTCAAGGTGCTGCCAGAGCGGCTGACCGGCCTGCGCATCGAAGCCCAGACCAAACGTCCGGCACTGTCCGGCGAGGTCGCCCACACCACTGACCCGCTTGCCGCCAGCGCTGTAGGTGACCTCCCACGCCTGGCCCATCCAGCGCGGCAGGTCCTGGCTGTTGTCCAGCAGCAACATATCGCCAAACATTTGCTCTGCGACGTTTTCCAGCACCTTGGGGATTTGTTTGGCTGGCACATTCACCACCGGAGCCGGGTAGCTGCCGGTCAGGCTGATCAGGTGTTCGCGGGTAATCATCTGCCCTTGCGCCAGCGGGCTGTCGTATCGCAGGCCCGGCAACAACACGGGGCTGTCCGCACGCTCGGCCAATGCCTCATGCAGCAAGCGGTCCCAACTGCCGCCGCGCACATCCCGACGCCAGAGATTTTCCGGCGCACGGGCCAGTGGCTCGTCGAGCCAACCGGCATGGGCGGCGCGTTGTTGTTGAGCAAGTTGCCGAATACGCTGGACCTGAACCTGATCAGCCGCAGTCAACGTGCTTTCCAGGGCAGGATGAAAACGCGCCGTGAATTGCCATTGCCCAGCGACCTGCTGGCAACGAATGCGAAAGGCTCCGCTGGCACGGGTTCCACCCAATACCACGGGCACCCGCTTGCCGGAGGCTTGCATGACTTCCACCGGTTGCGGCCAGAGATCCTGACCCCGCGCGCACAACACCAGATCAATCTGCGACAGGCGCTCTGCCAGCCAGATCCCCGGCCCGGTACCGACATCCGCCAGCGCGATCACCAGATCGGCATCGGCACGGGCGCGCTCAAGTGCCGGTTGCAGGCTGTCGTGCCATTGTTTGAGAGACAGTTTCTGATCGCGAGCGTAAGGGTCGGTAATGCCCACCACCGCGATCCGGATTCCACCGCGACGAAAGAAGGCCACGGCTTCGGTCCCCAGCCGCTGGCTGACGTCGGCAGCCAGGTCTGCGCCAAGCACCGGATGGCCGAACTGGCGATACAGACCGGTGCATTGTTGTGGCCAGAGCAGACGTTCATCACTGCTGACCCGCACTTCACTGCCCAGCAATGCGCTGCCTTGAACGCCGGACTTCCCCTGAGTCAGATAAGCCAGGCCGCTGCCATTCCAGCACTGGCCGTTTTCCAGTGTGAGGCTGTTGCCCTCGCCCGCTTCGCTGCGAAAACGCTGCAACAATGCGCCCAGCACAGGATAGCCACCGGTTTCGATGTGCTGGCTCAGGCTGGCGTCGAGCAGGCTGTTGAGTGAGCTTTGATCGGGAGAGTGAACGCGGGCATTGGCACCCGTAATCCAGGGTGCCTGCCCGATACGTGTCGCAGGCCCCAGGCGCGTGGCGGGAACCACGGGCTTGCCCGGCTGACGTGCATCGAGAGTGTCGGCCACATACAGCAGATCGACGTAGCTGCCGCTGGCAACAGAGCCTGTGTACTGAAGGCTTGAGCAGGCCGACAGCAACGGCGCCATGGCACCAGCCGTCATCCATCCCAACACATCGCGCCGCGCCATTGAAGCCATCGTTCTTGTGTCCTGAGGCGAATCCTTCACAGGGGCGGCATATTGGCGATGGAAAATGACAGTTTGATGGCAGATTTTTAACCTGGGCCCTTATTGCCCCTCTGTAACAAAATGAAATAACTACGACGACTTTTAGAGGTTTTCTTAATAAAACTGCCAATGAATCATCACACTCGACTTCTACAGTCCCGGTTCCTTTTCCAAACCTATTTCATAAAAAGGACCTGATGAATGAGTCGTAATACCGGCGATAACCTGAACCGCAACCTGAGTACCAACGAACCGCTGTCATCCGTGCTGGACACCTATCTGAGCCGTCGCAGTGTGGTACGTGGCGGACTGGGTGCTGCGATTGCCATGATTGCGGGTGCCGGGCTGACCGGTTGCTTTGACAGCGGCGGCGACTCAAATGACGACCCGGCACCGACGCCAACACCGGAAGCCGGTCTGAAACTGGGGTTCACCTCGATCCCCGGCTCCCTCACCGACGCCGTGACCATTGCCGCCGGTTATACCGCTTACGTACTCGCACCGTGGGGCACACCGCTGAGCAACCTCGCCAACCCATGGAAAAGCGACGGCAGCAACACGTCCACCGACCAGGCCAACTCGATGGGCATGCACCACGACGGCATGCATTACTTCCCCATCAACGGCAGTTCCACCGACGGCCTGCTGGCGATCAACTTCGAATACATCGATCAGGACGCCTTGCACCCGTCTGGCGCGACCCTGGTGGGTGGCGTCCGGCCTGTCGAAGAAGTACGCAAGGAAATCAACGCCCATGGCGCTGGCGTAGTGCGTATCAGCAAAGTCGGCAACCGCTGGCAAGTGGTGGAAAACGACCCGCTGAACCGCCGCTTCACCACGGCCTCGGTGATGAACCTGTCCGGCCCGCTGAAAGGCACCGATCACGTCAAGACCGTGTTCTCCACCGACGGCAGCCAGACTCGTGGCACCAACAACAACTGCGGTAACGGCTACACGCCATGGGGCACTTACCTGACCTGTGAAGAAAACTGGCCAGGGATTTTCGTCAACAGAGGTACCCGCCCGGCAGATCAGGTGCGTATCGGCATCGCCACCTCAAACGGCAACTATCGCTGGGAAACCGCAGCAGGCGATGCTTCCGAGGTCAACGGCGAGTTCACCCGTTTCAACATCACCCCGTCCGGTGCCACCGCCACGGACGATTACCGCAACGAAGCCAGCACCTATGGCTATATCGTTGAAATCGATCCTTACAGCGCAAGCACCCTGCCAGTGAAACGCACCGCACTTGGTCGCTTCCGTCACGAAGGCTGCTGGCCGGGCCTGACCACTCCCGGCAAGCCGGTGGTGTTCTACATGGGCGACGACTCGCAGAATGAATACCTCTACAAGTTCGTGTCCACCGCACTGTGGGACGCGGCCGATGCCAACCCGAGCGATCGCCTGGCAACCGGTGCCAAGTACATGGACAGCGGCAAACTCTATGTCGCCCGCTTCAACGCTGACGGCAGTGGCAACTGGCTGTTGCTCGACGTAGCCACCGCAACGACCGACAGCAGCACCCTGGGTGCCAAGTTCACCGACCTGCCAGGCATCATCCTCAACACCCGTGGTGCTGCGGATGCCGTGGGCGCAACCCCGATGGACCGCCCGGAATGGACAGCCGTCAACCCGCTCAATGGCGACGTCTATCTGACCCTGACCAACAACACCAGCCGCACGACGGCGAACGCTGCCAACCCACGGGTCAACAACAGGCACGGGCATATCATTCGCTGGCATGACGCCGACGATCTGGTGTCGTTCACCTGGGACATCTTCGTTTTCGGCGCCAATGCTTCCGGCACGGCGGATATCAACCGCTCCGGCCTGACCGAACTGAACCAGTTCGCCAGCCCGGACGGCATGAGCTTCGATAGCCGTGGCGTGTTGTGGGTCCAGACCGACAACGGCGAATCCACCATTACCAGCTACACCAACGACCAGATGCTGGCGGTGATCCCGACCAATATGCTCGATGCACAAGGCAGGCAGATCCCGGTCAATGCCCAGAACCAGGGCGACCTGCGTCGTTTCTTCGTTGGCCCCAATGGCAGCGAAGTCACCGGCCTGGCCTTTACGCCGGACAACAAGACCATGTTCCTCAATATCCAGCACCCCGAGAACTGGCCATCCACCGATGTCGCCACCGACGTCACCGTGGGCACGGTTCGGCCACGCGCTTCAACCGTGGTAATCCAGCGGGCTGATGGCGGGGATCTGGCGGTGTAGTTGAGGGGCGAGCTGCAAGCGGCAAGTTGGGAGCTGCAAGTGCTTGTAGCTTGTAGCTTGTAGCTTGTAGCTTGTAGCTTGCGGCTTGCGGCTTGCAGCTTACGACTACCGCCGTCCCACTTCCCGCTCCCGCACCACCATCTCCTGTGCCGGCACCCGACTGTGCCATTTCACGATGCCCAGGGCTTCGGTACGGTATTGGCTGTGAAATGTTTGGCCATCCAGCTCCACTTCAATCTGCACCAGGAAGTGATCGCCGTTGAGTTGCAAGCCTTCGCTCAGTTGGGCGAAGGCTTCATCGTCCATGGCACCCATGGCCTGGCGCAAGGCACTGGCATCGAGATAGCCACCGGCCGGTCTGCCGCTGATCAGGCGAGTCAATTGCGAGCGCTCGACTTTCCCCTCGAACAAGGCCTCCAGCAGTGGCAATTCACTGAGGTTCAAGGCATTGGCATTCAGTCGCCAGCCCGTGGTTTCCGGTAATGCGCACAACTGTGGATAACGTTGTTCGCGCTGGCTGTCGGCGGGTAACAGCAGGTTCAGCTCGCTGATGTCGACCATCAACTGATTGGCCGCCAGACGCGGGGGCGACGAGCGCAGGTATTCGTTGTTTTCGGCACCGTGCAGGCTGCTCTGATGATCGGCGTCTATCCAGTCGGTCAGGCTTTGGGTCAGGCGCTCAGCCGCCATATCCGCGCCCAACAGATAAACCAGCTGCTTTTGCGCACGCTCGGCTTCAGGACCTATCAGGCTGTTGACGTTGAAACAGCGGTGCAAATCGACAATACGGATACTCGCCTTGCCATTCTTGAAGTCGTAGCTCAAAGGCTGCCCGCGCAAGGCCTGCCAGAATAAAGGGCTGGCGCGCCACACCGGGTCCTTGAGCGCCTGCTCGGCAAACGCCAGAGCCGCCTTTTCAATGGATCGAGCCTGAACCCGCTGCTGAAGCAAACGGACGCTGTCCACCTCCTGCCTTCCCTGCTCGACCATCCAGGCCAGCCCGGCAGCCAGCATGGCGAGGGCAACCAGCACCATCAGCAGTGCCGCACCTTGTTGTCGGTTTTTCGTCATCGTCCAGCCTTGGGTTTCGAGGGCAGCCCTCTAGTCAACAGCGGGGATGTTTCAGGCTGGTGGCAGATTTATGAAAATGTCTTATACGCCGATCAGTCAGGGCGTACATATCACTTGTGGGAGGGGCCTTGGCCGCGACGACCTGCTTACAGGCAACACATTTTCAGCGCACCTCATGTGATCCCCGCTCACTGACTCGCCATACACGTGCCAGCGATTGCACCGCCACCTGATAGCGGTTTCCTACAACCGCCTGTGAATTCCCCGATTACATACCAGCAGCACCACGGCTAACCTCCACTCCACTCGCTGCCAAATCAGCGACCGGGTTTGGCGATCCGATCAAGTAAATACTCCCCATCGCGGCGCAGTCGTTTTATTCTGTCGGCCACCGCGTTATGGCGGCTGTGTGCGGGAGACCTTCGGGTCTGCCGGGTTTTCTACTTGCCGGTTCGCCAACCCTCACATAGCTGCCACCCATTGTTTGGCGACAATTCATGGCAGCTTCAATCCGTGATCCAAGTAGAGTGCCACCAATGCGGAATATCGCTCCAACGCCCCCCTGCACAGACCATTTTGAAGCCACCCTTTTCTCCCGCCACCACCGCATGCTGCGCGCCATTTTCAGCGAAGCCCAGGCATGGTTTTGTCTGGCCGACCTTGCCCGCTTGATGGGCCAGACGCTGGGTGAACGCTCAGCACTCAAGCTCGATGGCGATCAGCGACGGGTTGTCTGGTTGCAGGCTAATGGCAAGTGGCAAAAGCAATTGATGGTCAGCGAGTCAGGCGCATTTGCATTGCTGGTTCATCACTACGTCCCTGAAAACCGGGCGCTGCGACAGTGGCTGACCCACGAAGTGCTGACGGTGCTGCACGCGCCGCAAAATGAAACGCTGGATAACCCGAGGCTCTGTCATTTGCAGTGGCCGGGCACCTCATTGAGCGTGATGCAATGGCGTGATGAGTCATGGATTCGCTTGCGGGATATGCCGCATATAGCGCCAGAAATTGCACCGCCACCTGAGCGTGGTTTCTGGCAAAGGATCGGGGCGCACTTCACATAAGTCTTCGCCAGCAAGCTGCCCTCCCACAAGGTGATGTGTACGCCTTAATTGATCAGTATTAAGGCCTGCACTATTAGCTAGCAGCGCCCGAGAGCCGCAAACAAGAATTAATATCGACAAGACTTGCTAGTGGCCACTAATTGGCTATCGTTACGCGGCCTTCACGGCACACCGACTCTTGTTGTCCCTTTGGGATCATTTGTAATCAGGGAGATTTATATGGCCAGACTGGAAGAGTCTTGTAGCAAAGGCACGGCACCGGCAATGAAACGTTGCCATCTGCACGCCGCGATTGCCGCATTGATAGTGGGATGCACGGCATTGCCCGCAATGGCCGAAGAGTCATCACGGCAGTTCATCAATCCGCCCGATCTGCAACAGCAGGCTCCGAGCCAGGCGGTTAGTGGCCAGACTACTTTGCTGATGCGTTCGGGCGTCGAAAAAGCTGCGACCAAGCCGCTTCCCGCGCCGACACCTCGCGCAGGCAAGGAACGGCAATTGGTGCTGAATATCGGCTATACCGTCAGTAGCATCTATAACCCGACAACCAAGAACGACGATGTGGTCAGACTGCGCAGCTACAAAGGCACAGACGTCGACCCGCGCAGGCCTTTTGTTGCCCCTACGATCAATGCCACGCCGGGCGATACCATTCGGGTCACGCTGAACAACAACCTGCCGAAGGATCCGAGCTGCACCGACCCTCATGCGGCGACAGACAAACCACACTGCTTCAATGGCACCAACCTGCACTCCCACGGCCTGTGGGTCAGCCCGACGGGTAACAGCGATAACGTATTGTTGTCGATCAACCCCGGTGTCAGCTTCCAGTACGAATACAACATCCCCGAAGACCACCCGGCCGGTACGTTCTGGTATCACCCACATCGCCACGGCTCTACCGCCCTGCAAGTGGGTAGCGGCATGGCGGGCGCTCTGGTGATCCATGGCGATCGCAAACCGACGCATGAAAGCAATGGCGATATCGATACCTTGCTCAAAGGCGCTGATGGCAAGCCGTTCACCGAACGCTTGCTGGTCCTGCAACAGATTCCCTATGCCTGCACGGACGATGGCGGCAAGACCTATAACTGGAATTGCGCTAAAGGCCAGATAGGGGTCGTGGAAAACTATGAGGCGCAGTTTGGCCCAAGCGACTGGCAGAACTCGGGGCGTTACACCACGATCAACGGCCAGGTCCAACCGATCTTTTTCGCAAACAGCGGCACTATCGAGCGCTGGAGGCTGGTACATGCGGGCATTCGCGACACCATCGTGCCGCAATTTCGCAAAATGGCCGAAACAGGACGCCAGCGTAGCCAGGAAGGGATCAGTACCGCCGACTCTGAAAGCTTCATCGCCAACCAGTGCGTAGGGGAGCCGGTGCCGTTCCAGGTCATCGCTTCAGACGGCCTGACCATGGACAAGGCTCAGCAACTCAGCCAGGTCACCTTGCAGCCAGGTTATCGCAATGACCTGCTGGTGATGTTTCCGGAACCTGGTCGCTATTGCGTAGTAGACAAGCCTGAAACCGCATCGGGAAGCGTCAACCAGACCACTGGCAGCACGCAACTGCTCGGTTTCGTTGAAGTCGGCGCAGGCCCTAAAATCAAAGACATCAAGGCCGCAGTCACCACCGAACTGGTCGCTGCTGCCAAGCGCAACATGCCAGCAGAGGTTCAGAGGCTGGTGGTCAGCGACCTTCAGAAGGACCTGAAACTGACCAAGTTCATTCCACACGCAAGCATCTCCGATGAGGAGCTGAAGAAGAGCGGCAATCTTGAGCAGAATCTGGTGTTCATGCTCAACGCTACCGATCCGAACAACGTCAAGTTTGCTGTCGGCACCACCGCAGCGAACGCAGAGCCCTACAAGCCCGATGTCATCAATCGTCAGCTGACACTGGGGACAGCGGAAACCTGGACTCTGCAATCGGCTTACGTCAGCCATCCGTTCCATATCCACGTGAACCCGTTCCAGATCGAGAAGATCATCGGCCCGGATGGCACTGACCTCAGTGAGCCGGGAGCTGTGGATAAAACCGACAACAACGATGCTCAATATGCAGGCCTGAAAGGCGTCTGGAAGGACACGCTGTTTGTCAAAGGCCCTACCGGAAAGACACCGGGTTTTGACCCGGTGACGAACACCAAAGGCCTCTACAAGATCTACGTCCGCACCCGCTACCAGCGCTACATCGGTGAATTCGTGTTGCACTGCCACATCCTCGATCATGAAGATCAGGGCATGATGCAGAACGTCAACATCAGCATTCCCGACGGCAATGGCGGCAATCTGGGCAGCAGCAGCCATCATTGATGGGTTCTGACTGAAAAAAGCGGCTCACACTGAGCCGCTTTTTTTACCCGCGAAAAAGCCATAAAAAAAGGCCGCCCGAGGGCAGCCTTTAAAGAACAAAAGGAAAGAGAGTAAAGCTTGCTTACACGGCCGCGACAGGACGCATGTAAGAAATAGGTGCCGTACTGGCATCCTCGAAGGTCACGACTTCCCAGGCGTCCGGCTGCTCGATCAACGTGCGCAGCAGACGATTGTTCAGTGCATGCCCCGACTTGAAGCCGCGGAACTCACCGATCAGGCTATTGCCCAGCAGGTAGAGGTCGCCGATGGCATCCAGGATTTTATGTTTGACGAATTCGTCCTCATAACGCAGGCCGTCTTCGTTCAGTACGCCTTCCTTGTCGACCACGATGGCGTTTTCCACGCTGCCGCCGAGTGCGAGGTTGTGCTTGCGCAGGTACTCGATGTCACTCATGAACCCGAAGGTTCGTGCACGGCTGACTTCCTTCACGAAGGAAGTACTGGAAAAGTCCACGCTTGCACTCTGGGTGCGGTCACGGAAGACAGGGTGATCGAAATCGATCTCGAAGCTGACCTTGAACCCCTCGAAAGGCACGAAAGTAGCGCGTTTACCGCCCTCTTCCACTGTCACCTCACGCAGGATACGGATGAACTGCTTCGGCTCGTCCTGTTCCTCCAGGCCGGCCGATTGAATCAGGAATACGAAAGGGCCTGCGCTGCCATCCATGATTGGAACTTCGGAGGCAGAGAGCTCGACGTAGGCGTTATCGATGCCAAGGCCAGCCATGGCCGAAAGCAAATGTTCTACCGTGTCGACCTTGACGTCACCGCTGACCAGAGTGGTCGACAGTGTGGTGTCTCCGACATTTTCCGCCCGTGCAGCAATATGCACGACAGGGTCCAGGTCGGCTCGGCAAAACACGATGCCGGTATTCACAGGCGCAGGCTTCAGGGTCAGGTAAACCTTTTCCCCGGAATGCAAGCCAACACCTGTGGCACGGATAATATTTTTCAGGGTGCGTTGTTTAATCATGGCATGGCCGCTTCAGCGCAAGTTGCGAACTGGTATCAACAAAGGCTGGCGATAATAGCAGACCATGCCTTTGCTGAACACCAATCACCCTAATACCCCTGATACATTTCATCAATCGGCCTGACGACGCAGGAAAGCCGGGATGTCCAGATAGTCAAGGTCATCGTTAGGGTTCATCTTGGCCGCTGCCGTGGCGCTTGCATGAGCCTGATTACGCATTACGGTCGGACGGTCCAGATCACGGTAGTTCACCGATGGAGCTTCCTGACGAGCTGCTGCCGGTTGAGCAGCGGCCTGCTGGACGGTTTGCAGCGTGTTGTCGATGACCTTCACAGGCTTCTCGATTTTCGCGCCCAGACCAGTGGCAACCACGGTGACGTGCAACTCGTCACGCATGTCCGGATCGATGACAGTACCGACCTTGACCATTGCGTGCTCGGAAGCGAACGCTTCGATGATGCTACCCACGTCGGAGTACTCACCCAGAGACAGGTCAGGACCGGCGGTGATGTTGACCAGGATGCCACGCGCACCTTGCAGGTTCACGTCTTCGAGCAACGGGTTGCGAATGGCCGCTTCGGTCGCTTCACGCGCACGATTCGGACCGCTGGCGCAGCCAGTGCCCATCATTGCCATACCCATTTCGCTCATCACGGTACGGACGTCGGCGAAGTCGACGTTGATCATGCCCGGACGTTTGATGATGTCGGAGATACCGCGAACGGCACCGGCCAGAACATCGTCAGCCTTGGCGAAAGCCGACAGCAGGCTGGCGTCTTTACCCAGGATGGTCAGCAGCTTCTCGTTGGGGATGGTGATCAACGAGTCGACGCTTTCAGACAGCATACGGATGCCTTCATCGGCGATCTGCATGCGCTTGCGGCCTTCGAACGGGAACGGACGAGTCACGACCGCAACAGTGAGAATGCCCAGTTCCTTTGCCACTTCGGCAATGATCGGAGCTGCACCGGTACCGGTACCGCCGCCCATGCCAGTGGTGATGAAAACCATGTTGGTGCCTTGCAGAACTTCTGCAATGCGCTCACGGTCTTCCAGTGCAGCCTGACGGCCGACTTCAGGGTTGGCGCCAGCGCCAAGACCTTTGGTCACGCCAGTACCCAATTGCAGGATGGTGCGTGCGCCGATGTTTTTCAGTGCCTGAGCATCAGTGTTGGCGCAGATGAATTCCACGCCTTCGATGTTGCTCTTGACCATGTGATTGACAGCGTTGCCACCACCACCACCCACACCGATAACCTTGATTACCGGGCTCTGCGGGACGTTGTCTACGAGTTCGAACATTTTCCCTCTCCTTCAGTTCTCTAGTTGTTTCTGCCTACTACCTGCCGCTACCACTTTTGAAGCCTTGAAACTCAGAAATTGCCCTGGAACCAGCGCTTGACGCGCTCAAGCACTGGGGCCTTGGGTTCGTCGCCGTAACTGCTGCTGTTGCCCAGGCCGGACAGCGAAATGCCGTCCGACTGTTTTTGCAGCCCGTACAACAACAGGCCTACGCCTGTGGAGTAGATCGGGTTGCGTACAACATCAGCGAGCCCTTTGACGCTATGCGGCACGCCAAGGCGCACCGGCATGTGGAAGATTTCCTCGGCCAGTTCGACCGCACCTTCCATTTTCGAGGTACCACCGGTCAGCACGATGCCGGCCGGGATCAGATCTTCATAACCGCTGCGGCGCAGTTCGGCCTGGATCAGGGTGAACAGCTCGTCATAACGAGGTTCGACCACTTCGGCCAGGGCCTGACGCGACAGCTCGCGAGGCGGACGGTCGCCCACGCTCGGTACTTTGATGGTTTCACCGGCACCGGCCAGCTTGGCCAGAGCACAGGCGTAACGAATCTTGATTTCTTCGGCGTACTGGGTCGGTGTACGCAGTGCCATGGCGATGTCGTTGGTGACCTGATCACCGGCAATCGGGATCACTGCGGTGTGACGGATGGCGCCTTCGGTGAAGATTGCGATATCCGTGGTGCCACCACCAATGTCCACCAGGCACACGCCCAGCTCTTTTTCGTCATCGGTCAATACCGAATAGGCGGACGCCAGTTGCTCAAGAATGATGTCGTCGACTTCAAGACCGCAGCGACGCACGCATTTCTCGATGTTCTGGGCAGCGTTCACTGCACAGGTCACCACATGCACCTTGGCTTCAAGACGCACTCCGGACATGCCCAGAGGCTCACGCACGCCTTCCTGGTTATCGATCACGTAGTCCTGAGGCAGGGTGTGCAAAACACGCTGGTCGGCAGGAATAGCAACAGCCTGCGCAGCATCGAGCACGCGCTCCAGATCCGCAGAGCTGACTTCACGATCACGAATCGCCACGATGCCGTGGGAGTTCAGGCTGCGAATATGGTTGCCCGCTACCCCGACGAACGCCGAGTGAATACGGCAGCCCGCCATCAGTTGCGCTTCTTCGACTGCACGCTGGATCGATTGCACGGTCGACTCGATATTCACCACCACGCCCTTTTTCAGGCCACGGGATGGATGGGTACCGATACCCACGATTTCCAGCGAGCCATCGGCCGCGACTTCGCCTACCAGTGCCACCACCTTGGAGGTACCGATATCCAGCCCGACGATCATTTTGCCGCTTTGCACATTTGCCATGGTCCAGCCTCTTATCAATTCTTCGCGACAGCGGGCTTGTCCGCTGTCGGCGCTACCTGTTCACGCCATCCGACCGCAAGGCCGTTGGAGTAACGCAGGTCGATGCGCGCAATATTCGTGATTTGTTCTTTAAGCGTTTTTTCGTAAATCGCGATGAAGCGGCGCATTTTTTCCACAAGATGATCGCGTCCCAGCAACAACTCGATACCCGGACCGGCATTGCCGGCACCGGTGGTCAGGAACCAACTGCCACGCTCACGTAACTCCAGGCGTGCGATGGAGAACCCCATGGGGCGCAACATCTGACTCAACACCTGGTACTGCTGCATCACCTGTTGCTGAGCCCGCTGCGGGCCGAACAACTGGGGAAGATGTTCATAGTTGGACAGTTCACGCGGCGTGAAAGCCTGTCCCTGGTTGTTCAACAGCGCTTCATCTCCCCAACGGGCGACGGGCAGTTGCTCTTCCAGTCGAATCACGACCTGATCCGGCCATACACGCCGTACTTCGGCATGGGCGATCCAGGGCATCTGTTCCAGTTCGGTACGCATACCGGCCAGATCGATGGTGAAGAAGCTTGCCGCGACATAAGGCGCGATTCGCTGCTGCACGGCCTGCTGGCTGATGTAACTCAAGTCGCCCTGCACGTTGATCCGGGTGATCGGACGATCGACATACGGCAGCAGACGCTGCGCGCCTTCGTACGTACCGAACCCCAGAACCACCAGCAGCACCGGCCAGAACAGCCCCCTCAGGAAACCGAAACCCGGCTTGGGCAGTCGCGCCGACAATGGCTCCTTGGCCACCATCCGACTGGCACCACGCGGCACTGGCTTGCGACCAGGAGCAGGTGGCTGATGACGTGCCGACGCGCCGTACATGCTTAACCTCTCACCTGAACGCTGTCGGCCAGAATCGCCAACACCAGATGCTGGAAGTCCAGCCCGGCAGCACGCGCTGCCATAGGGACCAGACTGTGATCGGTCATGCCTGGCACGGTGTTGACTTCCAGCAGCCAGAACTTGCCTTCTGCATCCTGCATGACATCCGTGCGCGCCCAGCCTGCAATGCCGATGGCTTCGCAAGCACGTGCTGTCAGTTGTTTGAGTTCCTGTTCCTTCGCGTCACTGAGCCCGCACGGAATCCGGTACTGGGTATCGGAAGCCAGGTACTTGGCGTCGTAATCGTAGAAACTGTGAGGAGTGCCCAGACCGATAGGCGGCAATATTTCGCCACGCAGGCAGGCGATCGTGAACTCCGGACCTTGAATCCATTGTTCGACCAAAACTTGCGAATCGTAGGTACTGGCTGCTTTCCATGCGGCGATCAATTCGTCGACGCCGGTCACCTTCGCCATACCGATACTTGAACCTTCATGGGCCGGTTTGACGATCAAAGGGAAGCCCAGTTCCGTCGCCGCAGAAATACAATCGGCCTCGCTGCCCAGAACCGCGTGCAGCGGAGTGGCAAGCCCGAGACTTTGCCAGACCTGCTTGGTGCGCAACTTGTCCATGGCCAGTGCAGAAGCCAGTACACCACTGCCGGTATAAGGGATTTGCAGGCACTCCAGCAGGCCCTGCATCGTGCCGTCCTCACCGCCACGACCATGCAGGACGATAAAGGCCCGGTCGATCCTTTCGCTGACCAGCCGTTGCAGGAAGTCATCGCCCACGTCGATGCCGAACGCCTCGACCCCAGCGCCGAGCAATGCATCGAGCACCGCACGCCCGGACTTCAACGAAACCTCCCGCTCAGCGCTCTTGCCACCGAAGAGCACGGCAACGCGGCCGAAGCTTTTCGGCTCAAGTGTCGAGCGCAGGGAAGATTGCGAAGTCACAGTCATTTGAGCTTCCCTTCGGTTGAAGCGATGACGGCGCCGGCAAACAGCGGGCTCTTGAGCAGTTGCGGAGCCAGACCACCGATATCACCAGCGCCCTGACACAGCAGGATGTCCCCGGCACGCAGCAACGGCTTGACCAGCGGCGCCAGTTCGACACCACGCTCGATATAGATAGGGTCCAGTTGCCCGCGCTGACGGATGCTGTGACAAAGGTTGCGGCTGTCGGCACCGGGAATCGGCTCTTCGCCCGCCGGGTAGACTTCCATCAGCAACAGCACGTTGGCATCGGCCAGCACCTGTACGAAATCGTCGTACAGGTCACGGGTACGGCTGAAACGGTGTGGCTGATAGACCATGACCAGACGACGGTCCGGCCAGCCGCCACGCACGGCATTGATGACCGCAGCCACTTCACGCGGGTGGTGGCCGTAATCGTCTACCAGCATCACGTTGCCGCCTTCGACCGGCAGTTCGCCATAGACCTGGAAGCGACGACCCACGCCCTGGAAGCCCGACAGGCCCTGAACGATGGCTTCGTCACTGATGCCTTCGTCAGTGGCGATGGCGATGGTTGCCAGCGAGTTGAGCACGTTATGGTTGCCCGGCATGTTCACCGATACATCCAGCGGCTCGCGGTCGCGACGCAACACGGTGAAGAACGTCAGCATGCCATCCTGGCGTACGTTGATCGCACGCACATCGGCGGTTTCGCTGAAACCGTAGGTCAGGGTCGGACGCTTGACCTGCGGCAGGATTTCACGCACTACCGGATCATCGATGCACATCACCGCCAGACCGTAGAACGGCAGGTTGTGCAGGAACTCGACAAAGGTCTTCTTCAGCTTGTTGAAGTCGCCTTCGTAAGTGGCCATGTGATCGGCGTCGATATTGGTCACGACAGCGACCAGCGGCTGCAGGTGCAGGAAGCTGGCGTCGCTTTCGTCGGCCTCGGCGATCAGGTAACGGCTGGTGCCCAGTTGCGCGTTGGTGCCAGCCGCGTTGAGACGACCACCGATCACGAACGTCGGGTCCAGGCCACCGGCAGCAAACACCGAAGCGATCAGGCTGGTGGTGGTGGTCTTGCCATGAGTACCGGCAACCGCGATGCCATGGCGATAGCGCATCAGCTCGGCCAACATCTCGGCACGCGGCACCACTGGAATGCGGCGCTCAAGGGCAGTCGCGACTTCCGGGTTGGAGGTGTTCACAGCGCTGGAAACCACCAGCACGTCGGCACCGACTGCGTTCTCGGCCAGATGACCGATGAAAATGTGCGCGCCGAAGGATTTCAGGCGTTCGGTAACCGGCGAGTTCTTCAGGTCCGAGCCGGACACTTCATAGCCAAGGTTCAGCAATACTTCGGCGATACCGCACATGCCGACACCGCCGATACCGACGAAGTGGATGCGGCGGATACGGCGCATTTCCGGTTGAGGCATGGCGCGTTGACTCTCAACCATGAGCCACCTCCACACAGACATCGACAACAGTGTTGGTTGCATCGGGCCGGGCCAGCCTGCGGGCGGTACGGGCCATGTTGTTCAATTGTTCGGGCTGCATCAAAACCTCTTTCAGGCGCGTGGCCATTTCGGCGGCGCCAGTTGTCGCTTGCGGCATGACGAAGGCTGCGCCTTCGCGAGCCAGATAGTCAGCGTTACGAGACTGGTGGTCGTCGATCGCGTGAGGCAGCGGTATCAGGAACGAAGGCAAGCCTGCGGCTGCCAGTTCACTGATGGTCAACGCACCTGCGCGACAGACGACCAGATCGGCCCAGGCATAGGCCTGTGCCATGTTCTGGATAAAGGGCGCGACCTGCGCCTCGACGCCAGCGCTTCGATAGCGCTCGGCGGTGACTTCATCGTGTTTCTTGCCTGCCTGATGGAATATCTCGGGGCGTATGTCTTCAGGCACCTGAGCCAGGGCTTCGGGCAATAATTTGTTCAGGGGCTCCGCTCCAAGGCTGCCGCCCAGAACCAGCAGGCGAGCCTTGCGACCGGCCAGTGCCTGACGTGGTGTTTCAAGAAACAGTTCGACACGCACCGGGTTGCCGGTCGTGCGGCGCTTGGCCGTTGCGCTGAAGGTGTCCGGGAACGCCTCGCAGATACGGCTGGCGAAGGACGACAGGCTGCGGTTGGCGGTACCGGCCACAGCGTTCTGCTCATGGATGATCAACGGCACGCCCGCCAGCTTCGCGGCCAGGCCACCTGGGCCTGTGACATAACCACCGAAGCCCACGACGCACACCGGTTTCAACTCGCGCACGACCTTGCGGGCCTGACGCAATGCCTTGAGCAGCATGAAAGGGGCCTTGAGCAGCGACAGCTTGCCCTTGCCGCGCAAACCGGTGGCATCGATCAGGTGCAAGGTCAGCCCGGCCTGCGGGACCAGTTCGTTTTCGATACCCCGTGGCGTACCCAGCCAATGCACCTTGTAGCCACGCGACTGGAACTCGCGAGCACAGGCCAGCGCCGGGAATACATGCCCGCCGGTGCCACCGGCCATGATCAACACGTTAGCGTCCATGGGGCGGCTCCTCGGCGAAGTCGCTCTCTTTGAATTCGGTTTCTTCACTGCCCATGTTGTTGCGCGATTCCCACTCGATGCGCAGCAGCAGACCGAGGCTCGCACAGCAGATCACAAGCGAACTGCCGCCATAGCTGAGGAATGGCAAGGTCAGGCCTTTGGTTGGCAGCAGGCCTACGTTTACGCCGATGTTGATCAGGAACTGGCCGATCCACAGGAAAGAAAGACCATAAGCAACGTAAGCACCGAAGAACTGTTTGGCCCTTTCTGCCCACATACCTATGTACATGCCACGAATACTGACGAACAGGAACAAGGCGACTGTGAGCAAAGACCCTATGACACCCAGCTCTTCGGCAAGCACCGAGAACACGAAGTCGGTATGAGCTTCCGGCAGATAGAACTGTTTCTGGACACTGTTGCCCAGACCGACGCCGAACCATTCGCCGCGACCGAATGCGATCAGCGCCTGGGTCAACTGGTAGCCGGAACCGAACTGGTCCGCCCACGGGTCGGTGAAGTTGGTCAGACGCGCCATCCGGTAAGGCTGGGCCTGTACCAGCACCACCACGGAAACCACAGCCAGCACCACCATCAGGGAGAAACGGAACAGCCCGACACCACCGAGAAACAGCATGGCGGCAGCCGAGCCCATCATCACGACCGTGGCTCCGAAGTCAGGCTCCATCAGCAACAGGCCCGCCATCGGCAGCAGCACGATGAACGGCTTGAAGAAGCCCATCCAGCTTTCACGAACCTCCTGCTGACGACGAATCAGGTAACCGGCCAGGAAGATCACCACAAAGACCTTGGCGATTTCAGAGGGCTGCACGTTGAACGCGCCGAAGCCGATCCAGCGCATCGAGCCGTTTACCTCGCGGCCGATACCCGGCACCAGCACCAGCAACAGCAAACCGAAGGCACCGATCAGCATCAGCCAGCCCATGCGCTGCCACGTGGCGACCGGCACCATCATGGTCGCGCAGCAGGCACCCAGACCGATCAACAGATAGATCAGATGGCGGGTCATCATGTACAGCGTGTTGCCCGACTGCACGGCGGCCACTTCCGACGACGCGGAAGTGATCATCACCAGCCCAAGCCCCAGCAGCGCCAGGCAACCAGCCAGCATCGGGAAGTCGAGGTCTATGCCACGGCCACTGATCAGCGGCGACGGATAAGGCTTGATCACGCCAAAGATCATGACAAGCCCTCCACTGCCTGGGCGAACAGGCGTCCGCGCTCTTCGTAATTCTTGAACATGTCGAGGCTCGCGCAGGCAGGCGAAAGCAATACCGCATCGCCCTCTTGAGCCAGTTCGGCACTGCGCTGCACGGACTCTTCCAGCGTGATGACACGCACCAGCGGTACAGCATCGCCCAGCGCCTGAGCGATCAGCTCGGCATCGCGGCCCAGCAGGACGACTGCACGGCAATGAGCGGCAACGGCAGCACGCAGGCCGCTGAAGTCAGCACCCTTGCCATCGCCACCGGCGATCAGCACCAGCTTGCCGGTGATGTCAGCACCCAGGCCTTCGATAGCAGCCAGTGCGGCGCCAACGTTGGTAGCCTTGGAGTCGTTGTAATAATGAACACTCGCCCGCTCGCGCACCCACTGGCAGCGATGCTCAAGACCGCTGAAGGTCCGCAGGCTGCTCAACATGGCATCGAACGGCAGGCCGACGGCATGCCCCAGTGCCAGCGCTGCCAGGGCATTGGCCTGATTGTGTGCGCCACGGACTTTCAGTTCGCGAACCGGCATCAGGTTGTCGAACTGGAAGGCCAGGTATTTTTCGCCATTTTCTTCACGCAGACCGAAACCGTGGAAATCCGGTTTGTTCAGGCCGAAGGTCCAGCAAGGCAGACCTTCACCGATCAGTGGTCGGGACAGTGCATCCTGACGATTGACGACGACTTGCCGGGCACCACGGAAAATCCGGTGCTTGGCCAAGTGATAGGCCGGCAGGCCGCTGTAGCGATCCATGTGATCTTCGCTGACGTTCAGCACGGTCGCGACTTCGGCGTTGAGTTCATCAGTGGTTTCGAGCTGGAAGCTGGACAGTTCCATCACGTACAGCTCGACGTCATCGCTGAGCAGATCCAGAGCCGGCATGCCGAGATTGCCGCCGACAGCAACGCGCTTGCCTGCGGCCTGTGCCATCTCGCCCACCAGCGTGGTCACGGTGCTTTTCGCATTGGAACCGGTGATTGCAATGATCGGCGCCTTCGCGTAACGCGCGAACAGGTCGATGTCGCCGGACATCTTCACGCCACGGGCATGGGCCTGCTGCAAGGCTGGTGTCGCAAGGGCCAGCCCCGGGCTGACATACAGCTCGTCGGCACGGCAGAGAAACTCTACGTCCAGCTCGCCACAACGCACTTCCACCTGCGGGTAATCGCGACGCAAGGTCGCCAGCTCAGGGGGATTCTCCCGCGTATCGGCCACGGCAAACGCAACGCCCCGGTTCGCCAGGAAGCGAACCAGGGACATGCCACTTTTGCCAAGACCGACAACGATACGGAAGCGGTCGGAAACGATCAAAGACACTCGTTCTACCTCAGTTTCAGCGTTGCAAGGCCGATCAGTACCAGAATCACGGTGATGATCCAGAAACGGACAATCACACGCGGCTCAGGCCAGCCCTTGAGTTCGAAGTGGTGGTGGATAGGCGCCATGCGGAACACGCGGCGACCGGTCAGTTTGAATGACGCAACCTGAATGACCACTGAAAGGGTTTCCATCACGAACACGCCGCCCATGATGAACAAGACGATTTCCTGGCGGACGATCACTGCCATGGTGCCCAGTGCCGCGCCCAGAGCCAGGGCACCGACGTCGCCCATGAACACCTGGGCCGGATAAGTGTTGAACCACAGGAATCCGAGCCCGGCACCAATCAGCGCACCGGAGAATACGATCAGCTCACCCGCTCCCGGCACATAGGGAATCAGCAGGTATTCTGCAAATTTCACGTTACCCGACAGGTAGCAGAAGATACCCAGCGCGCCACCGACCATGACGGTCGGCATGATTGCCAGCCCGTCCAGCCCGTCAGTCAGGTTCACGGCGTTGCTGGAGCCGACGATGACGAAATAGGTCAATACGATAAAACCGACCATGCCCAACTGGATGCGCACATCCTTGAGCATCGGCACGATCAGCGTGGTTTCGGTCGCCGACGGCGCAGTCGTATAAAGGAAGATGGCTGCACACAGGCCGAACACCGACTGCCAGAAGTATTTCCAGCGACTTGGCAGACCACGGGAGTTCTTCTCGATCACCTTGCGATAGTCATCAACCCAGCCAATGCCGCCGAACAGCAGCGTGACAAGCAGTACCACCCACACATAACGGTTGCTCAAGTCAGCCCACAGCAAGGTGCTGATGCCGATGGACGACAGGATCAATGCACCGCCCATGGTCGGGGTGCCGGACTTGGAGAGGTGCGATTGCGGACCATCGTTACGCACGGCCTGACCAATCTGGCGAAGCTGCAGGGTACGAATCATCCACGGGCCCAGCCACAGCGAAAGGGTCAGGGCCGTGAGCACGCCGAGAATCCCGCGCAAGGTCAGGTATTGGAAGACCGCAAAGCCTTTGTAGAACTGTTGTAAAAACTCGGCCAACAGCAGCAGCATCAATGTTTCTCCAGGCTAGAACCGCATAAGGCGGCCACGACGTTTTCCATCGCGGCACTACGCGAGCCCTTGATCAATAAAGTGGTATTTGTGTCTTGCTCGGCGCCCAGCGCCGCAATCAGGTCGGCCTGGCTGGCAAAATGGCGCGCATGCTCGCCGAAGGCGTTGACGGCGTGAACCATCAACGGACCAACGGCATAGAGCGCGGAAACCTTGCCGGCGGCATAGGCGCCCACGTCGTGGTGACCTTGTTCGGCCCAGTCCCCCAGTTCACCGATATCGCCCAGCACCAGGACAGTACGTCCGGGGAAATCGGCCAACAGATCGACAGCGGCATTTATGGAAGACGGGTTTGCGTTGTAGGTGTCATCGATCACTCGCACACCATTGCTGGCAATGTGCACGACCGTACGCCCCTTGACCGGCTGAACATTATTCAAGCCAGTGACAATGCCTTCCAGCGTAACGCCCAGCGCAAAGGCCGCAGCAGCAGCCGCCAGCGCATTGGCCACGTTATGTTTACCCAGCAGATTCAGTTGCACCTGCGCAGTACCCAACGGGCTGTGCAGCAAAAAGTTCGGGCAGCCACGGGCATCGCGCCCCAGGTCACTGGCGTGCAGGTCGGCCTGGGTGTTGCTCAGGGCAAAGCTGACGATCTTTCGCTCACCGACACGGATACGCCAGGTCGGGAATGCCTTGTCATCCAGATTCAGGACCGCAATGCCGCTGGCATCGAGCCCCTCAAGGATTTCGCCTTTGGCTTCCACGATCCTGTCCGGACCACCGAACTCACCGACATGGGCGGTCCCGGCATTGGTAATCAGTGCGACATGAGGTTTTGTCAGGCTGACAGTGAAAGCGATTTCACCGACACGCGACGCCCCAAGCTCGATGACTGCCGAGGAGTATTCCGGGGACAGCTCAAGCAGGGTCAGCGGCACGCCCAGTTCGTTGTTCAGATTGCCACGTGTGGCCAGAACCGGGCCGCGGGTACGCATGATGCTGGCCAGCATTTCCTTGACCGTGGTCTTGCCACTGGAACCGGTAATGGCTGCAACAGGCCTGTCGACAAAGGCATTGCGATTGATCGCGCCCAATTGCGCCAAGGCCTTGCGGGTATCGAGCACGACCAGCTGCGGCAAGGCGGCACCTTCCACTTCACGCTCGACCAGAGCACCTACGGCGCCTTTGGCGGCAACCTGATCCAGATACTCGTGGCCATCGAAACGCGGGCCGGTCAGGGCAACGAACAACTGGCCCGGCAAGATGCCACGGCTGTCGGTGCTCACGCCGGTAAAACTGCAATCGCCCACACGACGGGCATCAAGCGGCGCGACCAGTTCGCTGAAGGTCAATGCTTTAAGCATTCGCAGACTCCCGTGCAGCCAAGGCCTTGGCGGCTTCTTCCAGATCGGAGAACGCATGACGCTGACCGTTGATTTCCTGATAGTCCTCATGGCCCTTGCCAGCCAGGACCACGACATCTGCCGCATCGGCACTGGCAATCAGTTCGGCAATCGCCTGGCCACGGCCTTCAATGAAATGCACGGCATCAGGGGTCACGAAGCCTGGGCGGATATCATCGAAGATCCGGCTCGGCGACTCTGTTCGGGGGTTGTCGTCCGTGACCCAGACGCCATCGGCAAGGCGCTCGACCACTTCGGCCATCAGCGGACGCTTGCCACTGTCACGATCGCCACCGCAACCGAAGAGGCACAACAAGCGGCCCTTGGCATGCGGACGCAATGCGTTGAGGACCTGCTCCAGCGCATCGGGGGTATGGGCGTAATCAACCACCACCAAAGGTTTGTCGCCACCGCCAAGACGCTGCATGCGCCCAACCGGGCCTTCCAGCTTCGGCAGGACCTTGAGAATTTCGTCCAGCGCATACTCCAGCCCCAGCAAGGCGCCGATAGCGGCAAGCACATTGCTCAGGTTGAAGCGACCCAGCAGGCGACTGCGCAGCAGGTGTTCACCTTGCGCAGTCACCAGCGTGGCGCGTACGCCATCGTCATCGAACTTCGCATCGCGGCAATAAAGCGATGCGCTCTTGTCCTGGAGGCTGTAGGTGATGAGACGCGACTCATGCTTGATCTCGGCCAGCTCACGACCGAACTCGTCGTCCAGGTTGATGACCCGGCAGCGCAGATCCGACCATGCGAACAGCTTGGCCTTGGCCGCGCCATAGGCCTGCATCGTGCCGTGGTAATCCAGATGATCGCGGGACAGATTGGTCAACACGGCGACATCGAAATCCAGAGCGGTCGCACGACCTTGGTCAAGGCCGTGAGACGACACTTCCATCGCAACGGCGCGTGCGCCGGCCTTTTTCAGGTCGGCGATGGTTGCCTGTACGGAAATAGGATCAGGCGTGGTGTGGCGGCCGCTTTGAAGGGCGCCATAGAAGCCAGTACCCAGAGTACCAACAATGCCGCAATGCTGACCGAGAAGGTCAAGAGCCTGGGCGACCAGTTGCGTGACACTGGTCTTGCCATTGGTGCCGGTCACGCCCACCAGATTCAGGCCGCGACTCGGCTCGCCATAGAAGCGGCCAGCAATGGCCGACAACTGCGCCGCCAGCCCCTTCACAGGGATCAACGGCACATCGGTAATCGGCAACACTGTCGAACCTTCTGCTTCATAGGCCACGGCCGCCGCGCCGCGTTGCAAGGCGTCGGCGATATGGGCGCGGCCATCAAGCTTGATGCCGGGCACAGCCAGGAACAGGTCTCCCGGCCGGACATTACGACTGTCGAGCGTCAACTCGCGAATCAGAGGATCGCGGTCGGTTTGAGCGAAAATCTTGCTCAGATTGAAAGCCATCAGCCACGCCCTCCTTTCACTACCGGGGCAACATTGACCTGCTCTTGCGGTACGGCGAGGTTGTCAGGCGTCACGTTCATCAGACGCAACGTACCGGACATGACCTTGCTGAATACCGGGGCAGAAACCAGACCACCGAAATAACCACCCTTGCTCGGCTCATCGATCACAACGACGATTGCATAGCGCGGGTTACTCATCGGGCCAAAACCGGCGAACAGGGAACGGTAGGAGTTTTCCGCGTATCCCTTGGTGCCGATGGAAGTCTTGCGTGCAGTACCACTCTTGCCGCCGACGTGATAGGACGGCACACGGGCGCGATAGACGCCACGCGGGTCTTCGATCACTTGCTGCAACATGCCTTGCAGGGTCTTGGCGGTGTTTTCTGGAATGGCCTGCACTGCCGTCGGCGGCGTGTCGCTTTTCAGAATGGTCAGCGGCACGATCCGGCCGTTGTTGGCCAGCGCGCCGTAGGCATGCACCAGTTGCAAAGCAGTTACCGAAAGCCCGTAGCCGTAGGACAGGGTCGCGGTTTCAGCCTTGCGCCACTCGCGGTAGTTCGGCAGGTTGCCCACGCGCTCGCCGGGGAACCCAAGGCCGGTGTACTGGCCGAAACCGACGCGCTGCATGGTACGGAATATGGCTTCACCGCCCACGTCGAAGGCGATCTTGCTCATGCCCACGTTACTGGAGTTGATCAGAATCCCGGTCAGATCGAGGATCGGCCCTTCGGTCTTGGTCACGTCACGAATGGTGTACTTGCCGATCTGCAAGGTGCCCGGATAGACCTCGACCTTGTCGCTCGGTTTCCAGCGGCCGCTGTCCAGCGCGGTCGTCATGGAAATCGGCTTCATGGTCGAACCCGGCTCGAACACGTCGATGATTGCCCGGTTACGCATTGCAGCAGGCACCATGGTGCGGCGATTGTTCGGGTTGTAGGTCGGCTGGTTGACCATGGCCAGAACTTCGCCGGTCTTGACGTCCATGATTACCAGGCTACCGGCCTTGGCTTCGTTCTCTACAATGGCGTTGCGCAGCTCGCGGGTGGCCAGATATTGCAGGCGCAGATCAATAGACAAAGCCAAGGTCTTGCCGGCCTTGGCGTTCTTGGTTACCTGGACGTCCTTGATCAGTCGTCCCCTGCGGTCCTTGATGACCTGCCGCTTGCCGGGAACCCCGGCGAGCCAGTCGTCGTAGGCAAGCTCGACGCCCTCGCGACCATGGTCATCAAGGTCGGTGAAGCCAACCATGTGGGCGGTCACGTCACCGGCCGGATAGAAACGCCGGAACTCCTCGATGCCGTAGACACCGGGGACTTTCAGGTCCAGCACCGACTGCCCTTGTTCAGGCGTCAGGCCGCGAACCAGGTAGATGAATTCCTTGGTTGCCTGGGAATCGAGACGCTCGGTCAGGGCCTTGAGGTCCTGGCCAAGCGCAGCCGCCAGCAAGGACCACTTGGATTTGTCCTGCTGCATTTCACGCGGGTTGGCCCACAGCGTAGTCACAGGAGTACTGACGGCCAGAGGCTCGCCGTTACGGTCGGTGATCAGACCACGGTGAGCCGGAATCGGGATATGACGGACGCTACGAGCATCACCCTGCTCCTTGAGGAAGGTGTGATCGATGACCTGCAGATCGACAATGCGCCAGCAGATGGCGAGCACCAGCACGACGAGCAAGCCCACCACAACACGGAAACGCCACGGATACAGGGCACCCTCAAGCTTCATCATGGCGCCACCATCCGTACTTCGGCAGCGTTGGGGATGCGCATTTTCAACTGTTCGGTGGCCAGGTTCTCGATGCGGCTGTGGGCCGTCCAGGTACTTTGCTCAAGAATCAGACGCCCCCACTCGGCCTGCGCCTTGTCGCGCACGCTCATCTCCGAGTACAGGGAGTTGAGCAATTGCCGGTTCCAGTGGGCGCTATAGGACACGCCGATTGCCGAAATGAGGACGGCAATGAACAGCAGCAACATAATGAAACTGCCGCCGGGCAATGGCTTGAGGAACAGACGACTCACCTGAGCTTCTCCGCCACACGCATGACAGCGCTGCGCGAGCGTGGATTGGCTCTGGTTTCTGCGTCCGAGGCGAACTGCGCCTTGCCGATGAGTTTGATTTTCGGCTCGAAGGCCTTGAACTGGATCGGAAGATTACGAGGCATGTTGTCAGCTTCGCCCTTGACGAGCTTGCGCATGAACAACTTGACGATGCGGTCTTCCAGAGAGTGGAAGCTGATGACCACCAGACGGCCGCCGACTTCCAGGGCGTCCAGCGCCGCGTCAAGACCGGCTTCCAGATCACCCAGCTCGTTGTTGACGTGAATACGCAGGCCCTGGAAGGCGCGCGTGGCCGGATTCTTGCCTTTTTCCCAGGCGGGGTTGGCGACCTTGAGGACTTCTGCCAGATCGGCAGTGCGCTCGAAAGGCTGGACTTCACGACGCTGGACCACGGCATTGGCCATGCGCTTGGCGAAACGTTCTTCGCCGTATTCTTTGAAAACCCGGGCAATTTCTTCAGCGGGGGCTGTGGCGATGAACTCGGCCGCACTCACACCGCGAGTCGGGTCCATGCGCATGTCCAGCGGGCCGTCGTTCATGAAGCTGAAGCCACGCTCAGGATCATCCAGTTGCGGCGACGACACGCCAAGGTCCAGCAGAATGCCGTTGACCTTGCCTGCCAACCCGCGTTCTTGAGCCTCCGAGCCCAATTCAGCAAAGCTTCTCTGCACAATGACAAAGCGGCCGTCTTCGGCCGCCAGCGCTTGCCCTGTGGCAATCGCTTGAGGATCCTTGTCGAACCCCAGCAGCCGGCCATCCGGCCCCAGATGCTGCAGTATCAGGCGGCTATGTCCGCCACGACCGAATGTGCCGTCCAGATAGCAGCCATCGGCGCGCACAGCGAGAGCCTCGACGGCTTCTTCGAGCAGTACGGTGATGTGGGTAAAACTGCTGTTCATAGTCACAGGATCAGGTCACGTAATTCATCAGGCATCGCGCCAGGTTTTTGAATGGCTGCAAGGTCGGCATCGGCAAGAGCGTTCCAGGCATCCTCGTCCCACAGTTGAAACTTATTAAGCTGTCCAACCAACATCACACGCTTATCCAACTTGGCGTATTCACGAAGACGCGGTGGCACCAGAAAACGCCCACTGCCGTCCAGCTCCAGATCCACTGCATTACCAATCAGAAGCCTTTGCAACCGGCGGTTTTCCTCGCGAAAGGTAGCCAGCTCACGAAGTTTCGCCTCAATCAGTTCCCACTCGGACAGCGGATAAAGACACAAGCAGGGATCAACAGCATCAATGGTCACGATAAGTTGGCCGGAGCTACGCGAATCCAGCTCGTCACGGTACCGGCTCGGCATAGCGAGACGGCCCTTGGCATCGAGATTGATTGCGTTGGCACCACGAAACACAGGCGCACTCTCCGAATTTTAACTTTTTGCGCTAAAAAAACCCACTTCGTGCCACTTTCTGCCACTTACGCACACTATAGGAATGCGCCCACCACACCGTCAAGGCACGGTCTTAAGGAAACCCCTTACATTTCGGAGATTTAGGAGTGGTATTGGAGGGGGAGAGATAAATTCACGAGGGTTTTGACAGGCAAACACGATGCCTCTCAAATGTTTGTGAGCAAAAGTTAAAGTAATTTATTAAGTGTAAGAATTTTTTGGCATTACGGAGAAGAAAAACAGCTGCTTTAACAGCAGAGAGGAAAAAAGGTGGAGAGTCGATCTGTAAGCCGGGTTCTGTCGAGGACAGTCATTCCTCTACGACGGCCATCACTGGACGTCTTTAGCAACCTACCCGGTTCCAGCGCGGGCCACGCCTAGGAACCCTATTTGGTCTTGCTCCGAGTGGGGTTTACCTTGCCACGAACTGTTGCCAGACGTGCGGTGCGCTCTTACCGCACCTTTTCACCCTTACCGGCACCGAAGTGCTTAGGCGGTTATTTTCTGTGGCACTTTCCGTAGGCTCACGCCTCCCAGGCGTTACCTGGCACTCCGCCCTATGGAGCCCGGACTTTCCTCCCCCCCTTGTTGCGAAACAACAAGAGGCAGCGACTGTCCAATCGACTCTCCGCTGCCAAGGGTATCGATACGAGGCGTCAAGAACAAGCATTAAAAGCCCGAATGACGCGCATTCGTCGCACAGGCGGGAACTTATTGGTTCTTCTGCTTATCCAACGCGACCTGATAAAGCAGGTTCTTGCGCACACCGGTAATTTCAGCGGCCAGTGCAGCAGCACGCTTGAGCGGCATCTCCTCAAGCAACAGATCAAGCACCCTGCGCGCCTCGGCCCCCACGACATCTTCATCCTCGGGCTGCGTCCAGCCCGCCACCAGAACCACACATTCGCCACGCTGCTGATTGCTGTCGCCTTCGACAAAGGCGCGCAACTGCGCCAGCGGCAAACCCTTGAGCGTTTCAAAGGTCTTGGTCAGCTCTCGTGCCAGCAGCGCAGGACGATCAGGGCCGAACACCTGCTCCATATCCTGAAGACACTCCAGAATCCTGTGCGGTGCCTCATAGAAGATCAACGTACGCGGTTCTTCGCGAAGCACTTCAAGCCGGCTTTTGCGACCGACTGCCTTGGCTGGCAAAAAACCTTCGAAGATAAAACGGTCCGAAGGCAGACCGGCTGCCGACAGAGCCGCGATCAATGCACAGGCACCGGGCACCGGAATGACCTGCACACCCGCCGCGCGCGCCTGACGGACAAGGTGATAACCGGGATCGGAGATCAGCGGCGTACCGGCATCGGAAATCAACGCAACATCGTCGCCCGCCAGCAAACGAGTGATAAAACGGCTACCCTCGTCACGCTCGTTATGTTCATGGCAGGCAGCCAGAGGCGTGGATATTCCAAAATGCTGCATCAGCCGTGCCGAGTGCCGAGTATCCTCTGCTGCTATCAATGCCACTTCACGCAGCACTTTCAAGGCCCGCACGCTCATGTCGTCCAGATTGCCGATAGGGGTCGCCACTACATAAAGCGAACCCAGGGTGGAATTTGAAACAACCGGAGCAGTCAAAGCGCAGACCTCATTTTTGATGTTTGAAAAAACGCATTGTACAGGCTACGGCCATGACCAATGGTGCAACACATTCAGGGATGAGTATAAAAAGGAAGGAAACCCATGATTCTGTCCCGCCGCAAGATGCTGAAACACTATCGAATCGGGTGTATTGGCCGATAGAGGGCCATGACACGACCAATATCACTGCTTTGCACACCATCGAAGTCGCACCCCGGCCAGTGCTTGGGTACAATTCCCCGCTAACTTGCTTGAGTATCAGGAACACATCAATGATCGCCTGCCTGCGGCTGTTCTCTGCCCTCTGCCTCGCTGCCCTTCTTGCAGCCTGTGCCAGCTCGCCCTCATCCAGTCTTGGTGAGTTGCCTCGCACCCCCGACGCCAGCATCGAGCAACTGCTCGAACAGGCGGCGTCCGCCAAGGCGCCGGATCAGGCCGCCACATTGCGCCTGAGCGCCGCAGACCTGGCGAATCGCCAGAATAATCCTGGTCGCGCAGCCCAGATTCTGGCCCAGGTGCCTCTGGATCAGTTGAAGCCCGGTTTGCAGGTATTCGCCAGCACCCTGTCTGCGGAACTGGCCATGGGTCGCAACCAGCCAAAAGCGGCATTGACCGCGCTGGAGCATCCGAGCCTGCAACGCCTGGGCGAACTGTCGGTTGAACAGCAAGTGCGCACCCACACTGTCCGGGCCCGCGCACTTGAAGCCGATGGCCAGGCTCTGGCTGCCGCTCGCGAGCGTGTATTTGCCGGTCCGCTGCTGCAAGGCAACGACGCCAGCGCCAACAACGATGCAATCTGGGCACTTGTTGCCTCATTGCCTGCCGACCAGTTGCAAAGCACCACCGCCGACGACATGGGGGGCTGGCTGAGCCTGGCCCGCTCGGTCAAGGGCGCCGGCACGCTGGAGCAACAACAGGCAGCCATCGACGCCTGGAAAGCACAGAACCCGCAGCACCCGGCCGCCCAGAAGCTGCCGACCACCCTGGCCCAACTTCGCGCCCTGACCAGCGAACCGCTGACCAAGATCGCTCTGCTGCTCCCACAGGATGGCCAGTTGGCCTCGGTTGCCAAGGCGCTTCGTGAAGGCTTCATGGCCGCTCACTATCAGGCCCAGCAAGCTGGCCAGAACCCACCTGCCATCCAGGTTTTCGACAGCTCGCGCGTCACCTCGATGGACGAGTTCTACCGTCAGGCCAAGGCTGCCGGTGCGCAACTGGTCGTCGGCCCGCTGGAAAAGAATCTGGTCAAACAGCTGAACAGCCGTCAGCAACTGCCTATCACCACGCTGGCCCTGAACTACAGCGACTCCAACACCGAAGGCCCGGCGCAACTGTTCCAGTTCGGCCTCGCCGCCGAAGACGAAGCTCGCGAAGTGGCCCGTCGCGCCTGGGCAGACGGCAAACGCAGCGCCGTCGCCATGGTGCCGAAAGGCGAATGGGGTGATCGTGTACTGGATGCCTTCCGCAAAAGCTGGCTGGCCAAGGGCGGCAAACTGATCGCTGCCGAACATGTCGACCAACCCGTCGCGCTTGCCCAGCAAGTCGCTGACCTGTTCCAGTTGCGTAACAGCGAAGGCCGCGCCCAGCGTCTGCAAAGCACGGTAGGCACCCAGGTTGCAGCCCAGCCGACACGCCGTCAGGACATCGACTTCATGTTCCTGGCCGCGACACCTCAACAGGCCCAGCAAATCAAGCCAACCATGGTGTTCCAGTACGCGGGCGACGTTCCGGTCTATGCAACGTCCCATCTGTTCACCAACAGCAACGATCAGGCTCAGTATCTGGACCTGAACGGCGTACGCTTCTGCGAAACACCCTGGCTGCTCAATGCCAACGACCCTCTGCGCCAGCAGGTGATTGCTCAATGGCCGCAGGCATCCGGCAGCCTGGGTCGCCTCTACGCCATGGGCATCGACGCCTATCGCCTGGCCCCACGCCTCGGCCAGCTCAAAACGCTGCCTGAAAGCCGTATCGATGGTCTGTCGGGCAGCCTGAGCATGAGCCCGAGCCGTCGCGTCGAGCGTCAGTTGCCATGGGCAGAGTTCATCGACGGCAAGGTCCAGCGTCTCCCGGACACCATCAATTGATGTCAGGCAACACCCGGCAACAGGCAGGGCGCGAGGCAGAAGCCTACGCCCTGCTCTATCTGCAGCAACAAGGCCTGCGCCCGATCACTCAAAACTGGTCATGTAAACGCGGCGAGCTTGATCTAGTCATGCTCGACGGCGATACAGTAGTATTCGTCGAAGTTCGCTACCGACGCCATTCAGGCTGGGGTGGAGCGATGGAAAGCGTCGACTTTCGCAAACAGGAAAAACTTATTACCGCTGCACAACTGTTTCTGCAACAAGAGTCCCGGTGGGCCGATTATCCATGCCGTTTCGACGTGATAGCTGTCGATGGAGATCCAGGCAAGGCCGCTCCCCTGAACTGGCTCAAGAGCGCATTCGACAGTTGATTCGATCAAGGGCAATCAGAACCCTGACGAGCAGCAACACCCTTTACCACCCATTTTGCTATTTGATTTGCGGGCTGCACATTCAGTGTGTGGTGAGCCGCCGGGAATACCCGCAGCACACCCGACCAGCCGCCGTACGCTCTCATTAAGGTCACATTGATGGACATGCAATCCCGAATTCGCCGGCTTTTCCAGGCCAGCATCGACACCAAGCAACAGGCGATGGACGTCCTTGCACCCTTTATCGAGCAGGCCAGCCAGGTAATGGTCAACGCCCTGCTCAACGAAGGCAAAATGCTTGCCTGCGGTAACGGCGGCTCCGCTGGCGATGCGCAGCATTTCTCTTCCGAACTGCTCAATCGTTTCGAGCGCGAAAGACCGAGCCTGCCAGCCATAGCGCTGACCACAGACACGTCGACCATCACCTCGATCGCCAACGATTACAGCTACAACGAAATCTTTTCCAAACAGATCAGAGCCCTGGGTCAGCCGGGCGATGTACTGCTGGCCATTTCCACCAGCGGCAATTCGGCGAACATTATTCAAGCCATCCAGGCCGCACATGATCGCGAAATGATTGTCGTAGCATTGACGGGACGCGACGGTGGCGACATGGCATCGCTATTATTGCCGGAGGACGTGGAAATCCGCGTACCGGCCAACGTCACGGCACGCATACAAGAAGTCCATCTGCTGGCGATCCATTGCCTTTGCGATCTGATCGACAGCCAACTGTTCGGGAGTGAAGAATGACCCCTAATCGCCTCAGCCTACTGGTCCTGACACTGTGCCTCGGCGTCAGCGGATGCAGCTCGGTTCTGACAGCAACACGTGACACGCCGATCGAGGACGACCGGGGAACAAGGACTTTCGGCAGCAAGATCGATGACTCCCTCATCGAAACCAAAGCCGCCGTCAACATTTCCAAGGCCCACCCTGACCTGGCCGAAGGCTCGCATATTGTCGTCACCAGCTTCAACGGCATCGTCCTGCTGGCTGGCCAGACACCTCGCGCAGACCTCAAGGCCATTGCAGAACAGGCCGCCAGCTCCGTGCAGCGGGTCAAGAAGGTCAATAACGAACTTCAGGTCATCGCCCCCTCGTCCCTGCTGGCGCGTAACAACGATGCCTGGCTGACGACCAAGATCAAGACCCAGATGCTGGCGGACAACTCTATCCCCGGCTCGCGCATCAAGGTGGTCACCGAAAACGGGATCGTCTTCATGCTGGGCCTGGTCACTCAGGATGAAGCCAACCGCGCCACCAACCTGGTGCAGAGCGTATCCGGCGTACAGAAGATCGTCAGGTTATTCGAGTACATCGATTGATAAGCTGCCGGCATTAAAAAAGGCGATCCATCCGGATCGCCTTTTTTTATTTCACTACCTTCAGACTCGGTCTGCCGCTGGGGCGCGGCGGCTCGCTGTCCGGTGGTGGCGCATCCTCTTCCAGCTCGATCTCGTCCTCTTCCTCCACCGGAGGCTCCAGATCGAAGACCATGCCCTGGCCATTTTCCCGGGCATAGATCCCCAGAATGGCACCGATAGGAACATACAAGGTATGCGGCACACCGCCGAAGCGGCCTTCAAAACTGACCGCTTCGTTGTCCATGTGCAAATGGCGCACAGCACTGGGCGAAACGTTCAGGACAATCTGCCCATCATTGGCAAAACCCTGAGGGATCTGCACCGATGGGTACTCCGCATTGACCAATATATGCGGTGTGCAATCGTTATCGACGATCCACTCATAGAGAGCACGAATCAGATAAGGGCGACTGGAGTTCATCAACGGCTCCTTAAGCCTTAGCGCATCTCACGTTCGGCTACAGACAGGCTCGCCTGAAATGCCTCGCGCGCAAATTGGCGCTCCATGTAATCAAGCAACGGCTTGGCAGGCCGTGGCAATTCGATACCCAATACAGGCAAACGCCAGAGTATGGGCAGTAGACAGCAATCGACAAGGCTTTGCTCGTCACTGAGGAAAAAAGGCTTTTCCGCAAACAACGGCGAAACACCGGTCAGACTTTCACGCAATTCCTTGCGCGCCTGTACGCGGGCAGACTCTTTGGTACGCGAATCCAGAATAAGATCCACAAGTCCACACCAGTCGCGCTGAATCCGATGGATCAACAGGCGGCTATTGGCACGCGCCACAGGGTAAACCGGCAGCAAGGGCGGGTGCGGGTAACGCTCATCCAGATATTCCATCACCACCGTAGACTCGTACAACGCCAGGTCACGATCAACCAGGGTTGGAACGCTGCCATACGGATTCACTTCGATGAGCTGAGGCGGATGACGGCCCGCAACAACATCGATGATCTCGGCGCTGACACCTTTCTCCGCGAGCACGATGCGCACGCGATGGGAATAGTGGTCGGCGGGGTCGGAGTAACAGGCCAACCGATTGGTCACGCCCATGGCGATCCTCCTCGCTTGTTAAAATTTATAAGGCAGACAAACGAACGCGCCCCAGTGGTGCCTCCGATTATGACCGCGCAAAGACAGGTCGTCGTCGCGGGCGACAAGATAGCTCATTTACGCGAAGTAAATTCTGCAATCTTGCGCCGCTACTATACCCGCCTCGCAATCACTATCCGAATGGAGACGCCACTGGAGCGCTTGTGTCAGGGCGAAGCTACAGCTCGATCAATGAACATCCTTCCAGTATTCACGCTTGAGCAGATAGGCGAATACAAAGAAGAAGGCCAGATAAAGCAACACATAAGCGCCTATGCGCTGATGCTGCAGTTTAACCGGATTGGCTGAATAGGCCAGAAAGGTCACCAGATTCTTGATCTTCTCGTCGAACTGCTCTTCGTTCAGGCTACCGGTTTTCGGCACGATGGTCAGTTGATCGCAAGCCTCATGGGTGAGCGGCGCACCGGTCAGCGGATCATATTGCTTCTTGCCATCCTCAATCACCTGGACCTGCTTGCAGCCGACAACCTGACGCCCCTGAAGCCCGACCAACACGTTGGGCATGCCGACGTTAGGGAACACCTTGTTGTTCACGCCCCACGGACGAGCCGGATCTTCGTAGAACGAACGCAGATAGCCATACAGCCAATCCGTGCCACGCACTCGCGCCACCAGCGTCAGATCAGGCGGCGCAGCACCAAACCAGGCCTTGGCATCGTTTGGCTGCATGCCGATATTCATGTGATCGCCGATCTTGGCACCGGTAAACACCAGCTTTTCCAGCATCAACTCATGGGGAATACCCAGATCATCAGCCACGCGCTCATAACGCTGGTATTTGGCGCTATGGCAGCCCATGCAGTAGTTGGCGAACGTGCGTGCGCCATCCTGCATCGCCGCCTTGTCGGAAACGTCGATATCAACCTTTTCCAGCTCTGGGCCGCCATGTTCGGCGGCGAACGACAAAACAGGCAGAATCGCGAGAATCAGTACAGCAAATAGCTTTTTCATCAGCCAGTCACCCTTTCTGGAACCGGTTTGGTCTTCTCTAGCCGGGTATAGAACGGCATCAAAATGAAGTAGGCGAAGTACAGAAAGGTGCAGATCTGCGACAACAGAGTCCGCCCCGGGGTTGGCGCCAGAACGCCCAGCACGCCCAGGATCACGAAAGCCACGCAGAACAGCAGCAGCCAGATCTTGCTCATCCATCCCTTGTAGCGCATCGACTTGACCGGGCTGCGGTCGAGCCATGGCAGCACGAACAACACTGCAATTGCGGCCCCCATGGCAATGACACCCGTGAGCTTGTCCGGAATCGCCCGCAAGATTGCGTAGAACGGCGTGAAGTACCAGACAGGCGCAATATGCTCAGGCGTCTTGAAGGCGTTGGCAGGTTCAAAGTTAGGTTTTTCGAGGAAGTAGCCACCCATTTCAGGGAAGAAGAACACAATCGAGCAGAAGACGAAGAGAAACACCACCACGCCGACAATGTCTTTCACGGTGTAATAAGGATGGAAAGGAATGCCATCCAGAGGGATGCCGTTTTCATCCTTGAGTTTCTTGATGTCCACGCCATCCGGGTTGTTGGAGCCCACTTCATGCAGCGCCAGGATATGCAGAACCACCAGCCCCAGCACCACGATTGGCAGTGCGACCACGTGCAAGGCGAAGAAACGGTTCAAGGTGATGCCGGAAATCAGGTAGTCACCGCGAATCCATTGGGTCAGGTCATCGCCAATGACCGGAATGGCCCCGAACAGCGAAATGATCACCTGGGCACCCCAGTAAGACATTTGCCCCCAAGGCAGCAGATATCCCATGAAGGCTTCAGCCATCAATGCCAGGTAAATCAGCATCCCGAAAACCCAGACCAGCTCACGCGGCTTTTGATACGAGCCGTAAAGCAAGCCACGGAACATGTGCAGGTAGACCACGATAAAGAAAGCCGAGGCGCCAGTGGAGTGCAGCAAACGCAGGATTGCGCCGTACTCGACATCGCGCATGATGTATTCGACAGAAGCAAACGCCTCTTCAGCCGACGGCGTGTAGCTCATGGTCAGCCAGACGCCGGTCAGGATCTGGTTGACCAGAACCAGCAGCGCCAGAGAACCGAAAAAGTAGAAGAAGTTGAAGTTCTTTGGAGCGTAATACTTGCTGAGATGGTCTTCCCACATCTTTGTCGCCGGGAAACGAGCATCGACCCAATCCATGAACTTGCTCATCACGCACCCTCCTTATCGACGCCAATGACAATGACACTGTCCGACTCATAGGAATGCGGGGGTACTGGCAGATTCAATGGTGCGGGTTGCGACTTGTAGACCCGACCGGCCAGATCGTAATGAGACCCGTGACAAGGACAGAAATAGCCCCCCACCCAATCCTTGCCAAGATCGACAGGTGCGACTTCAGGACGGAAGGTTGGTGAACACCCCAGGTGCGTACACAGACCGACCAGCAGCAGGATTTCCGGCTTGATCGAACGAACGACAGGGTCAACATAAGCAGGCTGAACAGAAGCCTTGGACTCAGGATCGGATAGCTGGCCGGTAATCTTGCCAAGGTTATCCAGGATCTCTTTGGTGCGACGAACAATGAACACCGGCTGACCACGCCATTCAGCAATCATCTGCTGTCCTGCTTCAATCTTGCTGATATTCACCTTGACCGGTGCCCCTGCGGCTTTCGCCTTGGCACTGGGGAACCATGACCCCACGAACGGGACCGCAGCCCCCACCGCTCCTGCTGCACCAACCACGGATGTGGCTGCCACGAGGAAGCGACGCCGGCCTGCATTCACGCCGTCATTGCTCATTCCGTCCTCTCCCATCAGCTATGTGGCCTGTTTGATCAGGCGTCTACTTAATATCAATCTAGCTGTTTATAGATTTGGCCGGATGGTAAATAAAAACCCTTCAATTAACAAGGTAATAAGACCGTACGAAAAGTAGGAAATGTTGTAAATCAAGGCTTACAGCCGTGTGTCACGTTGTCACACATAAATAACAGACATAAAAAAACGCCCAGCTCCGAAGAGGCTGGGCGTTCTTTTTGAACGAAGTGCGAATTAACGCTTCGAGTACTGCGGACGCTTACGCGCTTTACGCAGACCGACTTTCTTACGTTCAACTTCACGAGCGTCACGAGTAACGTAACCGGCTTTACGCAGGGCGCTACGCAGAGTTTCGTCGTATTGCATCAGAGCGCGAGTGATACCGTGGCGGATTGCGCCAGCTTGACCACTTACACCGCCACCGATAACGGTGACGTAGATGTCGAACTTTTCAACTGTTTCGGTCAGTTCCAGTGGCTGACGAACTACCATGCGGGCAGTTTCGCGGCCGAAGAACACGTCCAGAGAACGGTTGTTGATCGAGATGTTACCAGTGCCCGGACGCAGGAAAACGCGTGCGGTTGCGGTCTTGCGACGGCCAGTGCCGTAATTTTGAGTCGCCGACATAATGAACTATTCCGTTAAAACTTCAGTTCTTGGGGCTGCTGAGCAGTATGAGGGTGTACAGCGCCCGCATAGACTTTCAGCTTACGATACATGTCGCGACCCAGCGGGTTCTTAGGCAGCATGCCTTTGACCGCGGTCTCGATCACGCGCTCAGGAGCTTTATCGATCAGCTTTTCGAAGTTGATCGATTTGATCCCGCCCGGAAAACCGGAGTGAGAGTAGTAAATCTTGTCGGAAGCTTTAGCACCGGTAACGCGGATTTGCTCAGCGTTGATAACGACGATGTAATCACCGGTATCGACGTGCGGAGTGTATTCCGGTTTGTGCTTGCCACGCAGACGGCTCGCGATTTCGGTGGCCAGACGACCCAGGGTCTGACCAGCAGCGTCGACGACGAACCAGTCGCGCTTAACTGTTTCCGGTTTAGCAGTAAAAGTTTTCATTCTTTATAGCCTCAGGGGCCGCCTGAAAATGAGACGGCGGATCTTACTGAATAGTGCGTACTTTGACAAGTCAAAGGCAGCCGGAAACAGACGCTATCGGGGGCTCGGGTCAGCGCGTCCGTTATACGGCAAGATTCTTCGGCAGACGGCGCATCACTTCCACTGCAAAGAGCTGCCGGATTATACAGGCTGAAAAAATAACCTCAACCTGATTTTCAGCTCAGGTTCTGTTTATTGCTTGCGCGAGCAAATCGTCAGGCCGCCAGCCAGCAAGAGACGACCGCGGAGGCTGGACACACCCGCAAAAAAATAAGACGATTCAGCCGTTGCTTGACCACTATTCCATATAAGAACAAAAGATTATGCCGATTCAACACACCGCCCCGCTGCGGCGCGTAAGCATTCTTGCCACTGACAAAGTATTCGCCTCGACCCTCATGCAAGCCAAGGACTTCTTCCATCTGGCCAGCCTGCGGTACAGCAAGCAATTGGGTCACGGCCTCAAACCCGCCTTTGAAATTCGCCTGGTAAGCCCGGACGGACAGCCCGTCGGCAGTTTCAGTGACGTCACCCTGCCGGTAGACGGTCCGCTGTGCGAAAGCGACATCATTGTCATCCCGGCATTCTGGGACGACTTCGACAGCCAGTTGCAGCAATACCCGCAGATACTGCCATGGCTGCGCGAACAGCACGCCAGCGGCGCCGTCCTGTGCGGTGAAGCCACCGGGGTTTTCTGGCTGGCCGAAGCCGGCCTGCTGGACGGCAAGGAAGCCACCACCTACTGGCGTTTCTTCAATGCGTTCAACGAAAGGTTTCCCAAGGTCCTGCTCAATCAGGAAAAACACCTGACAGACGCCGACAACCTGTATTGCGCAGGCGGCACCACATCGGCCTGTGATCTCTACATTTATCTGATCGAACGCTTCTGCGGCTCGAACGTCGCCCAGGCCGTGGCCCGCGACATCCTCTATGAGGTGCGGCGCAGTTATTCACCGGGAAGGATAGGTTTTGGCGGCCAGAAGCTTCATCAGGATGTGATCATCCTGCAAATCCAGCACTGGCTCGAAGAACATTTCGCGGACAAGTTCCGCTTTGAAGACGTGGCCCGCAACCACGGCATGAGCATCCGCAACTTCATGCGCCGCTTCCAGGCCGCAACCGGCGACAAGCCGCTGCATTACCTGCAACGCCTGCGCATCGAAACAGCCAAGGGCCTGCTCTCCGGCACGCGAAAGAGCATCAAGACCATCAGCTATGAAATTGGCTACGACGATGCAAGCTTCTTCGCCCGCCTGTTCCGCCAGCACACCGAACTGTCGCCCAATCAATATAGGCAGCAGTTTCAGCAGGCCGCCTGAGGGCAGCATGCTGAAAAGCTGCAAGCTGCAAGCTGTAAGTTACAAGCTGCAAGCAAAAGCAGTGCGCAACCTGCCTTTACTTGCAGCTTCCAGCTTCCAGCTTGAAGCTTGCAACTGCTCCTAAGGCTTATGCGCCCGAGCCAAAAACTCGTGGGATTGCATTTCCAGCAAGCGGCTCAAGGTACGTGCGAATTCAAACGTCAAACGTCCGCCCGTATACAGGTCCTTCAGCTCAACTTCTGCCGAGATGATCAGCTTGACGTTACGGTCGTAGAATTCATCGACCATGTTGATGAACCGACGAGCAATGTCGTCAGTGGTCACGCTCATCTGCTCAACACCGCTTAGCAGCACGGCATGAAAGATCTTGCCCAGCTCGATGTAGTCGTTCTGGCTGCGAGGCCCGTCGCACAATTCGCGGAAATCGAACCACGCCACGTCGTCGCAGGTACGCAGGGCACGGATTTCGCGATTCTCGATGATCAGCACATCGTTTTCGATGGTCTGCGCACACTCCGGCGTCAAAGCCTTGAAGCTTTTGCGCAGGCTTTCCTCGGCGACGTCATTGAGCGGGAAGTGGAACAGCTCGGCCTGCTCCAGATGGCGCAGGCGATAGTCGACGCCGCTGTCGACGTTGACGATATCGGTGTTCTGCTTGATCAGGGCAATCGCAGGCAGGAAGCGGGCGCGTTGCAAACCGTCCTTGTACAGACCGTCGGGCACGATGTTGGAAGTGGCGACCAGGGTCACGCCATTCTTGAACAGCTCTTCCATCAGGGTGCCAAGGATCATGGCATCGGTAATGTCGGAAACGAAGAACTCGTCGAAACAGATCACCCGCGCCTCATCGGAAAAGCGCTTGGCGATAAGAGTGAGCGGGTTTTTCTCGCCCTTGAGGGTTCTCATTTCTTCGTGCACGCGCTTCATGAAGCGGTGGAAGTGAGTCCGCACCTTCTGCTCGAACGGCAGGGCATCGAAAAAGGTATCGACCAGATACGTCTTGCCCCGGCCTACACCACCCCAGAAGTACAACCCCTTGACCAGGGCTGGCTCTTTCTTGCCGAACAGCTTGCCGAACACGCCCGGCTTGCTGTTGTTCGCAGCGATCAGATCTTCGTAAAGACGCTGCAAGTGACGCACAGCGTTTTCCTGCGCAGCATCGTGGAAGAAGTCAGGGCGTTTCAGATCTGCTTGATATCGTTCTAGGGGCGTCATATTCGGTAACAAGGCAACAAAAGCGGGCCGTCACTGTAGCGACGGCCCGGGGGAATGGCAATCAATCCTGCAAGGCTTTGAGCTCAGCCAGCAAGCGCTCTATACCGGCCTGCACGGCTTCAGCACTTTCAAACTGCGGACTTTGGGCGTTGCCATTGCCAAAAGCCACTTCAAAGTGGAAGTCACCAGGAATGATGATTGGCTCGTTGGGGCCAAGCAGACTTTTGCTGGCAGCGCCTGCCGTCTTGCCATCCGCGAAATGGCTCGACAGCAACAACTCTTCACCATCGGCAGCCAGCAGACGGAAACGGAAACTGCCGTCTGCTTCACGGAAGCTCACAACCCGTGCGCCCTTGGCGGCTTTTTTCTTGCCGGTTTCGACATTCTGCGCAACCGTGCGGAACGAGCGCAGGCCAACCGCCTCGCGCAGTTCTTCAAGGAACGGCGTGGCGGCGCGACGGGCTTTCTGGGCACCGGCGAGCAGGATGTCTTCTAGATCCGCAGGACGCTCGATCAGGCCCAGGTATTTCTCGCGGGCTTCGCTCAGTTCGCCATCCAGCAGCTTGAACAGACGATTCTTGGCCTCGCCCCAACCCAGACCTTGCAACAGCTCGGAGCGGAACTCGGCCGACTGCTCTGCACTGGAGAATGCCTGATAGAGCGTGAACAGGTGAGAGTTATCCGGGTCCTTGGCTTCGCCGGGAGCACGCGAGTCGGTGACGATGCGCGAGATCGCATCCTTCATGTCCTTGGCGCTGCTGAACAACGGAATCGTGTTGTCGTAGCTCTTCGACATTTTGCGACCATCCAGACCGGGCAGCGTCGCAACGCTTTCCTCGATCAGGGCTTCAGGCATGACGAAGAACTCCTTGCCCTTGCCGAACAGGTGGTTGAAGCGCTGACCGATATCGCGAGCCATTTCAACGTGCTGGATCTGGTCACGGCCGACCGGCACTTTATGGGCGTTGAACATCAGAATGTCGGCCGCCATCAGCACCGGATAGCTGAACAGCCCCATGGTGATACCGGCATCCGGGTCTTCGCCGGCCTCGACATTCTTGTCTACAGATGCCTTGTAAGCGTGGGCGCGGTTGAGCAGGCCCTTGCCGGCCACGCAGGTCAGCAGCCAGGTCAGTTCCGGGATCTCGGGGATATCGGACTGACGATAGAAGGTCACTCGATCGACATCCAGACCGGCAGCCAGCCAGGTCGCCGCGATTTCCAGGCGCGAGCGCTGGATGCGCTGCGGGTCATCGCACTTGATCAAGGCATGGTAGTCCGCCAGGAAGTAGAACGAGTCGACATCCTTCTGGCGGCTGGCGACGATGGCCGGGCGGATCGCGCCCGCATAGTTGCCCAGATGGGGAGTGCCGGTGGTGGTGATACCGGTCAGGATACGAGTAGTCATGGCAGGTCGCTTATTCTATGGCTGCAATCAGTTCGAGAGACGCGGAAGGACCAGATCTTTCAGATCGGTCAGCTTGCCGTGAAAAAAGTGTCCGCATTCTGCCACTTTCAGCAGCTCATGGGGACGTTGCAGAAGCGCGGACCATGCATAGACCATTTCCGGGTCCACGACTTCATCGGTTTCGGGCTGAATGACCGTCAGCGGACAGTTCTGCGGCAGGACGCTTTGATCCTTCAAACGCGATGCGGCAGCGGCCACCAGAAACAGGTGTTTCAGTTGCTCGCCTTGCGCTTCGAGGCGTCCGCCAAGCGTGGCAGCCACATAACCCCCAAAGGAAAAACCCAGCAACGTGATGGGCAGATCCGGCTGCTGCTTGCGAAGCCATTGCGCGACCGCAACCGCATCTTCGACCTCCTCCGGCCCGGCAACCGATGTGCCAGCGCTGGCACCGACGCCACGATAATTGAAACGTAACGTAACCAGACCGGCATCGCGGGCGGTACGCTGCAACGTCGAAACCACTTTATTGAGCATCGTCCCACCCTGGATCGGGTTAGGATGGCAAATCAGCGCCAGGCCCACAGCATCGGGCAGATCCTGATAAAGCGCTTCAAGCTGGCCTTCGGGGCCATCAATGAATACGGGGGTTTCACGCATGGACAAAATAAACTCCGTGACCTCGAAATGGATCGACTCGTCTAGCTGATTGTCTGTGGCTGACATATAAGCGACGTGTCGCGGGTATACAGCGCAGGTTAGAGCCGTTAACGTAAAGCAAAGCCGTTTATAGAGGAAGGACTCGTGGAACACTCGCTCTTAGTTTGGTTGTTGCCGACTCTTGCCCTGGTTGCCGGTGTCGTCATTGGTTTCCTGGTCGCACGTCTGCTGCCCAATACCGTTCCGAATAACACCCAGCGCCAGCTGGATAGCATTCAGGAGCGCTTCGATACCTATCAGAACGAGGTGGTCACACACTTCAACAGCACGGCTACCCTGGTACAGAAACTCTCGCAAAGCTATCAGGAAGTACAGGAGCATCTCGCCGAGGGCGCCAATCGTCTGGCCCTTGACGAACTGACCCGCCAACGCCTGCTGGCGGCCTTGCATCCAGAGGCCAACCAGGCACCACGCGACCGCCTTACACCGCCACGTGACAGCGAAGCACCAAAAGACTACGCGCCAAAGGCACCCAACACGCCTGGCATGCTGGATGAGCATTACGGTCTGAAAAAGCCGTAAGCGACCGATAAACAAAAAGCCCGCCATTCAGATCGAATGGCGGGCTTTTTTGTGGACGCTACAGAAACATCCTACGCATTTTCAAGACTGCAACGTCTATGTATAAATTCTGCACACATTTACCCTCTCCAAAAACTGGAGAAACAAATGAAAGCGATAAAAATACTGACTGCATGCCTATTACTATCAGGTTGCGTCTCCGGCGACTGCACTCACAACTGTTACATGATGGGAAGACATAATCCCGAACTTCTGTACAAATGCGAAATGGACCCAAACCGATCTGACTGCCCCGTGCAACGATAAATATGGAAGCAATCCACTAACAGAAATCAAAACTTCCATGTATAGATCTTGAAGGGCTCTATCAAAACCCGAATGGTTCTATTGTTTCGCCCAGGTATGAAACCAAACCGAGCCCATAAAAGGCTGCCTGTGCGCTCGTCATAGATGATCAGATTACCGTCATCCTGCATGGACATATGGCTGTGATACCAATATGACTTATCCTTGCTGTGAGTGCTTTCTGCCACCCAGAGGCGAGCTCTGGCCGGATCGTAGAGAAAACCGCTATTGCTTACGACAAACCAGGGTGCGCCTCTTTGCTTGCGAGAAAGTGTAAGACTATAGGGCTGACTACCATCAGCGGCCCATATAACAACGCCATTATCCTTGATTACAAGATTACCATCGCCCTGTAAGTCCAGACGAAAGCGCCCGTTAGGCGACAGCAGAAACTGCCCAGGGGTCATCATTTGATTGGGCGGCAATACAGGAGAGCCACTTCCATTAAACGAACCGTATTGAATACTCATCTCTTTCACCTTGAAAGCTATAGATTGAGTATTCAACTAATCATCAGAGGGGAGTGATATGCGATAAATATATACCGCATTTCGCTAATGAATTGGCTCTGTCTGCGTTAAGTGTTGCAGATGACTAAACTCGCACCGTGCAACCCCTGCCTAAGGCTCTGCAATGCGGGTTTCAGGGGTGCGTAAAGTGGACGTTACAAGAAAAGCCTAATTAATTGATTTTATTGAATAAAATCGCATTCTTTTCCAGGTGCAACACTTAACGCACACAGAGCCAATGAATTCGCTCCCACAGACCATGTGTGGGAGCGAATTCATTCGCGAAGAACTTAGATCGCGCCGCGGGTGCGCAACAAGTCCAGTACCAGCTTGACGCCCTCTTCCACGCTCAACGACTGTGTATCGATCACGAGGTCGGCATCCAGCGGTACGTCGTACGGGAAGGATTCGCCTGGGATGTTGTCGCCATCGGCGGCATACAGACCTTGCGGATCACGCTCGCGGCAGACGCTTGGCGAAGCCTGGACGTAGACGGTCAGCAAACGTTCCTTGCCAAGCAGCGCCTTGGCGCGCTCACGGCCTTCTGCATCCGGTGCGACGAAGGCTGCCAGGGTCAGCAGGCCGGCTTCGTTGAACTGACGGGCTACGTGAGCAGCACGGCTCCAGTTCTCGGTACGACCGGCACGGTTCTGTGGCAGACCTTTGTTCAGGTCGTGACGCAGGTTCTGGCCATCGAGGACATAAACCGCACGCCCCATGTCGAACAGCTTGCGCTCGACCGCGTAGGCCAGCGTGCTTTTGCCTGCGCCCGACAGACCGCTGAACAGCACGGTAGCCGGTTGCTGACCGAAGCGCTGGGCGCGTTCCTGAGTCGACACGTGAGCCAGTTCGCCATGGTGATTCGCGCCGCCCGCACTGACTGGCTTGGCGATGATCATGCCCGCCGCGACAGTGCCGTTGGTCAGGCGATCAATGACGATGAACGCACCGGTGGTGCGGTTGCTTTCGTAACCGTCCAGCGCGATAGGTGCATCGAGGCTGATCTTGACGCGGCCAATCTCGTTCAGTTGCAAGGCGCTGGCAGGACCTTCGACCAGCGTGTTCACATCGACGCGATGTGTGATGCTGGCAATCGAGCCCGGCACGTAGCTGGTAGCGCGCTTGATGTCGTATTTCTTGCCCGGCAGCATCGGCTCTTCAGCCATCCATACCAGCATGGCATCGAATGCATCGCTGACTTGCGGAACGTTGTCGGCATGCACCAACAGGTCACCACGGGAGATATCGATCTCGTCTTCCATAGTCAGGGTCACGGCCTGGCCTGGACCTGCCTGCTCCAGTTCACCTTCAAAGGTGACGATGGACTTGATGCGACTGCTCTTGCCCGACGGCAGCACGACGATTTCATCGCCCTTATGCACGATGCCGCTGGCCAGAGTGCCAGCGAAGCCACGGAAGTTCAGGTTCGGGCGGTTGACGTACTGCACCGGGAAACGCAGGTCCGCATAGTTGCGGTCACTGGAGATCTCCACGGTTTCCAGAATTTCCATCAACGACTGACCGGTGTACCAGGGCGAACGCTCGCTCTTGTTCACCACGTTATCGCCCTTGAGCGCCGACATCGGCACGAATGCCATGGTGGTCGGCTTGAAGGCCAGGCCTTCGGCAAACTTCAGGTAATCGGCCTTGATCGACTCGAAAATGCTCTCATCGAAGCCATTGAGGTCCATCTTGTTGATGGCCACGACAATGTGCTTGATGCCCAGCAGCGAAGCGATGTAGCTGTGACGACGGGTCTGGGTCTGCACGCCATAACGGGCGTCGACCAGAATGATCGCCAGATCGCAGGTCGATGCACCGGTCGCCATGTTACGGGTGTACTGCTCGTGGCCCGGCGTATCGGCAATGATGAACTTGCGCTTGGCCGTAGAGAAATAGCGATAAGCGACATCAATGGTGATGCCCTGCTCACGCTCGGCCTGCAGGCCATCCACCAGCAGCGCCAGATCCACGTCATCGCCAGTGGTGCCGGACTTCTTCGAGTCGCGGGTAATGGCTTCCAGGTGATCTTCATAGATCATCTTGGAGTCATGCAGCAGACGCCCGATCAGCGTGCTCTTGCCGTCATCGACGTTGCCACAGGTAAGAAAGCGCAGCATTTCCTTGCGTTCGTGCTGGCCCAGATAGGCGAGGATGTCCTCGCTGATCAATTCGGATTGATGGCTCATAGGGTTTAAGCTCCAAGCTGTAAGCTTCAAGCGGCAAGCTTGTCGGCGTACAACTAGTCAGAATTTTTTTGTTATGAGCGCTCAAATACGCCCACAAAGGGCGGCAACCTGCAAAACCCTGAAGCTACGCAATGTGCTTCCAACTTGCAGCTTGCCGCTTGTAACTTGAAGCTTAGAAATACCCCTGCCGTTTCTTTTCTTCCATCGAGCCTGCGCCGTCGTGGTCGATGACCCGGCCCTGGCGTTCGGAAGTTCGTGTCAGGAGCATTTCCTGGATGATGTCGGTCAGGCTGGTCGCCTCGGATTCGACGGCACCGGTCAGCGGGTAGCAGCCGAGGGTACGGAAGCGCACTTTCTTTTTGACGATGCGGGCCTTTTCCTCGTCGGTAAGGTGCTCGAGGATGCGATCGTCGTCGATCATGATCAGGGTGCCGTTCTTCTCGATGACGTCGCGCTCGGCTGCAAAGTACAGCGGCACGATCGGGATGCCTTCGAGGTAGATGTACTGCCAGATGTCCAGTTCGGTCCAGTTCGACAGCGGGAAGACGCGGATCGACTCGCCCTTGTTGACGTTGCCGTTATAGACGTTCCACAGCTCGGGACGCTGGTTCTTCGGGTCCCAGCGATGCTTGCTGTCGCGGAACGAGTAGACACGTTCCTTGGCACGGGATTTTTCCTCGTCACGCCGCGCGCCGCCGAAAGCTGCGTCGAAACCATGCTTGTCCAGTGCCTGCTTCAGGCCCTCGGTCTTCATGATATCGGTGTGCTTGGCACTGCCGTGGGTGAAAGGGTTGATGCCCTGCGCAACACCATCAGGGTTGACGTGGGTGATCAGATCCAGGCCCATTTCCTCGACCATCTTGTCGCGGAAGCTATACATTTCCCGGAATTTCCACCGGGTATCGACGTGCATGACCGGGAACGGCAGTTTGCCCGGAAAGAAGGCCTTGCGTGCCAGATGCAGCATCACGGCAGAGTCCTTGCCGATCGAGTACAACATCACCGGGTTGTCGAACTCGGCGGCGACCTCGCGGATGATGTGGATGCTTTCCGCTTCCAGCTGTTTCAGATGCGTCAGTTTGTCAACCATGGTTACTCACGGATTGCAATCGTTGTGGGCCGGGAAAAATCCCCCCGGGCGGCCAGCGGGCCGTATTCGAGCCGCGCACTTTATCATGAGGGATACCGCAGGATCAGCGCGCTGGATAGATCGAAACGATCTATCCATATAGCTCGTCGTTTGGACCTTCCCAGACAGCGTGAAAACTGCTGCGCTCGGTCACGCTGAATTTTCACGCGCCTGTTTCAGATCGGATTCGGGCAATCGATGAAAATATGCTCAAGGGCAAAACGCCGTGCCAGATAGTCACCCAAGGCCTGAACACCATAGCGTTCGGTGGCGTGGTGCCCCGCGGCGATAAAGCTGATGTCGTTCTCACGGGCACTGTGAAAAGTCTGTTCCGAGGCTTCGCCACTGAGGAACAAGTCCACGCCCTCAAGCACTGCCTGATCGATATAGCCCTGCCCTCCACCGCTGCACCAGCCGACACGACGGATCATCTGGCTGCCTTCGATCAATAACGGCTCACGCCCCAGCGCGTCCTGCACGCGACGGGCAAAGTCGCGAGGCGTCACCGGCTCGGAAAGGGAACCGACCAGACCGACCACCTTGGGATTCTCGGGGTCCAGCGGACCTTCGACCGTAATGTCCAGCTGGCGAGCCAACTGCACGTTATTGCCCACATCCGGATGCACATCCAGGGGCAGGTGATAGGCCAGCAGGCTGATGTCATGCTTGAGCAATGTCTTCAAACGACGCTGCTTCATGCCCACGACACAGGGATTCTCGCCCTTCCAGAAGTAACCATGGTGGACCAGAATCAGGTCGGCCTGAGCCTCGACCGCTGCGTCCAGCAAGGCCTGGCTGGCCGTCACACCACTGACGATACGCATGATCTGCGGGCGACCTTCGACCTGCAAACCATTGGGGCAGTAATCCTGAATGCGGGCACTGTTGAGATAACGGTCGGCCTCTTCGACCAGGGTACTCAGGGCAACAGCCATAAAAGACTCCTAAATATGCAGTTCAGAGCTGCTTTGTGCTCGTATAATGCCCGCCATTATGGCGCACCCGCGGAAAAATCTTTGCGCCTGTAACCATCAGGACTTGCTCAATGTTAAAGGCACTGCGCTTTTTCGGCTGGCCATTGCTGGCTGGCGTGCTCATCGCCATGTTGATTATTCAGCGTTACCCGGAATGGGTAGGGCTGCCCAGCCGGGATGTAAACCTGCAACAGGCTCCCAAGGCCACTGTAGTGATGCAGGGCCCGACGTCTTATGCCGATGCAGTGAGTGCCGCTGCACCAGCCGTGGTCAATCTCTACACCACCAAGATGGTCAACAAGAGCAACAACCCCATGTTCGAGGACCCTCAGTTCAGAAGGTTCTTCGGCGACAACGTTCCCAAGCAGAAACGCATGGAATCCAGCCTCGGCTCCGGTGTGATCATGAGCCCCGAAGGCTACCTGCTGACCAACAACCACGTTACGACGGGTGCGGACCAGATCGTGGTCGCTCTCAAGGACGGTCGCGAAACCATCGCACGAGTGATTGGCAACGATCCTGAAACCGATCTGGCCGTTCTGAAGATCGACCTGAAAAACCTGCCTTCCATTACCATTGCGCGCTCCGACAGCATTCGTATCGGCGACGTGGCACTGGCCATCGGCAACCCGTTCGGGGTGGGCCAGACCGTCACCATGGGCATCATCAGCGCGACCGGCCGCAACCAGTTGGGCCTCAATACCTATGAAGACTTCATCCAGACCGACGCCGCCATCAACCCCGGCAACTCGGGTGGCGCGCTGGTGGATGCTGCTGGCAACCTGACCGGCATCAATACCGCAATCTTCTCCAAGTCAGGCGGCTCGCAAGGCATCGGCTTTGCTATCCCGACCAAACTGGCAATGGATGTCATGAAGTCGATCATCGAGCACGGTCAGGTCATTCGTGGCTGGCTGGGTATCGAAGTTCAACCCCTGACGCAGGAACTGGCCGACTCCTTCGGTCTGAAAGACCGCCCAGGCATTGTGGTCGCAGGAATCTTCCGCGATGGCCCGGCACAGAAAGCCGGCCTGCAACTGGGAGATGTGATCCTGAGCATCAATGGCGAACCGGCAGGTGACGGCCGACGCTCGATGAACCAGGTGGCGCGCACCAAGCCAAAGGACAAGATAGCGATTGATGTCATGCGCAACGGCAAGGAATTGCGCCTGAGCGCCGAGGTAGGCCTGCGGCCACCACCGGCACCGACGCCAGCAGTGAAGGAACAGTAAAACCAGTCTTCGCGAATGAATTCACTCCCACACAGCAGGAGCGAATTCGTTCGCGAAAGAACTAGATCCCGCTCAACCCATCCAGCAAGGCCTGATTCTGCTCAGCCGTACCGATGCTGATACGCAGGAACTGGGCAATGCGCTCCTGTTTGAAGTGACGCACGATAACGCCCTGCTCGCGCAGCTTCGCTGCCAGGCCTGCCGCATCATGTTGCGGGTGGCGGGCAAAGATGAAGTTGGCCGCCGAAGGCAGCACTTCAAAGCCAATACCTTCCAGCTTCTCGACCAATGCCTCACGGCTGGCGATCACCGCATTACGGGTAAAATCGAAGTGCTCCCGATCTTCGAAGGCTGCGGTCGCACCGACAATCGCCAGACGATCCAGAGGGTAGGAGTTGAAGCTGTTCTTGACTCGCTCCAATGCCTCGATCAGATCAGGATGACCTACCGCAAACCCGACCCGCAGCCCGGCCAGTGAACGGGACTTGGACAACGTCTGGGTCACCAGCAGGTTCGGATAACGGTCAACCAGCGCTATCGCCGTTTCACCGCCAAAATCGACATACGCCTCATCGACCACCACGACCGAATCCGGGCTGGCCTTGACGATCTGCTCGACCGCTTCCAGCGGCAGCAGGCAGCCGGTGGGTGCGTTCGGATTCGGGAAGATGATGCCGGCGTTCGGCCTGGCATAATCGGCCACGCGAATCTGGAACTTTTCGTCCAGTGCGACAGCGTCATAGTCAATGCCGTACAGACCGCAGTAGACCGGATAGAAGCTGTAGCTGATATCCGGGAACAGCAACGGCTTATCGTGCTGGAACAGTGCGTGGAAAATGTGCGCCAGCACTTCATCGGAACCATTGCCCAGGAACACCTGGCTGGCTTGTACGCCGTAATAGCCAGCAACCGCCTGCTTGAGCAGGTCGCTGTTGGGATCCGGGTACAGACGCAGATCATCGGTCAATGCAGCCCGCATCGCCTCAAGCGCCTTGGGCGAAGGGCCGTAAGGGTTTTCATTGGTATTGAGCTTGACCAACTTGGTCAGCTTCGGCTGCTCACCCGGCACATAAGGCACCAGACTGCTGACGAAAGGACTCCAGAATTTACTCATTACTTGCCTTCCTCTGTGCTGCCCGCACTCCAGTTGGTATCGGTGATACGGTACTCGGCACTGCGAGCATGGCCGGTCAACGATTCGCCACGGGCCAGGATCGAAGCGGTCTTGCCCAGCTCGGATGCGCCTTGCGGCGAGCAGTAGATGATCGATGAACGCTTCTGGAAGTCATAGACACCCAGCGGCGAAGAGAAACGCGCAGTGCCGGAAGTCGGCAGCACATGGTTCGGACCGGCGCAGTAGTCACCCAATGCCTCGGACGTGTGGCGTCCCATGAAAATCGCACCGGCATGACGAATCTGCGGCAGCCAGGCCTCAGGATCGGCAACCGACAGCTCAAGGTGTTCCGGCGCGATACGGTTGGCGACATCGATGGCTTGCTGCATGTCGGCCACCTTGATCAAGGCACCGCGGCCGTTGATCGAGGTTTCGACGATGGCAGCACGCTCCATGGTCGGCAGCAAACGGGTGATGCTGGCGGCAACCTTGTCGAGGAACTCGGCATCGGGGCTGACCAGAATCGCCTGGGCGTCCTCGTCGTGCTCGGCCTGGGAGAACAGGTCCATGGCAATCCAGTCCGGATCGGTCTGGCCATCGCACACCACGAGGATTTCCGAAGGCCCGGCAATCATGTCGATGCCGACCTGACCGAACACATGGCGCTTGGCAGTGGCGACATAAATGTTGCCGGGGCCGACGACTTTATCGACCTGAGGCACGCTTTCAGTCCCGTACGCCAGTGCGGCAACGGCCTGCGCGCCACCAATGGTGAAGACGCGATCCACACCAGCGATGCAGGCAGCGGCCAGTACCAGCTCGTTGATCTCGCCACGCGGAGTCGGCACGACCATGACCACTTCAGTCACGCCGGCCACTTTCGCCGGAATGGCATTCATCAATACCGATGAAGGATAAGAGGCCTTGCCACCTGGCACGTACAGGCCAGCACGATCCAGAGGCGTGACTTTCTGGCCAAGCACCGTGCCATCGGCTTCGGTGTAGCTCCAGGAGTCCTGCTTCTGCTTTTCGTGGTAGCTGCGCACCCGGGCGGCAGCCGTTTCCAGCGCCTGGCGCTGGGCCGGGGAAATGCGTGTCAGCGCCAGTTCCAGGCGCTCGCGAGGCAGGATAAGGTCAGCCATCGACGCCACTTGCAGGCCATCGAAACGCTGGGTGAACTCGACCAGGGCGGCGTCACCACGCTCACGCACGGCCTTGATGATGTCGAGCACACGCTGGTTGACCGAATCGTCAGACACACTTTCCCAGCTCAGCAGATGATCCAGATGTCGTGCGAAATCCGGATCGGCAGCATCGAGTCGGCGTATTGCAGTGGGAGTGGTCATAGCGATATCTCAATAAGTGGCGGATGCTCAGGTGCCATAAGCTACCAAGCTATCCGCGCAGGCACCTGAGAAATTTGGCTATGACACGGATAGCTGGACGCGACTCAAGGCCGCGCAATCAGATCAGCTGCGGTGTCGCGACTCCACTGCCTTGCGCAGTGTGTCGATGAGCGCCTGGATGCGCGCATGCTGCATTTTCATCGAAGCCTTGTTCACCACCAGACGCGAACTGATGGTTGCGATCAGTTCCTGGGGCTCAAGACCGTTGGCGCGCAAGGTGTTGCCAGTGTCGACCACGTCGATGATCTTGTCGGCCAGACCGATCAGCGGAGCCAGTTCCATCGAGCCATAGAGCTTGATGATATCGACCTGACGACCCTGCTCGGCGTAATAACGCTTGGCAACATTCACGAACTTGGTCGCCACACGCAGGCGGCCTTTTGGCTCGGCTGCGCCAATGGCTCCTGCGGTCATGAGCTTGCACTTGGCAATCTGCAGATCCAGCGGCTCATACAACCCCTGGCCGCTGTACTCCATCAACACATCCTTGCCCGCAACACCCAGATCGGCAGCGCCATGCTCGACATAGGTCGGCACATCGGTAGCGCGCACGATCAGCAGGCGTACGTCGTCTTGAGTCGTGGGGATGATCAGCTTGCGGCTCTTGTCCGGATTCTCGGTCGGCACAATGCCCGCTTCGGCAAGAAGCGGCAGTGTATCGTCGAGGATACGGCCCTTGGACAGTGCGATGGTCAACATGGAAAACGTAAGTCCTTATCAGGAAACTTTTGCCCTGCGCAGGTGGCCCAGAGCAACACTTGAGCCCGATACTACTGGCTCAAGGTAAAACGAATCAGAAATCGCACCAGCATGAATCAGGTGGCTCCACTCCCCCAGGGGCAGCAGAGCCACATGCTACTAGCCCGGAACGCGACGGATCTTGGCACCCAGCATTTGCAGCTTCTCTTCGATGCACTCGTAACCACGGTCGATGTGGTAGATGCGATCGATCAGAGTATCGCCCTGAGCAACCAGCGCCGAGATCACCAGACTGGCCGATGCACGCAGGTCGGTCGCCATCACAGGCGCGCCCTTGAGCACTTCGGTTCCGGTCACGATTGCAGTGTTGCCTTCAACCTGAATATGCGCGCCCATGCGATGCATTTCATAGACGTGCATGAAGCGGTTTTCAAAGATGGTTTCGATAACCGCACCAGTGCCTTCCGCGATAGCGTTGAGCGAGATGAACTGCGCCTGCATATCGGTCGGGAACGCCGGGTAAGGCGCAGTACGCACGTTGACCGCCTTGGGGCGCTTGCCGTGCATGTTCAGCTCGATCCAGTCTTCGCCGCTGGTGATTTCAGCGCCGGCTTCCTGAAGCTTGAGCAATACCGCCTCAAGAATCGTTGGGTCGGTGTCCTTGACCTTGACCCGGCCACCGGTGGCAGCAGCGGCAACCAGGTAAGTACCGGTTTCGATACGGTCCGGCATGACTTTATAAGTCGCTGACCCCAGGCGCTTCACGCCATCAATGGTGATGGTATCGGTACCGGCACCCTGGATTTTCGCCCCCATGGCGATCAGGAAGTTCGCCAGATCGACGACTTCAGGCTCGCGAGCGGCGTTTTGCAGGACGCTGCGGCCGTTTGCCAGGCTGGCAGCCATCATGATGTTCTCGGTACCGGTCACGCTCACGGTATCGAAGAAGAAGTTGGCACCACGCAGGCCGCCTTCAGGGGCCTTGGCCTTGATGTAGCCACCTTCGACATCAATGATTGCGCCCATGGCTTCAAGGCCACGGATGTGCAGGTCAACCGGACGCGAACCGATGGCGCAGCCGCCAGGGAGTGCGACTTCAGCTTCACCGAAACGGGCAACCATCGGCCCCAGCACCAGAATCGACGCACGCATGGTTTTCACCAGCTCGTACGGCGCAACCAGTGTCTTGATGGTGCGCGGGTCGATCTCGACGCTGAGTTTTTCGTCGATCACAGGCTCGATGCCCATCCGACCGAACAGCTCGATCATGGTGGTGATGTCGTGCAGGTGCGGCAGGTTCTGAACAACTACAGGCCCATCGGCCAGCAATGTTGCCGAGAGGATCGGCAGGGCGGAGTTCTTTGCCCCGGAAATGCGAATTTCGCCATCAAGACGAACGCCGCCGGTAATAATCAATTTATCCATTAGAATCTCGACACCAATTGGCTCAGGTGCGCTCGGCCCAGGCAGCGCGGCTGAAAAATTTCATAGTGACCGCGTGGATACTGCCATCGGCAATCCAAGGGTTCAGATGGGCATAGATGTTTTGCTGACGCTTGACGGGGCTCAGGCTGGCCATCTCGTCACTAATGATGTTCAGCTGGAAATTGCAGCCTTGGCCTTCAACTTCCACCTGGATTTCGGGCAGCTTTCCTTCAAGGAAGCTCTTAACTTCTACAGCCTGCATGCTTAACCTCGATCGGCGCCCTACGCGCGCGGGTCGGCCATCATACAAAAAAGCCCATGCTATGCGAACCCCAACGACGGGGCGCCAGACAAAGGGCTTTTCCGATAACCGCTATTAATGAATGTCCAAAAGCTCGCTCAAGCCCGATACCCGGGCAATTTCCCGCATATCCTCAGGCAATGACTGCACGCTGACCGACTTGCCTGCATCCTTGGCGTCACGCATGAACGCCAGCAACAAGGCAAGGCCTACACTGCTGGACTTCACCACACCGGAGCAGTCCAGAATCAGGTTCGACGCATCGCTGGACTTGATGAGGGCCGCGCCCTGCTTGCGCAGTTGCGGCCCGCTACGGTAATCCAGCACGCCCGTCAGCTGCAATTGACCCGGCGAACCAAGGCTTACGGCAGACTCACTCATTGCGCCGACTTCTGCGCAGCTTCGGTCGTCACTTCCTTGGCCTTGGCGACTTCACCTGCCCAGCCATCGATGGTCTTGTCCAGGTCGTTGCCATTACGCTGCATGGCGTCGGCGAACTGATCACGGAACAGCTTGCCGATGTTGATGCCATTGATGATGACGTTACGAACCTTCCACTCACCGTTGATTTTCTCAAGGGTGTAGGAAACAGGATAGACCGCGCCGTTATTGCCTTTTACCTGCATGTCGACGCTGGTGCGGTCCGCACCCTCATCCTTGGCTGGCGAAACGGTAATGCCCTGGTTGTTGTACTCAAGCAACGCATTGCCATAGAACTGCATCAGGCTGCGCTTGAAGTTTTCCTGGAAGCGCTGCATCTGCTCAGGCGAAGCCTTGCGAGAATACTTGACGGTCATGATGCTTCTGGAAATGCCGTCAGCGTCAACCACCGGGCCAACGATACGGTTCAAGGCATCGTAGAACGCGCTCGGATTGGATTTGTACTGCTCTTTATTGCTGGCCAGGTCGCTCAGCAACTCCTTGGTGGTGCGATCTACCAGGTCATGAGCAGACGGAGTTGTCGCCGCATTTGCCATCATGGGCAGCACGGCCAGCAATACCAGCAGACCACGGCGCAGGATAGAGATCATTTAAAGCTCCTCATTTGGCTTCTTTACTCACGGTATTGAGCAGGAATTTCCCGATCAGGTCTTCCAGCACAAGCGATGACTGCGTGTCATGGATCGTACTTCCATCCTTGAGCAGAGCCTGGTCACCGCCCACGCTGATACCAATGTATTTTTCACCCAGCAAGCCGGCGGTCAGGATCGAGGCCGTGGAGTCGGAAGGCAGGTTGTCCACCTTCTTCTGGATCTCCAGCGTTACACGACCGGTAAAGGTGTCACGATCCAGATCGATTGCCGTTACACGGCCAATCGGGACACCCGCCATGCTCACCTTGGCTCTGACAGTCAAACCGGCGATATTGTCGAAGTAAGCGTAAAGTTTATAGCTGTCATTGGTCGCACTGGCGCTCAAGCCGCTGACACGCAGGGCGAGCAATAGCAAAGCCAGGATCCCGGCCAGCAGGAACAGGCCGACACCGGTTTCGATTGCGCGGTTTTGCATCAGAAATCTCCAAACATCAAGGCGGTCAGAATAAAGTCGAGGCCCAGCACTGCCAGCGAGGCATATACAACCGTTTTGGTCGTAGCCCGACTGATGCCCTCGGAAGTGGGCTCACAGTCATAGCCCTGGAACACAGCAATCCAGGTCACCACGAAGGCAAAGACGACACTTTTGATAACACCATTGAGCACATCACTGGTGAAGGAAACGCTGCTCTGCATGTTCGCCCAGAAGGAGCCTTCATAGACGCCCAGCCAGTCGATAGCGACCCAAGAGCCACCCCAGATTCCGACCACACTGAAAATGATCGCCAGCAGCGGCAGGGAAATGAACCCGGCCCACAGGCGTGGCGCAATGATGTACTTGAGCGGATCGACCCCGATCATCTCAAGGCTCGACAGCTGCTCGGTGGATTTCATGTTGCCGATCTCCGCAGTCAGTGCGGAGCCTGCACGCCCGGCGAACAGCAGCGCAGTGACCACCGGGCCAAGCTCGCGCAGCAGGGTCAATGCGACCATCTGGCCCACCGCCTGCTCCGAACCGTATCTGGCGAGGATGCTGAACCCCTGAAGCGCCAGCACCATGCCAATGAAAATACCGGACACGACGATGATGACCAGAGACATCACGCCCACAGAATACAACTGCTTGATCAACAGCGAAAAACCGCCGCCGATGCCACCACGCCCTACCAGAGCATGGCCCAGGAAGATGCCGGATCGCCCCAGCACTGCCACGGTATCAATGGCCGAACGCCCAAACAGGCGGATACGGTCCAGCAATGACTTATTGCGCATCAGCGCTTCCCCAAAAGATCTTCACGAAAATCCGGTGCCGGATAGTGAAACGGAACGGGGCCGTCCGGCTCGCCGGTCATGAACTGACGAATGCGCGGATTATCCGAGGACATCAATTCCTGCGGCGTACCCTGCCCCAACACCTGCCCGTCTCCGACGACGTACAGGTAATCCGCGATACTTGCCGTCTCTGAAAGATCATGAGACACCACGATGCTGGTTATCCCCAGCGCATCGTTGAGCAAACGGATCAGACGAACCAGCACCCCCATGGCTATCGGGTCCTGCCCGACAAAGGGTTCGTCGTACATGAGAATCTGCGGGTCGAGAGCGATTGCACGGGCAAGCGCCACACGGCGCTTCATGCCGCCGGACAATTCGTCAGGCATCAGCTCCAGAGCCCCACGCAAACCTACTGCCTGCAATTTGAGCAGGACAATGTCGCGGATCATCTCTTCCGGTAACTCGGTGTGAACGCGCAAGGGAAATGCAACGTTCTCGAACACATCCAGATCGGTGAACAACGCGCCGCTCTGAAACAGGACGCCCATGTTCTTGCGCGCATCGAACAGATCGCTGCGTGACAGCTCGGGCAGGTTCTGGCCATTGACCCAGACCTCGCCTGCACTTGGGCGCAACTGCGCACCCATCAGACGCAGCAAGGTAGTCTTGCCACAGCCGGAAGGCCCCATGATCCCGGTGACCTTCCCTCTGGGAATACGGATATCGACATTACTGAATATGCTGCGCGTGCCGCGTTTGAAGGACACACCTTTCAAATCGACCGCGTAGGCGTCATCGGCGCTCATCTAAACTCCTTGCGATACAGCCTCTCCCTTCTCCTGTCGTGCTCTGACGAGAGACAGACAGTGCGGGCCAGCCGAACAAGCCGCGAACTATATCACCGCAGCAGCACGCCACCCAAGAAGAGAACCTGTTTGTTAGATACCCTGACGCACCTTGCAGACACCCTTTGCATGTTGAAATAAACCTCAGGACAGCCCTTGCAATAAACCTGAAAAGCTGAACAAGCCGCCCCGAATACAACTCCATGACGATCAGACGTGAGGGAATCGTACATTACCGCTATAATCGCCGCCTTTCAGCAAGCCGACTAATTCAAGATATGAGCCGATCCAGCGACCTGACTCAATCCGCGCAACGAACCATCCGCCTCGAAATGGAAGCCATACAAGGCTTGCTTGGCCATCTCGATGGCGATTTCGTGCGCGCGTGCGAAATGATTCTGGCCAGCAAGGGACGTGTCGTAGTGGTCGGCATGGGCAAGTCCGGGCACATCGGCAGAAAGATCGCCGCCACCCTGGCAAGCACCGGCACGACCTCGTATTTCGTGCATCCAGCCGAAGCCAGCCATGGCGACATGGGCATGATTACCCGTGACGACATCATTCTGGCTCTGTCCAACTCCGGCACGACCAACGAAATCGTCACGCTGTTGCCACTGATCAAGCGCCTGGGCATCCAGATGATCAGCGTGACCGGCAACCCGAACTCAGTCATGGCCAAGGCCGCCGACGTCAACCTCAACGTTCAGGTGGAACACGAAGCCTGTCCGCTGAACCTGGCGCCAACGTCATCGACAACCGCCGCTCTCGTGATGGGCGATGCTCTGGCAGTTGCCCTGCTTGAAGCCCGTGGCTTTACCGCCGAAGACTTTGCGTTCTCGCACCCTGGAGGTGCATTGGGTCGACGCCTGCTGCTGAAAGTCGAGAACGTCATGCATACCGGCGACACCCTGCCCAAGGTACAGCGCGGCACCCCGCTACGCGATGCACTGCTTGAAATGACCCGCAAGGGCCTGGGCATGACCGCAATCGTCGACGCCGACGGCAAGCTGGCCGGGATCTTCACCGACGGCGACCTGCGCCGCACGCTGGATCGTCCGATCGATATTCGCGAAACCACTATTGATGAAGTCATGACGATTCACGGCAAGACGGCCCGCCCAGACATGCTTGCAGCCGAAGCCCTGAAGATCATGGAGGATCACAAGATCAGCGCCCTGATCGTCGTCGACGCCAACGACCACCCGGTAGGTGCGTTCAACCTGCAGGATCTCCTGCGTGCGGGTGTCATGTAATGGCCGCCACCCTGTTTGCGAAAGCCCCGAATCCGGGCCATGAGCATGAACAAGTCACCTATCCGGCCGACGATCTGCCAGACTTGCCATTGATCCGGCATGTCAGTCGCGAACAGGGCAGCCTCGAAGCAGCCCAATCCGCCTCCTTATAGAAGCCATTTTTTATGTTCAACAAGAAAGTTCGTACGTTTCTGCTTTTCGGGGTGCTGGCGCTGCTGCTTGCCGCAGCGGGCTACTGGAACATAAGCCCGGAAAGCTTCATGGATCAGCCTGTCGCCACAAAAGACGACACCGCTATCGACTATTACGCCATCAATGCCCATAGCGTGCAGTACCTGCCCGACGGCAAGATGCAATACGACATGACCGCAGACAAGGTCGAACACGTCAAGGCCACGGATGTGACCCTGCTGACCAAGCCCGATCTGCATATGTACCGCGGCACCCTGTTCCCGTGGCACGTCCAGAGTGAACGCGGCGAAGTTTCGCCTGGCGGCACAGAGGTCGAACTGATCGATTCGGTACGTGTTGCACGCACCGACGAAAAACAACGTACGACTATCATTACCAGTAGCCGTATGACCGTATTCCCACAGAAGCAATATGCGCAGACCGAGCAAATCGTTAGAATCGACGCCGCTGGCGGTGTAACGACAGCCAAGGGAATGAAAGCGTATTTGAACGACGGCAGGATGGACCTGCTGTCCAACGTAAGAGGACAGTATGAGTCTCGTTAAAACTCTTCCTTTTTTGCTCGGCCTGGGCGCAGCACTGGGAAGCCCGAGCGCCTGGTCCCTGCCAACCGACCGCGATCAGCCTATCCACATCCAGTCTGACGACGCGCAGCTCGATGACAAGAAAGGCGTTGCCACCTACAAAGGTAACGTCATCATCACTCAGGGTTCGATGAAGATCACCGGCAACACCGTGACCATCACTCGTAATGCCCAAGGCGAAGTCGACGTATTCACCTCCGTCGGCAACCTTGCCTATTACGAGCAGAAACCCTCGGTAGACAAGCCGATCGTGCAGGCTTATGGCGTGACCATCCAGTATTACGCGGCACAAGACCGCATCGTGCTGATCGACAAGGCCAAGGTCATCAATGACGGCAACACCTCCGAAGGCGAGAAGATCGTCTACGACACTGTGAAGCAGATCGTCACTGCCGGCCGCGCCAATGGCGGCTCCAAAGTGACTGCGCCACGCCCGCGGATCGACATGGTCATCCAGCCCAAAAAGAAAACCGAACAGCAGAAGGCCCAGTAAATGGCGACGCTTAAAGCCCAGCACCTGGCTAAAAGCTACAAGAGTCGTCAGGTCGTACGCGATGTCAGCCTGTCCATCGACAGCGGTCAGATCGTAGGCTTGCTCGGCCCTAACGGTGCAGGCAAGACGACCTGCTTCTACATGATTGTCGGCCTGGTACAGGCCGATCAGGGCCGCGTCCTGATCGACGACCTCGATGTCAGCCACCAGCCGATGCACGGGCGCGCCCGTGCCGGTATTGGCTACCTGCCACAGGAAGCCTCGATCTTCCGCAAGCTGTCCGTGGCCGACAACATCATGGCCATCCTTGAAACCCGCAAGGAACTCGACGGCGCTGCACGTCGCAAGGAGCTGGAAAGCCTGCTTCAGGAATTCCACATCACCCATATCCGCGACAACCTGGGCATGAGCCTTTCGGGTGGCGAACGTCGCCGCGTGGAAATTGCCCGCGCACTGGCCACCGCCCCCAAGTTCATCCTGCTCGATGAGCCTTTCGCAGGCGTTGACCCCATCTCGGTGGGCGATATCAAACAGATCATTCATCACCTGAAAGCCAAGGGCATCGGCGTGCTGATCACCGATCACAACGTCCGCGAAACCCTGGATATCTGCGAAACCGCTTACATCGTCAACGATGGACAACTGATTGCCGAAGGCGACTCGCAAACCATTCTGGCCAACCAGTTGGTGAAAGAAGTCTACCTCGGCCACGAGTTCCGCCTGTAGTCGACCCTGTGTGAGCTCTTTTGATGCGAGCTTTGCCTGGACATCCTGTTGACAATGCATTTTTTGTCATGATGCTCTAGGCAAACACTTCAGATTCAGGCATATAACTTGCTTAAGCTGGCGCTTCGGCGCCCTGTAGTGGATGGCGCATGTGCGCCGGCGAATAAGGTGTTTAGCCCCTGCCATGAAACCATCGCTAGTCTTGAGAATGGGCCAGCAGCTGACGATGACGCCGCAGCTGCAACAGGCTATCCGCTTGCTCCAGTTATCGACCCTGGACCTCCAGCAAGAGATTCAGGAAGCACTGGAATCCAACCCTATGCTGGAACGTCAGGAAGAAGGCGACGACTTCGACAACTCCGACCCTCTGGCTGACAACATCGAGCAAAAGCCCAATACAGACGTTCAGGAACCCAGCTACCAGGAAACCGCACCGACTGTGGATAACCTGGAAGACGGCGAGTGGAACGAACGCATTCCAAACGAATTACCTGTCGACACCGCCTGGGAAGATGTCTATCAGACCAGCGCCAGCAGCCTGCCCAGCAACGATGACGATGAATGGGACTTCACCACCCGTACATCCGCTGGCGAAAGCCTGCAAAGCCACCTGCTATGGCAATTGAATGTCGCGCCGATGTCCGACAAGGACCGGCTGATTGCCGTCACCCTGATCGACTGCATCAATAACCAGGGTTATCTCGACGAAACCCTCGAAGAGATAGTCGAAGCCTTCGACCCCGAGCTGGATATCGAACTCGACGAAATCGAAGCCGTTCTGCACCGCATTCAGCAATTTGAACCCGCTGGTATCGGCGCTCGCAACCTGAGCGAATGCCTGTTGCTGCAACTGCGTCAGTTGCCGGTAAAAACCCGCTGGCTGGCAGAAGCCCAGCGCCTGGTAACCGACTACATCGATCTGCTGGGCAGCCGCGACTATACGCAGCTCATGCGCCGCATGAAGCTCAAGGAAGACGAACTGCGCCAGGTCATCGAACTGGTCCAGAGCCTTAATCCTCGCCCCGGCTCCCAGATCGAGTCCACAGAAGCCGAATACGTCGTGCCCGACGTGATCGTACGCAAGGACAACGAGCGCTGGCTGGTAGAGCTGAATCAGGAGTCGGTACCGCGCCTGCGCGTCAACCCTCAGTACGCCGGATTCGTGCGCCGTGCCGACACCAGCGCCGACAACACCTTCATGCGCAACCAGTTGCAGGAAGCACGCTGGTTCATCAAGAGCCTGCAAAGCCGCAACGAAACACTGATGAAGGTTGCCACCCAGATCGTCGAGCACCAGCGCGGTTTTCTCGAATACGGCGATGAGGCCATGAAACCGCTCGTCCTGCATGACATCGCCGAAGCGGTAGGCATGCACGAGTCGACGATTTCCCGCGTGACCACTCAGAAGTTCATGCACACCCCACGGGGCATTTACGAGCTGAAATACTTCTTTTCCAGCCACGTAAGCACCTCCGAAGGCGGCGAATGCTCTTCGACAGCTATCCGCGCAATCATTAAAAAACTGGTTGCTGCCGAAAATCAGAAAAAGCCGTTGAGTGATAGCAAGATCGCTGGTTTACTGGAGGCACAAGGCATTCAAGTAGCCCGTCGCACAGTTGCCAAGTACCGCGAATCACTGGGGATTGCACCTTCGAGTGAACGCAAGCGACTGATGTGATGCAGGCAGAGCCACAGCGTTCCAGCGGCAGGACTCAACACCTGCCTCTTTATGCACTGGCAAAGGAGAAAGCTGTATGCAAGTCAATATCAGTGGACACCAACTGGAAGTGACCAAGCCCCTTCGTGAATACGTTGAGCTCAAGCTCAAGAAGCTCGAAGGGCATTTTGACAAGATTACTAATGTGCAGGTCACGCTGGCTGTCGAGAAGCTGAAACAGAAAATCGAAGCCACTCTGCACATCCATGGTGGAGAGGTCGTAGCCAACGCCGAACATGACGACATGTACGCGGCAATCGACCTTCTCACTGATAAGCTCGACAGACAATTGCTCAAGCATAAGGAGAAGCAGCAGAACATCCTTAAAGGTGCGACAGCTCGCTGACACTCATCCCAATGATCCGACTTGAAAATATCCTGACCCCCGGCCGTTCATGCGTGAACGTGTCGGGCGGCAGTAAAAAACGTGTACTCGAACAAATTGCCAACCTGATCGGTCGTGAAGTACCGAGCATGGATCAGCAAAGTGTGTTTGAAAGCCTTGTTGCCCGCGAAAAACTGGGATCTACCGGTTTCGGCAACGGCATTGCCATCCCCCATTGCCGCCTTGCAGGCTGTGAAACGCCTGTCAGCGCTGTTATGCGCCTGGAATCCCCCATCGATTTCGACGCCATCGATGGCGCCCCGGTAGACCTGCTATTCGTCCTGCTCGTCCCGGAAGCTGCTACCGATGAACACCTGGAGCTGCTGCGCCAGATAGCCAGTATGCTTGACCGCACAGAAGTACGTGACCGCCTACGCAGTGCCGAAAGCGGTGAAACGCTTTATAAAGTGGTGCTGGACGTACAGAACGGTAACTGATCATGCGCATGATCGTCGTCAGTGGTCGCTCAGGCTCCGGCAAGAGCACAGCTCTGGATGTACTGGAGGACAACGGTTTCTATTGCGTTGACAACCTCCCTGCCGGCCTGCTGCCTGAACTGGCCGAACGCGCCCTGATAAACACCGAACTGGCCGAACCGCTGCTGGCGGTGTCCATTGATGCACGCAACCTCCCGAGCCACTTGACGCGCTTCCCGCAAATGCTCGCCGAGGTTCGTGCACGCAATATCCAGTGCGACATTCTTTATCTGGATGCCGACGAAGCGACCTTGCTCAAGCGGTTCTCCGAAACACGCCGTCGTCACCCCCTGAGCACAGCCAATCGCTCATTGGCCGAGGCCATACACGACGAAACGACGTTGCTGGGGCCGATCATCGATCTGGCCGACCTCAAGATCAACACCACACACCTGAACCTCTATCAACTGCGCGATACCATCAAGCTTCGCCTGCTGAACAGGCCCGAGGCCGGTACCGCCTTCCTGATCGAATCGTTTGGCTTCAAGCGTGGCATGCCTGTAGATGCGGACTTGGTGTTCGATGTTCGCTGCCTGCCCAATCCATACTGGAAGCCGGAACTACGCGACTACTCCGGCCTTGACGCTCCCGTTGTCGAATACCTGGCAGCACAGCCTGATGTCGAGGAGATGTTCCAGGACATTTTTTCCTACCTCAACAAATGGCTGCCTCGCTTCGCTGCCAGCAACCGCTCATACGTCACCATTGCCATTGGCTGCACAGGCGGGCATCACCGCTCCGTCTACCTGACAGAACGTCTGGGTCAGGTGCTGCAACAATCACTCAAGAACGTTCAGGTCCGCCACCGCGACCTAAGCTGAAAGGATTTTCACTGCGATGCCCGCTCGTCAAATCACCATCATCAACAAACTGGGCCTGCATGCCCGAGCTGCCGCCAAGTTCGTGGGCGTCGCAGGCAAGTTTCCCTGCCAGATCAGAGTTGGCCGCTCACCGGACAGCATGGTCGACGGCAAAAGCATCATGGCCGTGATGATGCTGGCTGCCGGCAAAGGCACGGACATTCATCTGCTGACCGAAGGCGAAGGCGAGCAGGACGCCCTGGACGGGCTGGTCGAACTCATCAATAACAAGTTCGATGAAGGCGAGTAAGGCGACTGGCTAATGCCAGGCAGTGAAGAGGCTGGGGCAAAATCCGTGGTGGGGGCCTTGGCCGCGCACTTCACCTTGACTGATCAGCATTACGCCGATTGACATGTTGCTCAATCAGGTACACAACTCGCGTAATGCAGCAGTGGCCAGAAAGCCTGATCGCGAAGCGTAGCGGTGATCCTTCTGAACCTTTTCATCAATCCTGTTCAGAAGATGCTCCGGCAGAGAAGCGTTAAACCTCACCGACTTCCCCAGATAAGGGGTCAAGTCGAAATCAACCAAAGCCCATATGCCATCTGCGTAATCCGGATTACCGAGATGCGCGTCTACTTCTTGCGCCCGAGGTAAAGCCTCATCATCAGCAACGAGCCCCTCCAGGTGCAGCGCCAGTGCTTCATGTACATTTTCAAGCGCTTGCGAGAAGGAGGTACCGGCCGAGAAGCATCCAGGCACATCGGGCACAGTCACACTAAAATCAGAGTCAGCATCTTTATGTATTACAACTGGGAATTTCATTAACGTAATTCTCCCTTGAGAATTAAAGCGCTCGTTACACAGAGCCCTTGAGAGCAGTAACTGTAGATTTGAGAGCCCCGTAAGGCCAATCAGTCGCCCAGCACCACTTTACTGACACCCTACCGGACATTCGGTAGTCACTCCGTACTCACTTCAGGCCGGCGCTTTTCAATATGTTGTGTAGCGTTCCTTTAGCTATTTCAGACTTGGGGTGCGGAACAGTTACCCGGCCTTTTTTGGTTGGATGTTTGAACTGATGATGACTTCCCTTCACCGCCACTTCAAACCATCCATCCGCCTCAATCATTTCAATCAAATCTCGACTTCGCATCTGCCCACTCATCACGCCTTATGTTGTGTACGATACACACGCATAATGGCTTCGTCAAAGCAGAATACACACGATACACAATAATTTTACCCGCGCTCTCACGACTGGCGCCCCTTCAAACCAGCGCCGTATCCATCACCATCATTAAACAAAAACCCGCAATCAATCCCAGACTGGCGATCTTGTTATGCCCGTTCAGGCGTGACTCCGGGATGATTTCATGGGTCACCACCAGCAGCATTGCGCCAGCCGCCAAGGCCAGGCCGAATGGGAGCAGTTGCTCGGCAATGCCCACCAGCCATGCACCGAGCAAGGCAAAAAGCGGTTCGACAAGACCAGAGGCCGCACCAATCAGGAACGCCTTGCCCCGCGACATTCCCGCTCCGGCCAGCACCATCGCGATAACCAGCCCTTCGGGTACGTCCTGCAAGGCAATGCCGATGGCCAGGCTGTCGGCCTCCGAGAGACCACCGCCCGCCGAAACGCCAATCGCCATGCCTTCCGGGATGTTGTGAGCCACTATCGCAATCACGAATAGCCAGATTCGCGGGGCGATTGCCGGATGCTCGGCAGTACCGCCCAGCGGTGAACCTCTGGAGACGCTGTAGTCGACCATGAACAGGCACAACGCACCAACGGCGATACCCGCACTGATCAGGGCGCCCGCTCCCCAGGCAGAAAAGCCAAGACCTTCGGCAGCCTCAAGCCCTGGCACGATCAAGGAAAACGCAGTCGCCGCCAGCATGACGCCAGCACCAAAACCGAGTAATCCATCGGACACCATGATGGGCATGTTGCGAATCACCAGCACCGGAACAGCCCCCAGAGCCGTGCCCAATGCACAAATGGCGCCACCCTCCAGCGCCCGCATCAAGCGTGGTTCCAGGTTGAGCCAGGCCAGTCCCTGCGCGACCAGTAATGCCATACCGGCCAACAGCAGCACTGTCCCGATTGCCAGACGAAACAACCGCACACTGCTGATCGTGAGTATTTCCGAACGCATAAACTGCCTTAGGTCTTTTTATTGAAAAATCAGGCCAGAGCGGCCTGGTAGCGCCGGGACACCTCATCCCAATTGATCACGTTGTAAAACGCATTGATGTATTCAGGACGACGGTTCTGGTACAGCAGGTAGTAAGCGTGCTCCCACACGTCCAGACCCAGAATCGGCGTATTGCCATTCATCAGCGGGCTGTCCTGGTTACCGCTGCTTTCGACCACGAGTTTTTTCTCGGGCGTCACGCTCAGCCAGGCCCAGCCACTGCCGAAACGGGTCAGCGCAGCCTTGGTGAAAGCGTCCTTGAAGCTGTCGAAACCGCCCAGTTGCTCATCGATAGCCTTGGCAACCTCGCCTTGAGGAAGACCGCCGCCACCTGGAACCATCACGGTCCAGAACAGTGAGTGGTTGGCATGACCGCCACCCTGATTGATAACCGCCGGGCGCAGTTTTTCAGGCAATTGCTGGACGCTGGCGACCAGTTTCTCGATTGGCCACTCAGCGAACTCGGTGCCCTCGACAGCGGCGTTGAGGTTGTTGATGTAGGTCTGGTGGTGCTTGGTGTAGTGAATTTCCATGGTTTGCGCATCGATGTGCGGTTCCAGGGCGTCGTAGGCATAAGGCAGTGCAGGCAAGGTATAAGGCATATCAATGTGCTCCGTAGAAAAGGCCAGGAGTGGCGGCTGAATCTCGCTGCAACGATGAGCGCGTATGCTCGCCGTTGCTGTTCAGCAATCTATGCGTCCTTGGGTATTCGCCGTGTTCTCCGATGAAGCCCAACAGTTCGGCATAGGTCTTGTTGCTGTGGCGCAGCGCGGCCTCGCGCAAGGCCTTGGGCAGACGCGGCTCCTGCATGGTTTGCAGCAGATGCTGGTGAATCGAGCACAGGTACTCGGCGCTCTCTTCCGGCTGCCCCAGGCTCAAATGCAGATCGGCCAGGTTGTGATGGGAAATGACACAGGCCGCTACCGCTTCATCGGCATCCGGCCAGCGCTCAAACAGCACTTGAGCCAAAGCCAGCGCCTGAAGGTAAAGCTCGCGGGCCTCGACCCACTCACCCTGATTGAAACAGCGATTGGCCAGTTCGATGGTGCGTTTCCAATGCTGCATGACATACCTCCAGGCGGGCTTGAATCAGATGCCGCCAGCAGTGAGTTTTTCGGGATTGAGCAGCACTTCAAGCTGACTGCGCTGCAAATCGGTGTGTTCAAGGGCGACATCGATGATCGGACGCCCTTGCTGATACGCCTTCTTGGCGATCTCGGCGGCCTTCTGGTAACCGATGATCGGATTGAGCGCAGTCACCAGGATCGGGTTGCGTGACAACGCTTCCTTGAGCTTGGCTTCGTTGACCTTGAAGCTGGCAATCGCCTTGTCAGCCAGCAGGCGGCTGGAATTGGCCAGCAACTCGATGCTGCTGAGCAGGTTCTGGGCAATGATCGGCAGCATCACATTCAGCTCGAAGTTGCCGGACTGCCCTGCCACGGTAATCGCCGCATCGTTGCCGATGACCTGCGCCGCAACCATGGCAGTCGCTTCCGGGATCACCGGATTGACCTTGCCCGGCATGATCGACGAGCCAGGCTGCAAGGCTTGCAGCTCGATCTCACCCAGGCCGGCCAGCGGGCCGGAGTTCATCCAGCGCAGGTCATTGGCGATTTTCATCAGGGAAACAGCTGTTGCCTTGAGCTGCCCGGAAACCGCCACGGCGGTGTCCTGGGAACCGATCAGGGCAAAAAGATCCTTGCCGGGCTCGAACTGCACGCCACTCAAAGCGCTCAGGTGCGTGCTGAAACGCTTTGCGAATTCAGGATGCGCGTTGATGCCGGTTCCGACTGCAGTACCGCCTTGAGCCAAGGCCTGCAGGCTCGGTTGCAGACCTTGCAGGTGTTCGATGTTGGCGCGGATCTGCTGAGCCCAACCATTGAGGACCTGGCTCAGGCGAACCGGCATCGCATCCATCAAATGGGTACGGCCAGTCTTGACGAAGGCATGCACCTGCACAGCCTTGTGCTCAGTGACCTGCACCAGATGATTCAAGGCTGGCAGCAATTGCTCATGCAATGCCAGGGCAGCGCTGACGTGAATGGTGGTCGGGATGATGTCATTGCTGCTCTGGCCGCAGTTGACGTGATCGTTCGCGTTGACCGTTTCACCCAGCACACGTGTGGCGAGAGTCGAAATCACCTCGTTGGCATTCATGTTGGTGCTGGTGCCGGAGCCGGTCTGGTAGATATCCACCGGGAAGTGAGTCATGAAATCACCCGCCAGCAGTTCCTTCACGGCGCTGACGATGGCTTTGCTCTGCCCTTCGCTGATCTGCTCCAGCTCAAGATTCGCCTGGGCTGCAGCCGCCTTGGCCAGCAGCAAGGCCCGAATGAATTGCTTGGGCATACGCTGCTGGCTGATCGGAAAGTTATCCACCGCACGCTGAGTCTGTGCGCCATACAAGGCCTCGGCCGGGACTTGCAGTTCGCCCATGCTGTCGCGTTCGATACGGGTATTACTCATCGGAATGTCCTTGCACCAGTTCAGAGAGAGAAATCGAAGGCTGCAAAACGCAGGAAGCCAGTTGATGCACGTAGACTTCCCAGCGCTGCTTGCGTGCGGGAGTGGAGGCCAGCGCTTTCACATCGCGCAATGGCCGCCATGCCTGATCCAGACACAGGCAGCGCCAATGCCACGGCAAGACGGTGTCGCGTGCGGTGTCCATCAACAGGCGGAATGTGGTTTCGGCGATAAGCGTCTGGGGCGTAGCCGTGAAACGCGCCAGATAGCGCCCTTCAGCCAGGTAATGATCGATGAGGCGCTGTTCGTCAGGCTCAAGGGCACAGCGAATCCGCAGACTCAGCCCGCGCCAGTTTTCCAGATAAGGCAGCTCGTGCAACACAGACCCCATGACCGCATCTCATTTTAGAAATGATATTCATTATTGAATGAGATTAAGAATCAAAACAAGTGCGGAGTTGGAGAGGGTCTAAAAGATGAGGGTATGAAAGGAAGAATTGGGATGGTTTTTCGCGAATGAATCCGCTCCTACGGGTGTAGGAGCGGATTCATTCGCGAAGAGGCGTTTTAGCTACCCGCTACAGTCATGCGCTCGATCAGTACCGAGCCTGTGCGAATATTGCTGCGCAACTCAAGATCGCTGCCAATCGCGACAATCTGCTTGAACATGTCGCGCATATTGCCGGCAATGGTCACTTCCTGAACCGGGAACTGGATCTCGCCGTTCTCGATCCAGAAACCCGCCGCACCACGCGAATAATCGCCAGTCACGATGTTCAGGCCGCTGCCCATCAATTCGGTCACCAACAGGCCACGCCCCATGCGCCGGATCAGCGCGGCCTGGTCTTCAGTGCCGTGGGTGACGAACAGGTTATGCACGCCACCAGCGTTCGCCGTGCTGGGCAGACCCAGTTTTCGGCCCGAATAGGTGCTCAGGACATAGGAAACCAGCGTGCCGTTTTCCACGAACGGCTTGGCATAAGTCGCCAGACCATCACCATCAAAAGCAGAGCTGCCCATGGCACGCAGCAGGTGTGGACGCTCATCGATGGTCAGCCACTCAGGGAACAGGCGCTCACCCAGCGTGCCTTCAAGGAAGGAGGACTTGCGATACAGATTGCCACCGGCAATCGCCGACAGAAGACTGCCGAACAACCCACCCGCCATTTCAGCGGAGAACAGCACTGGAACTTCGCAGGTCGGAACAGGACGTGCGCCCAGGCGACTGGCGGCACGTTGCGCAGCCTTGCGACCGATGCTCTGGGCATCGGCCAGCAAGGAGCCGATACGATTGACGTCATACCAGTAATCACGCTGCATCTGGCCTTCGCCTTCGGCGATCATCACGCAACTGAGACTGTGGCGAGTCGAGGCATAACCACCGATAAAGCCGTTGCTGTTGCCATAGACACGGCAGCCCTGGTGAGTATTGAGCGTGGTGCCATCGGCGTTCTTGATCCGGCTGTCGGCGTCGAAGGCTGCCGCTTCGCAGATCAGGGCCTGTTCAATGGCTTGCTCTGGGGTGATGTCCCAGGCATGGAACAGATCGAAATCCTTGTCTTCCTTGGCCATCAGTGCAGCATCGGCAAGACCGGAGCTTTCGTCCTCGGAGGTATGCTTGGCAATCGCCAATGCTGCGGCAACGGTTTCGCGGATGGCATCTGCGCCACTGGCCGAAGTGCTGGCCGAGCCTTTGCGCTGCCCCACGTACAAGGTGATGCCAAAGCCTTGATCGCGGTTGAACTCCACGGTTTCCACTTCACGCTGACGAACGGATGTCGACAGCCCCTGCTCCAGCGACACGGCAACTTCGCAGGCGCTGGCGCCCTGACGCCTGGCTTCGGCAATGATCTGCTCGACCTGTTCCTGCAGCTCGGGCAAGGCCTGAGGGCCGACGCTTTGGGTTGCACTCATGATTTTCTCCATCAAATTCTGCTTTCGGCACACGCCGAATACCGACCGGGCCGGACAAGCGGCCCTCGACTGGTTATCATGGCGGCGTTTATTTGCGGACGGCCCCCATGGTTGATTCTTACGACGACTCCCTCGACGGGGAGAAAAGCAAAAGCCAGGTAAAACGCGAGCTGCATGCTCTGGTTGATCTTGGCGAGCGACTGACGACATTCAAGCCCGATGTGCTGGCAAAGCTGCCTCTGACCGACGCCTTGCGCAAGGCTCTGGCAGATGCGCCCAAACACACGGCGCACATTGCCCGCAAGCGCCACATTCAGTTCATTGGCAAGCTGATGCGCGATCAGGACCAGGAAGCCATTCTGGAATTGCTGGACCAACTCGATGCCTCCACTCGCCAGTACAACGAACGCTTCCACGCTCTGGAGCGCTGGCGTGATCGCTTGATATCGGGCAATGACGGCGATCTGGAAAAGTTCGTCATCGATTACCCGGATGCTGACCGCCAGCAACTGCGCTCGTTGATCCGTCAGGCTCAACACGAAGTTGCACGCAACAAACCGCCGGCCACCAGCCGCAAAATCTTCAAATACATCCGTGATCTGGACGAGATTCAACGCGGTCTGCGTTGATCACGACAGAGTCACGAACGACCGGGGCTGATCGCAAGCGGCCAGCCCCGCTCACCCTCAACCGCCTGTGCCACCCACAGTGATTGCATCAATCTTCAGGGTTGGCTGACCGACGCCTACCGGCACCGACTGTCCATCCTTGCCACACACGCCCACACCGCTGTCGAGCGACAGATCGTTACCGACCATCGACACCCGGCTCATGGCTTCCGGGCCGTTGCCGATCAGGGTCGCGCCCTTGACCGGCGCAGTGATCTTGCCGTCTTCGATCAGATAGGCTTCGCTGGTGGAGAACACGAACTTGCCGCTGGTGATGTCGACCTGACCACCGCCCAGGTTGGCGCAATAAATACCCTTCTTCACCGACGCGATGATTTCCTGCGGATCACTCTCGCCACCCAGCATGTAGGTGTTGGTCATCCGTGGCATCGGCAGATGTGCATAGGACTCACGACGACCGTTGCCCGTGCGGCCCACACCCATCAGGCGCGCATTGAGCTTGTCCTGCATGTAACCCTTGAGAACCCCGTTCTCGATCAGGGTCGTGCATTCGGTCGGGGTACCTTCGTCGTCCACGCTCAGCGAGCCGCGACGCCCGGCCAGCGTACCGTCATCGACGATGGTGCAAAGGCTGGAAGCAACCCTTTCACCGATCCGACCGCTGTAGGCCGAACTGCCCTTGCGGTTGAAGTCGCCTTCCAGGCCATGCCCGACCGCTTCGTGCAGCAATACACCGGACCAGCCGGAACCCAGCACCACAGGCAAGGTGCCCGCTGGCGCCGGAATCGCTTCAAGGTTCACCAGCGCCTGACGCAACGCTTCACGGGCATAGCCCATGGCACGGTCTTCAGATAGGAAATAACGGTAGTCGGTACGCCCGCCGCCGCCATGACCGCCGCGCTCGCGGCGACCGTTCTGCTCGACGATGACGCTGACATTGAAACGCACCAGCGGCCGGACATCGGAGGCCAGCGTGCCGTCGGCGGCAGCCACCAGAATGCGCTCCCAGACCCCGGACATGCTCACCGAAACCTTCTGGATACGCGGGTCCAGAGCGCGGGTAGCAACGTCGACGCTCTTGAGCAGTTCGACCTTCTCGGCACGGGTCAGCACTTCGAGCGGGTTATCCGGTGCATACAACTGGGTCACATCCTGGGAGGTGAATGCCTGAACCCGGCCATTCTGGCCCGCACGGGAAATGGAGCGAGCGGCACGGGCCGCAGTGTTCAAGGCTTCCAGCGTGATTGCATTGCTGTAGGCAAAACCGGTTTTCTCACCCGATTGCGCACGCACGCCAACCCCCTGATCGAGGTTGAAGCTGCCTTCCTTGACGATGCCGTCCTCCAGAGACCAGGACTCCGAGATCATCCCCTGAAAATAAAGGTCAGCCGCATCGATTCCAGGCCCGGCCAGCTCGCCCAGAACCGATTGCAGGCTGTCCAGAGTCAAGCCACCGGGCGCCAGAAGATGTTCGCTGACAGAGGACAAGCCACTCATATTCACTCCGAAGCAGGCCGCACGGCGTCCTGCGAAATAAAGCGCCGGTGACTGGACACCGGCATCCGCGCCCGTATGGACGCCTGTTCTTCACTGTCTCGTTCGGCCAGCAGCACAGCTTCACCCTGTTCCTGCCGGCCCAGCACACGACCCCATGGATCGACGATAGCCGCGTGCCCGTAGGTTTCGCGAGGCCCCGGATGAATTCCGCCTTGCGCGGCCGCCAGCAGATAACACTGGGTTTCGATGGCACGCGCCCTGACCAGAACCTCCCAATGCGCCGCGCCGGTCACTGCCGTGAAGGCCGACGGCGCGGTAATCAATTCAGCCCCGGCTTCGCGCAGGGCGGTGTAAAGCTCCGGGAAACGCAGGTCGTAACAGACACTCAAGCCCAATCGGCCTACGGGTGTGTCGGCAACAACCACATTGTTCCCATGAGCATAGTCATCCGATTCACGATAGCGACCGCGATTATCAGCGACGTCGACATCGAACAAATGCAGCTTGTCATAGCGAGCGACCTGCTCGCCCTGCTCGTCCACCAGCAACGAACAGGCCGTGACCTTGCCATCGGGCCGATCATTGGGCGGCAATGGCAATGTTCCGGCAACAATCCATAACTTGAGGTCACGGGCAGCCAGTTTCAACCACGGCAGGATCGGACCTTGCCCACGGGCCTCGGCGCGACCAATATCGGCAACGTCACGACGCCCCATGGCGGCAAAGTTCTCGGGCAACACCGCAAGGCGCGCCCCGCTCTCGGCAGCTTGCTCCAGCAGCCTGCGAGCCTGGGCAAGATTGCCGAGAACGTCGCTCTGGCTGACCATCTGAATCACGGCAAAAGACATGGCACTTCCCTTACATGGCCTGTCGTCACTGTACTCCATGACGCGCTATTGAGGTTTTTCAAAAGGCTTGTCGAACGTGATCTTCGGCTCTTTCCATGGCCCTTCGACCTTGTACTGCACGCTGGCAAAACGCGCAACGCGATCACCCAATAACTTGTCTACCAGAAACAGCGCGCCACCAATGGCCGGGGCACCGACAATCAGCGCGGCAATCGGCAGATTATTGGTGACCGGCAGGGTGACCAGCAGTTTGGCATCGACGCGGTCACGCACCATATCCAGCGTACCGTTGAGCTCAAGGTTGCTCGACGGGCCGGTCAAGGTAATGGGGTTGCGTGTGACATAAACACCATCACTGGCCACCAGCAGCCCTTTGACCCGGTCGTAACTCAGGCCTTTGCCCAGCAGGTCGGAGAAGTCCAGCCGCAGGCGACGGCCGATCGAGTTGAAGTTCAGCAGACCGAAGACCCGCAAGGCCTGCGCACCACCCTCCACTTCCACGAACTGCCCCTGGCGCAGCGTGGCATCGAGGCTGCCAGAGAAACGCTTGAGCCCGACCCAGGCAGGCGAGCCCGGCCAGCGCCCATCGGCGTCCATCTCGAAACTTTCACTGGTGACCGTGGGTGCAAAACCCCAGGCTTTCAGGACGTCAGCCAGATTCTTGCCACTGAGCTGACCTTTGAACCAACTGCTGCTCGCTCCCGGCGCGCCCTCCCAACTGCCATCGCCCTTCAGCAACAGCCCCTTGAGTTCCAGGTTCATGTCGGACAAGCGAATCCCGGTTGCCGAAGGCCTGATCTTCAAGGCCCAGCTTCCCAGCAATTGCTCGCCCTGATACAGCTGGGCAATCTTGATATCCGTCGCCGGGATCTTGCTCGGGTCGACATCAGCCAGTGGGTCGGGCGGATTTTCGACCACGGCAGCGTTCGGATCGGGAGCAGGCAAGCGTACATACAGCAGGTCAATACCAATCGGAACGGCCTTGCTATCCGGCAGCGTGGCCGAGCCCTTGACCAGCCCGCTGTCCAGCGAAAGCGCCCATACGCTCGCATTACGCTGCAACTGCACACGAACCTGATCCAGCGTCATGCCCATTGCAGTCAGCTTGCCGACCTGCAAGTCCACACCACTGAGCAACTGCCTGGCACTACCGCCCGGATCGTTGCCCGAATAACGCTGAGCAATGGCCTGCCAGGGCGCGACATCCAGCTCAGACAGGTTGCCACGCAGGCGCAAGCCCTTGGCATCGGGAACGATGGCGCTCCCCTGCCCCAGAAACAACTCACCTCGTCCGTCTGCCAACTTGCCGCCTGGAGCGGCAAAAGCCAGATTCGCCAGCCCGCCATAGGACGCCCCGAAACGCCGCTCGGCGCCCTGAAGTGTCATGCGGAACTCACTGGCACGCTCTTCTTCACTGGCCTTGCCGAAGGGAGCCGGCAGATCGACCGCCACACCTTTGAGCCCGGAGTTGATGAGCAAAGAGCTATCGCCCTCATTGAGGGTCAGTTGCAGTTGATAAGGTAAATCGCCCGATACAGGCAACGGCTGGCTGATCCCCAGCCATTCGGTCAGTTTTTTCAGCGTGATCTGCCCGCTGGCAACGACACGGGTCACGTTGGCGCCCGGCTTGCCTTCTGCAACGACCTCCGCCGTCACCGGACGATCGAAGGCCTGGGCACGAATCCCCTTGCCGCTGACGCCCTTGGCACTGTCGAAGCGGAAATCACCTTTGAGCTGGGTAAGCTCCAGCACCGGATCGGCGATCTTCAAGCGCGCGCCCTCGGTACTGAAATCCACGGCGACCTTCGGCTCACCTTCCTTGGCCAGCGGAATATCCAGTTTCAACTTGCCCTTGAGCGGCCCTTCGCCCTGCCAGCCTGCAAATGTACTGCCGGTGCCGATGGGCGCCTCCTGAAGAATCTTCATCCCATCGGCCACAGTGCCGGCAAACTCGCCATCCACCAACAGATGGCTTGGCTGCCCGGCCGGGACATGGGGAATATTCACCAGCACATTGCTGACTTGAGTATCGAGCAATTGTCCTTTGCTGGCCTTGACACGCACGCCGCTGTTTTCGACATACACCTTGCCATCCACGCCCTTGAGCGATGGCCAGCCCGGCTGGAATGCCAGCGTGGCGTCATGCACATCGAAAAACAGGCTGATGACCCGGGCGGTATCCGGCGAGTTCTTGTTCAGCGACCCCTGATACTGGAAGAAACCCTGATTGACCGCTCCCCCGACAACCGCAGTGCGCAGCCATTTATCCAGCTCCGGGCTCAATACGGCAGGCAGGTACTTGCCGGTATAGCGACCGTCGCCATCGACCATGCCGACCCGCAGGTCCATGTAATCTTCCTGATCATTGTTGAAGTGCAGGCGGATCAGGAAGTCAGCCGCAATCTTGCCTTCTTCGCCCAGGACCTTGATGTAAGGAGCAATCAGGGTGAAGCCCTGATCATCCAGCTTCCAGGTCAGACGAGCATTGGCCTTGAGGTAGTGCCAGGGATTCTTGAAGATCGGGTCCAGATGCAACATGAAGTCATCGGTGGCCAGACGCAGTTCACCCTGCCCCAGATCACCACTGATGGCGCCACTGACGTTTCCGGCTGCCGGAGCGCCGTGGTAAGCGTTGAAACCCACCTTGTCCAGATTGGCGGCAAAGCTCAGACGCTTGTCGCCCGTTTCCTGAGGCCGGTAATCGAGCAGAACATTGCGCAGGCCGCCAGTCGCCTTGAGGTTGTTGAGTACCGTCCTGAAACCTTCTGGAAGTGGCGCAACGGAGTCGAGCAGCGGCGTGACGGGCGTCAGGTCCAGCTTGTCGGCCTGAACATGCCAAAGCTCTTCGCGATCAGATGTGGCAGCCGTCCGGGTCAGTTTCAGACGACTTTCCCAGCGATCCTTGCCCAGGCTCATGGCCAGCGAATCCAGAGTCAGATCGAAGCCCGTCTCGCTGCGCTGGAACCAGGCATTGAGGGCCAGATTGTCGACAGTCGCAGGCTTGCGCTCGGCGTATCCCGTCTTGACCTGCGGCGCATTGAGTCGTGCGACAGCGCTCTGGACCGTGCCCTTGCCCCAAGTCAACCAGAACTCGCCACCCGCCTTGAGCGTGGAAACCTTCCATTCACGAGTCAGAGCCTTGGGCAGCCATTTGGCCCAGTCGCTCTGTGGCAGGCTCAGATACAGGTCGGCTTCGCCGTCCTTCCACTGGCTGGCCTGGATACGCGAGCGCAGGTTCAAACTCAGCGGCTGGCCGTCCGGCAGGGTCATGCGCGCATCAAGACGCTGATGATAACTGCCGGTCATCAGGCTGAAGCTGACATAGGTGAGGGTCAGCGGCGACTCATTGAAAGGTTGCAGTGTCACCTGACTGTCGAGCAACGACAGGCGCGACACGATCTGCATCTGGTTGAGCATTTTTTCGGGATCGAGTGGCGCGTTGTCCTGCACCGGCAAGCCCTGGACTGCCCAGGCACCGTCCTTGTCCTGCTTGAGAATGACCTGCAGGCCGCCGACCTCAAGATGCGCGATACGCACACCCCGGGATTTCAGGCTGCCCCAGATATCGGGCAAGACCTTGACCTGATCCAGACGCAAGGCACTGGCGCCCTCGCCAACCATCACATCACGAGCAACCAGCACCGGAGAAAAACCGCTCCAGCTTCCTTCCAGACTCCCGACGCTCAACGGCATGCCAAGCGCAGCACTGGCACGGGTTTCGACATCGACCCGATACTCGGCAACCATCGGCATCAGTTGACGCCCGAGGCTGACATACAAGGCAGCCAGAATCAGCGCCAGCGCGCAAAGACCAAGCCCCCAGCGAGTCAGGGCAGAAAAGAAACGGGACAGACGCTCCATATCAGAAGGCCCTCCGCAATAAAGTTCGCCAGTCAGCCTTGCTGAAATGAACCTGGCTCAATAGTGCAGGTGCGGCCCGGTACAGGTTTTGCTCATTTACCACGCATCATTCTCGTTATAAGGGCTTACGGCTCGCCGGCCTGTGCATCAGGCTTTTACAAAGCGAGCAACTTCAGAGCAGCACCACGTCATATTGTTCCTGCGAATACATGGTTTCTACCTGAAAACGAATGGTGCGTCCGATAAAGCTCTCCAGTTCAGCCACATTACCCGACTCTTCATCGAGCAGCCGGTCCACAACCCGCTGGTTGGCCAATACACGATAGCCCAGCGCCTGATAGGCCCGGGCCTCACGCAGGATTTCGCGGAAAATCTCGTAACAGATGGTTTCCGGCGTCTTGAGCTTGCCGCGCCCCTGGCAGCAGTGGCAAGGCTCGCACAGCACTTGCTCCAGGCTTTCACGGGTACGCTTGCGGGTCATCTGCACCAGCCCCAACTCGGTGATCCCGATGATGTTGGTCTTGGCATGGTCGCGCTCCAGCTGTTTTTCCAGAGTGCGCAGGACCTGGCGCTGATGCTCGCCATCCTCCATATCGATGAAGTCGATGATGATGATGCCGCCCAGATTGCGCAGGCGCAGTTGCCTCGCAATGGCCGTCGCAGCTTCCAGGTTGGTCTTGAAGATGGTTTCTTCCAGGTTGCGATGGCCGACGAACGCACCGGTATTGACGTCGATGGTGCTCATTGCCTCGGCCGGATCGACCACCAGATAGCCACCCGACTTGAGCGGCACCTTGCGCTCCAGGGCCTTCTGGATTTCGTCTTCCACGCCGTACAGGTCAAAGATCGGGCGCTCGCCGGGGTAATGCTCCAGGCGATCGGCAATTTCCGGCATCAGTTCAGCCACGAACTGCGTGGTTTTCTGGAAGGTTTCCCGGGAGTCGATGCGAATCTTCTCGATACGCGGGCTGACCAGATCGCGCAGGGTACGCAGCGCCAGGCCGAGGTCTTCATAAATCACGTTGGGCGGGCTGATGGTCTTGATCTGCTCGCCGATCTGGTCCCACAAACGACGCAGGTAACGAATGTCCATGAGGATCTCGTCGGCACCTGCACCTTCGGCAGCGGTGCGCAGGATAAAACCGCCCGCCTCCTTGATGCCTTCCAGCGCCACGCAATCGCTGACGACTTTCTTCAGCCGTTCGCGCTCGCCCTCGTCTTCGATCTTCAGGGAAATGCCCACATGGGCCGTGCGTGGCATGTACACCAGATAACGCGACGGAATCGACAGTTGAGTCGTCAGGCGTGCGCCCTTGCTGCCAATCGGGTCCTTGGTGACCTGCACGACCAGACTCTGGCCTTCATGGACCAGAGAGCTGATGGTTTCCACAGCCGGGCCTTCACGCATGGAAATTTCCGACGCATGAATGAAAGCGGCGCGATCCAGACCGATATCGATGAACGCGGCCTGCATGCCGGGCAACACCCGCACGACCTTGCCTTTGTAGATATTGCCGACGATGCCCCGACGCTGGGTCCGCTCGACATGGACCTCCTGCAGAACACCGTTTTCCACCACTGCCACCCGCGACTCCATCGGGGTGATATTGATCAGAATCTCTTCACTCATGGCTTTTCACCTTCCAGGCATTGCCAACAGGGTATGCCGAAACTGCCCAGCAGTTCTGCGGTTTCGCACAGAGGTAGCCCAACAACTCCAGAATAGCTGCCATGCAGCTCTTCGACGAAGATCGCTGCCAGGCCTTGAATAGCATAACTGCCCGCCTTGTCCTGCGGCTCGCCACTGGCCCAATAGGCCTGGATTTCAAGGGGTTGAACAGGACGAAAGCGCACGCGACTGGCCACGACACGGGCCTCGCTGCGCTGATGACTGACCAGCGCAATGGCCGTCAGCACTTGATGCTCACGCCCGGACAGCGCGGTCAGCATTGCCAAGGCATCGGCCTCATCGACTGGCTTGCCGAGAATGCGGCCGTCGAGCACTACGGCGGTGTCGGCCCCCAACACGCAAGCTGCCTCATCGTCCAGCAACGCCAGACCGGCTTTAGCCTTGCCAAGCGCCAGACGCTCGACATAGGCCGTCGGGGCTTCATCGATCAGAGGGGTTTCGTCGATTTGCGCACTCAGCGCAGTGAAAGGCACACCGATCTGAGTGAGCAGTTCACGGCGGCGCGGTGAGCCAGAAGCCAGATAAAGCAAGGGCATAAGGACATCTCCGTGTCTGTGACGATGAGCGCAGCACGACGCAGGTCTGCGCTCAGGCTGCGCTTAGTTGATTTTCAAACGCTTGCGCAACCCACGTAACCCATAACTCACCCATGGCCACAACAAGGCGCTGACCAATGCGGGCAGGACAAGAGCCAGCGTTGGCTGGCGATTGCCGTTCAAGGCGCTGATCCACAACTGGGCAAGCTGTGCCAGACCAAAGACCACCAGCAGCACAAGGCATTGCTGCCACATGGGGAACATGCGCAGACGTTGCTGCAAAGACATGACCAGAAACGCGATCAGCGTCAGGATCAAGGCGTTCTGCCCCAGATAATTGCCGTATAGCACATCTTCCATCAGGCCCAGCAGCCAGGCAGTGGTCATGCCGACCTTTTGCGGCAGAGCCAGGACCCAGAAGCTCAGGAGCAACGCCAGCCACAGCGGGCGAAAGATTTCCATGAACTGCGGCAGAGGCGAAATGCTCAGCAGCAGACCAATGGCGAACGTGAGCCAGACAACCCAGCCATTGCGCCCGGAGACATGACTAACCATCGATTCGCTCCCGAGTGTTGGAAGGTGTAGACGCCGGGGGCTGAGACGTAGCGGGTCTTGCGGCAGGTCGTGCCGGTGCCTGCTGAGTCGCCGGGGCTGCGGCCGGAGCCGAAGTACCGTGGGCGGCAGGCCTGGCGTGGGTGGTGCTGGTCGGGAACGACGGAATCGCTGGTACCGGCACCATCGGGAAAGCAGGTGACAGCGGCGGAATCGTTGGCGCCACTGTCGGCTCGATGCCTTTCTCAAGAGATTCCTGCGCCTGAGCCGCATCGGCGGCACGCTCTTCCGGCGAACGGCCATCGGAGAACACCAGCAGCAGGTAACGGCTGCGATTCAAGGCCGCAGTGGGAACGGCGCGAACAATGGCAAATGGCTGCCCGGAGTCATGAATGACCTCCTTGACCGTCGCCACCGGATAGCCCGCCGGGAAACGCTGCCCCAGGCCGGAACTGACCAACAGATCACCTTCCTTGATGTCTGCGGTATCCGCCACATGCCGCAGTTCCAGACGCTCCGGGTTGCCGGTGCCGCTGGCGATGGCTCGCAGGCCGTTGCGGTTGACCTGCACGGGAATGCTGTGGGTGGTGTCCGTCAGCAGCAGGACACGCGAGGTGTAAGGCATCAATTCGACCACCTGCCCCATCAGACCACGGGCATCGAGCACCGGCTGGCCAAGGACAACGCCATCGCGCTCGCCCTTGTTGATGATGATGCGGTGAGTGAAGGGGTTGGGGTCCATGCCGATCAGTTCGGCGACCTCGACCTTCTCGTTGACCAGTGCCGAGGAGTTGAGCAACTCACGCAGGCGAACGTTCTGCTCGGTCAGTGCCGCCAGCTTTTGCAGGCGACCTTGCAGGAGCAGGGTTTCGGTCTTGAGTTTTTCATTTTCGGCGATCAGCTCGGTACGGCTGCCGAACTGGCTGGCAACCCCCTGAAACATGCGTTGCGGCAGATCGACGATCCAGTAGGCCTGCATCAAGACCAGCGACATCTGACTGCGCACGGGCTTGAGCAGCGAGAAGCGTGCGTCCACCACCATCAGCGCGACCGACAGCACGACCAGCACCAGCAGACGTACGCCCAGCGATGGGCCTTTTGCGAAAAGCGGTTTAATAGGCCGCTCCTCCCGGGCATGCGATCAAAGGATCGAGCTTCAATTGGCTGTTATTCATGCGGTATGGAACCGGCCTGGACAGATGAAAGAAATAGGCACCTTGTTTCGGCGTCAGCCTAACGCATACAGGTAGCACAAGCGCTACCTGCATACAAAAGACCCCTATGAACAGCGCCCCGGCGAATTACTCGCTGGAGAGCAGGTCCATGGTGTGCTTATCCATCATTTCCAGCGCACGACCACCACCACGCGCCACACAGGTCAGCGGGTCTTCGGCAACGATGACCGGCAAACCGGTTTCCTGAGCCAGCAGTTTGTCCAGGTCACGCAACAGCGCGCCGCCACCGGTCAGCACCAGACCACGTTCGGCGATATCGGAAGCCAGCTCCGGCGGAGATTGCTCCAGAGCACTTTTGACAGCCTGAACGATAGTTGCCAGAGACTCCTGAAGGGCTTCGAGCACTTCGTTGGAGTTCAGGGTGAAGGCACGTGGAACGCCTTCGGCCAGATTACGGCCGCGCACGTCGACTTCACGGACTTCGCCGCCTGGATAGGCTGTACCGATTTCCTGCTTGATGCGCTCTGCGGTGGATTCACCGATCAGGCTGCCGTAGTTGCGACGCACGTAAGTGATGATCGCTTCGTCGAAACGGTCGCCGCCGACACGAACGGATTCGGCATAGACAACACCGTTGAGCGAGATCAGGGCGATTTCAGTGGTACCACCACCGATATCGACGACCATCGAGCCACGGGCTTCTTCGACCGGCAGACCGGCACCGATGGCAGCGGCCATTGGCTCTTCGATCAGGAATACTTCACGGGCACCAGCGCCCAGAGCCGATTCGCGGATTGCGCGACGCTCGACCTGAGTGGACTTGCACGGCACGCAGATCAGCACACGAGGGCTGGGCTGCAGAAAGCTGTTTTCATGAACCTTGTTGATGAAATACTGAAGCATCTTCTCGCAGACGCTGAAGTCGGCAATAACGCCGTCTTTCATCGGACGAATGGCTGCGATGTTGCCTGGAGTACGGCCCAGCATACGTTTGGCTTCGGTACCGACAGCCACGACACTTTTCTGGTTGCCGTGGGTACGAATGGCAACAACAGAGGGTTCATTCAGAACGATACCGCGCTCACGCACGTAAATAAGGGTGTTGGCAGTGCCCAGGTCGATGGAAAGATCACTGGAAAACATGCCACGCAGTTTCTTGAACATGGGATATGGGACCCTAGGGAACGCGTGGGTAAAAAAGTGCGGCAAACTCTAACAACGACAGGGATTTTGGGCAAGGAGCCAATATGTTAAATTGGCGGTTTTCTGAACACGCCCCCCGACGTTTGCGGCTTTAAGACCGCACAAACGCGGTGGTGTTCCGCAATTTGCTGACAGACCCGATTCGTCAGCATTCCACTGGAGATACCCCATGGCGCTTGAACGCTCCGACGTGGAAAAGATCGCCCATCTGGCCCGACTGGGCCTGGATGACGCCGATATCCCGCGTACTACCGAAGCACTTAACAGCATTCTTGGGCTGGTCGATCAGATGCAAGCGGTCGATACCACAGGCATCGAGCCGCTGGCTCACCCGCTGGAAGCCTCCCAGCGCCTGCGCGAAGACGCCGTTACAGAGCACAATCGTCGCGATACTTACCAAGTCATCGCACCAGCGGTCCAGGACGGGCTTTATCTGGTTCCGAAAGTCATCGAGTAAGGGAAAGAGCCTGCATGCATCAAATGACTCTGGCCGAGATCGCCCGCGGACTCGCCGATAAAAAGTTTTCTTCCGAAGAACTGACCCGTGTCCTGCTGGCGCGCATCGCGCAGCTCGACCCTCAGCTCAACAGCTTCATCACCCTGACCGAAGACCTGGCCATCACTCAGGCCCAGGCCGCAGACGCACGCCGCGCTGCCGGTGAGAATGGCGCCTTGCTGGGCGCGCCTCTGGCACACAAAGACCTGTTCTGCACCCAGGGTATCCGCACCAGTTGCGCCTCGCGCATGCTCGACAACTTCAAGGCACCGTATGACGCAACCGTGGTTGCCCGACTGGCGGCCGCGGGCACCGTGACACTTGGCAAGACCAACATGGACGAATTCGCCATGGGTTCGGCCAACGAGTCCAGCTACTACGGCGCGGTGAAAAACCCCTGGGCCCTGGAACACGTACCAGGCGGTTCGTCCGGCGGCTCGGCTGCGGCAGTTGCTGCACGCCTGCTGCCTGCTGCCACCGGCACCGACACCGGCGGTTCGATTCGCCAGCCCGCTGCACTGACCAACCTCACCGGCCTGAAACCGACCTATGGCCGTGTTTCCCGCTGGGGCATGATCGCCTACGCTTCCAGCCTCGATCAGGCAGGCCCAATGGCGCGCACCGCCGAAGACTGCGCCCTGCTGCTGCAAGGCATGGCCGGCTTCGATCCGCAGGATTCCACCAGTATCGATGAGCCTGTGCCGGATTACTCCGCCAGCCTCAACACCTCGCTCAAGGGCCTGCGTGTCGGTTTGCCGAAGGAATACTTCAGCGCCGGCCTCGACCCACGCATCGCGCAACTGGTACACGAAAGCGTCAAGGAGCTGGAAAAGCTCGGCGCGATCGTCAAGGAAATCAGCCTGCCGAACAACCAGCATGCGATTCCAGCCTATTACGTCATCGCTCCGGCAGAAGCTTCATCCAACCTGTCGCGCTTCGACGGCGTACGTTTCGGCTATCGCTGCGAAGAGCCCAAGGACCTGACCGATCTGTACAAGCGCTCCCGCGCCGAAGGCTTCGGCCCTGAAGTACAGCGTCGCATCATGGTCGGTGCCTATGCGCTCTCGGCTGGCTACTACGACGCCTACTACCTGCAAGCGCAGAAGATCCGTCGCCTGATCAAGAACGACTTCATGAACGCCTTCGCCGAAGTCGACGTGATTCTCGGCCCTACCACGCCAAACCCGGCCTGGAAGATCGGTGCCAAGAACAACGACCCGGTCTCTGCATATCTGGAAGACTTCTACACCATCACCGCCAACCTTGCGGGTCTGCCGGGCTTGTCCATGCCAGCAGGTTTCGTCGACGGCCTGCCGGTCGGTGTGCAATTGCTTGCGCCGTATTTCCAGGAAGGCCGTCTGCTGAACGTGGCCCATCAGTATCAGCAAGTCACTGACTGGCACACACGCACACCTGAAGGCTTCTGAGGAGCAATTAATATGCAATGGGAAGTCGTCATCGGGCTGGAGATTCACACCCAGCTTTCGACCCAATCGAAGATTTTCTCCGGTAGCGCCACCACGTTCGGCTCCGAGCCCAACACCCAGGCCAGCCTTGTGGATCTGGGCATGCCGGGCGTGTTGCCGGTGCTCAACAAGGAAGCCGTGCGCATGGCCGTCAAGTTCGGCCTGGCGGTCAATGCCGAAATCGGTCAGCACAACGTGTTCGCCCGCAAGAACTACTTCTACCCGGACCTGCCCAAGGGTTACCAGATCAGCCAGATGGAATTGCCGATCGTCGGCAAGGGCCATATGGACATCACCCTTGAAGACGGCACGGTCAAGCGCATCGGCATTACCCGCGCTCACCTGGAAGAAGATGCGGGCAAGAGCCTGCACGAAGACTACAGCGGCATGACCGGCATCGACCTGAACCGCGCCGGCACTCCGCTGCTGGAAATCGTGTCCGAACCGGACATGCGCAGCGCCAAGGAAGCCGTGGCTTACGTCAAGGCAATCCATGCGCTGGTTCGCTACCTGGGCATCTGCGACGGCAACATGGCCGAAGGCTCGCTGCGTTGCGACTGCAACGTGTCGGTTCGCCCCAAGGGCCAGGCCGAATTCGGTACTCGCTGCGAGATCAAGAACGTCAACTCGTTCCGCTTCATCGAGAAGGCGATCAACAGCGAGATCCAGCGCCAGATCGACCTGATCGAAGACGGTGGCAAGGTCATCCAGCAGACTCGCCTGTACGACCCGAACACCAACGAAACCCGTGCCATGCGCAGCAAGGAGGAAGCCAACGACTACCGTTACTTCCCCGATCCGGACCTGTTGCCGGTCATCATCGAAGACTCGTTCCTCGACGAAACCCGCGCCACCCTGCCGGAGCTGCCGCCGCAGAAACGCGAGCGCTTCCAGAGCCAGTTCGGTCTGTCGGCCTACGACGCCAGCGTGCTGGCTTCCAGCCGCGAGCAAGCCGACTACTTCGAGCAAGTGGTCAGCATCGGCGGCGACGCCAAGCTGGCGGCCAACTGGGTCATGGTCGAACTGGGCAGCCTGCTGAACAAGCAAGGCCTGGAAATCGAAGAGTCGCCGGTCAGCGCCGAGCAACTGGGTGGCATGCTCAAGCGCATCCTGGACAACACAATCTCCGGCAAGATCGCCAAGATGGTGTTCGAGGCCATGGCCAATGGTGAAGGCAGCGCCGACGAAGTCATCGAGAAGCGTGGCCTGAAGCAGGTTACCGACAGCGGTGCCATCGAATCGATGCTCGACGAAATGCTCGCCGCCAATGCCGAGCAGGTCGAGCAGTACCGCGCCGCAGACGAAGCCAAGCGCGGCAAGATGTTCGGTTTCTTCGTTGGTCAGGCGATGAAAGCCTCCAAAGGCAAGGCCAACCCGCAGCAAGTGAACGAACTGCTGAAGGCCAAGCTCGAAGGCTAACTCAAGCCGTAGGAGCGAATTTATTCGCGAAAGTCTTATTCCGGGCTTTTCGCGGATGAATCCGCTCCTACATGGTTAAACAGGCATCACAGGATCTGACCGATGCGCCGACTTCTCACTGCCTGCTCCCTGCTCACACTGCTGGCCGGTTGCGCCAGTCATGACATCGATCCTCACGGCTACGACGAAACCGGCAGGGCCTCGTATTACGGCGCCAGACATCACGGCAAACGTACCGCCAGTGGCGAACCTTTCAATCAGAATGCCTTGACCGCAGCCCATCGCGAGCTGCCTTTCGGCACGCGCGTCAAAGTCACCAACCTGGACAACGACAAGAGCGTTGTCTTGCGTATCAACGATCGTGGCCCTCACATTCGAGGGAGGCTGATCGATGTATCCCGCGAAGCGGCCGAGCAACTGGGCATGCTGCGCAGCGGAACCGCGCCAGTGCGCGTCCAGAGCCTCGACTGAGGACACCCGGAATTATCCAGCTATCGAACCTTCCCGCCCCCGCACTCATCCAGCTGGTGAGTGGTCTTCTACTTTTACTGATCGGCGCCGAGCTGTCAGTACGCGCCGCCGTACGCATGGCCTCCATCCTCAATATTCGTCCGCTGATCATCGGCCTGACCGTTGTCGCCCTGGGCAGTAGCGCGCCGCAGATGGCAGTCAGCCTGCAAGCCGCGTTTTCCGACAGTACCGACATTGGCGTAGGCAGTGTCATAGGCAGCAATATCTTCAATGTGCTGGTGACGCTGGGGCTGTGCGCCCTGATCATTCCGCTGCGGGTCGCCCGCCAGGTCTTGCGCATCGATATCCCGCTGATGATCGGGGCCAGCCTGCTGGTCATCGGTCTGTCCTGGAATGGCGAGTTCAGCAAGTTCGATGGCGTGTTGCTGTTGGGTGCCCTGCTGGCCTGTCTTGTTATCGTCCTGCGCCAGGCCAGTCATGGCGCACGTCATGGCCACACGCACAGCACCGAAAAACCCCGTTCACTGACTTGCATTGCCCTGCTGGTCTGCGGCCTGCTGTTGCTGGCGTCTGGCGGCCATCTGCTGGTGGATGCGGCGGTGGTGGTCGCGATCAATCTGGGGCTGTCCGAGCGCATCATCGGCCTGACACTGATCGCCATCGTTACCTCGCTGCCAGCCCTGATGACTTCCCTGATCGCCGCACTGCGCGGCGAGCGGGATATCGCAGTGGGCAATGTGATCGGCAGCAACCTGTTCAACCTGCTGGGCGTACTGGGCCTGACTGCCCTGATCTCGCCTGTGCCATTGACGATATCTCCCAACGCGCTGGTTTTCGACCTGCCGATCATGCTCGGCGTCGCCGTGCTCTGCCTGCCGCTGTTTTACGCCGGTTATCGCATCACCCGCCTTGAGGGGCTGCTGCTGTTGGCGTTGTATCTGACCTACGGGCTGCATATCGTGTCGTTCAGTACCGGCATGCTGCTGGCTGAAAGGCTTGAACACCTGATGATCCAGTTCATCCTGCCGCTGCTCGGCACCGCGGTTGCCTTCGGCATCGTGAAGGCCTGGCGGCGCCAACATTGACCCAGGGGGAAACGCCATGACAGACAAGACAATCGGCAAGGGCGAACAGATGCGGCGTCAGGTCATGGGCGATGTATTCGTCGACCGTGCGCTGGGCAACGCCACCGAGTTCAGTCAGCCACTGCAGGATTTCGTCAACGAACACGCCTGGGGTAGCGTCTGGCAACGCGAAGGTCTGGACCTGAAAACCCGCAGCCTGATTACCTTGGCGACGCTGACTGCGCTCAAGTGCTCACAGGAACTCAAAGGTCATGTGCGTGGTGCCCTGAACAACGGCTGCACCGTGGAAGAAATTCGCGAAGCCCTGCTGCATTGCGCTGTGTATGCCGGGGTGCCCGCCGCTATCGAAGCGTTCCGCTCGGCACAGGAAGTGATAGACGCCTATCAGAAAGCCGACTAGATCCAGCCGCCCCACTGCAACAGGAAAATCCCGATATTGGTCGTCACCGCCGCCGCCAGGGTGGTGATGACGATAATCGCGGCGGCCAGCTCGTAATTGCCATTGGCGGTGCGAGCCATGATGTAGCTGGCTGCCGCCGTCGGGCTGCCGAAGTACAGGAACAGAATCCCCAGCTCAGCACCGCGAAAGCCCACCAGCCACGCTGCAAAAGTGCAGATCAATGGCAGCCAGACCATTTTCACCATGCTTGCACTGATCGCCAGCGCGCCGCTTTTGCGCAAGGACGCCAGCGACAGCGTGCCACCGATACAGATCAGCGCCAGCGGCAGAGTCATCTGCGCCAGATAGCTGCCGGAGGTTTCCAGCCACTTGGGCAGGCCGATGCTGAAATAGGCGAAAGGCGAAGCGACGATGACACTGATGATCAGTGGATTGGCCAGAACACTCTTGAACACACTCCACGGATCGGACTTGATGACCGGGCTGTAGACCGCCAGCACGATGGTCGAGAGTGCGTTGTAGAACACAATGACCAAGGCCGCGAGAATCGCACCCAGCGAAATACCGTATGCGCCATACATACTGGCGGCCAGCGCCAGCCCCACCACACCATTGTTACCGCGAAACGCACCTTGAACGTAAACGCCCCGATCCTCCCGAGGGCAACGCCAGATCGCCCAGCCCCACGTAGCTGCGAAGCTCAACAGAGTCGCGAGGCTGAAGAAAACCAGCAGCTTGGGTTGCAGTGCCTCGTTCAGATTGGCGTGAATGATCCCCAGAAACAGCAGAGCCGGCATGGTGACGTTAAACACCAGGCTCGACGCCACAACGATGAAACCATCATTGATCGCATGGATACGCTTGAGGACCACACCCAGGAACAACATGGCAAACACAGGCGCGGTAATGTTCAGGGTTTCAAGAAAAATAGCCAGCATGCCGCAGACCCGGTCCTGTCGTAAGGTGACCTCATCATAAGCCAGCAGGGGGAAAGGTGTTGCAAGGAATTTCAGTTCGTCACACCGCTGTCGCCAGCAAGCTGCCTCCCACAGGGGTATGAAGTGCACACTGAAGCAGGGTATGAATCCAAACCTGTGGGAGGCAGCTTGCTGGCGACGACTGAGGCTCAGGCAGCACTAAATCCATGCAGCATCCCAGAGCGAATATTCCCGGATGTTGTTGACCAAGCCTGCGCGTTCAGGATTTGCAACGATGTAGCGCGCAACGGCAAGGATATCTTGCTCCCGTCGTATGGCCCTATCGTGATATCCATCTTGCCAAAGCCGACCTGTGCGCTTGCTGGCTTTGTTCAACGTTATTGTGCTTCTGGATTTGACCCTCTGCATGACTCGCGGCAGTGAGTCTGTGCGCAACTCAAATAGCCAATGCAAGTGATCAGGCATCACAACCCAGGCCAGTGAGTGAACAAGCTCCATTTCATGAACATGTCTCAACTCATTCACGAGCAGGCGACCGAGAAGCCAATCCGTAAATACCGGCTCCCGACCGAGCGTGGTTGCAGTCACCAGATAGAGTTGCCCTCTTCCGGAGAAGCGGCCTTTACGCAAATTTCGTGAGTGTGATTTTTCAGGCATTCCTTTGCCCTTTTCTTAACGAGTAGATTCCGAATCTACTATCCAGAGATCTTTTTCAGGGGACTTATGGTTTTACTGTGTGTGTCGAAGTGCTGTCGCCAGCAAGCTGCCTCCCACAGAGGTATGAAGTGCACACTGAAGCTGGGGATGAATCCAATCCTGTGGGAGGCAGCTTGCTGGCGACAGGGACTTTAAGTAACAGGCTGCAACTTGCGCTCAAACACCGACACACCATCCAGATCTCTCAGGGTTACGGTCATCTCTGCGGTTTGCCCATCGATGTTCACTTCCCCGAAAAACTGGAACCCGGCAAAGGGTGAGGTGTTCTGTGCGGGCGGGGCTTTCTGGAAGACCAGTTCCGGGCCGAAGGTCTTGTCCAGCGGGTTGGGGCCGAAGCTGCCGGCGTTGAGCGGGCCAGCCACGAACTCCCAGAACGGGTCGAAATCCTGGAACACGGCGCGGTCAGGTTGATAGTGGTGTGCCGCGCAGTAGTGGACATCGGCGGTCAGCCAGACGCAATCACGGATCTTTTGCGCACGAAGAAAGGCAAGCAGTTCGGCGACTTCCAGCTCACGCCCCGAGGCCGGGCCATCGTTGCCGTTGGCGATGGCTTCCCAACGTGCCACACCGGGGCTGACTTCCCCATCCGGGACACCAAGGCCGATAGGCATGTCTGCCGCGATGACTTTCCATTGAGCACTGGAAGCCTTGAGTTCGCGCTTGAGCCAGTCCAGTTGCTCACGCCCCAGAAAAGCAGTGGTTGGCCCCGGCTTGTCTGCCAGGTTCGCATCGTTGCCATCGCGATAACTGCGCATGTCCAGCACGAACACATCGAGCATCGGGCCGTAAGGAATCTTCCGGTAGATGCGACCACCGTTATCGGCCTGTTGCAAACGCATGGGCGCGTATTCCAGAAAGGCCTGCCGCCCGCGAGCTGACAGCAACTGGATGTCCTTGACCTTGTAACGATCATCCAGCTGTTTGCTGGGCGACCAGTTGTTGGTGACCTCATGGTCATCCCATTGCCAGATCTGCGGCACCTCGGCATTGAAGCGGCGCAGGTTTTCGTCCATCAGGTTGTAGCGGTAATTGCCGCGATACTCGTCCAGCGTCTCTGCGACCTTGCTTTTCGCTTCGCTGGTGATGTTGCGCCAGATACGCCCGCCTTCAGTCGTGATCTGCTCCGGGATCGGGCCGTCGGCGTAAATGGTGTCGCCGCTGTGGATAAAGAAGTCAGGCAAGCGCAGGCGCATGGCTTCATAGATACGCATGCCACCAATGTCCGGGTTGATGCCGAAGCCTTGGCCGACGGTGTCGCCACTCCACACAAAACGGATGTCACGGCGCTGTTGCGGCATGCTGCGCAAATGGCCGAACCAGGGTTCGCTGGCGACACCCGACTGGGCATCCTCGAAATGAACGCGGTAGAAAATCGCCTGATCGACAGGCAGGCCGCTCAGCTCGACCCGAGCCGTGAAGTCGGTACGCTGATCGGCCAGCGCCGACACCAGCCGACGCGGGTTGGTGAACATGCTGCGGGTGTCCCACTCCACCACCATGCGCGATGGCCGGTCGCTGCGGCTCCAGACCATCGCCCGATCCCCCAGCAGATCCCCGGACTGCACGCCGTCGGTCACCTTCGGGCGATCCTGCACCGAGGCAATGACTGCGGGGGCCAGACCTGGCAACAGGAAACCTGCGCCAACAGCCTGAATGACACGACGACGCTTGAGATCGAACTGGCTCATGGTTAACCCCTTTCAAGATGGGAAAGGGGAAACCTAGCAGGGGAATGTTGGAGAGAGATGACAACCCGCTCCAACAGCTATCAGGCGGTGGCTTTGGTCAGTTCCATCTCCACCACTTCAGGCCGCTTGAGCAGCGCATAGATCACACCGGTCGCCACGCTGCCGACGACAATCGCCAGCAGGTAAAGCAACGCATGGTTGATGGCGTTGGGGATCAGCATCACGAACAGGCCGCCATGCGGAGCCATCAGCTTGCAACCGAAGTACATCGACAAGGCACCGGTCAACGCACCGCCGATAACACTGGCAGGAATCACGCGCAGTGGGTCCTTGGCAGCAAAGGGGATCGCGCCTTCGGAAATGAAACACAGCCCCAGCACGAACGCGGCCTTGCCTGCCTCGCGCTCGCTTTGTGCGAACTTGCGGCGCGCCAGGATCGTGGCGATGCCCATGCCGATCGGCGGCACCATACCGGCGGCCATGGCAGCCGCCATGGGGGCGTAACTCTGGGACGCCAGCAAACCTACGGAAAACGCATAGGAAGCCTTGTTGATCGGCCCACCCAAATCCACGCACATCATCGCACCGAGCAGCACGCCCAGCAGAATCGCGTTGGTGGTGCCCATGCTGTCCAGGAAAGTGGTCAGGCTGGCGAGCATGCCCGCAACCGGCTTGCCCACCACATAGATCATCACTAATCCGGTGAACAGGCTCGCCAGCAGCGGAATGATCAGGATCGGCTTGAGCGCTTCGACACTCGCGGGCAAGCGCGCATAGCGGTTGATCAACTGTGCGCTGTAACCGGCCAGGAAACCGGCCACGATACCGCCAATGAAACCGGCACCCAGCGTACTGGCCAGCAAACCACCGATCATGCCTGGTGCCAACCCCGGACGGTCTGCAATGGAGTAGGCGATGTAGCCGGCCAGCAACGGCACCATCAGTTTGAATGCAGCCTCGCCGCCGATCTGCATCAAGGCCGCCGCCAACGTGCCCTCTTCCTTGAACGCGGTGATGCCGAACACGAACGACAACGCAATCAACAAACCACCGGCCACCACCATCGGCAGCATGAACGACACACCGGTCAGCAAGTGCTTGTAGACGCCAGTCCCTTCTTTTTTGGACGGCGACCTGGTCGCCTCGCCCGCAGATTCGATCTGCCCCTCGGCCAGGGCCTTTTTCAGGGTCGCCTCGGACTGTTTGAGAGCGATGCCGGTACCGCAGCGGTAAATCTTCTTGCCTGCGAACCGGTCGGTGTTGACCTCGATATCCGTCGCCAGCAGCACCACGTCCGCATCGGCAATGGCTTGCGGGCTAAGCGGGTTGCGAGCGCCGACCGACCCCTGGGTTTCCACTTGCAGCTCGTAGTTCAGGCGTTTGGCAGCCTGCTGAATCGCCTCGGCCGCCATGAAGGTGTGAGCAACGCCGGTCGGGCAAGCGGTAATGGCGACGATGCGCGGCTGACTGCCCGAAGTGACTGCAACACCCTCACCGGCCGCAGGCGCAGCATAGACTTGGGCCTCATCGACGGCACGCTTCAGGAAAGCATCCACATCCTGCAAGGCATGGGCGGGCGTGTCCTGAAACAGGCGCTTGCCGACAAAACGGCTCAGGTCCAGCGGACCGGTGTTGACCACCAGCACCAGATCGGCGGCTTCGATATCCAGCACCGAAAGGTGCTGTTCGGACTTGTTCGGATCCACGATTTCAACGCTGGTTTCCCAGCCCTGACGCTGAGCTGCCGCTTCAAGCAATCGTGCGCTGAGGACGCTGCTGACCTTGCCGTTCGGGCAGGCCGTTACAATGGCTAACTTCATCACGAGCCTCTCTTATTGTTCTGTCAGGCTGCGCACAGTAACGCCGCCTTCAAGCCGTTTGAGTTGGGCGGCATCGGTAATGCCGAAACCGATCTGGGTCACTGCCATGGCGGCAATCGCCGTCGCCGTGCGCAAGGTTTTCTGAGGTTCATGACCGCTGAGCAAACCGTGAACCATGCCCGCCAGCAAAGAATCCCCGGCACCCACGGTGCTGGCGACGGTGACTTTCGGCGGCAGGGAATGTAACGCGGTGCCGGTGCTGAACCAGTGAACGCCCTCGGAGCCCTGGGAAATCACCACATGCTCGATGCCTTTCGCACGCAGGCGCGTTGCCGCTTCGGCCTGAGCGGCGATGGAGATGATCGGAGCATCGAGCGCATCGGCCAGCTCTTCGGTATTGGGTTTGATCAGCCAAGGGCCTGCGGCAAGACCGGCACGCAGAGCCAGACCGCTGCTGTCCAGCGCCACTTTGAGGCCAAGACTCTTGAGCATGAGCAAGAGCTTTTGCAGCCACTCGGGCGTAACGCCACGAGGCAGGCTGCCTGCGACTACCACGGCATCAAAACCGGAAGCGATCTGCTCGACTCTGGCGAACAGGGCTTGTTGAGCCTCGTCGCTGACCTGCGGGCCGGGACCGTTCAGGTCAGTGATACGGCCACTGCCTTCGGCCAGTTTGATATTGCTGCGGGTTTCTCCCGGCACACGAACGAACTCGTCGACAAAACCTCGCCGGGTAAACAGAGCCTCGAACGGCTGCTGATTGTCGATGCCGAGAAATCCGGCCACGGTCAGCTCATGCCCCAGATCGGCCAGCACTTGAGCCACGTTCAGGCCCTTGCCTGCCGCATGGCTGAGCATGGCATCGCTGCGATTGACCTGCCCGAGTTCCAGCTTGCCCAACTGCACAGTCAGGTCCAGCGCCGGGTTCATGGTCAGGGTTAGAATCTTCGCCATTACAAAGCCTCCACAAGCGCACGCACTTCGGCGGCGCTAGCTGCCGTCAGCGCCTGTTGCGCCAGTTTTTGAGCAGTACTCAGTTCCAGCTCCCGCACGCACGCCTTGACCTCGCCAATGCTGCGCGCCGAAACACTCAACTCATCCACACCCAGCCCGACCAGTACCGGGACAGCCAGCGGGTCCGCCGCCAGTTCGCCGCAAACGCCCACCCACTTGCCATTGGCATGGGCGGCGCGCACGGTCATGTCGATCAGTTGCAGCACGCTTGGATGCAAACCGTCAGCCTGAGCGGAAAGGGTCGGATGGCCACGGTCGATGGCCATGGTGTATTGCGTCAGGTCGTTGGTGCCGACGCTGAAGAAGTCCACTTCCCTGGCCAGTACCGGTGCCAGCAAGGCGGCCGAAGGCACTTCGATCATGATCCCCAGTTGCAGGTCGCTGACCGGGATCTCCTCTCGCAGACGCTGAGTCATGTCACGCGCCTGACGCCACTCCTCAACAGTGCCGATCATGGGAAACATGATCCGCAGCGGGCCGCTGTCGGCTGAGCGCAACAAGGCACGCAACTGGCTTTCCATCACGTCGGGACGTTGCAGGGTCAGGCGAATGCCACGCACACCGAGGAACGGGTTTTCTTCCTTGTCGATAGGCCAGTACGGCAGCGGCTTGTCACCGCCGACGTCCAGAGTACGGACCACCAAAGGCCGGCCACCCAAGTCGGTGAGCACGCGGCGGTATTCAGCTTCCTGGGTAGCCTCGTCAGGCGCCTGTGAATGGGCCATGAACAGCAATTCGGTGCGCAGCAGGCCAATGCCTTCGGCGCCCTGCTCTACCGCCGCTGGCGTGCCGGTGCTGTCGCCGATGTTGGCGAAGACTTCGACGGCATGGCCATCGCGGGTCACGGCAGGTTCCATGCGCAAGGCCGCAGCGGCCTTGAGGCGCTGCTCGCGGGCATCGCGATCCTGAACCGCACGCTGCAAGGTCGACTCGTCCGGTGCGACAGTCAAACGACCGCGCTGGCAGTCGAGCAGCAGAACAGTGCCTGGCTTGAGCTGCAATACTTCGTCACCTGCCCCCACCAGCGCCGGAATACCAAGGGCGCGAGCCACGATAGCGCTGTGCGCCGTTGCGCCGCCACGCGCAGTGAGAATACCCGCGACATGCGCCGGGTCCAGTCGTGCCACGTCGGACGGGCCGACTTCGTCCATCACCAGGATGTAAGGCTCGTCCGGAGCCGCCACGGTTTCGACACCGCAGATTTGCGCCAGCACACGACGCCCCACATCCCGCAGGTCCGCTGCACGCTCGGCCAGCAGCACATCATTCAATTGCTCCTGCCGGGATGCAGCAGCATCGATCACTCCAGCCCAGGCAGCGGCAGCACTTTCGCCCTTGTTCAGACGCAGTTCGGCTTCGTTGCCCAGCTCCGGGTCATCGAGCATTTCCTGGTGGGTAATGAAGATTTCGCGGATGGCCTTGGCCTTGCTCCGCTGGATCAGGCTTTCGATATCCTCGCGTACTTCGACCAGAGCCTGTTGCAGACGCTCACGCTCGGCGGCAACCGATTCGCCTTGCTGCGGATAATCGAATGCTTGCAGCACTTGAACATGCGCAGGCCCCATGACAATGCCCGGCGAAGCCGAGACAGCCTGCAACACGGCGCCATCGAGGGGCGCAACCACGGCCTTGGCCACAGCGGATTTCTGGGGAGCCGGTTGCGGCTCGGTCGCGACCGGCAATGGCTCGACCTCTTCGCCCAGACCTTGCTCCACCGCCGCCAACAAGGCAGGCAAAGCGTCTTGCGCGATGCTCGGTTCAGCGATGAATTCCAGCGTCTGCCCGCGACGTGCGCCGAGGCTGAGCAGCTTGCTCAAGCTCTTGGCCGACACTGCGGTTTCGCCGGTTTCCAGCACACGCACGCGAATCTCGCCTTCAAACTCCTTGGCCAGTTGCGCCAGCACCTTGGCCGGGCGGGCATGCAGGCCATGGGCGTTAGCCAGAGCGATCTGCCGGGTCGGCCACTCGGCAGGCAATTCACCGCCCAGGGCCTGGAGGATGACGCGGCTGTTGGTGGCATGGCCCAATTCGTGGCCACGGCCTTCGATCAACAGCGAGCACAGGCGCTCAAGCAATGCCTGGTGCCCTTCTCCCAGACTGGCCAGGCAGAACAGCCCGGTCAGCGGCTGCCCCAGATAGCGCAAGGGTTTGTCCGGTGTCACAAAGGCCAGGCCGGGACGCTTGACCGTCTGCTCGCTGTGCAGCCACCACAGGCCGTCACCCAGCGACAAGGCCTCGACCTGCTGGAGAATCGCGGCAAAACCGTTGTTGACGCAATCAGCCCGACGCAACAGGCGAGCACCACGCCAGACCAGTTCTTCAAAATCATCGGCCGATACGCCGAGGCTGATCATCTGGGCATCGAGGGCCAGCTCCTGAGGCGCGCCCTGCAACAGCCGGAGCAGATCTTCCGGCGTTTTCGCCTCGCGCAGAGCCTGACCAAGGTCCGCTTCGCCCAATGCACGGGTCAGCAGTTGCAGAAGTCGCAGATGTTCGTCCGACTTGGCTGCGATACCGATGGCCAGATAGACGATTTGCCCGTCGCCCCAGTCCACGCCTTCGGGAAATTGCATCAGGCGCACGCCGGTAGTGAATACCAGATCGCGGGTTTCAGGCGTGCCATGGGGGATCGCGATACCCTGGCCGAGGAAGGTCGAACCTTGCTGCTCGCGGTTCATCAGTCCGTTGAGATAACCCTCTGCAACCAGACCGTCAGCGACCAGATGGTCTGCGATCAGTTGCAATGCGCCAGACTTATCCACCGCCGAGCGGCCCATGGATATTTGCTCCAGAGAGAGTTCGAGCATGCCTTGACTCCTGTGCAGCGCCAGAGCGCTACCTGATTCTTGTTTTAATGACGACCATGAGTGATCGACAGCTTAGGTGATGAAAGTGCTGCCTGTCGGATATCACTTTCATCTTGATTTGCAGCAAATATCAGCCTGCTGAATCGTTTAATCTACAATTGGACGGCACGTTACTCGATTATGGGCTTTCATTGAAGCCCGGTCGGTCCGATAGCTGTAGGAGACGTCGTAAAATAGACCGAGCACTTGGGCATCCCCTATGGTCTGCTGTAAAGATGCTCTGCGATCAGCGAAAATCCTCGCTGATTCGAGACAACCACGAAAAGGAACTTTTCGCGTGAAACTCAGCGATATTGCGCGTCTGGCAGGTGTTTCCGTCACCACGGCCAGTTACGTAATCAATGGCAAGGCCGAACAACAACGCATCAGCCCTGCGACCGTCGAGCGTGTAAAGGCGGTGGTCGAACAACATGACTTTCGCCCCAACCCTCAAGCCGCAGGCTTGCGCAGCCGTCACAGCCGCACCCTGGGGTTCATCCTGCCGGATCTGGAAAACCCCAGTTACGCCCGTATCGCCAAGTTGCTGGAGCAAGGAGCCCGCGCCCATGGCTATCAGTTACTGATCGCCAGTTCCGACGACGACCCCATCAGTGAGCAACAACTGCTGCAAGTCTTCCGTGCCCGCCGCTGCGATGCGTTGCTGGTCGCCAGTTGCCTGCCCGCCAGTGACGACAGTTACCGGGAATTGCAGAACAAAGGCTTGCCAATCATCGCCATTGACCGGGAAATGAACCCCGAGTTCTTCTGCTCGGTGGTCAGCGACGACCACGACGCCAGCCTGCAACTGACCCGCAGCCTGCTCCAGACCCATCCCGAACATATCGCCTTGCTCGGAGCACGACCTGAGCTGAGTGTCAGCCAGGCACGCGCGGAGGGGTTCCGGCATGCGCTCGATGGCTTTACCGGCACGACCACGATTGAACATGGCCAGTCCTTCAGCCGCGAGTGCGGCCAGCGTTTGATGAACGACATGCTGCAACGCCTGGGTCACCTGCCCAATGCGCTGATCACAACATCCTACGTGTTGCTGCAGGGGGTTTTCGATGTGCTGCAAAGCCAGGAACTCAACCCGGCGCAACTGCATCTGGGCACATTCGGTGATACCCAGTTGCTGGACTTCCTGCCGTTGCCGGTCAATGCCATGGCCCAGCAGCATCAGTTGATTGCCGAAAAAGCCCTGCAACTGGCACTGGCCGCCATCGAGAACAACCAATATCAACCCGGCGTGCATGCCATCGTGCGAACCTTCAAGCAACGCATTCACGAGGCCTGACGGTGACGCTGATCGACACCCACACCCACCTGGACTTTCCGGACTTCGACGCCGATCGGGCTCAGGTTCTGGATAACTGCCGCGTATTGGGCGTGGAGCGCATGGTGGTTCTGGGGGTTTATCAGCGTAACTGGCAACGTTTGTGGGATTTGACCCAAGAGCATCCAGAGTTGTATGCGGCGTTCGGCCTGCACCCTATCTACATCGACGAGCATCGCCCCGAGCACTTGAACGAACTGGGCGACTGGTTGACGCGCCTGAAGGGCAATTCCCGGTTGTGCGCGGTGGGCGAGATCGGTCTGGATTACTACGTTGAAAACCTGGACCGCCACAGCCAGCAGCAAGTCTTCGAGGCGCAGCTGCAACTGGCCGCTGATTTCGATCTGCCAGCGCTGTTGCATGTGCGACGCAGCCACGCCGATGTGATCGCGACACTCAAGCGTCACAAGCTCAAACGCAGCGGGATCATCCATGCATTTGCCGGCAGTCGAGAGGAGGCTCGGGAATATATCAGGCTGGGTTTCAAGCTCGGCCTTGGCGGTGCAGCGACCTGGCCACAGGCGTTACGCATGCATCGGGTCATCGCCGAGTTACCACTGGAAAGCATTGTGCTGGAAACCGACTCACCGGACATGGCTCCGGCGATGTATCCGAATCAGCGCAATAGTCCAGAGCATTTGCCGGAAATATCCCGGGCGCTGGCCGGGCTGTTGAAAGTCAGCCCGGAGCAGTTAGCGCAAGTGAGTACGCGCAATGCCTGTGAGTTGTTCGGGTGGCCTGCTCGCGAATGAGCTGACTCAGATCAACAATGTCCACAGCGCAAAACCCGCATACCAGACCACTGCGGCGCGTATCAGCAACTCCCAGAGCAGATCGAGGCTGGTCACGCCATCAGCGCCCATGACAGGTGCCGGAACCTCGCTGGCAACGCGGCCGATACGGGTAATCAGTTGTGCGGCGCTGATGTTCCAGTTGAGCAGTTCATGCAGCATCACCCGGCTGACTGCAACGAAGTTGCCCACCAGTGCGAAACTGGCCGCCAGCAACCTGACCGGTATCCAGTCAAAGGCATGCCGCAATTGTGTCGCCCGCTCTACCAAGGCCTGGGTCTTGCCATTTTCGGCCGCCAGCGCCAGCAGGCGGTAAGCCAGTGCAGCAACAGGCCCCAGCAGGAAGTACCAGAAGATCACGACGAAGAAACTCTGGTAAGCCTGCCAGAGCATGTAACCTTGAACGCCCTCCAGCAGTTGCTCGCCATTGTCCGCCAACACGCCCATGTCTCTTTCAGCCACATGCACGGCGGCCTGTTCGTCGCCACGCCGGCAGGCATCACGAAAGGGTCCCAACGCAGCAAGCAGATCGCCACGGCCAAGGCTGTAGATCAGCACCAGAAGGTGGATCGGCAATGCCAGCCAGCCGTAAGCAACCGAGCCGACGATGGTCAGCGCCAGTTGCAATATCAGAAGCGGCAGCAGGATCAGCAGGGCCAGGATGACCCACGGGCGAGAGGCGGTTCGCGGACTTGATTCAAGCCTGGCCAACTCCTTCAGCCAAGCCCCGTCACGTTGTACACGCTGACGCAGTGCCGAGAATTTTTCGACCCAGACTGCCAGCAGCAACACCAGAAAACTCATTGCTTAATCCCTCACTTCAGTCCTGCAAAGCGGCTTGAAAACGGGCCCAGTCGAAACACGGCCCCGGATCGGTCTTGCGTCCCGGAGCGATATTGCTGTGCCCACAGATGCGCTCAGGCGTAATTGCCACAAACGCCTGACGCAACTGGCGCGTCAGATCGATCAAGGCGGCATATTGCGCATCGGTAAAGGGCTGGTCATCCGTGCCTTCCAGCTCGATACCGATGGAAAAGTCATTACAGGCTTCGCGCCCCTGGAAACAGGAAACGCCAGCATGCCAGGCGCGGTCAAGACATGAGACGAATTGAGTGACCTCGCCATCACGCTCGATCAGAAAATGCGCCGAAACGCGCAAGTCGGCAATGCCCTCGAAATAGGGATGCTCGGTGATATCCAGCTGATTCTGAAAAAAACACTGGACCTTGCCCGTCTTGAACTGGGCAGGCGGCAGGCTGATGTTGTGGATCACCAGTAGCGAGATTTCGCCCTCGGGTCGCGCATTGAAATTGGGTGAAGGGCAATGCTGCACGCCGTCACACCAACCGCTGGCGGGGTCCAACTGCATGAAGGCTCCTTGGAGAAAGGGTTCGATAGGCGCAAGTATGCCCAAACAGCATCACCGGTAGGAGCGAATTCATTCGCGAAGGTATTTCAGGCGATGGATCTTCGTGGGCCGGGCCCTCTCCCATATCAGGTTTTATGCGCCCTTGAGCTTGCGCAGGCTGCTGATCACCGACTCCAGCGCACGGTCGAACAGCAAGGCATCGTCGAGAATGCGGATGGTGCCGCGACGCAATTCGATTGCCAGCCCCATGCGGGACTTTTCCAGAACCTTCATGCCGGTACGATTGACGAACACGTAGCGGCCGGTAGGCTCAACGATAGCCGTGAGCTTGCAGCGCAGCTTGTTCTCTTCGTCTTCCTGAATCTCGACCCAGTTCCCCACACGCAGCTTGTCGACCATTTGCAGACCGGCATCGTCATTGGGCAATTGCAGGACACTTTCATTGCTCAAAGGCTCGTCCGGCGCGGTCAGGACGATTTCCTCCATCACGACCATCATTGCCGGACCTTCAGCAGGCTCGGCTTCAGCCAGTGCTACAGAGCTTTGAAGCTCCTCGCCCTGAACATCCTGAAGGCGTGAGAAATGCTGGAAAGCCTGGACATGCAGCACTTCCAGCTGACTGAAGAATTCACTGGTGGCGAACGGGTCAAAAGCGGCGCTGGTCAACCCCTCACGCAATGACTTGAGCAGCCCGGGCACCAGCTCAAGCAGCCTCTGCCGTGCTTCCGGGTCTTCGTGCAGTTCGACACTCCAGATCAGGTCGTCCATGGCTTGCAGCCCGGCCAGCCACTCGCTCGAACCTTCGCCATGCTTGAGGCATGTCAGCAACAGCACCTTGCTCCAGGCCTGCTGCAACAGACGCACGACCGCCTCCGGCAAGGTCTTGCCCAGCAAGCGCTGGTTCAGTTCATGCTGGACCTGCTGACGCGCCAGCTCGGCGCGGGTGCGCCCTTCTTCGGCATCGCGGGTGCGCTGTTCAAGCAGTTCGCTGCGCCGACGCTCATCGCTGGTGAAGGCCAGGAAGTCCGCCAGCAGCTCGGAGAAAATCGCCGGATCGTCGACAAAATCATTGAGCAGACGCTGCACGATCTGATCGACACGCATGTAAAGCGAGTCGCGCTGATAATCGTCACGTCCACCCCAACCCAGTGCGGCGGTCGCAATCTCGTTGAGCAGACGACGGGCAGGATGGCTGCCACGGCTGAAGAAGCTCTTGTCGATCACTGCGACTTTCAGCATCGGGATCTGCAACCGCCCGATCAACGCCCGCAGAGAGTGAGGCAGGTTGCGATCGTCGAGAATGAATTCAAAGAGCATGGCGATCAGGTTGATCACATCTTCGTCGCCTGCACCAACGCCGCGAGACTTGCCGCTCTTTACGCTGACGCGGGTCAGCAGTTGCTCCAACTGGTTACGCAGGTCGAAATCTTCCGGAGCATCCGAGGCCGGTACGTACTGCTGAAGATGCGAGAGCAGGCGCAGGAGATCCTTGCTGGAAATCGGGCGGACTTCGGAGCCTGGACCATGACGAGGCGTCAGATTGCCCCTGACTTGCAGCAACAATTCCTGCAGCGCCGAAAACACTTCGAGCACGCCCTTGTCGAGCTTGTCAGCGGCCTGCGCCAGAGCTGGGTCGGACAGTTCGCTGGCACGCTTCCTGGGAGCTGCGCGATCGGATGAGCGACGGGCCGGCAAGGCTTTCATTTCAGGCAGGATGCCGGTAGCGATCAGCAACTGGTTGGCTTCGCTATACAAATGATCGGTGTTGGCCAGGATGTATTTCTCGAACAGCTTGAGAATGATCAGCTTGACCTTGATCTCGACCCCCAGGCTGCGCTTGGCCTGGAGAAAGAAATTGCACAGCATTGCCGGCCCCATGGGGTTGGCATCGACTGTAATGGATTGGGGAAGCAGCTCGTTCAAGCGCGCGGTCAACTGGCTCAAGGCAACGCCATCGCGGCTCATGACCTTGGCCACCATCGAGTCGACGGCCACGGTTTTTTCCAGCTCGTCGTTGGGCACCAGTGACAGCTTGTCGAAAGCGACCGCCGCCGGCAGCACCGGTTCGGTGATCTGATACTGACCCAACGCCAGGAAAGACTCGTAGAACTTGTCGAGAAAGGCACGCTCGATGCTTTTGCGCTTGAGGCGCAAATCGCGCATGGCCTCGAAAAAGGTGTTCTGTTCGGTATTGCTGATGGCGCGATCAGCCATTTCAAAAAGGGTGTCGTCAGCGTTATCGAACAACGCTTGCAAGGCATCCTTGAGCTGCTGTGCGGCTTTATCACGCACCTGCAACAACACGACGGGCAGCCGGGCCAAAGGCGTACTTGTACCCTGCGCAGGGATTCCCTTGCTCAACGGCACAACGTTTTCGTCGTTTTGCATCAAACCCCCTGACAGGAAACGGCTTAAATCCCATCACAAACGCGGCTTGCAACCCTCGCCTGTGAAGCGATCCCCTTGGTCTTTGCGCTACGTCAAAGCTATGACGTCAAATACAAGTCGGATTATCTTTCAAAACTTGTATCGAACGCCAGCAAAGTATTTCGCTCTGTAACAGGCGCAATACACAAAGAGGATGTGCTGCGATAGACAACGCCAATCGACATATATCGCAAAGGAATTTACAAAACCGACCAACAGCACACTTTGCGCGCATGGCCGGCCGTACAGGTGGGTTACAAAGGTGGCGTGCCTTATACTCGTGCGACTTTGTTAGTGGAGCCCGCTATGCCGAATTTACGACTCGCCGACCTGACAGCTGAAATCGAAGCCAATGTGCGGCGCGCATTGCTTGAAGATGTCGGCAGTGGCGATATCACCGCTCAATTGATCCCTGCCGAGCGGCTGGCCAAGGCAACGATCATTTCCCGCGATGCGGCGGTGATCGCAGGTGCCGCATGGGTCGATACGGTTTTTCGTCAACTGGACCCACGGGTCGCCGTTCACTGGCAAGTGGCCGATGGTGACCGTGTAAGCCCCAATCAGGCGTTGTTTCATCTGGAAGGCCCGGCTCGCTCCCTGCTGACCGGAGAACGTAGCGCACTCAACTTTCTGCAATTGCTGTCAGGCGTTGCCACCCGTGCGCAGCACTATGCAGACATCGTGAGCGACACTCAGGTCAAGCTGCTCGATACCCGCAAGACCCTGCCCGGCCTGCGTCTCGCGCAGAAATATGCCGTGACCTGTGGCGGCTGCCATAACCACCGCATAGGTCTGTACGACGCCTTCCTGATCAAGGAAAACCACATTGCAGCCTGTGGCGGCATTGCCCAGGCCGTGGCCGCCGCGCACAAGATTGCGCCAGGCAAGCCAGTGGAAGTCGAAGTTGAAAGCCTGAGTGAACTCAAACAGGCGCTCGATGCCGGTGCCGACATCATCATGCTCGACGAACTGAGCCTGGATGACATGCGCGAGGCCGTACGCCTGACCGCAGGACGCGCCAGGCTTGAAGCCAGCGGCGGCATCAATGACGATACCTTGCGAGTGATCGCTGAAACCGGCGTGGACTATATCTCGATCGGCGCGATGACCAAGGACGTGAAGGCTGTGGACTTGTCCATGCGCTTGAGCCTCTGATTTATCCACAGGTCGAGAGAGGAGTCGTCATCTTGGAACAATGGTTTGTAGTGAATGCGGGCAAGCAACTCGGCCCCATGGATGCAGCAGCCGCACGCCTCATTGCTCGTGAGGCGCCGGGCGCATGGTGCTGGAAGCAGGGCATGCCGGACTGGCAGCCGATTTATCAGGTGCAGGAAGTCCGGGCCATGAAGAAAGACGGCATCACGCCCTTTCCGGACCCGACGCCCGACATGATCCAGCCCCGGCCCTCAGCCCTGCCTGCGCATGCAGCTCCAGCTCCAGCTCCAGCTCCAGCTCCAGCTATCAGACGACCTTCGTTCACTCCCGATCCAAATACTTCAAGCGGCTTCGGCTCCGGCCAGGCAACCGATGGCGTGGATTTCAAGCTGTACGGCACCGAAACACAATTCGTCGAACTTGAACTGGACCGAGGCGAGAGCGCCGTGGCCGAAGCAGGCTCGATGATGTACAAGACCTGCGACGTGCAGATGGAAACCATCTTCGGCGACGGCAGCAGCCAGTCTTCAGGGCTGCTGGGTTCGCTCTTCGGCGCGGGCAAACGCATGCTCACCGGCGAAAGCCTGTTCACTACCGTGTTCTCGCAACAAGGCTCCGGCAAAGGTCGCGTCGCATTCGCTGCACCCTACCCCGGCACCATCCTGCCTCTGCGCCTGCGTGACTTCGGTGGCAAGTTGATCTGCCAGAAGGACAGCTTTCTGGCAGGTGCCAAAGGTGTCTCCATCGGCATTCAGTTCCAGAAGAAAATCCTTACCGGCCTGTTTGGTGGTGAGGGCTTTGTGTTGCAAAAACTCGAAGGCGACGGCTGGGTGTTCGTTCACATGGGCGGCACCGTTCGCAAGATCGAACTGGCAGCGGGCGAGTCGCTGGATGTGGATACCGGCTGCCTCGCAGCCATGACCCAAGGCGTCGATTACGACATCCGTATGGTCGGCGGCATCAAGTCGATGCTGTTTGGCGGTGAAGGCGTATTTTTCGCCAAACTGACCGGCCCCGGCACGGTATGGCTGCAAAGCCTGCCCTTCTCACGTCTGGCCGGACGCATGCTGGCGGCGAGCCCGGCAGGAGTGGCACGAAGCGAGCGCTGAATAATACCCGGGCCGGCTTGCGGCCCGGAATGCACAAGGACGAGACATGCAAATCACCCAAGGCCAACGAGTCCCGCTTTCCAGCCTGATTCGAGGCTCGGATCTCACCCTGTCCATCGACATCAAGTCCTCCCACGTGATCGATTACGTCTGCTTCGGCGTCGACGCCCAGGGCAAGCTGTCGGATGACCGCTACATGATCTTCTTCAATCAACCCAACAGCCCTTGCAACAGTGTCAGGCAGGTAAACGGCGGTGACTTTCAGATTGCCCTCGCCGGGCTGCCCGCCTCTATCGACCGGCTTGTGTTCACTGCATCCATCGATGGCGCAGGAGCGATGAGCGACATTCAGGCCAGCCATTTCAGCATCAAGGACGCAGGCCGCGAAGTCGCTCGCAGCGAGTTCTCTGGCGCAACCTTTGCTGCCGAGAAAGCCATCATGGTCACCGATATCTACCGCAAGAACGGTGAATGGCGCATTGCATCGAACCTGCAAGGCTACAACGCCGGTCTGGATGCACTGGTGGTGCACTTCGGAGGCGAAGTCTCGGAGGCGCCTGCTCCTGCGCCAGCCAAGGTTTCGCTGGAGAAGAAAATCGCCGAGGCCGCTCCGCAACTGGTCAGCCTGGCGAAAAAAGCTCAGGTCAGTCTTGAGAAAGCCAGACTGACCGATACCAAAGCTCGTGTCGGGCTGGTACTGGATGCTTCCGGCTCCATGAACGCGCAATACAGCCGTGGCCATGTGCAGGAAGTCGTCAACCGCCTGATTCCTCTGGCGGTGCATTTCGATGATGACGGCGCACTGGACTGCTGGGCCTTCGGTGCCCGGCCTTGTCAGTTGTCGTCGGTGTCGTTGAGCAACTTCAAGGACTTTATCCAGACCGACAACGGTGGCTGGAAAAACTGGGAGTTGGGCGCACGGGTGAATGATGAGCCCAAAGCCATGCGCATGGTCATCGACTACTACAAGAAGTCAGGCGACAAGACGCCGATCTACATCCTGTTCATCAGCGATGGCGGTGTTCATCAGGACAGGGAAATCACCAGACTGATGATCGAGGCGGCAAAACTGCCTATCTTCTGGCAATTCGTGGGCCTGGGCGGACGCGGCTACGGAATCCTGGAAAAGCTCGACGACATGACCGGACGGACTGTGGATAACTGTAACTTCTTCGCTCTGGACAGACTGGATGAAGTCCCGGAAGAGAAACTTTACGACTTGCTGATGGAAGAGTTCCCGGACTGGCTCAAGGCCGCCAAGGGTGCCGGGATTCTGTAAATTTTCCAGACAGTGGGAGGGGCCTTGGTCGCGACGACATGCTGACAGGCAATACATTTTCAGCGCCTGTACATGCTGTCGCGGCCAAGGCCCCTCCCACATCAAAGCGTTCCACAAATAAAAAACCCTGCCATCGCTGACAGGGTTTTTCATGACGCTGACCGGGTTTAGCCGATCGATACGCCGTGTGCTTCTGCCAGAGGCTTCAAGCCGCCTGCGAAGCCTTGGCCGATGGCCTTGAACTTGAACTCGTCGCCATGACGATACAGCTCGCCGAAGATCATCGCGGTTTCAGTCGATGCGTCTTCCGACAGGTCGTAACGAGCGATTTCCTTGCCGTCAGCCTTGTTCAGAACGCGGATGTAGGCGTTGGCCACTTGACCGAAGCTTTGCTTGCGCTCGTCAGCCGAGTGGATGGTGACGCCGAAAACCAGCTTCTTCACAGCAGCGTTCAGGGTTGGCAGCTTGACCAGAACAGACTCGTCGTCGCCGTCGCCAGCGCCGGAGCGGTTGTCGCCCAGGTGCTCGACCGAACCGTCAGCCGACTTCTTGTTGTTGTAGAAAATGAAGCCGCTGTCATCCAGAACCTTGCCGTTCTCACCCACGACAAAAACAGAAGCATCCAGGTCGAATTCGGTGCCGTCGGTGACACGTGGGTCCCAGCCCAGGCCTACGGTGATTTCGGTCAGGCCAGGAGCCTCTTTGGACAGGGAAACGTTACCGCCTTTACTCAGACTTACAGCCATGTGCGTAATCCTTTTCTAAAGAAGTAGTAAGGGTATGAATCAGAAATTCATACCGTGAGCGTTGGCCACAGCCTTCAGGCCACCTGCGTAACCCTGGCCTACGGCGCGGAATTTCCACTCACCGTTATTGCGATACAGCTCGGCAAAGATCATCGCGGTTTCGGTCGAAGCATCTTCGGCCAGATCATAGCGAACGATTTCAGCGCTGGACTTCTCGTTCAGTACGCGGATGAAAGAACCACCCACCTGACCGAAGTTCTGCTTGCGGCTGTCAGCGTCGTGAATGGTCACGACGAATACGATTTTCTCGACGTCGGCAGGCACGCGGGTCAGATCGACCTTCACGACTTCATCATCACCATCGCCAGCGCCGGTACGGTTGTCACCGGCATGCTCCACGGAGCCATCGGCGCTCTTGAGCTGGTTGTAGAAAATGAAGTCGGCTTCGCTGCGAACTTTACCGTTGGCGCCCAGCAGGAATGCGCTGGCGTCCAGGTCAAACTCCTGGCCGTCAGTGGCACGCGGGTCCCAGCCCAGGCCGATCAATACATTGGTCAAGGTCGGGTCGGTTTTGGACAGCGAAAGGTTGCCACCTTTTTGCAGAGTCAAAGCCATGATTCGTTTATCTCCTTTTTCCAGTGTTTACGCTTTTTCTTCAGCCGACTCGTCTTTTCCCGGGAAGAGCAGGCTAGCGACAATACCGATTACCAACACCACCATCACAACCAGCAGGCTGGTGTTGGCGCTGATGCTGTATCCATGGTGGAACAAGTGGTCAGTTGCGTTCAGGCCCAGCTTGATCGCGATGAAGAACAGCAGTGCGATAACCGCTTTCTCCAGGTGGACCAGATAGCGCTTCAGAGCTTCAAGTACGAAGTACAGGGTACGCAGACCCAGAATCGCGAACAGCATGGCCGAGAATACGATCAGCGGCTCGCGGCTCACGGCGATGATTGCCGGTACGGAGTCGAATGCGAACAGTACGTCGGAGATTTCAGCCACGACCAGACACAGGAACAGAGGGGTCGCAAAGATCGCGCCCTTGGCAGCCAGGGTGATGCCACTGTTCTCGGGCTTCTTGATTTCCTCTTCCAGGACTGAGCGCCTTACGAAGAAATTGTTGCCGTGCAGCTTTGGCCACACCGGGAACAGTTTCTTGGCGAAGCGATACGCCATGTGCTGGGAGTAGTCGATTTCTTCGTCGTCGTTATCGCCAGCCCTGAGCATCATGATGGCTGTCCAGGCAACGATTACCGCAAACACCACTTCGACCCACGGGCCCAGAGCCAGAAGGCCTGTACCGATGGCGACGAAAATGCCGCGGAAGACGATGGCACCGATGATGCCCCAGTACAGAACGCGATGGCGCAGGCCATCCGGGATCTTGAACCAGGCGAACAAGGCCATGAACACGAAGAGGTTATCGACGCTCAGGACTTTTTCCAGTGCATAACCGGTCACGAACAGCGTGGCGACTTCAGAGCCGTGCTGAACGTACAGGAAACCGGCGAATGCCAGCGAGATGGCCACCCAGAAAATCGACCAGGCCGATGCCTGGGTCAATGTGATCGGCTTGTTTCCCCGGTGAGAAAACATGTCGACGGCCAAGGCCGAGATGGCCAGGCCGATAAAAACGGCCATGGTAAGTGGAGGGAAGCCTAGAGCGGTGCTTTCCATTTAACTGCGTTCCTCAAAGGGGGTAAAAATTACAGGTCGAAATCGGACGGGTTCAGGCCAAGCTCGTTACAGATAGAACGGCAAACTGCACGTTCCTTCTCGTCGAAGCTGCCATCTGCACCACCGATGGCACAGCAGACACGTACCAGCAAACGGGCAGCATCTTCTTTTTTCTTGATCTTGCCGATGGTTTTCAGCGCTTCGGCACGGCCGATCTCGACATCGAAGTCGAACTTGGCGCATGCCTCCTGAAAAGCCTGGATGACGTCTTTCATGTCAAAAACTTTCAGTTCCTGAGAGTTCTGAATGAAGCCAGCCATTTTCTGTTTTTCACTGGAGCTGATATCGCCATCGGCTGCAGATACCAGGGCACAACCTGAAACCACTGCATCCATGAACTCACGATTCTTGAACTTCGAGACTTCGGAAGCAAGCTTGTCACGAGCTGCTGTTGCGTTTGTTTTCAACCAGTCCAGCATTTCAATCCCCTACGAGGCAGCCAGGCCGCCTCAGAAAAAATCAATCGTGTTGTTTACTTGGAACCCGCGGCCCAGCGCATGCCCCAGCTGTAAGCCTTGTCCATGTTGCTGTGACCATTGTGGAAGTCCACACGGCGGGTCACCTTGACGGCACCGTTGTCGTTTTCCAGCAGCGCGATTGCACACATGCCCTGACGACCGCCTTCCTCGTTGAGGCGAACCTCGATAGGTGGCTGGCCCGGAGCGTGGATGGTGACAACACCGTCGGTCTCCTTCCAGTTCGGCGCACCTTCATAGATGAATGCGTAAACCAGAATGCGACGAATCTTGCCCCAGTGCGCACCGTTGATATGCAACCACTCGCCATCACTGACGGAGCCTGTACGGTCATCACCCATCAACTTGATGAAAGGCTCGGTGTTGAGCGATCCGAACGAATTACCCAAAGCCTGGACTGCGCCTTTGTAACCGTCCTGTAACTCGAACAGGCAGCCTACATCAAGGTCGATCGCATTGCTCTTTTTCATCGAAAAGAAGCCACCGCCCTTGCTCTCGCTACGGCGGTTCCAGTTCAGGTTGACCCTGATCTCGCCGAAGCCGGCACTGGTTTTTTCCAGACTGACGGAAGCACGTGTCTTGTCCAGAGTGATCTTGCTGAGGTTGACCGTGGGCTTGGGCGCGGGAGCGGCTGCAGGTGCAGGTGCAGGTGCAGGTGCAGGTGCAGGTGCAGGTGCAGGAGGCTCGGCTTGCGGCGCCGCGACTTCAACACCGAAGTTCTTGGCCAGAGGCTCAAGGCCACCGGCAAAGCCCTGGGCAACACAACGGAACTTCCATGCGCCCTGACGCAGATAGAACTCGCCGAGAATAAGCGCGGTTTCCTTCATGCCACTGGTAGGAATGACCGATTCGATGCCACCTGTGATCGTCAGGGCCAGACGCGACACGCTGTCGAAGCTGGACTTGTTTTCATAGATGGTCGCAGTGAGCGCGACCTTCTCGATGGCAGCATCCAGGCGGCCCGGATCAAGGCTGAATACGGCACGGCCAGACGACGCTTCCGTCAACTGAACCGCACCGCCACTCACGCTCTTCTGACCGAAGAAACACATGTCCTGATCGCCGCGGACCTTGCCGGAACTGGTCAGCAGGAACGCGGAGACATCGATGTCCGCGCCCGCTAGAGGGGAATAGCTGACGTCGACCGTCAATGGGCCAGCAGCTACTGGCGCATTTGCGCCTGGGACAAGTTGAGTCATGCGCGTACTGCTCCAATGGCCAGATCGACCAGATCGTCTGCAGTGCGGCCATTGGTGGCCTGACCTACAGCGGTGAAATCCCAGCCGCTGGAAGTACGTGACAGATAGGACATCACCACACCAGTGTGCTGGCCTTTTTCGGACAGGTCGAAACGGCCCAGCTCATTGCGGGTACCGAGATCAACGATACGGCAGTAGGCATTGGCGACTTTTTCAAAGTTCTGACCGGTAAACGAGTTGACGGTGAACACCAGATATTTCACGGCTGCTGGCAGTTTTTCCAGATCGACGCTGATGGTTTCGTCATCGCCCGCGCCTTCACCGGTACGGTTGTCGCCGGAGTGGTGGATGGCACCGTCACGCGATTGCAACTGACGGAACCAGACCAGATCGAGAGGCTTCTTGTCGGCATCGAGCATGATGCAGGAAGCGTCCAGGTCGATATCACCGCCACCGCCGCCCAGCAGTTTACCGAAGAAACCGCTCGGCTTTTCAGGGTCCCATCCCAGGCCCATGCTGACTTTTTTGAGGCCTGTACCAGCGGTTTTCTCAAGAGAAATCGTCTGGTTTTTTGCCAACGAGAGTGCCATTTTTCGCTCCATGTGAACTACGGAATTCGGATAAAAGTGTTACAGCCTTACCGCGATGGGCCATCAATGCCATCCCGATTATGTAACTTGGCGTTAACAGGGCCTTTATAGCGGCCTCGACGCCACGCTGGATGGAACAAACGCCAGTGCGCATCCTGTGCTGCCGCCAGTAATTCATGGTCGCCGCGCGTATCGCCCCAGGCCCGCACCCGGAACTGCGAAAGCGGGCCATAAACACCCTCAAGACGCATCACCTTGGAGTCGCAGCGACAGTTGCTGCCCTCGATCAGGCCGGTGAGCTTGCCGTCGATCACTTCCAGATTGGTGCCAATCAGCTCGACTTTCAGGCGATTTGCGAAAGGTTGCAGGACCATAGCAGGCGATGCTGAACATAGCGTGACAATGGCGCCCTTTTCGATTTCCGCAGCAACGGACTCCAGCGCCGCAGGGCGCATCAGGCGTGTCCAGTACAGCTCACAGAACGCTTCAGCCTTCTGTTGCAGCCATTGCGCGTCCACGCCGGTCAGAAAGGCCTTGATCAGACGGCCCTTGAGCTCATCTCGTGTCACACGCTTGGCCAGATAGCCCAGGCTCGGCAGAACCAGCCTGGCCATGCGGATGGAAAAGGCACGCTGCCCAAAAGCGAATTTGAGAAATGGGACAAAGCTGTCATGGCGGGTCAGTGTCCCGTCAAAATCGAACACCGCCAACAGGCGTTGCTCCACTTCCACTTCAAGATCAGGCTCTATCATCTAGCTAACTGCCTCAGCGAGTCGAATGCTGGCATCCACGATCGAAGCGGGAGTCGGCAGGACTCCGTGCCATTTGGCGCGCTCCATGATGTGGGTTGCCCATTTGTAATGAGTGGCCGGTTCACACATCGCATCGTTGTACTTGAACACCGCCGGAGCGACAGAGTTCAAAATCATCCGTGCGCAATTCAGGTCTTCCAGGCTCACCCGAAACGCATTCTGAATGATATTGACCTGCGAGGGGTGGATTGCTGTCTTGCCCACCATACCGTTGGAGATATCCAGCACCAGTTCCTGCTCCATGATGTCGGGCGTCGCCAGTTGCTCGAAGACGGGAGCCGTCAAGGCGAACCCCTGCGACCCCATCACCCCGGCCAGCATCGGAATGACATACCCCATCGGTGTGCCATACAGCGTCATGGCCGGATTGCGGCGCAGCCCGAGACAGCCCATCAGATCGTTGCCACCAATGCGCAAGGCGATGATCCGCTCGCCCAGATTGACCTTGAGTGCCTGCCCCAGTTCGACCATGGCCGTCGGGTTGAACACTTCAGGCGTCTCCAGTGTAGGCATCAAAGCCAGGTCTGGATTGGTAACAGCATCCTCCCAGCTTGTCAGACTTTGCAGCGAGAGCTTGGGAACAACGAACCCGTCGACGTGGGCCATAAGCGGCCAGTCATTGAGAATCTTCGCCATTGCCGCATCGCGAGGGCGCACGAACAGCAGCGGGCCATTGTCTGGCCGACCGCCACGATCCTGGATGCGCGTCAGCACATTGCGCAGGTTGACCAGCGCGGTCTCGACATCGATAAGGGCGACGGCATCTTCCAGACATACGACCAGCGAGCGCAATTCGGGGATCTTCTCTCCGAATACCACATCGAGAATGTCGTCGCGGGTTGCAGGCATATACAGCGTTGCACCCAAAGCATAAGGCGAAGGTATGGCCATTAGCTGAGACTCCGAATGATGGTTACCGCCCGATAGGGCCCCAGGGCATTTCCGGCTTCTTCGACAGGGATGCCCGCTTTTTCGGTCAGGTGCATGAGTAATTGCACATCGCTGTCAGTGGTATTGCGCACCAGCACATGATCGGGCACCCGGCGCATGACAGCACGGGTCGCCTCGGCAATCCCGGGTTTCACACGATTGAGGTTATTGACCCCGAACCGCTCGGCCAGGCTGTCGACAACCTGCCGGGCTGCGGTCTTGAGTTCGATACGCTGGCCGGGAGCCCAGGGCAGAGCCGGGGTCACGCTGCTCAAGCCCCGGCGCTGGCTTTCGATCCGTTCGATGAACGAGCGGGTCACGTCATGTTCCTGCAAGTGATCGTAAACGACACACCCATGCAGCCCGCCATCAGCAGGCCATATGGAGCGCGACACCAGCCCGGACACCGTGGCGCCCAGAATGCCGGACGGTATGACCCAGTCCTCCGAGGACGCCGCCAGCCACGCACTGCCGCACGGGTCGGCCAACACAACCAGACGCGGCTCTTCGGGGAACCGGACATCGCCCGCCAGACTGCGCTTGATCTCCCCGGAAATCGCGCCCTTGCCGGTCCAGCCATCCACGAAAACAATGTTCTGGGCACCATGGGCCTGAATGATGGCCTCAAGCGCAACCGAGTCGATCCCACGGTCACGAATGATGCTGATGCCATAGTGATGCGTTTCACGCCCCAGTTCGATCAAGGCCCGACGCAACAAGACCCCCAACGGCAAACCGGCGCGTACGAATGACACCAGAATGATTTCAGGTCCCTGACAAGCCTGATCGAGAGCCAGCGCCAGCGCCTGCACGTCGGTCGCCATGCGCACGCCGTTCTGCATCAGCGCACGCTCGAACAAGGCACAATGAGCCTCGCCGGGCGCGGACTCCTGGCTGATCATTTCCGAATAATGCTTTTGCTTCGTCTGGATCAGACGTTCTTTTTCTTCGACATCGGTGGTGTCCATCTCAATGCCGCGCAGCAGAAAATGCACGTCATCCGCGAGATAGCTACCGCTGCCCACCGTATCGAGCCCGTGAACGGGATTACTCATGCGCAGCACCGGCGAACATCCTGGCCAGCTGACTGCGGGCAGGCGTTGCCCACCAGTGACACTCGTCCATGAAACCCAGGTCGGTGATGCTGTCACCAAAGCCCAGCACCGGGCGCTCGCCATTGACGGCCTGATCGCGACGTAACCATTCCTGAACGGCGTAACGCTTGGCCAACCCGTTGGGCAGGAACGCCAGATTGTTGCCGTTGCCATGCACATGCATGTCATCGAGCAGGCCACGTGCCTGCACTTCGGCCAGCACGCGAGTCAGGATGCTGTCATCGCTTTCGTTATGTTTGGTCACTACATAATGGAAAAGATTCGCCTCCTCCACTACCCAGCCGCGCAACGAAACGCCCATTTCCTGACCAATGGCCAAGGTGGCAGCGCTCAGTTCATGCAAACGCCCCTGATAAGCGGCCAGGGTCTGTTTCATCTGTGCATTCCAGTCGCTGTCCAGGCGGCCGCCAGCATCGAGCATCACACCGCCATGTGAGCAGATGGCGCCAACACTGAAGGGCAACTTCACCCGGCTATAGGCCTCGACACTGCGCGCCGTGACCGGCACTACATCGGAATGGGCCAGCAGCCAGTTCACGAAGGACTTCTGCACATTAGTCATGTAGCCATTGGCATTGCCTGTGAGGTCCACGGTCGCGACATGCTTCTCGATACCGGGAGCTGTTTTGCGGGCGGTCTGGAACAGGGTGTCGTCCAGATCCACGAATATCAGCGGGCGTTCGTTACTCATCACAGATGACCTCGGCATTCAGCGCTTCGACCAGCTCGGCAGGCACGGCCTGCTGAGGGGTTTCGGTGCAGATCAGTACGCGATCGAACTGACCGGGCCGTACGTTGTAGAGAAAATTGGGAATACCCAGCCCGTAGTTATCGGAGAACGACAGCGCATGATCGATGGCATGCCCCAGAGCGATGGGTGAACGGCTGGTGGAGCTGAAATGCACATCCGCACCGGCCTTTTCCAGGCGCTCGGCCAACAGGAATGGACGCCAGACGAACTCGCTGGTACCGACCACCAGCACACGCTCGCCCTTGGCGACCTGAATACCCGGCGCCAGGGTGTCGGCCACGGAGCGCACACCGAGACGTCCCCAGTCATTGGCGGTAACCAATGGCCAGTCCCCCATGGCAACAGTGCCGACTTCCGGCATGTCCGGCAGTGGCGCAGCCAGATCCTCAGCGAAGGAGTAGGAACCCTGCAGCAGCGAAACCTGCTCGGCCACATTGCCCATCGTGGTACTGACCGCACCGGCCGACCAGTCGGTCAATACACAGGTCACGACACGCTCGACCTTGCTCAGCCCGGCCTCGACCAGCGCCCGATAGAGATTGATGAATGTCTTGCCGGTGGAGGCTTCGTCATCGACCAGTACCAGCGAACGAGCGCCAAGCATCATTTCGCGCAGCGCAGGGTCGGTGGGCAAGTGAATCAGGTGGGCACTGGCGTGGCTGTGCTCCTCCTCGAAACGGGCGAACAGCTCGGTGCCGGTCGGGTGACGGGTACTGACCAGATACAGCGAGTCCGGGCGCGATTCGCTATAGGCACGATGCACGCCTGCCCCAAGCCCGACTGCCGTCTCGGCCATGCCGATGACCAGCACCGGGCCCGGGAGATCAGCAGGGATCTTGTGCGCAAGGTCCTGAAAGCTTTTGAGCATGACACCGGGACGCACCGGAATATGTCGCCCCAGCACTCGGGAAACAAACAGGAATGCCCGCTTGGGATTGCGTCGCTCGGCAAAGCCGAACAGTGAGTCCGGAGCAATGGTGGACGAATCGACCATCACGTCGAGACGACCACGAAGCAGATCAGCGCGAAGCCTTGTAGGGGTTGAAAGAGCTGAGCTGCTGTCCATCGATAGATTCCTGGTTAACGGGGCCAATGCCCCTGGCGCCTGCCCCGTATCCCGAAGGGAAGCGGTCGTTATGTGCGCGAGGCCTCAAGAAGCCACAGCGCCGACTGGGCAGAGCGTGTAATTTCAGTCGTGGTGTACGTCCTCTCGGGACGGGCATGGGATGCCGTTACGCGACAGGCTTCCAGAAAAGACAGAAGCAATGCCGACTTCACCGCGAAATTCATGTTCTGTGCATCCGGCACACTTGAGGTCACCATCCCGATAACCGCGCCACCGTTGTCGAACAGTGGACTGCCACTGGAGCCCGGCTGAATGGGCGCCGTGAACTGAAACAGGCTGGCATCGCTGTGCAAGCCGAACAGACCGGATATCCCGCCTTGAGTCACTTGCAGGCTACCACCGGAAATCGAAGCCAGTGGATAACCCAGCGCCACCACCGTATCGCCAGGCTCGGCACCCTGCCCCTCACGAAACGTGACCGGCTTGAGCGGCGAAGCACCTTGCACCCGCAGCAATGCGATGTCGTTTCGACGATCGACCACCACTGGCTCGACCTTGAAGCGCCCTTCCAGCGAACTGATATACAGCACGCTCATGTCTTCAATGACATGGGCACACGTCATCACATGGGAAGGCCCGACCACAAACGCGGTACCTGTCGCCGACTGATGATGACCGCCCGGAGAGTTGATGGAACTGCGCCGAGGGTGATGATCATTGACCTCAAGGCCGATCTTGCGTCCAAACGCTGCCAGTCCGTAGGCAGAACCTTCATGCAGCGCTCGAAACTTCCATTGATCGTTGCGCTGGTAAAACTCACCGATGATGATCGAAGCCTCACCGTTGTCCCGCAGATCTGCCTGGACTTCGATTTCCTTGTCGATCACCAGTCGCAAGCTGGAAATATCGCGAATTGGCCCGGTGGCGGCATAGACGTAAACCATCACCAGAACACGATCACTGCCAGCGGGCAGGCGATCCAGCTTGAGCGAGCAACCGACACGCTCTGGTCCGTCGCTCCACTCCATCCAGTTCTGTTCGCGGTGCAGCAATGCCGGATCGCCCTTGGGCTGACGTTTTTCGTCAACCGGCAGCAAGGCTACCGCTACGTATTCGCCGAATACCGAAGCCTTTCCGCTTTCCAGCAACCACGTGCAATGTGCATTCGCAATTGCTGTATTTGCGCCCGGTGCCAACACTTTCATGCCCAATCCTCCCTGATAAGAGCAATTTAATAGCAAAAAACTATTATCCCGATCAAACCGAAGCCAGTACAGCCACGGTGATCGCCTTGACCCGGATATTATCCAGCCAATGTGTTTCCGGTTCTTTCAGCCCAAGCCGACGAGTCGCGAAAATTCCCGGCAGATTGACACCCGTTTCCCGTGTGTAACCAATACCGCCCGAGTAGCGAGGATTGATTTCAAGCAGGTGCGGCTTGCCGTCGGCATCATCACGAGTCTGCACGTTGATCAGGCCGTCGCAGCCAAAATGCTCGGCCGCCTGCACGGCCAGCCGGACAGCTTCGCTGTCGCGCTCGAAAGTCTGGTTCATGCCCTGCTTGCGCCGACCGACGAAGGCCACGGCCTTGCCATGCTCACAGACCATATCCACCGAACATTCACTGCCCGGCATATACGGCATGAGCAGCATGGGCGGCCTGTCATCCGATTGGCGATAGGCGTTCAGATAAGCCTCGAAGCTGGTTTCCCGAGCGTCAGGATTGGCGAAGCAACGGAAGTCATCGACACCGGCCTTGAAGCGCCAGAAACCATGCCCGAAAATTCCTACCGTCGGCTTGATGCAGACCTCACCTGTGCGGGACAGGGTTTCGTAAGCGGCCAGCAACTCTTCGGTATTGCTTGCACTGATCCCCGGTATGCAGGCCAGCCCGGCCTGCTCGGCGGCGGCAGTAAAAAGGCTTTTGTCGTCTACATTGAGAAAGGTCTGCATGCTGGTACCGCCGGTAACCAGGTCAAAACCCTCGGCCACGAAACGCTCACGATGCGCCTCATAAAAACTGCCGACACGCCCGGCGATAATGACTTTGACACCCAGTTCACGGGCCGTCTCAAGAACCCAGTCAATGCGCTCAGCGTTATTGCGAGGCTCCTGCAAGGCAACGTCGGCCTGCCCGGTAATTTCCGAGCGATCCTGGCGATGGGAAGCGATAATCCGCACCGATGCCGGCAAGGCATCACGCGCGCCCATGATGACTTCGCGCTGGCTGGACTGCCCTTCAAGGAACCAAATCATGTGACTCTCCAGAAAACAAAGCAGCTTTCTAAGCAGCTTTGTCGAATTTTGTAATAACTGTTTTGCTTCAAAATGTTCGGATTAGGGCAAAGTCACGCCATTTTTCACTAGGGGACAATGACATGAAGTGGCTCAAGCGGTCGATTTGGCTTTTGGTTTTCGTTGCATTCGGGATCGGCGCACTCAGCCTCTACTACGTATTGCCGCGTCATGATGTCGTGATGGTCACGGGTGTGGAAGTAAAAAGAATGGATGCGGACGGCGTGATCAACGCCGACAACGTGGCCGACGGCCCGACCCGCGACGTCTACTTCATCAACACCGAAGACCCGGACACCAAGAAAGTCGTGGTCTACCGCAACGAAGACACCGGCTGGAGCTTTCCGTGGTACTTCAAGTTCGACTCGGCAGATATCCAGGCAAAAGCCCAGGGCTATTCCCGTGACTCGCAGCAACTGGCACTGATCCGCTACTACGGCTGGCGCATCCAGATCCTGTCGATGTTCCCCAACATCACCGAGATCGAAATCACCAGCAACCGCGACCAACCGTTCCCGATCTTCAACGCGATCTTCTTCAGCGTGCTGATTCTGCTGGTGCTGGTCGTGGTGATTGTGGTCAAGCGCCGGTTTCGTAAGCAGCCGCGTGTGGATGGGGTTGTGAGGGGGTAGAAATTTATTCGGGGGGATGCGCGATGCTCCCCCGCAGCCAGAAACGGGGCAGAGAAGGACCTCCAAAACTCTGCCCGGACTGCTGCTGAAGAGTCTCCAAATCGGGAAAGTCGCGAACGATCGTATAGAAAATCAGGCCTGCTGCCAGAACGAGACAGGCCATCCATAACCGATCAAGAATCAGGTTGCGCGAAGCCGGTGTGACCTGCCATTCATGCAGGGCCAATAACCAGCCAACAATGATTGCCAGCCATAACTGCGAATACGGCATGACAATGACACCATCGACCATCGCCTGTGTCAGCGCACCAACCAGGCTTGCGAACAGGCAAAGCCGTAGCAGATCGACAGGCTCTAGAGAGTGAGCCTGCTTGAGTAACAAGAGCCCTGTGACCACGCCTCCATACAAAGCCAGCCCGGCGACGCACAATGCGGAAGGTATTCCCCACTCGCTTGCCCACTGCAGGATCGCCTGATGCGGATGCGCGCCATACGGGTTCCAGATATCAGCAAAATGCATCGGTCCAAAACCCAGCAGCGGACGCTCCTTGATCATGGTCCATGCCTGCTGCCACAGCAGCTCACGTGCAGACAGCGAAGTATTCAGCCGCTCACCTGCAAAGTTGGCGACTTCAATGCCCAGCCAGGTCGGTAACAGACTGAAAAGAAGAAGAAACTGCAATACCCCCACAAAAGCTGCTGCCAGTTGCCAGCCTGCCCAGTAGCGGCCAGCACGTCCGAGACAAGAAGCTACGATCACGGCAGTTCCCATACCCAGCCATGTACCTCGCGTACCACCAGTCACGGCGATCATCCACCAGAGGCTCAGCAAGACAAAGATTGAGACCTTGATAGAGCGCCGCGCCGAAACAAGAAGCAGTGGCAATGCAAGCAACGGCAAGGTGAACGTCTGAAACTGGCCATAGAAACGCTTGTTGGAAAAACCTTCCAACAGCAGATCTGTATCCAGCGAAGAGGGAAAGCTAAGGAAGGCTGCAGCAGTTGCCGAAAGAAACTGAAGTGTTTTGATAGAACAAATGAAGACAACGAAACCAATGAAAAACCGATCAAGCTGAGCGCCATGAATTCGTCGCTGTTGGGCAAATGCACTGGCGATGGCGCAACACAGCAACAAGACCGATAACTCGATCAATGCCCACAGGGGTTGATGGGCTGTCAGGCTGGAAATGACTCCACCCAGCAACACACATGAAAAAACAGCCTTGATACCAGGTTGAAACACACTGGCGTTCAAACCCTTGATCGAATACAGACAAAGGGTCAATACGGAGAGGGTGCCAATAAGAAACTGTGCCAGCCTCTGGAAGTTGTGGCCGGAAAACTCAAAGGTGCCAGCGCAGATAAAAAGCGTGATGCAACAGAAGAAGAAAAAAATATGGTTTTTTGCTGTAGATAACACTTGGAGACTCCAGACCTCCGACATCAAAAAAGGCGCCGAAGCGCCTTTCTTTCAAGCTATTACGAGCCTTGGCATCCGCTAGGAGCGGCGTTTGCTGGTGTGACAGTACATGTCCAAGAAACAACGCCACCTACAGTTGTAGTTGACGGAAATCCTGCTTGAAGGCGAACTGTAACCGTAGGGTTTGAACGAGTAGCCGTCAACAAACCTCCGGCGCTACATCCGCTAATCGCACTTGCACCAGTACCGCAAACATCAGCAGCTGCAATTCCATTAGACCAGTTCTCCGCAACCGCCAATTTAGCGGAGTCAAGGCTTGCGAGCGCAGCGGAGGCCTGCGCTCGCAAGGTATAATTTTGATAGGACGGAATGGCTACAGCAGCCAGAATACCGATGATCGCAACCACGATCATCAGCTCGATCAACGTAAAACCTTTTTGTGTTTGCATGGATACATCTCCAAGGCGTCAATGAGGTGGTGCCTTGCAGGAATAAAAGCACAGGCCATGCCAAATCCAGATACCGCACAATTGATTGACCAAAATCAACCATAAGCGCTCTTCGTGCCCACCGAAATCATCAGAAACTGACAATTTTCGTCACATCCCATACTGCCATTTGGCAGCAAAGCCCGACTGCGCTATAAACCTCACACTGTCTGTGTCTGGTGGTTTTATGTCTGATGTCGTCCTCACTGGTCTGGCCAAGCAATTGGTCGAAGCCGAGCTTCTTACTGAAAAAACTGCGCAGCAGGCTTACCAACAGGCACGGCGCGACAAGATTTCGCTGGTCAGCTATCTGGTACAGAACAAACTGGTCAAAAGTCTGGTACTGGCAGAACTGGCATCCGATCAGTTCGGTGTCCCCTTCCTTGACCTCAACTGCCTGGACAAGGAAAGCCAGCCCAAGGGGCTGGTCAGTGAAAAACTGGTACGCCAGCACCATGCACTGCCTTTATGGCGACGCGGCAACAAGCTGTTCGTGGGCGTATCGGACCCCACCAACCATCAGGCCGTTACCGATATCCAGTTCAGTACAGGCCTCAATACCGAAGCGATTCTGGTCGAAGACGACAAGCTCAGCGATGCCATTGAAAAGCTGTTCGACACAGGCATGGGGCTGGGGGAAATGGCCGATGTCGACCTTGGACTGGATATCGAACAGGCCGAGAACACCAAAGAAACCTCGATATCCGGGAAAGACGATGCCGACGACGCGCCAGTCGTGCGCTTCGTCAACAAGATGCTGATGGATGCCATACGTATGGGCTCTTCAGACTTGCACTTCGAGCCTTATGAAAAGGTCTTTCGCGTGCGCTTTCGTACCGATGGCATTTTGCACGAGGCCGCCAGGCCCCCTATCCATCTGGCCAGCCGGATTGCCGCACGCCTGAAAGTCATGGCCAGCCTGGATATCTCGGAGCGGCGCAAACCTCAGGATGGCCGGGTAAAACTGCGAGTATCCAAAAGCAAGGCCATCGATTTTCGTATGAACACCCTGCCGACGCTGTGGGGCGAAAAGATCGTGATGCGGATCCTGGACCCCACCAGCGCACAGATGGGTATCGATGCGCTGGGGTATGAGCCGGAGCAAAAGGCACTGTATCTGGAAGCTCTCAAACAGCCGCAAGGGATGATCCTGGTCACCGGCCCCACCGGCTCGGGTAAAACCGTTTCGCTCTATACCGGCCTGAATATCCTCAATACCGTGGATATCAATATTTCTACCGCAGAAGACCCGGTGGAGATCAACCTGGAAGGTATTAATCAGGTCAACGTCAACCCGCGCCAGGGCATGGACTTTTCCCAGGCGCTGCGGGCCTTTTTGCGTCAGGACCCGGACGTCATCATGGTGGGCGAGATCCGCGACCTGGAAACCGCAGAAATCGCGATCAAGGCCTCCCAGACCGGCCATATGGTGCTTTCCACCCTGCACACCAATAGCGCGGCGGAAACGCTAACACGCCTGCACCATATGGGCGTCGCAGCCTTTAACATTGCCACGGCTATCAACCTGATCATTGCCCAGCGTCTGGCCCGTAAACTCTGCCCTCACTGCAAGAAAGAAATCGATGTGCCACGGGAAACCCTGCTCAAGGAAGGCTTCCCGGAATCGGAAATCGGCAAGTTCAAGATCTACGGCCCCGTTGGCTGCGATAACTGCAATGGCGGCTATAGAGGCCGGGTCGGTATTTACGAAGTGGTCAAGAAAACACCGGAGCTGGAACGCATCATCATGGAAGAAGGCAACGCATTGGACATTTCAAAACAGATGCGCAAGGACGGCTTCAGTGATTTACGCACTTCTGGCTTGCACAAAGCCATGCAGGGCATTACCAGTCTTGAAGAAGTCAACCGCGTGACCAAGGATTAAACATGGCTAGCAAGGCAGTAAAAGTCACTGTTTACACGTGGGAAGGCCTGGACAAGAAAGGCGCGAAAATGAGTGGGGAACTGAGCGGCCATAATCCGGCGCTCATCAAGGCCCAACTGCGCAAGCAAGGTATCAACCCAACCAAAGTACGTAAAAAGTCCGTCTCGATATTCGGTAACGGCAAGAAGATCAAACCGCTGGATATCGCCTTTTTCTCACGGCAAATGGCAACGATGATGAAAGCGGGAGTTCCACTGCTGCAATCGTTCGACATCATCAGCGAAGGTGCCGAAAATCCGAACATGCGCGCACTGGTGGACTTCCTGAAGCAGGAAGTATCGGCGGGTAACAGCCTGGCAACGGCCTTGCGGCAAAAGCCCGAGTACTTCGACGATCTGTACTGCAACCTGGTGGATGCCGGTGAGCAGGCCGGTGCGCTTGAAAGTCTGTTGGATCGAGTTGCGACCTATAAGGAAAAAACCGAAGCACTCAAGTCCAAGATCAAGAAGGCAATGACCTACCCTATCGCGGTCATGGTTGTAGCGGTGATTGTTTCGGGTATTTTGCTGATCAAGGTCGTTCCGCAATTTCAGTCGGTATTTGCAGGTTTTAACGCTGAATTACCCGCCTTTACCTTGATGGTCATCGGGCTATCAGAGATTGTGCAAAATTGGTGGCTGGCCATCGTCGGTCTTTTTATTGTCAGCTTTTTCATGTTCAAACGAGCCTATAAGCAGTCTCAGAACTTTCGCGACCGTATCGATAGATTCCTGCTGAAAGTCCCGATCATAGGGCCGTTGATTTTCAAATCGTCGGTAGCTCGTTATTCACGAACCCTGGCAACAACTTTTGCTGCTGGTGTTCCACTGGTGGAAGCGCTGGACTCCGTGGCTGGCGCAACCGGCAATGTGGTGTTCAAGAATGCGGTCAACAAGATCAAGCAAGACGTTTCAACCGGTATGCAGTTGAACTTCTCCATGCGCTCAGTGAATGTCTTCCCGAGCCTGGCCATTCAAATGACTGCTATTGGAGAAGAGTCCGGTGCTCTGGATTCCATGCTCGACAAGGTTGCGACTTACTATGAGGACGAGGTAGACAATATGGTCGACAGCCTGACCAGCCTGATGGAGCCGATGATCATGGCAGTACTCGGCGTTATCGTGGGTGGTCTGGTGCTTGCCATGTACTTGCCTATCTTCAAACTCGGAAACGTCGTCTGACATGACTCTCCTCGATTTCCTGGCCAGCTCCGTGCTGGCCTTCGTTATTTCCACTTTTGTTTTAGGCCTGTTGGTTGGGAGCTTCCTCAATGTGGTGGTTTATCGACTGCCCAAGATGATGGAGCGCGACTGGAAGATTCAGGCCCGGGAAGTACTTGGCTTGCCCGCCGAACCCAAGCCGGACACCTTCAACCTGATCCTTCCGCATTCCAGTTGCACGCAATGCAACCATCGGATTCGTCCGTGGGAAAACCTGCCGGTCATCAGTTATCTGGCCCTTGGCGGAAAATGCTCGAACTGCAAGGCTCCGATCAGCAAGCGCTACCCGCTGGTCGAGCTGGCCTGCGGGATAGTGTCAGGCTATATCGCCTGGCATTTCGGTTTTGGCTGGCAGGCTGCGGCGATGCTGGTGCTGAGCTGGGGTTTGTTGGCCATGAGCCTGATCGATGCCGATCACCAGTTGCTGCCGGACTCTCTGGTGCTGCCATTGTTATGGCTGGGGCTTATCGTCAATGCCTTCGGCTTGTTCAGCTCCCTCAGCGATGCCATGTGGGGAGCGGTGGCCGGCTATCTGGCGCTATGGTCGGTGTTCTGGCTGTTCAAATTGCTCACAGGCAAAGAAGGCATGGGTTACGGTGACTTCAAGTTGCTCGGCATGCTCGGGGCCTGGGGCGGCTGGCAGATTCTGCCGTTGACGATCCTTTTATCGTCGCTGGTGGGCGCTGTGCTGGGCGTGATCCTGATGCGCATTCGCCAGGTCGAGGCGGGAACACCGATTCCCTTCGGTCCTTATCTGGCCATCGCGGGGTGGATCGCTTTGCTCTGGGGTGGTCAAATAACCGACTCCTATTTGCAGTTTGCCGGTTTCAAATGACCAACCCTGCTTTCAAACCCTGGATTCTTGGCCTGACCGGCGGCATCGGTAGCGGTAAAAGTGCAGCGGCACAGTGCTTTATCGACCTGGGTGTCCATACCGTGGATGCCGACCATGTCGCACGTTGGGTGGTCGAACCCGGACGTCCGGCACTGGCGCAGATTGCCGAACACTTCGGCGCTGACGTGCTTCAAGCCAGTGGCGAACTTGATCGTGGCGCTCTGCGTGCGCGGATTTTCCAGCACCCTGAAGAACGACGCTGGCTGGAAGCCTTGCTGCATCCGCTGATCAATCAGGAGATCGTCAGCTATCTGGCTCAGGCTCAATCGCCTTACGCGATTCTGGTTTCACCGCTGCTGATCGAGTCAGGGCAATACAAGATGGTGCAGCGGATTCTGGTGATCGATGCTCCCGAAAACCTGCAAATAGAACGCACCATGCAGCGTGACGGCTCCAGCCAGGAGCAGGTCCAGGCCATTCTGAAGGTCCAGGCGCAACGCGAAGAGCGGCTGCGACATGCCGACAATGTGCTGACCAATGATCGCGACCCGGCGTGGCTGAAAAGCGAAGTCGAGCGGCTGCATCACTTTTTTCTTACTTTGCCCGGAGGCCAATCGTGAGCCAACCAACAACCGTCCAATGCCCGACCTGTGGCGCCCCGGTGGAATGGAGCGCCGCCAGTCCGGCCCGCCCGTTCTGCTCAGATCGCTGCAAGCTGATCGACCTGGGCGCATGGGCATCCGAAGAACATGCGATTCCGGTCAGCCCGGATGCCGAAGACGAGCTGTTCTCCGGCGATCTTGACCGACCGCTACGCGATCACTGACCTTGTCGATCAAGTGCCGACAGTAACTGCTCGGCACTGCTGAACTGCTGCTGGCTAACCAGCTGCCCGTCTCGCAATTGCAACCACAGCACCTTGTCTTCATCGCCAGCATATTGCGGTACGACGCGCGCATCACGGTCTAGGATGACGCGGTAGGAATAGTTACGCATCTTGGGGATCGCAAACAGGCTGGCAATCACACTGGGCATCTTCTGGATATCGGCCAAAAACACGGTTTGCCGAGACTCCAGAAAGCCCTTGGGCTTGTCCTTGAGCGCAACGTTGACCAGTTTGGCCGCATCCATGCTGCGAGCGACCAATAGCGTCTGGGTCTGGTTGTTCAGGGTATAAGGCTGATCGTGCTGGTCGAGCAGCGTCCACGGCGTCAGCTGGTCACCGACTTGCAAAGCCTGGGCGGTCAGTGGCAATAAAGCCAGAAGCAGGATGGGCAAAAATTTCAATGTGCGAGTCCTTGAGCATGAGTGACAGTGGGCATGAATGCTTTCACAGACATGCCTCATAAAGCGGGAAGGGCCTTGGCCGCGACGACCCGCTTGAAGGCAACACATTTTCATCGCCTTCAAACTGGCTGTCGCGGCCAAGGCCCCTCCCACGGGTTGTGAGCCAAACTACCCGTTTTTTGACATCACGACTCTAAAAAACTCAGACATTGAAGCGTCTCAGCAAGCGATCCTGCTGATCCACCTGCTCCACCATCAAAGCACATTGACGTACCTGAACTTCGGCGCTGGCCGCAACTTCATGGCTGATGTCGCGGATATTGGTGGTATTGAGGTTGATCTCTTCAGTGGTCGCGCTCTGCTGTTCTGCGGCAGTGGCGATCTGCATGTTCATGTCATTGATGCGGATGATTGCCTGACGGATATCCGTCAGCATTTCATTGGCCGCACCCGCCTCTTCAGCGGTCTTGCTGGCACTGTCGCGGTTCAGTTGCATACGCGACTCGGCTTGTTTAACGCCGGTCTGCAACTGATCGATCATCTGACGAATTTCCTGGGTCGATTGCTGAGTACGCGACGCCAGCGAGCGAACTTCATCGGCAACCACCGCAAAACCACGCCCGGACTCACCCGCACGCGCTGCTTCGATTGCTGCGTTCAAGGCCAACAGGTTGGTCTGCTCGGCAATGCTGTTGATCACCGACAGAATCGATTCGATATTCTGGCTGAGCCTGGCCAGCTCGGTAATCGCCTGGCTGGCCTCATCCATTTCCACAGCCAGACTCTTGATCGCATCGGTCGAACGCGACACCACACGCACACCACTGTCGACTTCTTCATTGGCAGAGAGCGCCGCCTGAGCCGCAGCCTGAGCGTTACGCGCCACCTCTTCGGCAGTGGAAGCCATCTCCTGCATCGCCGTAGCCAATTGATCGAGTTCCTGCAATTGTCGTTGCAGGCGGCCATCGGCCTGATTGGCTTCGCCGGAAGTCCGGTTGGTGCTTTCGTGAACCTGCTTCGAGCTGCCCATAACCTGAACGATCAAGGTTTGCAGGCTCTCCATGAAGCGATTGAATTCGCGGGACAGCAGGGCAATTTCATCATTGCCGGAATCAGGCAGACGACGTGTCAGGTCACCTTCACCGTTATTCATTTCACGCAAGGAGGTATGCAAGAGATCAAGCGGCTTGAGCAAGCGCTTCATCAGAGCACCCAGCACAATCAGACTGATGAGAACGCCCAGCAAAGTTGCAATCGCAGCTCGCCAGCTCAGGCTGTTGGCCTCAGCCATGACGATACTGTTATCCAGTACGACGCCGATGTACCAGTTCATGCCCTTGAGGTTGGACAGCGGAGTGAAAGACACCAGCAGGTCCTTGCCTGAAGCGCTGATCGGTTGCAGCCTGTTTTCCAGGGACGGGCTCTTGCCCTCGAACAGCTCGCTGTAGCTCTTGCCATTCAACCCGCTGTTCGGGTGAGAAATGATGTTGCCAGTGCTGCTCATCAGAAAAGCGTAACCGGCACCATTGAAGTCCATGGTGTTAATCGCATCGGATACGCTTTTCAACCGGACATCTCCGCCGATCACGCCAAGAAACTCACCGGCATTGCGCAGCGGCGTAACGGCAGAAATCAGCGTCTCTCCGGTTGTGGAGTCGACATAGGGCTCGGTGAGCACTGCCTGCCCGGTCGCCTTGCCTGTCGCATACCAAGGGCGCGTGCGGCCATCCCACTCAGGTTTTGGCTTCCAGGAGTCGAGGTTCTTGATGGGCTTGCCATCGCTTTGCAAGGCACCAAAAACCAGAATGAACTCGTCCTTGAGCAGCGGGCTGCCAATCAAGTGCTGAAGGTTTTCGGCGCTGTAATTGCTGTCGATATTCTGGCTCAACAGATCCATGAGCTTGAGCTTGGAGTTCAGCCAGTTCTCGATCTGTCTGGCCAGCGTATTGCTCGATTCGGCAATGCTTGCCGAAACCTGATTGTGAAGAGAGTCACGAACCTTGCTGACCTGCGTCACCGACAACAAACTGGTGGTACAGAACAATACGAAAGCAGCGGCCAGACCAGCTTTATGGACAATCTTCATCAAGTCGCTCCGTGCGTTTAGAAAGAAGATTTATCGTAAACAGGATAATGGCTATGTGCAATCAAACGTTTGATTACACAGACTTTTTACACTTCGCCTATTTGTGACTATCTATTTCATGAATACGAAAAATCATGCCCATGCACGACAGAATATATTCATCAGCGACAGAATCTGCCTGTTACAGGTGCTTGGCATGCAGATAATCTCTTTTACATCACACACGGCGCCGTCCCGGAATTCCCCCGCTTAGACAGGAGAAATGGTGCCAAGCAGACCAATGCCGATGGTCAGGATCAAAAAACCGATCAGGAACAATGCAAGCTTAGCCATCTCAGGCCTCCTACAGGAACAGGTTTGCGATACAGCGGGTGGCAGACTCCTCTGGGAGGGCTGCGGTGTGGGTATTGTGAGGAGAGGGTGGGTTGAGGTACAGATTCAGGTGGTTGAGAAAAATGCGGATCAGATGGGATCTGATCCGTTTTCAGGAAAATTAAGTATGAAACTGTAAAAACTTACAGTTCAAAATTTGGTTAGTGCTTACAACTCAAATCGCGCAAATCTTTCATACGCGAAAATCTACTTGGGCGCATATAACTTCAGTACGGTTTAAAAAGAGGTGCCCCGTCAATAACCGGAACACCTCTTCCCCAGACTTACTGCCAGTTAGCAGCCAGCACTGCCTCCAGTTGCGTTTGTTGTGCAGCCGTCAGGTTTCTCTCTGCTCCTGCATCCACCCCGAATGACGCCATGCTGTCGACCAGGTTTTGTACCTGGCTGTCGAGCAGGGTTTTGCCATCGGCCGTTTTGAACTGATCCACCTGGTAGTCGTTGGCTGCATACCAATTGCTTACCAACACCTTGTCGTTGGTGTCGATGACGCTGACTTCCAGATCGTTGCCACTGCGACGGAACCACAGGTCTTCCAGGCTTACATCGGCGCCGAACTGCAGTACATCCGTGCTGCTGCCGGTGTCGTAGTTGCTGATGGTGTCTCTACCCGAACCGATGCCGAACTCGTAGGTGTCACTGCCATCACCACCACTGAGGTAGTCATTGCCAGCGCCGCCATTGAGCACGTCATTGCCCGTCCCACCATAGAGCGTGTCGTTGCCGGCATCGCCGAAGAGGTTATCGTTGCCTGCGTCGCCATATAGCGTATCGGTGCCAGTGCCGCCGAACAGGTTGTCATTCCCGGCATCACCAAAGAGACTGTCATCGCCGTCGCCAGCGCTGATGACATCGTCACTGGTGTAGCCACGCAGGGTCTGGTCGGATGCACTGCCGAGCAATACTTGCGACTTGATGAGCGACTGGTTCCAGATCGTGCCATCGGCAAATTGCAGTTGGTCGATCTGATAGCCACCCGCTGCGTCCTCAGAGAAGTGGCTCATCACTCGCAGGCTGTCGGTCGTACCATTCACGCGAATGATCAGATCATTGCTCTCACGAACGATGCTGACATCGGTCGCGTTGAGATCAGCAAGCTTCACGGTATCGAGCTTGCCGATACGGCCTTCGTGGGCGTAGTAGATGGTGTCCTGGCCTGCGCCTTTACCGAACAGGTAAGTATCGTCGCCGTTACCGCCGTTCAGTTGATCGTTGCCTGCACCGCCGTCCAGAACATCATTGCCGTCTCCGCCGTAGAGCGTGTCATTTCCGACACCACCCTGCAGCAAGTCATCGCCAGCATCGCCGTTAAGCGTGTCAGCACCAGCACTGCCGGACAAGGTGTCGTTGCCACCGCCGCCGTTGACCGTATCGTCGCCAGCACCTGCGTCGATCACGTCATTGCTGGACGTTCCCGAGAGGGTTTCATCGATGCCCGAGCCTTGCAGTACCTGGAACTTGATCTGGTTCTGATCCCAGAAACTGCCATCGGCAAACTGGATACGGTCGATTTGATAACCGCCAGCGGCGTCGCCCTGGAAGTGGTAGACCACTCGCAGACTGTCGGTGCTGCCCAGCACCCGGATGATCAGGTCGTTACCATCACGGCGCACGCTGACATCAGAGGCATTGAGGTCGGTGAGCTTGATGGTGTCGAGCTTGCCCTCACGATTTTCATAGGCGTAGTAAATGGTGTCTTGACCCGCACCCTTGCCGAACAGATACGTATCGTTGCCCTCGCCACCGTCGAGTTGATCGTTGCCCAAGCCGCCATCAAGGATGTCATCGCCGGTGCCGCCATTGAGCGTGTCGTTGCCCGAACCGCCCTGCAGCAGGTCATTGCCTTCGTTGCCGTTCAGGGTATCGGCACCCGCATTGCCGGCCAGAGTCTCGTTACCGGCTGCGCCATTGATGATGTCATCACCCGCTCCCGCATCGATGACATCGTCACCACTGGTACCCGACAGGGTTTCTTCAGCTTCGCTGCCCTGCAGGACCTGGTTCTTGATAGCTGCCTGATCCCAGAAGCTTCCATCGGCGAACTGGATACGGTCGATTTGATAACCACCCGTGGCGTCACTCTGGAAGTGATAAACCACACGCAGGCTATCAGTGCTGCCCAGCACACGAATGAGCAGGTCGCTACCATCACGACGCACGCTGACATCTGCGGCATTCAGGTCAACCAACTTGACGGTATCGAGCTTGCCCGCACGGTTTTCATAGGCGTAGTAAATGGTGTCCTGACCGGATCCCTTGGCAAACAGATAGGTATCGTCGCCATCTCCGCCATCGAGACGATCGTTACCCGCACCGCCATCAAGGATATCGTTACCAAGACCGCCATTAAGGGTGTCGTTACCCAGACCGCCCAGCAACAGATCATCTCCGGCTTCACCATTGAGAGTATCTGCGCCCTTGCTGCCTGACAGCGTATCGTTGCCGCTGCCACCATTGACGGTGTCGTCACCGGCGCCTGCATCAATGCTGTCATTAGTGGCGGTACCCGCCAGCGTCTCATCGGCATCGGTACCTTGCAGAACGGCGGACTTGATCGCGGCCTGATTCCAGGTGCTACCGTCAGCGAACTGGATCTGGTCGATCTGGTAACCATAGGTTGCGTCATTGGTGAAGTGGCTCACCACGCGCAGGCTGTCGGTGGTGCCCAGCACGCGAATGAGCAAGTCGTTACCCTCGCGACGCACGCTCACATCCACCGCATTCAAGTCGATCAGCTTCACTGTATCGAGCTTGTCTGAGCGCCCCTCATAGGCGTAGTAGATACTGTCCTGACCCGAGCCTTTGCCGAACAGGTAAATGTCGTCGCCATTTCCGCCGTCCAGCATGTCATTGCCAGCACCACCATCGAGTTGGTCGTTGCCATTGCCGCCGTTGAGAGTGTCCTTACCGTCGCCCCCGTTCAGCACATCATTGCCATCCTCGCCATTCAAGGTGTCGGCACCGCTACCGCCCGAAAGGGTGTCGTTGCCGCTGCCACCGTTGATGACATCGTCACCCGCAGCGGCATTGATGGTGTCATCACTGCTCGTACCGGCCAGAGTTTCATCCGCCTCAGTGCCTTGCAGCACTTGCGCCTTGATCGCGGTTTGATCCCAGAAGCTGCCATCAGCAAACGCAATCCGGTCGATCTGATAACCCGCAGTGGCATCGCTCATGAAGTGATAGACAACGCGCAAGGTGTCGGTCGTGCCGTTGATACGGATCACCAGGTCATAACCATCACGCGCCACGCTGACATCGGCGGCATTGAGATCAACCAGTTTCACCTGATCGACCTTGCCTGCGCGGCTTTCATTGGCGTAGTAGATGGTGTCCTGGCCCGAGCCTTTACCGAACAGATAGGTATCGTCACCGGCACCGCCATCCAGACGGTCATTGCCAGCACCGCCATCGAGGATGTCATTGCCGCTGCCACCGTAGAGGATGTCGTTGCCCGATCCGCCTTGCAGCAGGTCGTTACCCTCGTCGCCGTTCAGGGTATCGGCACCATCGCCTCCCAACAGGCTGTCGTTGCCTGCTGCGCCACTGAGGGTGTCGTCGCCTGCGCCGCCATCGATCAGATCATCGCTGGCAAAACCGGCCAGTGTCTGATCAGCAGGGCTGCTGGTCAGCACTTGTACTTTTATTGCGCTCTGATCCCAGAAGCTGCCGTCGGCAAACTCGATACGATCGATCTGATAACCAGCCGTGGCGTCGCTCATGAAGTGATAGACAACGCGCAAGCTGTCGGTCGTGTTGTTGATACGAACAACCAGGTCATAACCATCGCGTGCGACGCTGACATCTGCTGCATTCAGGTCAACCAGTTTGATGGTATCGACCTTGCCGACACGACTTTCGTTGGCGTAGTAGATGGTGTCCTGGCCCGAGCCCTTGCCGAACAGGTAGGTATCGTCACCGGCACCACCATCCAGGCGATCATTACCCGCACCGCCATCGAGTACATCGTTGCCAGCACCGCCGTTGAGGGTGTCATTGCCCGACCCGCCTTGCAGCAGATCATTACCCTCTTCACCGTTCAGGGTATCGGCACCCGAACCACCGGCCAGGCTGTCGTTGCCAGCACCACCGCTGATGGTGTCGTCGCCGGCACCCGCTTCGATCAGATCATCGGTGGCGTAACCCGCCAGAGACTGGTCGGCATCACTGCCTTGCAGTACCTGAGTCTTGATCGCGTCCTGATCCCAGGCGCTGCCATCGGCGAACTGGATGCGGTCGATCTGATAACCGGAGGTCGCATCACCCATGAAGTGATAAACGACGCGCAGGGTATCGGTCGTGCCGTTGATACGAATCACCAGGTCATAACCGTCACGCGCCACGCTGACATCGGCAGCATTCAGATCAACCAGTTTGACCTGATCAAGCTTGCCTGCACGACTTTCATTGGCGTAGTAGATGGTGTCCTGACCCGAGCCCTTACCGAACAGGTAGGTATCGTCACCGACACCACCGTCAAGACGGTCATTACCCGCTCCACCATCGAGGATGTCATTGCCTGACCCGCCATTAAGGACGTCATTGCCCGCCCCGCCTTGCAGCAAGTCATTGCCCTCGTCGCCGTTCAGGGTATCGGCACCGGAACCACCGGACAGGTTGTCGTTGCCAGCAGCACCACTGAGGGAGTCGTCACCGGCACCGCCCTCGATCAGATCATCGCTGGCGTAACCCCACAGAGACTGATCGGCATCACGCCCTTCCAGAACCTGGGTCTTGATGGCCTGCAGATCCCAGACGCTACCATCGGCAAACTGAATCTGGTTGATCTGATAGCCATAGGTCGCATCGTTGATGAAGTGATTGCTGACTCGAATGCTGTCCGTGGTACCGATCACCCTGATCACAAGGTCACTGCTTTCACGGGAGACGATCACATCGCTGCTGTTCAGCCCGACCAGTTGGACGGTATCGACCTTGTTCTGCGTTGAATCATAAGCCGAGACAATATCCTGGCCTGAGCCCTTGCCGAACAAGTAGGTATCATTACCGGCACCGCCATCCAGACGGTCATTGCCCGCACCACCATCAAGTACATCGTTACCGGCGCCACCGTTGAGGGTGTCATTACCGGCACCGCCTTGCAGCAGATCGTTACCCTCTTCACCATTCAGGGTATCGGCACCGGCACCACCTTCGATCAGATCATCGCTGGCATAGCCCCACAGAGACTGATCGGCATCACGCCCCTTCAGCACCTGGGTCTTGATGGCCTGCTGATCCCAGACAGTGCCATCTGCGAACTGGATCTGGCTGATCTGATAACCATAGGTCGCATCGCTCACGAAGTGGCTGCTGACTCGAATGCTGTCCGTGGTACCGATCACCCTGATCACCAGGTCATTGCTTTCCCGGGAAACAATCACATCGCTGCTGTTCAGCCCGACCAGCCTGACGGTATCGACCTTGTTCTGCGTTGAATCATAAGCCGAGACAATGTCCTGGCCCGAGCCCTTGCCGAACAGGTAGGTGTCATCACCGGCACCGCCATCCAGACGGTCATTGCCCGCACCGCCATCAAGCACATCGTTGCCGACACCACCGTTGAGGGTGTCATTACCGGCACCACCTTGCAGCAGATCATTACCCTCTTCACCGTTCAGGGTATCGGCACCGGAACCACCGACCAGACTGTCGTTGCCAGCACCACCGCTGAGGGTATCGTCACCAGCACCACCATCGATCTGGTCATCACTGGCGTAGCCCCACAGAGACTGGTCGACATCACTGCCCTGTAGGACCTGGGTCTTGATGGCCTGCTGATCCCAGATGCTGCCATCTGCAAACTGGATCTGGCTGATCTGATAACCATAAGTCGCATCGCTGACAAAGTGGCTGCTGACTCGGAGGATGTCCGTGGTACCGATTACCTTGATCACCAGGTCATTACTTTCGCGAGTCACAGTGACATCGCTGCTGTTGAGCCCGACCAGCCTGACGGTATCGACCTTGTTCTGCGCTGGATCATAAGCCGAGACAGTATCCTGGCCTGAACCTGCGCCAAACAGATAGGTGTCATTGCCAGAACCACCGTCCAGACGGTCATTACCGGCACCACCGTCTAGCACATCGTCGCCACCATAACCGTAGAGCGTATCGTTACCGGCACCACCGGTGAGGGTTTCGCTTCCTTCCGTGCCGGAGACAGTCAATGCACTGACCACTGCAGGTGTGAACAGATTGGCGCTGATGTCTTCCTTGTTCCAGATCACCCCATCGGCAAATTGCACCTGATCAATGTTATAGCCGTAGAGAACGCTGGTGCTGAAGTGCGAGCTGACCCGCAAGGTTTCACCGCTGTCCTTGATCTGGATAATCAGATCATCGGACTCACGGCGCAGTACCACATCGTCGGCATTCAGGCCTTCCAGGCGAATCACGTCCAGTTTGTTGGCCGTGGTGTCGTTGTAGGCGTAGTTGTTGATGGTGTCCTGGCCCGAGCCCTTGCGGAATACGTAGGTATCGGAGCCGTAGTCACCACTCAACGAGTCATTGCCACTGCCTCCATCCAGAGTGTCGTTGCCATCTCCACCATTGAGGGTGTCACGGCCATCGCCACCGTTGAGGATGTCATCACCGGCACGGCCATTCAGGGTGTCGTTGCCCGACAGGCCAAACAGACTGTCTGCCGACTCGTACCCTGTCAGGGTCTCATCGACTTCCGTACCGGTCAGCAGCGCTGTACGAATCTGCTCATTGCTCAGCACCGTACCATCGGCAAACTGCACCTGATCAATGTTATAGCCGTAGAGAGCGCTGGTGCTGAAATGCGAGCTGACCCGCAGGGTTTCACCGCTGTCCTTGATCTGGATGATCAGGTCATCGGACTCACGGCGCAGCACCACATCGGCAGCGTTCAGGCCCTCCAGACGGATCACGTCCAGTTTGTTGGCGGTGGTGTCGTTGTAGGCGTAGTTGCTGATGGTGTCCTGGCCCGAGCCCTTGCGGAATACGTAGGTGTCGGAGCCGTAGTCACCACTCAACAAGTCATTGCCACTGCCTCCATCCAGAGTGTCGTTGCCATCTCCACCATTGAGGGTGTCATTGCCATCGCCGCCGTCGAGGATATCGTCACCGGCACGACCATTCAGGGTGTCGTTGCCCGACAGGCCGAACAGATTGTCTGCCGACTCGTAACCTGTAACGGTCTCATCAACTTCGGTACCGGTCAGCAGAGCCGTACGAATCTGTTCGTTGCTCAGCGTCGTGCCATCGGCAAACTGAATCTGGTCAATGTTATAGCCGTAGAGAACGCTGGTGCTGAAGTGCGAGCTGACCCGCAGGGTTTCACCGCCGTCCTTGATCTGGATGATCAGGTCATCGGACTCACGGCGCATCACCACATCGGCAGCATTCAGGCCTTCCAGACGAATCACGTCCAGTTTGTTGGCCGTGGTGTCGTTGTAGGCGTAGTTGCTGATGGTGTCCTGGCCCGAGCCCTTGCGGAACACGTAAGTGTCGGAGCCATAGCCACCGTCCAGCGAGTCGTTACCGATACCGCCGTCCAAGGTGTCGTTGCCATAACCGCCAGTCAGCGTGTCATTGCCTGCACCACCCAGCAACGTGTCGTTACCGTCTTCACCGTTAAGGGTGTCGCGGCCGTCACCACCGTCGAGAATGTCATCACCGGCACGACCATTCAGGGTGTCGTTACCCGACAAGCCGAACAGACTGTCGGCAGACTCGTAACCTGTAAGGGTTTCATCGACTTCCGTACCGGTCAGCAACGCCGTACGGATCTGCTCATTCGTCAGTACCGTGCCATCGGCAAACTGCACCTGATCGATGCCATAGCCATAGATCGCACTGCTGTAGAAGTGCGAGCTGACCCGCAAGGTTTCACCGCTGTCCTTGATCTGGATGATCAGGTCATCGGACTCACGACGCATCACTACATCACCAGCGTTCAGACCTTCCAGACGGATCACGTCCTGCTTGTTGGCCGTGGTGTCGTTGTAGGAATAGTTATTGATGGTGTCCTGGCCCGCCCCCTTGCGGAACACATAAGTGTCGGAGCCATAGCCGCCATCCAGTGAGTCATTACCACTGCCGCCGTCCAGGGTGTCGTTGCCATAACCACCGTTCAGCGTGTCATTGCCTGCGCCACCCAGCAGCGTGTCGTTGCCATCCTCACCGTTGAGGGTGTCACGGCCATCGCCACCGTCGAGGATATCGCCACCGGCACGACCATTCAGGGTGTCGTTGCCCGACAGGCCGAAGAGGCTGTCGGCAGACTCGTAACCTGTAAGGGTCTCATCGACTTCCGAACCGGCCAGCAACGCCGTACGAATCTGCTCATTGCTCAGCACCGTACCATCGGCAAACTGCACCTGGTCAATGTTATAGCCATAGAGAACGCTGGTGCTGAAATGCGAGCTGACCCGCAGGGTTTCACCGCTGTCCTTGATCTGAATGATCAGGTCATCGGACTCACGGCGCATCACCACATCGGCAGCGTTCAGGCCCTCCAGACGGATCACGTCCAGTTTGTTGACCGTGGTGTCGTTGTAGGCATAGTTGCTGATGGTGTCCTGGCCCGAGCCCTTGCGGAACACATAGGTGTCGGAGCCATAGCCGCCATCCAGCGAGTCATTACCAGCGCCGCCGTCCAGGGTGTCATTGCCATAGCCACCGGTGAGGGTGTCATTGCCTGCCTCGCCCAGCAGCGTATCGTTGCCATCTTCACCGTAGAGCGTGTCCTTGCCGTCACCACCTTCCAGGGTGTCGTTACCGGCACGGCCGTAGAGAATGTCGTTGCCCTGGGCGCCGGACAAACGGTCATCGCTCGCGTAACCGGTAATGCTGTCGTCGGTTTCTGTGCCAATCAGCAAGGCTGCTGTGATCTGAGCCTGATCCCAGACGACACCGTCAGCGAACTGCAACTGGTTGATCGCATAGCCATAGCTTGGATCGCTGTAGAAATGCGAGCTGACCCGCAGGGTTTCGCCCGTCTGACGAATCTGGATCACCAGGTCATCAGACTCGCGGCGGATGCTGACATCTTCCGTGGTCAGCCCCTCCAGACGCACAATATCCAGCTTGTCCGGCGTGGTGTCGTTGTAGGCATAATTGTTGATAGTGTCGCGGCCATACCCCTTGCCGAATACATAGGTGTCAGAGCCTTTACCGCCGTCCAGGGTGTCGTTACCGGCACCACCGTCAAGCAGGTCGTTACCCGTTCCACCGCTCAGAGCATCGTTACCTGCGCCACCCAGCAGCGTATCGTTACCTTCCTCGCCGGAGAGTGTGTCCTTACCGTCCCCACCGTCGAGCAGGTCATCGCCAGCACGGCCGCTCAGGGTGTCATTGCCCGACAGGCCGATGAGTTCATCGTCGCTGGCATAGCCAGTAACGCTGTCATCACCCTCAGTACCAATCAGCAAGGCTGCCGTGATCTTTGCCTCATCCCAGACAGTGCCATCGGCAAACTGCAACTGGTTGATCGCATAGCCATAGCTTTGATCGCTGTAGAAATGCGAGCTGACCCGCAGGGTTTCGCCGGTCTGGCGAATCTGGATCAGAAGGTCGTCGGATTCGCGGCGGATACTGACATCACTGGTATTCAGACCCTCCAGGCGAACGACATCCAGCTTGTTGGGCGTACTGTCGTTATAGGAGTAGTTGCTGATGGTGTCCTGCCCGGAGCCCTTGCGATAAACATAGATATCAGAGCCCTTGCCACCCTCCAGGGAATCATTACCGGCACCGCCATCGAGCGTATCGTTGCCTGCGCCACCGGACAGGGTATCGTTGCCAAGACCACCCAGAAGAGTGTCATTGCCCTCTTCGCCGTAGAGGGTATCGCGACCATCACCACCACTGAGCAAGTCGTCGCCAGCACGACCATTAAGTGTGTCATCACCTTCCAGGCCAATCAGCTCATCAGCTGTCGCATAGCCGGTAATGCTATCGCTGCCCTCTGTGCCAATCAAAAGCGCTGAAGTGATTTTGGCCTGGTCCCAGACCGTGCCATCGGCAAACTGCAACTGATCGATCGCATAGCCATAGCTTTGATCGCTGTAGAAATGCGAACTGACCCGCAGAGTTTCGCCCGTTTGACGGATCTGAATAATCAGATCGTCGGACTCGCGGCGGATACTCACGTCATCGGCGTTCAAGCCTTCCAGACGGACAACATCGAGCTTGTTCAGCGTAGTGTCGTTGTAGGCATAGTTGCTGATGGTGTCCTGGCCCGAACCTTTGCGGAACACGTAAGTATCGGAGCCAAAGCCGCCGTCCAGCGAGTCATTGCCGCTGCCGCCGTCCAGAATATCGTTGCCAGAACCGCCAGAGAGCGTGTCATTGCCAGCGCCACCCAGAAGGGTGTCATCACCCGCCTCGCCGTTCAGGGTATCTCGACCGTCACCGCCATCGAGTACATCATTGCCATTACGCCCGTTGAGGGTGTCATTGCCAGCCAACCCGGACAGCGTATCGGCAGTGTCATAACCCGTGATGGTGTCGTTGCCTTCAGTGCCATTGAGAAGGCTGGCGGTAATTTGCGCTCGATCCCAGACGGTGCCGTCGGCAAATTGCAGTTGATCGATGGCATAACTCCAGTTGCTGGAATCAGCACTGAAATGCGAACGGATACGCAGGGTTTCGCCAGTCTCACGAATCTGCACAATCAGATCATCGGACTCGCGACGCAGACTGACATCTTCGCCATTCAAACCATCGAGACGCACTACATCGAGTTTGTTGACAGTCGTATCGTTGTAAGTCGAGTTATCGATTGCATCGGAGCCAGACCCTTTGGCGAAGATATAGGTGTCCGATCCCTTACCGCCTTCAAGCGTGTCATTACCCGCACCGCCATCCAGAACATCGTTACCGTTTCCGCCACTCAGACTGTCGTTGTCGGCACCGCCGAGCAGCGTGTCATCACCGTCGTCGCCATATAACGTATCGCGCCCGGCACCTCCCAGCAGAGTGTCGTTGCCAAGGGCACCATAGAGCGTGTCATTGCCTGCCAGACCTTGGAGGGTATCGTCGGTGTCGTAACCGGTAAGCGTGTCGTTGAACTCGCCCCCCGTCAGCAGAGATGCCTTGATTTGCTCCACGCCCCAGACCGTACCGTCAGCGAACTGCAGTTGATCGATGGCGTAGTTGTAGTAAGTACTGGCGGGAGAGAAGTGCGAGGAAACCCGCAGGGTATCGCCGGTTTCCTTGATCTGGATGACCAGGTCACTGGACTCGCGACGCAGACTGATGTCGCTCAGGTTGAGCCCTTCCAGACGGATCACATCCTGCTTGCCCACCGCAGTTTCGTTGTAGACGCCGTTGGAAATGCTGTCCTGGCCAGAGCCCTTGCGGAAGACATAGGTATCGGAACCATAGCCGCCATCCAACGAGTCGTTACCGCTGCCGCCATCAAGTACGTCATTGCCATAGCCGCCACTGAGCGAGTCATTACCTGCACCACCCAGCAAGGTGTCGTTACCTTCGTCACCATTCAAGGTGTCCGCACCGTTGCCGCCGTCAAGCACGTCATCGCCTGCACGGCCACTGAGCGTGTCATTTCCATCCAGCCCGGAAAGGCTGTCTGCTGTGGCATAACCTGTAAGGGTGTCAGCCACCTCCGAAGCCTGGATAACGGCAGACTTTATCTGCGCGCCATCCCACACGGAACCATCGGCAAACTTCAGTTGGTCGATGGCATAGGCCGTGGTGCCGTCCTGGCTGAAATGCGAACGTACGGTCAGGGTATCGCCTGTCGCCTTGATCTGAATGACAAGGTCGTCGCTCGAACGCGAGAACCGCAGATCGGCTGGATTGAGGCCATCGAGCTGGATGGCATCAACCTTGTCTGAGGCTGTTTCGGAGTAGGTACCATTATTGATAACGTCCTGACCATAGCCCTTGGCAAACCGATAAGTGTCGGAGCCACGACCACCATCAAGGGTATCGTTGCCGGTGCCGCCATCCAGGATGTCGTTACCGTCTTCGCCATACAGGTAATCCGAGCCGGCACCACCGTTCAGGGTGTCCTGACCAATGCCGCCGTATAAGGTGTCGTTACCACCATCACCATTCAGCACATCGTCACCGGCAAGGCCGCTGAGGGTGTCGCCTCCCAGGCCGCCACTGACACGATCATCAGATGCGTAGCCCGTAAGAACATCGCTGCCATCGGTGCTGAGGACAGCCATGACCTTGACTTGCTCGATACTCCATTGAGTCCCGTCAGCAAATCGGATCTGCTCCAGAGCGTAAGGAGTATCTCCGTCATTATGGAAGTAACTGGAAACAGTGATCTTGTCAGAGGCGTTTTTCAACGACAAGACAAGATCAGAACCTGAACGGGTGATAACGATGTCAGTCGGCAAGATATCTGCCGCGAACTCGATAACATCGAGCTTGCCAACACTGGAGTCGTAGTTATTGATCGAATCCTGACCCCAGCCACGGCTGAAACGGTAAGTGTCGGAACCCTCTCCGCCATAGAGATAATCGTTGCCGATACCGCCATCCAGGATATCGTTGCCCGAGTCGCCATACAGAGTGTCATTGCCCGCATCGCCCAGCAGCGTGTCGTTGCCCTCACCGGCAGTCAAATAATCCGAGCCATCGCCACCTGACAGTTGATCTGCACCAGTGCCGCCGTACAGATAGTCGTTGCCAGCTTCGCCGAGCAAGGTGTCATTACCCGCCAGACCTTGAAGCGTGTCATCACCCAGGCCGCCACGAAGGGTATCGTCTGAGGAATAACCCCATATAGAGTCATTACCATCAGTAGCGACGACAACCATCGCCTTGATTTCATCTACAGACCACTGAGTACCATTAGCAAAACGTATGCTTTCCAGTGCATAAGGACCAGCAGCGTCACGGTTGAAATAGCTACTGACAGTGATACGATCAGTGCTGCCACGTCGACTCAACAGCAGATCATCATAATAACGGCTTACAATAATATCGGAAGGCGCAATTTCTTCGGAAAACTCTATGGCGTCCTGTTTGTTAGTCGTCAGGTCATAGTTATTGACAGTGTCTTGTCCCCAGCCGGAACGAAAGAAATAGGTATCCGAGCCATCGCCACCGTAGAGGTAATCATTACCGGCATCACCTAGCAGAAGATCATCACCAACGTCGCCATAAATATTATCACTGCCCTCCCCACCACTTAGTACATCGGCACCCACTCCGCCACCAAGATAATCATTATCATCACCTCCAATAAGGAAGTCATTGCCACCGCCGCCCGCTAAATAATCATTACCTTTTGCACCGACCAGAAAATCGTCTTGCTCCGTACCATTGTAACTATCTCCGGCAACCGTACCCAACAGCACGGCATTTTTTCCACCGTATACATCTTTCAACTGTGCCAGGCCAACATCATCAAGCTCATTTAGCCAAGTTGATATCGACTCGTTCCACATACCTTTCTTCAACGAAGCGCCCAACTCTGCTCCGTCTACAATGGCCTTGACCGGATCAAGTGCATGAACGCGCGCTAGCTCCTGAGTGATGGCATTGTAATCAATGACGAAACCATCCCCACTCCATGAAATGCCCAGCAGCGAGGTATAATTCTGCAAACGCGTCTGCAACAACAGGCCTCTATAAACCGACTCGACCAAAGCATCATAAGCTTTGTTGATCTGGTCAATCTGAAAGCTTTGCAAGCTCAGATTTTCTTCAGTTATATATATTGTTCCCATCAGCAAAGCGCCAACCGTGCGATGCCCCCCGGCACTGTTCCCGGAACTGGCTGACAAGAATACTTTCTTGTTATCACCCTCACCTTCCTCTCGGGAAGAAAAACTGAAATACTCAATACCCGTAAATGCTTCCAGTATCTTTATCTTTTCAAGAGCATTTTGCTGAGCAAGCTGTGTAGCAGTAGGCTCTCGAGAAGGGGGAGGTGTATTATTCCCACCATTATCACTGGCTATAAAAATGGACGAGGGCTTTTCCCACGAGTAACTGAATTTTACCTGATAAAAACCGGTCCCCAGGTCCTCGACTCGCTCATCAAAGGAATCCATGGTGCTCGTCCCAGCCCATGCCCCCAGCAAACGATCTACCAACGCCAACTGCGCTTGACGAGTAGTAGCGGATGAATACTCAGACAAAGCCTGCTTTAAAGAACTGCTGAGCATGCTGGCTTCACGAAGATCACGCACAGTGCCTGAGCCCTGCATATCGGCCAGTTTTCTTGCCTCTTCATCCAACGCTATCTTGTCGGGAAACTCTCTATAAAACGTATTTTGGGCGAAATCAATGGTACCTACGATACCTTGGGTTTCCACTCCTGTCTGGGCATCGATACGCGTATAAGAGCCCAGATTGGATATGATATTTCCGTTATTGGCAGAGCCGTGTACTGCACCTGTCACATTGATTGACGTAACGCCCAGAGCTGCCAACGTCTTTAATTCATTCGACTGGGAAATACCATCCTGATTATGATCTTGCCAGACCTTGACCGAAGCAAAAGCGGCATCCTGCTGATCAAAGATGCCGTCTTCGTTATCATCAAGATCCGCAATAGCTTCAAACCCGTTTGAAGCGGTTTTACCATTCCTCAATACAGTATTAACACCAAACAATTCAGAACCATTGTCTATGGTGCCATTTTTATTTTTGTCGAGTACCAGCAGTGCATCATCCGCGCTGACCCAACCCGTTCCAAGCTTATGCCCATCTCCATCGTGGTCAAAAACGATTCCTTTATCTCGCGAAACTGTCTCGACACCATCGCCATCAAGATCCAACACCAAAGGATCGATATATGAATATGCGTCAGAGAAGTACTTCTGAACGGTGTCATAGATAAATCCACCCAGTGACCTGCCAAATTCATCTAAGCCAAGGTCGTCCCACATCCATTCAAAAACAGAGGCGATAGGCTCATCCAAACCCGAATACTTCATCAGGCCCGCAACGTTTTGAAGCAAGGCTTCTGTCAGATTCCCCATGTACTCGCTGAAGGTATCCCCTCCTATTTGCACATAGTCACCATCAAGCCCCAAGGGTGGAGGAAGCATATCTCCAATAGTCCCAGCCCAGTTCCAGCGCTGAAGATTCAGATCTGAAACAGCAGATTGCACATCAGCATCAATAATATCCTGTAACGGTGGAATACCATTTTGCCCAATGACATCATTAAGAACATTATTCGCCAGCGCATCAGATGCAATTTGAAAATCGGCATCCGATAAAGACCTGCCATCGGCAGCGGCGGCAAAACGTACCGATCCACGAACCATGTCACTGTAAAAACTACCATCATTCTGATTGATGGACTGAGCAGCAGAAAGCCAGTTTGATATTTTCCCCAGCTCAACCGCATTTTGCCCACCGGGATCGGATGCCACCTGCTGATCTACAATAGTTTTAAGATAGGCATACGCACCGGGATAATTACCCTGAGCTTGCAAACTACCTAACGTGGAGACTTGGCCTGGATTAAGATTTACAATACTCATGACGTCCCTCTCAGTGAATGCCCATAGATTCAAGTAATTTCAACAGCTTTTCATTCAGCGACTCAAAATCATCGCGAGCAATATCGAACTGATACAAAAGCTCAATACCCCCTTTCAAAATTCGATTGCCTTCATAGGTACTCAGGCCGCGAGTCACGTATACAACTTCACCGCTCTTATCGATAAATGTATAAACCACACGGCCGCGAACCTCGTATTTCGAGCGTCCCTCGTTGATTGAAACAGGCTCAAAACCGCGCAAACCAATTTGCGAGCGCGCAACCGGTATCTCGACACGACGAATACGTACAATGACCTGATTACTCCTAGCCTTCCCAGGAGCAACGATACTCATGTCCTCGGTATTAACGCCAAACGTCACAACACCCGAAGAAGTAGACTTCAATATGTCACACGTCGCCGAGGAAACACTAAACTCCATTCGAGCAACGTCACAGCGACCATCATAGGATTGAGAGGTCTCTGGAAACGAAAATACGACCAATAAGAAACAACAGTAAAACAGCAATAAAGAACTCTTCAAACTGCTCATCCTTGCTATTGGCCACATAAAACTTTCTTCTACCGCTCCCTCAAACTTTCCTGTGCATGCTGCTGCAACGGACTCAGGAAATACTCAATCACCCGCCGCTTGTTCGTCTTCACTTCCGCCGTCACCGCCATACCCGGCGACAACTTGATATCTGTCCCATTGATATTCAGCGTGTCGCTGTTGAGGCGGATCTTGCTGCTGTAGATCAAGCCGCGTTTTTCGTCTTCGATGGCGTCACTGGAGACGCTGATGACTTCGCCTTCGATGGTGCCGTACTTGGTGAAGGTGAAGGTTTCGACTTTGACGGTGACGGGCTGGCCGGCGCGGACGAAGCCGACGTCCTTGTTTTCCAGCATGGCTTCCACTTCCACGGGCTGGCCATCGGGGACGAGGATCATCAGGGGTTGTGCGGGGGTGACGACGCCGCCGACGGTGTGGACGTTCAGTTGCTGAACGGTGCCGTCCACCGGGGCTTCGAGGGTGGTGAGGTCTTCCTGATAGCGGGCTTTGGTGAGGTCCTGGCTGAAGGCCGCGATTTTCTGGTCGGCCTGTTGCAGCAGGTCGAGCATGGCGCGGCGGGTCTGGGCCACGACGCCTTCGCGGCGGCGTTCGGCTTCCTGGCGGGCGGCGGTGGATTGCAGCACGCTGGCTTGCTGGACGCTGAGCTGGCGTTCGAGGTCGAGACGGGCCTGCTCCTTTTCCAGGTAGGCATGGCGTGCGATGTATTGTTTTTGCAGGAGGCTTTCGTAATCGTTGGCCAGTTTGGTGGCGATGGGCAGGGTTTTCTGCAAGCTCGCGACCTGGATACGAGCGGCCTGGATATCGGCCTGGCGTTGCTGGATCTCGGCTTCGACCAAGTCCAGGCTGCTGCGGTATTCCTGGTATTGGCCTTGCAGCCAGCGCTCGGCGGCCAGCACGTGTTCGGGGTCGGCTTCGGGGATGGTGCCCGTCAGGTCCCGAGGCGGTTTGCGCTGGTTGATGGAGTCGAGCATGGCGGCAGCACGGGCGCTGTCGATGCGGGCTGCCAACAGGTCGCTGCGTACGCGGCCGACATCGGCATCGGCGGCGGTGGAGTCCAGCTCCAGCAGCAACTGGCCAGCCTTGACCGATTGCCCGTCACGCACATGAATCGCCTTGACTACCGCCGTCTCACTGGACTGGATGGTTTTGGTCTTGCCGCTGGGGATGACCTTGCCGCTGGCGGTGGCCACTACATCGATCCGGCCCAGGCAGGCCCAGAGCAATGCCAGTGTGGCAAAGGCCATGATCGCCCACATGAAGATCCGCGGTGCGGGGTGGCTGGGTTTGTCCTGCAACTCAAGGGCTGCGGGCAGGAATTGCACTTCATGGGCCAGACGCTTGGGCGCATCCATTTCATGACGGCGACGCCAGGACTGGCGCCATACCCGGCGATAACGTTGCAGCAGTCCGTTTGATTCGGCGTTAGACATGACCGCCTCCTTGCTGCAGGCGATGCAGACGTGAGTAATGGCCAGCCTGATGAGTCAGCAATTCGGCGTGGGTACCTTGTTCGACGATCTGTCCGCGATCAACGACCACGATACGGTTGGCATCGCGCACCGCCGACAGCCTGTGAGCGATGATGATCACGGTGCGGCCCTTGCAGATGGCCTGCATGTTCTGCTGGACGATGCGTTCGGACTCATAGTCCAGCGCACTGGTGGCTTCGTCGAAAATCAGGATGCGCGGGTTGCCCATCAAGGCCCGGGCGATGGCGATGCGTTGGCGTTGACCACCCGACAGCGAGGCCCCGTGCTCGCCGACCATGGTGTCGTAGCCTTCCGGCAGTTCCAGGATGAAATCATGGGCACCCGCCAGTCTGGCCATTTGCATGACGGTTTCCAGCGGCGCGCCGGCATCGCTCAGGGCGATGTTTTCGCGGATGCTGCGGTTGAACAGCATGTTGTCCTGCAGCACCACACCGATCTGTCGACGCAGCGAGGACACATCAGCCAGCGCCAGGTCCATGCCGTCCACCAGCACGCGACCACGCTCGGGTACATAAAGCCGCTGCAACAGGCGTGTCAGGGTACTTTTACCCGACCCCGAGCGACCCACTACGCCAATCACCTGGCCCGGCATGATGGTGAGGTTGATGCCGCGCAGGATCTCAGAACCGTCAGGGCGATAGCGGAAATGAACCTGATCGAACTCGATGCGGCCCTTGATGGGCGGCAAGGCGCTGCGAGTGGCCTGGGAAAGTTCGTTACGAGTGTTAAGGATGTCGCCCAAGCGCTGAACGGAGACACCAGTCTGCTGGAAGTTGGTCCACAGTTGCGCCAGACGCATGATCGGCTGGGCCACGCGCCCGGCCAGCATATTGAAGGCAATCAACTGGCCGACCGAAAGCTGGCCGTCGATCACCAATCGGGCGCCGAACCACAAGGTCGCGACGGTTACCAGCTTGCCGATCAGGGAGACGCTTTCGTTGGCAATGGTGGACAGGTTCTGGGTCTTGAAACCGGCAGCGACATAGCCTGCGAGCTGGTTGTCCCACTTGCGGATGGCCTGGGGCTCCACGGCCATGGACTTGAGGGTATCGATGCCGTTGACGGTTTCCACCAGAAACGCCTGGTTCTCGGCGCCGCGAGCAAAGCTGTCATTGAGGCGCTTACGCAGCACCGGGGTAATCAGCACCGACACCAGCACATACAAGGGCAGCGACAGCAAGACGATCAAGGTCAGCCAGCCGCTGTAGTAGAACATCACGGCGATGAAGACCACCGAGAACAGCACATCCAGCAGCAGGGTGATGGCGTTGCCGGTCAGGAAGTTGCGGATGTTTTCCAGCTCACGAACCCGCGCCACGGAATCCCCCACGCGACGCGCCTGAAAGTACGACAGCGGCAAGGTAATCAGGTGACGAAACAGTTTCGAGCCGAGTTCCACATCAATGCGGCTGGCGGTATGGGCGAAGACATAAGTGCGCAAGCCCGACAGCGCCGACTCGAACAGCATGACGCCAGCCAGACCGATGGCAATCACGTCGAGCGTCGTCAGGCCGTGATGCACCAGCACCTTGTCCATCACCACCTGAAAGAACAGCGGCGTGATCAGGGAGAAAATCTGCAGGACGAAGGACACCAGCATCACTTCACCCAGCAACTTGCGATATTTGACGATGGCCGGGATGAACCAGGTGAAATCGAAACGGGAGGACTCGCCCGGTGTGCCGGCTTCCGAGCGGATCAGCACCAACTGGCCGGTCCAGCGTTCCTGCAAGGCCTCGAAGGTAATGACTTCAGGACGCTGGGCGAGAGGGTCATGGATCAGCGCCTTGCCTTGGTCCAGACGCGCGATGATAAAGAAGCCGCCGTTGTTATCCGCCGCGATGGCAGGCAGTGGCGTGCGGTCCAGACGCTCTGTGCTGGTTTTGGCAACCTTGGCCTTGAGGCCTAGCTTGCGGGCGGCCAGCAGCAGGCTTTCCAGGGGCAGATTCTGGTCGGGGCTGCCGAACTCATGGGCGAGTTGATCAGGCGAAGCCGCCACCTGATGAAAGCGGGCAAGCATGACCAGCGAGGCCAGGCCAGTGTCGAGGCGCGGGGCGCTTTCGGGCACCGCAGTGCCCATTCCTGAATCGTTCATAGCGCTTCCCTGCCGACATGCCACTTGGATGGGCAAATCTGATCAAGTTGTTAAACAGTAGCAATAAGCCACTGTGACGAGTATCACACTTTTTGAAACTAATGTATCGACATCGTTACTTTTGAGCTACGCACCCTCAAAAACCTCGCTCAAAGCCCTGGCGGCAGAAAATCCCGGGCCGGGTCATAGTCCTGTTTCAGGTACAAAGCGAGCGCCTTGAGGTCATCGGGGCTGAGGGTGCCAGCCGCCTGTTTAAGCCTGAGATTGTCGAGAATGTAGTCATAGCGGGCATCGTTGTAGTCACGGACTGCCGCGTACAACTGGCGCTGGGCATTGAGCACGTCAGCAATATTGCGCGAGCCGACATCCACACCGACCTGGTTGGCTTCCACGGACTTCTGGCCAGACACAATGCTTTGCCGGCGGGCCGTGATCTGCTCTATCCCGGCGTTGATACCGCGAAAGGCATTGCGCGTGTTCAACACCACTTCGCGGCGGCGGTCTTCCTGTTCGTCCTGGCTCTGATAAAGGCGCTCGGTGGACTCCTTGATCTGGGAGTTGGTCATCCCGCCCGAATAAAGGGGAATGCTGAGCTCAATGCCGATGCTGCTTTGTGCAACCTTGTCGCGATAACCGTTACTGCCAAAATCGGTAGGGTTGCTGTAGCCAAAACTGTCGTTGTCGCCCTTGCGATAGGAGGCCACGGCATCGATGGTCGGCGCATGCCCGGCCTTGCGTTGATTGAGCGTCTGCTCGGCGGCAGTGACCGCATGTTCGCTGGCTTGCAGCTCCAGGTTCTGCCGCACGGCGGTATCCACCCAGGCGCGGGCATCATTAGGAACAGGCGCTTCGACCGGCAGTTGATGGCCCATGCCGGCAATCGAGGTGTAAGTGTGTTTGGTCAGGCGCTCCAGTGCCTCATAGGCATCGTCCACTCTTCGCTGGACCTGCTGACGGTTGGCGCGGGCATTGTCATAGGCAGCCTGAGCGTCATACACGTCGGTGATGCTAGAAGCACCGTCTTCCAGACGACCCTGAGCCTGATCGCGCTGGCGCAACAGTGCAGCCTCTTCAGCCTGGGCAGCGGCAAAACCGTCCAGTTGGCGCAGGGTTTCAAAGTAGGCTTGAGCAGCCGTCAGCACCAGCGTCTGCTCTTGAGCGGAAAGCGTCAGTTCGGCCTGGCTCACGCTCGACTGTGCTGCTTTCAACTGGAACCAGCGATCGATACGGAACAACGGCTGGTTGAGGTTGGCACGAAAGGTCGTGCCGCTGCGCTCGCGATTCAGCGAGGGCTCATCCCGCTCCAGACGGGTTACTTCAGACGTCGCCCCGGCGGTCAGATTCGGAAGCAGTCCTGCCCTCGCCTGCGGAACCGCTTCGCGCTGGGCCTTGTAGGCATGGCGTGCAGCCGACAATTGCGCATCGTTGACTGCTGCGGCCTGATAAACACCTAGCAGATCCGCATGTTGCCCAGACAAATCACGTGATAAAGCCGAGCCGCTGTATGCACAGGCGCAGCACAGGATGACAAGGCCAAGAGAAAATGAGGGATTCATCTACGTTCCATGCAAGAAAGGAATTCCTGAGCGTCATTTAATTGGCTCGCCATGGGTTCGGCGTAAAAAGGAAAAGCTTTAGGTCGTAAAAACGGTATTTTTTAAAGAAGGCATCCATGCCCTCTTCCCTCCACAAAAAACTCTCGAAACACCTCAGTCTTTGTTTTTCACGTTCACATTTGGGCGCTAAGCTTGGGCCATGGATGACTCAGACTATTTACGCCTGCTCACGAGCCAGGCCGAACAAGCCAACTCCTTCCTTTCCAATGCGCGAAAGTGGGAGCGCGAGCGTTGGGTTTGTCAGCGGCTGCTGCAAGGCCTGAATATTTCCCATCGCCACGAAGACTTCCTGCCTGCGGGTCAGGAGCCTCCTGACGTGCTGTTTCGGGATGCCTGCTTCGAGGTGTTCTTTGTTCTGGATGAAGGACGACGCCTCAATGATGAGTGGCGTGAGGAGCTGGAACGACGACGTAGCGCGTTCTCGCTGAGCCAGTTGGTACGACGGGAGGCCAAGCCCAAACGTATTCCGGCGTCAGAGCTACTGCGAAGGCTGGCGCCTACACTGCGCAAGAAAGCCAGTAATTACCGTGAGCGCGGCCTGAATCTGGGCGAGCTGGATATCATCGCTTTTGCCAGCCTCAAACGCGAAGTGCTGGACCTCAACAGCCACTTTCCACCACCGACTGAATACCTGCGCCAGGGCTGGCGCTCGTTGTCGCTGGTAGGCCCGACCTTCGCCCGAGTATTGTTTGCCCATCCAGATGCTCCGGATTTTCTGCGAACCAACCTGGGACGCAGTGTCGTCTTCGATGTTGGAATCAGTTTATGAGCCCCCTGCAAGAACTGCTGGCCGATGTGCCTCAACAAGGCCTGGTGCGCTGGATCGGCGTGCGTCCGCAGTCACGCCTCGACATGATCGAGCTGCAAGCCGTGGAAGCTCGTCGCGAAGCAGGATTGACCGGGGATCACTCGCGTCCCGGCCCCCGTAATGCTCGGCAGGTCACGCTGATTCAGTGGGAACATCTGGCGGTGGTCAGTTCACTGCTGGGTCGCCCTGTGGATAACCCCATCGTGCCGCAGGACCTGCGCCGCAACCTGGTCATCAGCGGCATCAACCTGTTCAGCCTCAAGGGCCGACGCTTCAGGGTCGGTCAGGCGATCCTGGAAACCACCGGCTGGTGCCAGCCCTGCGCCCGGCTTGAGCAACGCCTGGGGCATGGAACCTTCCAGGCTGTACGTGGCCATGGCGGAATTACTGCCCGAGTGATACAAAGTGGAATCATCCGACTGGACGATATGCTGCGAGTAGAACCCTTGGATCTGCCCGCGGTATAACGTACTGACAGCAGGCAACGTCTGCGAGAGGCAAAAATGAGCAGCCGTCTGAACCCGGACGACCAAAGACGTGTCCAACACTACCTCAACGCCCCCCAGCATCAAGTCGAGCGCAGGCCTTTTCGGCCATGGCTGCTCCTTGTTCTGGTGCTTGCCGTGGTCATCGGTCTGGGTCTGTTGAGCCGTTTACTGAGCTATCTGACGCTATGAGCAGCCTGGCGCTCGCGAAGATCGAGCTCTCACCCCCGAATTCCTTAAACCTTCCGAGTAATCCTTATGACTCATCGTATTGTCATCGTTGGCGGCGGCGCTGGCGGTCTGGAACTGGCGACCCGCCTGGGTAAAACCCTGGGCAAGAAAGGCACAGCCAGCGTGACGCTGGTAGACGCCAACCTGACTCACATCTGGAAACCCCTGTTGCACGAGGTTGCCGCCGGCTCGCTCAACTCTTATGAGGATGAGCTGAACTACGTGGCGCAGGCCAAGTGGAACAACTTCCAGTTTCAACTCGGGCGCATGACCGGGCTGGATCGTGAAAGCCGCCAGATTCACCTGGCCGCCACGCTGGACGAGAACGGTGCAGAACTGGTTCCGGCACGCAGCCTGGGTTACGACTCGCTGGTGCTGGCCGTGGGCAGTACCACCAATGATTTCGGCACCAAGGGCGCAGCCGAGCACTGCCTGTTCCTGGACAGTCGCAAACAGGCAGAACGCTTCCACCAGCAACTGCTCAACCACTACCTGCGCGCTCACGCCGGACAAGCCGACAGCGCTCAGGAAATCACCGTGGCCATCGTCGGCGCTGGCGCAACCGGCGTGGAACTGGCCGCCGAACTGCACAACGCCGCCCATGAGCTGGCGTCTTACGGACTGGGCCAGATCAAACCGGAAAACCTGCGAATCACAGTGATCGAAGCCGGCCCACGGGTGCTGCCCGCCTTGCCTGAGCGCATTGGTGCGCCGGTACATAAAACCCTGGAGAAGCTGGGCGTTACGGTTCTGACCAATGCATCAGTCAGCGAAGTGACTGCCGAAGGCCTGATCACGGCCAGCGGCCAGGTCATTCCGGCGGTCTTGAAGGTGTGGGCAGCGGGCATTCGGGCACCGGCTTTCCTGCATGAACTCGACGGGCTGGAAAGCAATCGCATCAACCAGTTGCAAGTGCTGCCGACTCTGCAAACCACGCGAGATGAAAACATCTTTGCCTTTGGCGACTGCGCTGCCTGTCCGCAAAAAGGCACCGACCGCAACGTTCCACCCCGCGCCCAGGCCGCTCATCAACAGGCGTCGTTGCTGGTCAAATCGCTGCGTCTGCGGATCGAGGGCAAGGAACTGCCGGAATACACCTACAAGGATTACGGCTCCCTGATCTCCCTGTCGAGCTTCTCGGCTGTGGGTAACCTGATGGGGAATCTGATGGGCAGCGTGATGCTTGAAGGCTGGCTGGCGCGGATGTTCTATATCTCGTTGTACCGCATGCACCAGATGGCGCTATATGGCACTTTCCGTACCTTGATGTTGATGCTCGGGAGCAAGATTGGTAAAGGGACCGAGCCAAGGATGAAGTTGCACTAAGCGTAAGCTGTAAGCTGTAAGCTGTAAAGTTTAAATAGGCGCCTGGAGGTTCAGGCGCTTATTTCGTACTTTTTCATTTTCGAATACAGTGTCGGGCGACTTATTCCCAACGCCAGAGCGGCTTTGGAGACGTTGAAGTTCATGGCTTGCAGTGCAAGAAAAATGGCTTGTTTTTCGGCATCGTGCATCAAGGGCTGATCAAAGTCAGGGCGTATCGCCTGATGGGAAACAGCAGATTGCCTGACAAGCTCATTGACTTCATTAATATACTCTTCCTCGGACCTGAAGCGCCGGGGAGCATTGACAAGTTTCCGAACCACCCGCTTCAACTGTGAAATGTTTTCTTTCCAGTCCTGTTTTTTCAGAAGTTTGCAAAGACGAGCGGGAATAGCTGATCTTTTACCCTGCGTACTTTCCTCATTCCAGAAAAAGCTCGCATACAGCTCCACATCTTTTGGCCTTTTGCGCAAAGGTGGCAGCTCAAGATTATGACGACTCAATATCCCGAGCAGTTTTGGATGCAGCCTCTGCTCGTGAAGTACCACGTCCATCGCATCGGTTGTGGCCATGACAATCTTGAGCCCGGATGTTTTTCCATATGCTTTCAGGGCTTGAACAAGGTACAACTGTGTTGATACGGGAAGCACATCCACGCCATCAATAAACAAGGTTCGGTTATAGGCATCCTGAAGAATATCGGGATGAAATTCCCACCTGCCGGTTTGATCATCCGCGATGACATACGACAGGACCTTTTCCTTGAAATCCGAAACAGACAACCCAGGGCAGTCGATGACCAGCATGCCTTTTTGGGGACTTTCATCAACACCATGAATCGCTTGTGCAAAGGTGCTCTTTCCGGTGCCCGGCTCCCCAGAGATCAACACGACTTCGCTCAACCCGGCATAGTGCTTCGCAATATCCAGTGCGCTCAGAAAGAGCGTGGACGCTCCCACCAATGTATCGAACCCGATGCCTGACTCCCTCCTCAGACCTGGATCGGGAAGCGTGGGCGCTGTAGAAAACCTTCTGAATATATTTACAACGGAAACAATTCTGCCGTCATCATCTGCAATGGGTATGGCGGTATCCACCAACGGAATCTCGTCTTCACCTCGCAGAATGACAACCTTCTTGTTTACATAACCACGCTTCTGCTTGAAGACATCACCAATGACAGGCTCAAACCCGAGAAGATCGCGAAACTGGCGTTTCGCATCGTCTATCTTGAGAATCTTCTTCCCGGCGTCATTTATGTATTTGAGGAAACCGGACTGATCGAGGACAAGCAAGCCGTCTTCAATCAGCCCGCTCACGGCATCTCGCTCGCGAATGGACTGCCTGAGAAATATTGAAAACTTGTTGAGCAGAATATTTTGCCCAAAGAAGTGAACACCGATGCGGCCGACCACCGACAGGATACTTTCATCGACTGGCGCCCTGCCGTCTTTCTTGATGGAAACGACAAAAAACATATCGACTTGATCAGGCAATATCTTCCAGTACAGTAAATGCGCATGACTCTTGTCTGAGGGCAATACCCCTGAGCGCTCTTTCAGGTCTTGAGGCAGCATACTCGGAATATAAACCAGGCCACGAGACGCAACAACACTACTGTTATGATCGTAAATGGCGAGCGAGAAATTGTACTCGCCAACAACAGGAACCAACACATCCCACACCAGGTTCAACTCATAATCAAAATCACAAGGCTCGCCGTGGTGCGATGCCCTCATTCCATTGATGCCCACTTCATAGCCTGCCATGTAGATTATCGCTCTCTTTCTACCATAAAATCACACCGGCCTGCAGGCCCGCTCAAAATCGGTTAATCCTTTACCGTTCAAGCACTGTGAAGATATGACCACACTCACATAAATGTAAAGTTTTTTTACAACAAATCAAAAACGCCCTCACCCCGATCTCTAAGAATAGAATCTTTTGTTATTTGCAAAGCATTTAAACGACTGATAGTTTACCGACCATATTGTGGAATCTCCATACGCTGAACTTACCCGGCAGTATCAAGGGATATCTCGTTTCCCACCGTGGAGTTATTTCATGCTAGAAGCCAAAGAATTATATAAATTTTTTGGAGATAGAATGGTATTGGACGGCGTCTCCATTTCACTTGAAAAGGGAAAGGTTCTGGCACTTTGCGGTCCCAGTGGCTGTGGAAAAAGTACTTTACTGCGGATCTTGAGCGGACTTGAGCCGTCCACTCGTGGTGCGGTTCTTCTTGGCGATACTCCCATCAACCGTGAAGCCTTGCGCAAGCCTGAAGTGCGTGGCCGTATTGGCTTTGTTTTCCAGCGTCCGGCGCTTTACCCCAATATGCGAGTGATGGAAAACATCACGCTGGCCTTGCGTAAAGTCAGGCAACTGTCTCATCAGGACGCGCAAGAGAAGGCTTATGAAGCCCTTGGCAAAGTTCGCCTTACCGACAAAAGCACGGCCTGGCCCGCTACGTTGTCCGGTGGCCAGGCTCAGCGCGCATCCATAGCCCGCGCGCTGGCGCTTGAGCCGGATGTACTGCTGCTGGATGAGCCCACTTCTGCTCTGGACCCGGAACTTGTCCATGAAGTGCTTGAAGTCATGCGCGGTCTGGCCCGCGGCGGGACAACGATGGCCGTGGCAACCCATGAGCTTGCCTTTGCCCGGGAAGTAGCTCATGAAGTGGCCTTTTTCGACCAGGGCAAAAACCTCGAAACACAACCTGCCGAGGACTTTTTCAGAAGCCCGCAAACGGATCGGGCCGCTCGGTTTATCGAAAGTATCCTACATCGCTAATAACGTATTAATAAAAACTCTCCGCCATACCGTTACAACACACTGACCTCTACCGATAGCGGCCAGTGAGAATAACTGTATTCCGAAACAACCTACTGGATACTTATATGGGGTATGCCTATGAAAACAAATTTGTTATGGGCAGGGATTCTGGCCATCTCCTCTTGTCTTTCTCTGCCAGCCGTCGCAGCCGAACCGGTATCGATACTGGATCAGGTCAAACAGCGCTCAAAGCTCGTTATCGGCGTAGACCCCAGCGCCCCGCCCATGGCGCAGATCGGCGCGGATGGTCAGAGCGTCGGTTTCGCCCCGGATCTTGCCCGTGCCGTGGCTAAAGAGCTGAATGTGAGTGTCGAGTTCAAACCCATCTCCGGAGCCGTTCAGATTCCCGCCATCAAGAACGGCGACATCGATGCGATGTTCGGGTCGACCACACCCACTGTAAAACGTGAGCAGGTACTGGATTTCACCATCGTTTATAACTGGGACTATGTAGTGCCGCTGGTTCGGGCCGGTGACAGTGGCGATATCAAGACCTACACGCCACCCAAACGTGTTTCCACGTCCAAGAACAATTACGCGGCTCAACTCTTCAAAGACCTTGTGCCAACCGGCCAGGTGACGTTCTTTGACAACTACAGCGATGCCGTTGAAGCCCTGCGCTCCAATCAGACAGATGCCGTGCTGCTCAACAGTTTTTCAGCCAAGGCCTACGCCAAACGTTATGGCGACAGCCTGAAGATTGGCGAAGCATTCTTTACCGATCCACAGGCAATCATCGTGCGACAGAACGATTCACTCTGGCGTAATTATCTGAACCATACCATTCAGAAGATCTGGGCCCGTGGCGAGTTTGCCGAACTGTACGAAAAGCATTTTGGCTACAAACCTGAATTCACCCTCTGGTCTCAATACAGACTGCAGCCAGGTATCGAGAATTGATATCGTTCTGGGATGAGGCGAGCACTCTGTTCGCCTCGGCTTTTACCACGACTCTGCTTTTGGCCGTCATAAGCCTGGGCATTACTGCAATCCTCAGTGCGCCTGTCGCTCTGGCACTGCATGCCAGGTCTGCATGGGCCCGGGGATATGTAGACCTCGCGATGAAAGTCCCTTTGATCGTCAAACTTTTCGTGTGCTTTTATCTTCTGCAACTCAATCCACTGATATGCGGAGTCATTGCGCTTGTACTGCATCAAGTCGGGTATTGCGCCGAAATCCTGTCGGGAGGGCTGAGAGCCGTTCCCACCGAGTATGAAGACGCTGCTCTGAGTTCAGGTTTGTCATGGTCGAGAACCGCTTTTTCAATCCGGCTACCGGAAGCCTTGCGTCTGGTCGCTCCCTCGCTGGTACTGCAAACCGCAGAAATCATTAAAAACACCTCGATAGTCTCGCTCATTGGTGTTGTAGAACTCACCGGCGCATCGGAAACATTGCAGTCTCAAACCTTTGAATACTTGCGCGGTTTCCTCGCCGCAGCGGCCTCCTATGCAGTGCTGACACTCCCGATAATGGCCGCCGGCTATTTCATGGAAAAAAGATTACGGAGCAGGATATGAAAACCGTCCTGTCCATTATTGGCAGATACCGATTGCTGATCATCCTGGCTCTTTTTGGTGTATGGGCTCTGCTCGATCCGATCTGGAAAGAACTGGCTTCGTCCTGGCAGTTTTTTCTGGAGGGTCTTTATACGACAGCCATCTATTCCCTGGCAGGCGTAGTACTGGGTTTGCTCTTCGGTGGATTATTGGCAAGTCTGCGGCTTGCCGGAGGCCTTGCGGGTTTTATCGGGGGCTTCATTGTTGTAGCCACTCAAGCCGTGCCGCCGCTCTTCATTATCAGCGCAGCCTATCTGGTATCACCGGAGGTATTACCGTTCAGAGTGACACCCGCAACGGCCGCAGTCGTGGCACTGACCGTGATCGGGGGAAGCTATTATTGCGAAGCCCTGCGCAGTGCAATCGCGGGAGTCGAACAGCTACAGATCGAAGCCGCTGAAATCACCGGCCTGTCACGCAGAACAACATTGCTTCGCATCATATTGCCCCAGGCGCTTATCTCCTGCGTCCCGGCGCTGGGCGCGATCTCCATTGTGGTTTTCAAGCTGTCCACACTGCTTTATCCACTCGGAATTACCGACTTCTTCAGAACAACCGTACTGGTGAATAACCGGGTGGTTGCGCCTTGGCAGTGCTACGCACTTATTGCCGGTTTTTACTATGTCATGAGCGATGTTCTGCAGTGGGTCATCAACCGGATATCCGCACGCATTTCCGGCAATTCAACCCTGGAGCACGAGAACCAGAGCGCCAAAGTTGCCGTTAGTTGAAACCTCATACAAGGAGTAGACCATGACCACTCAACGCCAACTGCACCTGGCTGCATTCGGCGCTCTTGGGGGTAACCACATTGCCTCCTGGCGTCATCCGAAAGCCGACACTGCCCAGGTGCTCAGCGCCGCCTACTACAAAGACTTCGCCCGACTGGCCGAGCGAGGTCTTTTCGACCTGATCTTTTTCCCGGACATTCTGGCCGTCGCACAGGACCGGGATAAAGACGGCTTTAAAAACATTGCCAAGGGCATTCCCTTTCGGGCGGAACCTATCAGCACGCTCGCACTGATTGCTGGTGTAACGGAGCATATTGGTCTGGTGGGCACGGTATCGACAGCCCACACGCTGCCCTTCAATGTTGCCCGCACCTTCGCCTGGCTGGATCATCTCAGCGGCGGGCGCGTCGGCTGGAATATCGTGACGACTGCCAGTGAAGCGGAGTCGCGCAACTTCGGGACAAGCCTGCCGCCCCATGACGAGCGGTACGCACGCGCTGAAGAGTTTGTCGCCGTGGTACGAAAGCTTTGGGACAGCTGGAAGGATGATGCCATTCTCGGCGACAAGGAGAACGCACGGTTTGCCGATCCGGCACGGGTGAATCCCGTCGGCCATGAAGGCCGGTTCTATAAGGTTGAAGGCCCGCTTAACGTACCTCGCTCACCTCAAGGCCATCCCGTGCTGTTCCAGGCTGGCGCTTCCGATGTCGGCAGAAGCTTTGCTGCCCAGACTGCCGATGCCGTGTTCTTTGCAGCTCAGACTCGCGAGGACGCGCAACGAATCGGCTCGGATATCCGTCGGCTGGCGCAGCTCCACGGGCGATCGGCCGAAGGGGTACGCCTGCTGCTGGGTGTTCTGGTTATTGTCGGTGAGACCGAAGAGCAGGCCCGTGAGAAACAGGCCGAGCTGGGGCGTTTGCTGGAACCCGAGGTGGGTAGAGCCCTGTTATTTGAACTCATTGGTGTCGACCTGTCTGACTGGCCGCTGGACGGCCCGTTTCCAGAACTCGATCCCGCGGCCGTTCCCGGTATTAAAAGCCGATATGAATTACTTCGGGACATGGCGAAACGTGAGCAGATGACGCTCAGGCAGGTCATCGAGCGCGTCGCCAGCGCGGCAGGTCATCTTGTAGTGGTGGGTAATCCACAGCAGGTAGCCGACCAATTGCTGGACTGGTTCGATGCGGGGATCGTGGATGGCTATGCGGTCATGTGGCCACATCTGCTGGGAGGCATGCAGGACTTCGTCGACCTGGTCATACCTGAACTGCAACGACGCAATGCTTACCGCACCGCTTACACGGGCAATACGCTGCGCTCGCACCTGGAGTTGCCCGATATCGACTTGCCGGCGTGAAGCCGGGGGCAAATGCCCGGCAAAGCAAAGCCCCATCTCAAGGCAGGTGGGGCTAAAAGGATTGGGTCAGATTTTTTGACCCGAGACTTACACAATGAACTCTGGGTAATTGATAGACAGCGGAATTTCTTTATGCGGATTGAAAGAGTCGTAGGGATTTGAAATATGCCCTTTCTTGGTCGGATGCCGCGTAAAGAAAATCAGCATGTCCCGCGTGGCTCGTGAATCACTCACGGAGGCATGAACAGGCGAGAGACTGTGTTTGCGTTCGTGATCGACGATCAGCAATGTATCCAGAAACTTTTTGTGCTGTGCCTGCCCCAGACGATATTCGGGGTTGGCCTCATTCCAGCGGGTGCCATTCTTTTCTCTGTTGTCATGGATAAACGTGATCGCACTGTTATCCGTAATATTCTCTTTGCCCAACAGAGTTGTCATCGTATGGTCGACCCCATCGGCATGCACTCCCTCCAGGGCAGGCTCTCCGAGCAATTCAGGTGTCGTGATGGTTCTCAAGTTGAAAACCGTGGACACCAGGCTGGTGGAATCATAATCAAGGCTTGGCCGCGGGCTTATAGAAGTGTCCTTGATCAAGTAGGCCTTGAAAAGCAGCAGCGCTTGAAACGCACGGTTCAATTGCAGATCGTCACCAATCCCCCTGAACTCTCTGACTTTCCCCGAGTCATGGCGAACAAAGTCTTCCTGGGCAGAAAGAACAAAAGGTTGAAACTCTATCCTGTTGATCTTTGAGTTGGCGAAGTCCAGCTCAAAACGCCCGTTCCTTGATTCGCGAAAAGGCAGGGTTGGATCAGGAGGCAGGTTATCGCTGACACTCTTGAGCGCTTCAAGATCCTCGTCCGTGGCCCCCAAGCCTTTTACGATTCTCGTTACATCATCCCCGTCCAGAGAAATGAAGCTTTCCCTGACATACGCGGATTTTACTTCAGACAAAAAACTGACCAGATTAAAACTACCCATTTTAAACCTCATTTAAATGATTGCTGCCATGCACTGATGAGTTTGATATCACTGAGACGTTTGGCCACGAGGATACGTGGACCACTTACTTAATATGCTTCACCCCTCCTACACCATTGACAATCCCGAAAACCAAACTCAAAATCCTTTATCACTTTATGTCTTCAGGGAAGAACATGTTAAAAGCCAGGTTTCACAATAATGCCGTCCTGCTTATTTCCTGCCTGTTCGTTGTGCTGTGGTCCACCGGCTTTATCGTTGGAAGAATGATCGTTGGCTCCGCGTCTCCCAACATCTTTCTTGCCAGTCGTTTTTTTCTTTCCTTTTTACTGTTCACTTTCGCAGCGGCCTTGCTGAAAAAAATATGGCCTCCACTTAATGAGTGGCACAAGCACATATTCGCGGGCCTGCTCATTAACGGTCTTTATCTGGGCGGAAGCTACTGGGCCATTTCAAAAGGATTGCCCGCCGCCCTGATGGCTCTGCTGGGTGCCCTGCAACCGCTGCTGACGGTCGTGATTTCGATAGCCTTTCTGAAGGGAAGAATCGCGCCCCTTCAAGCGCTGGGCATCTTCATTGGACTTTCCGGCGTAACCCTTGTCCTTTCCCCGTCATTTCAAACAGGCAGCCACATTGATTACTCGTTTTCAGTCTTGCTGATTGCCATACTTTCCGTTTTCTCGATAACGTTTGGCACCATCCTGCAAAAGACTTCACTTGGAAAGTCTGAACTTCTGCCCTCCATGGCCATACAGAACCTGTTTTCATCGGTTGCTGCACTGATATTTATCCTGCTCCTTGACGAGTCACACCTGATCGTCAATGCAAACTTTATATTTTCTCTTGCCTGGGCCGTATTGGTCTTATCAGGATTGGGAACGCTGTCCCTGGTCTGGCTGATCAGAAACGGGGACATGACCAAGACAACATCCCTGTTACTACTCGCTCCGCCTTTGGCGGCATTAGAGGCTTGGGCCTTTTTTGGAGATAAGCTCGTGCCGATACAGATTGCCGGGTTTATCCTTTCATTACTGGGCGTCTGGTTTTGCAGGGTAAAAATTGCTCCCCCTGTTACCCAATAGCTCTAATCACTTCTGTTTGCCGATAATTCCTCAGCGAAACCGCTGAGGAATTATCGCAACCCTCACCCAGACTTGTGGCCCCGTGAGAAACTCCAGATCTTTTGGACCTCCATTGAAAATGGTGAGTTTTAACTCCATTTGATTGTGTCGTCAGGAGTGGTTTATTTCTTGTGAAAATTTAGAGTAGATAATAATCACGGGCTAATATTTGGCAACTACCATTTTTCAACATGTTTATTCCAGCCTGGAATATACTTCGACTGACACGTGGTTCTGTAAAGAAACATTACACTGACGTGTGATTTTTCAGAGTTTATTTTCCACACAAATAACCTTATAACTTCTTTTTATAAGAGCACTTCGGATAGTTTTTATCCGGGACCGAACTCTTCGCGAATGAATTCGCTCCTACGCCGTTTTAAACGCAGCATGACCGCCGTGTAGGAGCGAATTCATTCGCGAAACTGTTTATTGTGCGGTGAGCACAGCAGGAGGTGTGTTCTTTTTCATGGCGAAGATCAAACCGGCCATAATACACAGCGCACCAATGGTCCCGGCAAACCCCAGAGACTCGCCAAAGAAGGAAAATGCAAACAAGGTGGCAAAAAGAGGATCACTGGTTTCGATGATCTGGACCTTGCTCGCCTCTCCCTGATGCACAGCTTTGGTCGTGAAATAGAAGCCCCCAATAGTGGGCAGCAATACCAAGGCCGCGATTGCCAGTAGCGAAATACCGCTTGGGAATACAAAGCCCTCTCTGAGCAAAGGCACCGACAGATAAAGACTGCCGAAACCAAAGAGCCAGGCCAGTTGTGGCAATCCACTCCCCATGTTCATCAGTTTGGAAGTGAAGATGAACAAGGCATAACCCAACCCGGCCAGCAGCGCGAGAGTGACCCCAAGGTAGCTGCCGCTGATCTCTCCTTCGTAGCTCAGAATCAGGTAGACGCCCGCGAGGATGGCTGCAAAAGCGACGACTTTGTTGAACCCGATTCGCTCACCGAGGAACAAGGCAGACAGGATGATGGTCATGCCTCCAGCGGCATAAAGCAGAAATGCCACCAACGGGATGGACGCTTCCTGAAAGGCCCAGGTCTCGAAAAAGTAGAGGCAGAATATTCCCAGGAAGGCGAGCACAGCGAATTGAGGCCACTTGCTGGCCAGTGCCAGAGTTTCGCGCCTGCGCTCCTGAGTGATAGCGCAATAGAGGGCAATGACAAGAAAGGCTCCGAAACACTTCCAGAACGCAATCTGATTGGACGTTGAACCGTTTGCAAAGCCCACACGGGTCAAGGCTCCGATAGTACCGTTCAGAATCGCGGCAATCAGGGCATAAAACTCTGGGCGTTTAAATAAGCTGGCACTCATGGACATTCCTTACCTGGAAATGGAGAAGCCGCGTCATCGATGAAACGGCGGCATGCTTCCTTGCACAATGCGCTGGATTTTATAGCGCACAAAAGAAAAATGCCCGGTTTCAGCAGTCATGCTGGAACCAGGCATTTTCAGTCGCATCAAAAGCAGCGATTTTACTCTCTGCTGTTGTGCTGATATATGGTCGGGGTAAGGGGATTCGAACTCCTGACATCCTGCTCCCAAAGCAGGCGCGCTACCGGACTGCGCTATACCCCGTTGAAATCAAGACACCTCAACAAGCTGCCTGCGATCTGATGCTAATGGCATCAGATCTTTAAGATTCGGCTTCAAATATGACTTTGAAACCAAAAATGGTGGGTCGTGTGGGATTCGAACCTACGACCAATTGGTTAAAAGCCAACTGCTCTACCAACTGAGCTAACGACCCAAATTATGGTCGGGGTAAGGGGATTCGAACTCCTGACATCCTGCTCCCAAAGCAGGCGCGCTACCGGACTGCGCTATACCCCGTTGAAATCAAGACACCTCAACAAGCTGCCTGCGATCTGATGCTAATGGCATCAGATCTTTAAGATTCGGCTTCAAATATGACTTTGAAACCAAAAATGGTGGGTCGTGTGGGATTCGAACCTACGACCAATTGGTTAAAAGCCAACTGCTCTACCAACTGAGCTAACGACCCAAATTATGGTCGGGGTAAGGGGATTCGAACTCCTGACATCCTGCTCCCAAAGCAGGCGCGCTACCGGACTGCGCTATACCCCGACTGAAACAACCTTGAATCTGGTGAAATCTGGCTCCACGACCTGGACTCGAACCAGGGACCCAGTGATTAACAGTCACTTGCTCTACCAACTGAGCTATCGCGGAACTTCAATTTCAGATTCAACTTACTGCATTGAATCAACTCGCTGTTAACTCGTTAATTCAACCTCTTCGACCTTTTCGCTTCGTTTGCAACGTTGCGTTCACGTCTCTGAGGCGCGCTATTCTACATTTTCAAAAACACCTGTCAACCCTCTAAATTGCTTTTAAGACAATGATTTGCGATTTTTTTTCAGATCGCCTGCGCACTCCCTGCAAACCCGATTCCTGCACCGCCAGCCGCCCCTATAAAAAAGGGCCCTCACCAGGAGAGCCCTTCCGTTCAGCTATATAAAGAAGCGATCAGCCAAAAACGATCTCGCCATCCACCACCTTGCCAGTGATGCTGGAGCCTGGCACAAAGCTGCCCGACAGGATCAACTGGGCCAACGGGTTTTCGATCCAGCGCTGTATCGCACGCTTGAGAGGCCGTGCGCCATACACCGGGTCGTAACCAATGGCGATCAGCTTGTCGAGGGCTTCCGGGCTCAATGTCAGGGAAAGCTCGCGCTCTGCAAGACGGCTGCGCAGACGTCCCAGCTGAATCTCGGTAATGCCCGCGATCTGATCCCGCGCCAACGGCTCGAAGATCACCACTTCGTCGATCCGGTTGATGAACTCCGGCCGGAAATGTGTACTGACTGCATCCATCACCGCAGCACGCTGCGCTTCACGATCACCTACCAGCTCCTGGATCTGTGCAGACCCGAGGTTGGAGGTCATGACAATCACGGTATTGCGGAAATCCACCGTGCGACCATGGCTATCCGTCAGGCGCCCATCCTCCAGCACTTGCAGCAGAATGTTGAAAACGTCTGCGTGCGCCTTCTCGACCTCATCGAGCAGGATCACCGAATAAGGCTTGCGACGAACAGCCTCGGTCAGATAACCGCCCTCTTCATAACCGACATAGCCCGGTGGCGCACCGATCAGGCGAGCGACGGAGTGTTTCTCCATGAACTCGGACATATCGATCCGTACCATGGCCTCTTCGGTATCGAACAGAAACTCAGCCAGCGCCTTGCACAGCTCAGTCTTACCGACACCAGTCGGGCCCAGGAACATGAAGGAGCCGCTCGGGCGATTAGGATCGGACAACCCGGCACGGGAACGACGCACGGCGCTGGCCACAGCCACTACGGCTTCACTCTGGCCTATCACACGCTTGTGCAGCAGGCTTTCCATTTTCAGCAGCTTCTCACGCTCGCCTTCGAGCATTTTCGACACTGGAATGCCTGTCCACTTGGAGACGACTTCAGCAATCTCCTCCTCGGTCACCCGGCTGCGCAGCAACTGGTTTTCCGGCTTGCCGTGCTGATCGACCATCTGCAGGCTGCGCTCCAGGTCCGGGATGATGCCGTACTGCAATTCAGCCATGCGGTTCAGATCACCGCGACGACGGGCCGCTTCCAGCTCCTGGCGCGACTGCTCGATTTTCTGCTGGATCTGCGCCGAACCGGTCACTTCAGCCTTTTCCGAAGCCCAGACCTCTTCAAGATCGGCGTACTCACGTTCCATACGCTCGATATCGAGCTGCAGCTTTTCCAGACGCTTGATTGCCGCCTCGTCCTTTTCCTTCTTGAGGGCCTGAGATTCGACCTTCAACTGGATCAGACGACGCTCAAGACGGTCGAGCACTTCTGGTTTGGAATCGATTTCCATGCGAATGCGGCTGGCCGCTTCGTCGATCAGGTCGATGGCCTTGTCCGGCAACTGGCGATCCGTGATGTAGCGATGGCTCAGTTTGGCGGCCGCAATAATCGCACCGTCGGTAATACCGACTTTATGGTGAACCTCGTAGCGCTCTTTCAAACCACGCAGGATGGCGATGGTGTCTTCTTCGCTAGGTTCTTCCACCAGCACTTTCTGGAAGCGGCGCTCAAGGGCAGCGTCCTTCTCTATATATTGGCGATACTCGTTGAGCGTGGTCGCGCCGACGCAATGCAGCTCGCCACGAGCCAGAGCCGGCTTGAGCATATTGCCCGCATCCATAGAGCCTTCACCTTTACCGGCACCGACCATGGTATGCAGTTCGTCGATGAACAGGATGATCTGGCCTTCCTGTTTACTCAGCTCATTGAGCAGCGACTTCAGGCGCTCCTCGAACTCACCACGGTATTTGGCACCGGCAATCAATGCGCCCATGTCCAGCGATAGCAGACGCTTGCCTTTAAGGCCGTCCGGAACCTCGCCATTAATGATGCGCTGCGCCAGACCTTCGGCGATGGCGGTCTTGCCCACGCCGGGTTCGCCGATCAGCACCGGGTTGTTCTTGGTCCGCCGTTGCAGGACCTGAATGGTCCGGCGAATCTCATCGTCCCGCCCGATCACCGGATCAAGCTTGCCCTCTTCGGCGCGCTTGGTCAGGTCGACGGTGTACTTGTCCAGAGCCTGACGCGACTCTTCAACGTTGGGGTCATTGACCGCGCCACCGCCACGCAGGTTATTGATGGCATTCTCAAGCGCCTTCTTGCTCACGCCCTGACCGAGCAGCAACTTGCCCAGCTTGCTGTTCTCGTCCATGGCGGCAAGCAGCACCAGCTCGCTGGAAATGAACTGGTCGCCCTTCTGTTGCGCCAGACGATCAGCCTGATTGAGCAGGCGCGCCAGATCCTGGGACATGTTGACGTCGCCGGTAGGGTTCTGGATTTTCGGCAGATGGTCGAGCTCTTTGCTCAACTCTTTGCGCAGGCTGTTGATGTCAAAGCCCACTTGCAGCAATAAAGGCTTGATGGAGCCGCCTTGCTGTTCGAGCAAAGCCTGCATCAAGTGCGCAGGCTCGATGGCTGGATGATCCAGGCCCACGGCCAGCGATTGGGAGTCTGATAAAGCCAATTGCAACTTGCTGGTCAATCTATCGATACGCATTAGTCACCTTCCTTCAAAGCAGGCCGGAGCAATGAACACACCTATAACGAAAACCTGCTGGATAGTCAGTTAGATGTGGACGATTCTGCGGGTTTCAAGCTCGACTTGATTGATGCACATCAGCCCGACGCGCAAGCCAGCCATAACGGGCTGCACCAGGAGGCCTGCAATCAGGCTTGATCTATCCAGATCAGCGAGGCAAAACGGCCAGTGGTGGCACTACGGCGGTAAGAAAAGAAACGTGAGTCAGTGAACGTATCCAGTCCGCCACCATGGACTGATAAAACACCATAGGCGGCCAGCCGTAAACGTGCAAGGGCGTAGATATCGGCCATGAAACGCCCGGCATTGGCGCTTGGGATAAAGGCATCGGCCGTTTCAGGATGGGTTTCCATGAAGGTTTCCCGAACCTCTGGACCAACCTCGAAGGAAAGCTGCCCGATGGCTGGACCAAGCCAGACCATGATCTCCTCCGGTGCAACCTGCAAACTGCTGGCAGTCGCCTCAAGCACACCTGCCGCAAGGCCACGCCAGCCGGCATGTGCAGCAGCGACTCGGGTGCCATCGCGACGACAGAACAGAGCGGGCAGGCAATCGGCGGTCATGATGGTGCAAGCCACGCCGGGCGTGTCGGTCCAGCTTGCATCGGCCTCGGCCACCGAGGAAGGATCGGCATGCGCCACAACAACACCGTGTACCTGACGCAACCAGGCAGGCTGCACATTCAGTTGCGATGACAGGTATTGGCGATTACTGGCGACTGCTTGCGGGTTGTCACTGACGTGATCGCCCAGATTGAAGCTGTCGAACGGAGCCTGGCTGGCTCCGCCCGAACGGGTGGTGATGCAGGACCTGACGTGCGCAGGCGCAGGCCAGTCTGGAATCAGCCAGTCACTCACCCGATGAATGCCTCGCGGTCCTGCTTGAGCAACGACAGCAGCCAGACGAAATCGTCAGGCAGTGGCGACTCCCAGCTCATGCGCTGGCCGGAGACCGGGTGATCCAGCTCCAGGAAACGGGCATGCAGCGCCTGACGCGGGAAAGTCTTCAACGACTCGACCATGGTCTGGCTGGCTGCTGGCGGGATACGGAAACGACCGCCATAAGCCGGATCGCCCACCAACGGATAGTTGATGTGCGCCATGTGTACGCGGATCTGGTGAGTGCGACCGGTTTCCAGCTTGACCCGCACGTGAGTGTGGGAGCGGAAACGTTCGAGCACGCGGTAATGACTGACCGCCTGCTTGCCGCCTTCCATTACCGCCATGCGCTGACGCTGCTGACCATGACGCCCGATCGGCGCATCGATCTTGCCGCCAGCGGTGACGACACCGATGACGATGCATTCATAGATGCGGCTGACACTGCGGTTTTGCAGTTGCGTCACCAGTTGAGTCTGGGCCTGAATGGTCTTGGCGACCACCATCAGGCCCGTGGTGTCCTTGTCCAGACGATGCACGATACCGGCGCGCGGCACGTTGATGATGTCCGGGACGTGATGCAGCAAGGCATTGAGCAAGGTGCCGTCGGCATGACCTGCGGCAGGATGCACCACCAGGCCGGCGGGTTTGTTGATCACCAGGATCTGGTCGTCTTCGTAGACGATATCCAGCTCGATATCCTGAGCAACCCACTCGCCCTGAGCTTCCTGCTCGGCAATCAGTTGCAGGACAGAGCCACCGTGAACGATGTCACGCGGGCGCAGGACACCGCCGTCCACAGTCAGACGGCCGTCCTTGATCCAGGCGGAAAGGCGCGAGCGCGAGTGCTCTGCGAATAATTGTGCGGCGACTTGATCGAGGCGTTGACCGCCCAATTCGGACGGCACCTCTGCGCGAAGTTCTATATTTTCGGACATGGCCAGACTAGAAGGCGCGGCTAGCCTTTGGTTTCGGCAGCGCGCTTGTGGTTAAATACGGCGTCTTTTGCCCCGCGGGTCTTGCGGGGCGCTCATCATAACAGGACGGCCCCGCCCAAGACAGCAGGCCGTTATAGGGACGCAAGCCGCCATGCAAGTGAAACACCTGCTGCTGATCGCCATCCTCGCACTGACTGCGGCCTGTTCGTCGAAGGAAGTCATCGACGAGAACCTCAGTGAGGTCGAGCTGTACCAGCAGGCGCAGGCCGACCTGGACAACAACAGCTACAACAGCGCCACCGAGAAGCTCAAGGCTCTGGAATCACGCTATCCGTTCGGTCGCTATGCCGATCAGGCACAGCTTGAACTGATTTACTCGAACTACAAGAACAGTGAACCCGAGGCCGCCAAGTCCGCTGCCGAACGCTTCATTCGCCTGCACCCGCAACACCCTAACGTCGACTATGCGTACTACATGAAAGGCCTGACCTCCTTCGACCAGGACGTCGGCCTGCTGGCGCGCTTCCTGCCACTGGACCAGACCAAACGTGACCCGGGTGCTGCACGCGACTCGTTCAACGAGTTCGCTCAACTGACCAGCCGCTACCCGAACAGCCGTTACTCGCCTGACGCCAAGCAGCGCATGATTTACCTGCGCAACCTGCTGGCGGCATACGAAATTCACGTAGCCGACTACTACCTGACACGTCAGGCCTATGTCGCCGCCGCCAACCGTGGCCGCTACGTTGTGGAAAACTTCCAGGAAACACCTTCGGTCGGTGATGGCCTTGCAGTGATGGTCGAGTCCTATCAGCGCCTGCACCTCGACGATCTGGCAGCTACCAGCCTCGAAGTCCTGAAAGCCAACTACCCGAACCACCCGCAACTGGCTGACGGCCAGTTCACGCCTCGCCAGGCCGAAGCCGACAACCGCACGTGGCTGTCGAAAGCGACTCTGGGCCTGATCAATGGCAGCGCGCCTTTGCCACCGGGCGAAACCCGCGCCAACCAGGACATCCAGAAGCAGTATCAGGATGCCAAGGACGCCATCCCGAAAGAATTGCTGCCGGAAAACCAGGCAGAGCTGGATGAGCAGGCCAAGGAAGCTGAAGAAGCCAAAGGCAACAAAAGCCGCTCCTGGTTCAGCTACATGACACTGGGTCTGTTCGACTGAGACCGGTGATCACAAGAAAGAGGCCTGCGGGCCTCTTTTTTTGTGCCACACATTTGCGGGAGCGAATCGGGCGGCGCTCCGCTTATCCGCGATGACGGCCTCTTCGCGAATAAATTCACTCCTACTTCATTCCCGCCTGCGCCTTGGCTACACTGCGGGCTATTCAATCATTAAGCTGGTAGTCATGATTCGCATAATTATGTGGGTCGCGTTGATCGCGGCAGTGGTGTGGTTCGTCAAGCGCCTGCTCAACCCTCCTGCCCCCAAAAAACGTGAAGAACCGCCAGAAACTGCGGCATCGCCCATGGTACGTTGCGCCCATTGTGGCGTTCATCTTCCTCGTGATCGTGCATTGAGCCAGGAACAACAATGGTATTGCAGCGAGTCGCACAGGCTAGAAGGCCCAGCGACTCGTGACCGCTGAGACGCTTTCACTCGGCAGCCCCCAAGCGCAACGGATTCTGCGGCTGTATCACCTGTATCGACTGACCATCGGCATCGTGCTGGTGCTGTTGATTTCCAGCGACCTGGACACCGAACTGTTGCAACTGGCCAACCTGAATCTGTTTCGGGCTGGCTGCTGGCTGTATCTGGTGTTCAACATTCTGGTTGTGGTGCTGCTTGAACGCCCCAGCCATAAAGTCCAGCTCTTCAGCCTGGCAGTGACCGATGCGGTGATGCTGTCAGGGCTGTTCTATGCCGCGGGTGGTACTTCCAGCGGCATTGGCAACCTGCTGATTGCCTCGGTCGCCATCAGTAATGTCCTGTTGCGCGGTCGCCTCGGTCTGCTGATCGCCGCTGTCTCTGCCATCGGCATCATTTACCTGACCTTCTACATCAGCTTCATCAGCCCGCTGGCCTCGAACGACTATCTGCAGGCCAGCACACTGGGCGCCTTGTGTTTTGCCGCCGCCATGCTGGTACAGGCACTGACCGCCCGTATGCAGGTGAGCGAAGTACTGGCAGAACAGCGCGCCGCCGATGTCGACAACCTCGAAGAACTCAATGCCCTGATCCTGCAACGCATGCGCACCGGCATTCTGGTGCTCGACTCGCGACGACAGGTCCTGCTGGCCAATCAGGGTGCATTGAGCCTGCTGGGCCACGAGCAACTGGTCGGTCAGGTCATCGACCAGTATTCGCCACAACTGGTAGATCGCCTCAGGCAATGGCTGATCAATCCGATCATGGCGCCACGCAGCATCTCGACCTCCGCCATCGGTCCGATCCTGCAACCGAGCTTCGCCGCACTCAATCGGGGTGACCAGCGCCAGACGCTGATTTTTCTGGAAGATCTCTCACAGGTTGCCCATCAGGCCCAGCAGTTGAAGCTTGCCGCACTGGGCCGCCTGACGGCCGGCATCGCTCATGAGATCCGCAATCCGCTGGGCGCCGTCAGCCATGCCGCGCAATTGCTCAATGAGTCGGAAGAGCTGTCAGGACCGGATAGGCGGCTCGGGCAGATCATTCACGACCAATCGCGACGCATCAATGTAGTGATCGAGAACGTCCTGCAACTGTCCAGACGCCGCGAAACCGAACCCGAGCTGCTGGACCTGAGAGCCTGGCTGGAGAATTTCGTAGCAGACTTTCGCAGCTCTGCGCCTGCCAACCAGTTGGTCCACACCGAAATAGGCCAGGGCATGCTCACCACGCGCATGGACCCGGAGCAACTGAATCAGGTGCTGACCAACTTGCTGCAGAATGGCTTACGCTACAGCGGCATGAATCATGAGACAGCGCAGGTCTGGCTGAAGCTGTTTCACAACCCGGAAAACGACTTGCCTACCCTGGAAGTCCTTGATGACGGGCCTGGCGTGTCCGAACAGCATCTGGCCAAACTCTTCGAGCCCTTTTTCACCACAGAAAGCAAAGGTACGGGCCTTGGCCTCTACCTTTCCCGCGAGCTGTGCGAAAGCAACCAGGCACATCTGGATTACACCCTTCGCCATGAGGGCGGTAGTTGTCTGCGCATCACTTTCGCTCACCCGTTCAAGTTGAGCTGAGCATGACCCAACGGCAAAAGATCCTGATAGTCGATGATGAGCCGGACATTCGTGAACTCCTGGAGATCACGCTCGGCCGGATGAAACTCGACACCCGTAGCGCCCGCAATGTAACCGAGGCCAGAAACTGGCTGGCTCGCGAACCCTTCGACATGTGCCTGACCGACATGCGCTTGCCTGACGGTAATGGCCTGGAACTGGTGCAGCATATTCAGCAGGTTTACCCACAAACGCCTGTGGCGATGATCACCGCCCATGGCAGCCTGGATATGGCCATCCACGCACTCAAGGCAGGTGCCTTCGACTTTCTGACCAAGCCGGTAGATCTGACCCGGCTTCGCGAACTGGTCAGCAGCGCCTTGCGACTGCACCCCGGCACTCAAACGGAACGCAGCATCGACAGCCGTTTACTGGGCAACTCACCACCGATGCGCGCCCTTCGCAAGCAAATCGACAAACTGGCGCGCAGCCAGGCTCCGATCTATATCAGTGGCGAATCGGGTAGCGGCAAGGAACTGGTCGCCCGCTTGATCCATGAGCAAGGGCCACGCATCGACAAACCCTTCGTGCCGGTCAACTGCGGCGCAATCCCGTCAGAATTGATGGAAAGCGAGTTCTTCGGCCATCGCAAAGGCAGTTTTACCGGCGCTCATGAAGACAAGCCGGGCCTGTTTCAGACAGCCAATAATGGCACGCTGTTTCTTGATGAGGTGGCTGACTTGCCGCTGGCCATGCAGGTCAAACTGCTGCGTGCCATACAGGAAAAGTCCATACGCAGCGTCGGCGGTCAGCAGGAGCAAGTGGTGGATGTGCGCATTCTATGTGCCACCCACAAAGACTTGAGTGCCGAGGTTGCTGCCGGGCGCTTCCGGCAGGATTTGTATTACCGCCTGAACGTCATCGAATTGCGAGTACCGCCCTTGCGTGAACGGCGCGAAGATATCGATCAACTGGTCGGCAGCGTTCTGCAACGCTTGGCCACCAACTGCGGTCAGGCGGCAGCGCGCCTCCACCCGCAGGCACTGGAAACCCTGAAAAGCTATCGCTTCCCCGGCAACGTTCGCGAGCTTGAGAACATGCTGGAACGCGCCTATACGCTCTGCGAAAACGATGAGATCCACGCCAGCGACCTTCGTCTTGCTGAATCCGGCACACCCCAGGAGCACGACGGCCCCAATCTGGCCGACATCGACAATCTGGAAGATTACCTGGAAAGCATCGAACGCAAACTGATCCTGCAGGCCCTGGAAGAAACCCGCTGGAACCGGACCGCGGCAGCACAGCGCCTGAGCCTGTCATTCAGATCTATGCGTTACCGGTTGAAGAAGCTGGGGTTGGATTAAGTGAAGTGCGGGAGCGAATCGGGCGGCGCTCCGCTCATTCACGAAAACGCCCCGCCGACGCATACGGAGCCGGATCGATGATCGGCTCACGCCCCACCAGCAGATCAGTCAGCAACTGGCAGGACGCAGGTGCCAGCACCAGACCATTACGGTAATGCCCGCAATTCAGCCAAAGCCCATCGAAGCCGTCCAGCGGGCCGATAAAGGGAATGCCTTCGGGCGAGCCGGGGCGCAACCCTGCCCATTGGGCGACAGGTTCGGCGTTTGCCAGTTCGGGAATCAATTCGATGGCCGAAGCCTTGAGGCTTTCCAGCGCCGAAGTGGTCGGCGTCTTGTCGAAGCCTTCATGCTCCAGCGTACTGCCGATCAAGATATGACCGTCACGACGCGGGATCGCGTAACGCCCCTTGGCCAGCACCATGCTGGACAGAAAGTCGGACGCACACTTGTAGAGAATCATCTGGCCTTTGACCGGCTCGACAGGCAATTCCAGGCCCAGGGTCTTGAGCAATTCGCCGCTCCAGGCCCCCGCTGCCAACACGACCCGATCAGCCGGAATATCGCCCGTTTCCGTGCAGACACCCCGAATGGCGTTGCCCTCGCGAACGAATCCCTTGACCTCGCATTGCTCACGAATCTCGACATTGGGCAGCGCCAGTAACGCCGCCTTGAGGGACTTCACCAATCGCGGATTACGCACATTGGCCACATCAGCCATATAAATCGCACGTGAGTAGCCTTGCCCCAGCGCCGGCACAGCATCGTGAACGGCCGACACATCGACACTGCTCAATGGTCGCTGCTCGCGGGCCGCCCACTCCAGTGCTTGCTGTTCATCGTCCAGATCCAGCCAGTACAAACCGGTCTTGTGAACTTCAGGGTCAACGCCTGTCTGGGCAAAAAGGCGCTCGGCCAGATGCGGGTAAAAGTTCTGGGACCAATGCGAGAGGGCCGTAACTGCCGGGCTGTAGCGCCATGGATAGAGTGGCGACACAATCCCGCCGCCCGCCCATGAAGATTCCTGACCGACACCGGAGCGATCAAGCAACACGACACTGGCCACCTCGGCGGCAAGGTTGAAGGCAGTCAACAACCCGATAACACCACCACCGACGATCACTACATGTTGCTTGTGCATTTTGGTCTCTAGGCAAAGAAAAAGGAGTTAACGCCCCCAGCAGTCCTTGGTTGTCACGCCGCTGGTGGCGCCTGTATTGCTGATTGCCCCGGTGTTCTTGATGACAAAGCTGCCGCACTTGTCGCCGTTCATGAGCGAGCCAGCGACAGGGCTGGCGGTCAAGGTGAAGTCTGCGGCATTGAGGACCGAGCCAATACCGTAATAACTATTGCCGGTACTCAATCCTGTTGCTCCGACGTAGGTGCCATTTCTTGAAAAGAAACGCTCAAGCGCCTGAGTCTGCTCCGAAAGCAGGCTGGCAATGGCCGAGCGCTGGCTGCGCTTCGTGTATTCGACATAACTGGGGTAAGCAACAGCCGCCAGAATACCGACAATCGCAACGACGATCATGAGTTCGATCAAGGTAAAGCCTTTGGATACTGCTCGCATGAATCACCTTCCCTACTGAATTTGTCGCCACATGATGCGTTGGAAGACGTTGGCACTCCCGCCTTTCTCAAGCAGCTTGATCGGTGTTCCGCCGCTGGAGTCGATCAGGTATTTGTTATCGTTGTTGCCATTGGTGCCAGCAACGATGGAAGCAACCACCGGAATCCCCGTACCGATGCCAAGCCCGGCCACAATCGTGTCGCCACTGGTTATATCGTTGTCGCCGTTGGTATCGAGCACCTGGTAATTGAGCATGCCGCCCGTAGCGGGATCCAGCTCGAAAAGACGCCCGGTCCCCGTACTTTCACAAGGATCGGTGGAGTTCACCGACGCTGTGGTGAAAATGATACGGCCACGGGAAGTCTGTGCAGGATAGATGATCCGCTCGCCCAGATAAGGCGCAGCCGTTGCCAGTGGCAGATACCAGCCTTTTTTGACAACCCAGTCCACATCGTTGCTGGTGGACGTGAAGTAAGTGTAGCCATTGCCGGTCACCGAGCCCGTGATCGCCTGGGCTTGCAGGTTGCCTTCAACGATATTGCCCGACTCGGCATCCCAGATGGCATAGAAGTCCTGCAAGGCACTGGTCTGCTTGTCAGTGGCCTCACTGAATTTACCAGTACCGAAATACACCAGTTTGCCGTTGAGTGGATGATCCAGCAGCAGCGGCTGAACGGTAATCGGCTGGTTGGCCCCCCTTGGCGCAGTGAACAGTGGTGAACCATTGAAGGCGACCCGCCAGCTGGAAGCCGCCGCACCACTCATGTCGAACTTCCACATGCGGCCCTTGAGATCCCCGGCATAAGCGGCCTGAACGACGTTCTGCGAGTTGACCCGCAGCTTGACCGAGGACAGGCCGTTGTCTGTCTCACCACTGACGACAAGCGGCGTCTGGATTTCCGTAATGAATGCGCCGGTATTGGCATTCAGTACATACAGCGAAGCCCTTCCGGTAAAACTGCCGTAGCCATTGCCCACGACTACGATCCCGGTTCCATCAGCCATCCGCGCTACGTCTGGCTTGGAGTAGGAGTAGCCAAGGTTATTGAATCTGTTATTGGTATCGGAGGTATCAGGAGCCTTGACCTCCCAAAGCGCCTCGGGGGTATTGTTTGTGCCTTCAAAGAGTTTGATTGCGAAGAATGCCTTGCCGCCCGCCCCAAGACCGGAGAAAGCGACTGTACGCCATGCCGAGCCCGCCGATAATTGAGTATCGAAAACTGCAATCTGGCCATCAACCGTGAACCTGTGAACCCCGGAGCCGTAGTTGGTTGCCGAAATGGTTGCAAGGGACGACAGCGACGTGGAAGGCATATAGGCGTATCGCCGCACTCCGTTACTGGCATTGATGACATTGAAGAAGCCATCGTTGGCATTGGCCAGAAGGCTGTAGCTCATATTGGTGGCCTTGTTGGCCAGATAGGTGGTGTAACTGGTATCGCCAACCAGATCGGCAGCTGTCTTTTCGGTGGGCAGACCCGCTCCCAACGTAGAGTTGATGATGTCGCCGAGCAGCCTGGTGCGCGTGCGCAACTTGGCGTTCGCAGTGCCCTTGGCCCAGGCAATAACCTCCGGCCCCGTCACACCTGTAGGCAATGTGGTGGTGAATGCAAGCTGCTGTGCCGGACTGAAATTGAGGAAATCCAACGTGATTCGCGAGGGAGTAGTCCCTGTGCTCCAGGACTCGAAAACAGGTGCAGTAGAGCCACTCACAATCGTACTGTCCGTCGTCCAGACCGGAGCACTCAAGGCTCCGGTCGTGGCATTGAGATTGAAGGCCCTGACGGTACCGTGCCAGTCGGTCGGGTCATAAAGTGTCTGGTAGAACTGTGTGCCGGCCTGGAGAGTGGATGAACTTGATACCCCGCCACCGCCGGAGCCTGCCTTGGCGTAGATGTCGGTCAGGGCAAGGTTCAATGCGGTATTCAAGCCGGCACTGTCATTGGCCTGGAAGTATTTGCCATGACCATAAGTATCTTTGGCAGCATCGATGAGCATCTGGTTATCAAGCGTGAAACCGATGGTGTAAGTGCTCATATTTTGGACTGTGAAACCAGCATTATCCCAACTTCTACCCGTCAGATCTCCATTGGGTGAAGTGGAGTCCTTGCGCATATCAATGTCATAAGCGAACTTGGCGATATCGTCCAGATATAGTGTATCCCCTTCATTAGCCTCATTGGTATTCGGACCGTCGTTGTTGACGCGATCCCAGTTAGGCAAGTAACGGTTGGGATCATCGACATCACTGGTGCCAGACAACTTGTCGTAAGTGGGCAAACCATCCGTCAATACAACACCGTAGTTCTTCTGACAACGATACTGGATCGGACTTGTAAAGGTTGTCGGGGAATTGGTGTATGACGGAAAAGGAGTAAGCCCCCGAAAGTAGCGAGTCACCTGATAATAAGTTTCTGCAAGAGGCGTGTTGGCCTCAGCAGTCAACGCCGAAATCGCGGCACGTAGATTCCTGTAGTTTGTATCGGCCGTCGCCTGAGTCACACCCGGCTGATAAGTAGTGGCCGGAACAGGCGACAGGTCAGCTATCACCTGCTTGATATTCCCGCCCGGTCCTCTGTCGTTATTGTTGGGCGGATTGTAAGTCGCCAGACCGATGCGCAATGACCGGTTGGCATCGACCAACCCCAATGCAACAGAAATGGCAGACGTCAGACGGCTTTCAGTCGGTATATTCGCTACACTGCGGCCAGCATTGACTTCGGAAACCAGATAAGACAGATAAGCACCTGGATAACGTGTATTACCCGATCTTGCAGGGTCAGGTAATGAGATACAGGTCACCGATGAGGCGTTCCTGTAAAAGCCATAACCACTGTTACATCCATCATTACTCAGGCTACCTAAGGTTACATAATCAGAATCCCCCGTATTGATTTGTGCCCCCCTTGAATAAGAACCACAAATAAAGAAAAAACAATTGGATTGAGATTCATAAATAACAGGCCACGACGCCGACGCATTGAACCCCGAGGCAAAAATTATCGTATCCATACTGCCTGAGTTATCCACCTGCAGCATGACGTTGGGCGTGACAGCAGAGGCACTCAACAATGGCACTTGTGAGGGCGTAAACGCATAAACCGGAGCCGACAGATAAAGCGCAGCCAAAGCACCATATACATACTTCAATCCACGTCGAAGTGTCTTAGCAATTGGCATAAATACTCTCCAGCACCGTTCTCGATGTGCCTTGAATGGCGACTGCCGTGACACGGTAAAGCGTAACGGTGCCTGTACAGGTCGGCGGACGTTTTATGGGGTTGGTCGTGGTTCCCAGGTTCTGGACTCCATAAAAACCGCCAGCCGCGGCGAGCCAGTTCACCCCTGACGAACCATTCGTGCCCGCCGCCGTGAGTGTGGTGGATTCAGCAGGCGGAGCGCATGTCGCAGTACTGTTGCATCTGGTCGAAGTGAAACCCACCATCTGGATCGACGACTCACCCAGTCGCAATACCGCTTCGGCTTTCTGAAAAGACTGATTGCGCACCGCGACGCTGCCCGACATCTTCTCCTGCAAGGTGGCGTTCTGCATGGAGGAAATCCCCAGCAATGTCAGCAGCAACAGGAATACCAGACTGACCAGCAACACCATCCCGGATTGTCGGGCCGGGAATGTCGGCATGATGCAAAACCGCTTTGTCTTCATTGCATACGGCCCTTTAAAAGCGATTGCGCAGGTAGGCAACCACATTGTACTGCTGGTTTTTGACACGCCCGTCCGGGTCTTGCAGGGTCAGGCTGATACGAACGCTGCGTATGTCGGGCGCACTGGCAGCCGAAATCGTCGAGGTGTAGGTCATGGGGTTACCCGCCATGCCAAATGAAACCGAGAAGGCACTGACGTTTTGCAACAGCGGCTGGGCAGCCCCGGCTGTGCCGTATTTGATGGTCAGGTTCTGGCCAGTGAGTGTGTAGACCAGCTGGCGCATCGGGAACGCCGTTTGCCCTGCCAAAGGCGTTCTTGCACCAGCGTAAAGCTGGGAAAAGGTCTGGCAGTCGGAAATGATTGTCCAGGTAGGTGAACTGCCGGTTGTACCGATATCGGAAGTCACCAGAGTCAAGGTGTTGTTGGCGTTATCCCACAGAATGGGGTTATCGAGTGCAGCAGGCCATGCAATGGCCGGAGACACAGGCACATAGTTGCTGAACCCCAGGCAGCCATACATCCCGGTCATACGGATTTCCTGCACCAGCTTGCTCAGCACGAAGCGCGCATCTTCCTGCATGCGGGCCGAAGCATTCTGGGTCAGGAACGTGCCTCTGGAAGCGGTGAATATCTGAATGATGCCCATGCTGACCACCAGCCCCAGCACCAGCGCCACCATGATCTCGATCAGGCCAAAGCCTCGGGATGACTTCTTCATGGGTTCACCCCGATACGTGAGGTCAGGGTAAAGGTCTGCATGGTGTTACCCGAGGCAGTTCCGCCGGATGCAACGGTGCTGGAACTTGCAGCCCGCGTATCGTCCCAGGTGATGGTGATGGTGACTGCCGGCGCGCCGCTGACATCGATGCTGGCGGTGGCCGTGGAGCCCGCAAAATTGGTGATATTGGTCTTGAAATCGTAAAGGTCCTGATCCCTGGCCCTGTTCGCATTGGCCGTCGGGGCCGCAGCCAGATTCGCCAGAGCATAGGTCGACAGCACGTTGGTGGTGCCGTTGGAGACCGCATTGCCATCCACATTCGCCCGAATGCGGTCCATCATGTCGTAGGCAATGAAGCTCGCCTGGCTGGTCATGGTCGAGCTGTCGGTGTACTTGAGAGCATTGAGCTGAATCGCAGCGGCACCCAGCAGGCCAATGGCGAGTATCAGGACCGACACCAGTACTTCGATCAATGTCATGCCTGTCTGGCGATGTCGGGTTTCATAACGCATCAGCAAGTTCCGCCCAGAATGATCCGGCCCGTCAAACAAATATTAATGTTCCTGGTAAGCGAGCCCCGCGTGTAGGTCATCGTCACCGCCGAGGTTGGAGCATACAGCGCACCCAGGTTATTGAACTCGAGCGCCGTAACACTAGCGCCAGTCGTGACGTTTACAGCCGTCAGGGTTGCTCCACTGCTCATGGCCGCAACCTTGCGCAATGCAGTCGGTGTCGCGGAAGTATCGGAAGCCAGATAGACCTGCAACTCGGTCTTCCAGTCAGCCCCGCTGGTTGGCGCAATACGTATCGTCACACCCCGGTTTATCGCCTCAAGACGCGCATAGTTGAGCGCCCGCTGCAAATCGTTGACCTCGGTATCGACCTTGTTGTTCTGGATGGAGCTGGTAAAGCTCGGAACAGCGATAGCAGCCACGATCGCCACCACAGACACAGTGACTAACAATTCAATGAGGCTGAAGCCCTTGGACATATAACGCATTGGGTGTCTCCTAGACGTTACGACTATAAGGCAGCAGCGATGCCTGAAAATCTCTAGCAGGATATACGGTTGTTTTGCGATGACGAATGCCCGGATGGCGTTTGGAACAAGGTTTTCCAGGGAGGAAAAACAATGAAGCATGCAGGATTCACATTAATCGAGCTACTGATCGTGGTTGCCCTCGTGGCCATTCTTGCCAATGTCGCCAGCCCGACCTTTACAGACCTGATCGATGCCAATCGAAGACAGGTTACAGCACTGGAACTCGCCAGCGGCATACGCTCCGCACGGGTTGCGGCCATCACCCGCAATCAGGTGGTGACCCTGCATGCCATTGAAGGCAACTGGAGCAACGGTTGGCGAATCATCACCGACACCAAAGGCAACGGACCGGATGATGAAGATACCGTGCTGGTCGAACGGGCAATCGATGGAAAAACGCGCATTATCGGCAACAGCAAGATTGCGCAGTACATCAGCTTCACAGGGCTAGGAGGTCTCAAGAAGGCTGCCAACGGCACCTTTCACGTCTGCGTCCGTGATCAGCCCGTCAGCCACTATCGCGTGATAGTGGCCATTACCGGCAGAGTCAGGGTCGAGGATGAAAAGATACCGACAGATCTGTGTGCCTGACCTCAAGGCAGAGACTTGACCCGCAGTTCCTTGGGAACGGAGAACGTGATGTTCTCTTCGCGGCCCGCCAGTTCATCGGCACCGGTCGCGCCCCAGGCCTGCAATTGCTGGATCACGCCGCGCACCAGCACTTCCGGCGCAGAAGCACCCGCAGTGATACCGATGCGTTCGATACCGTCGAACCAGCTGCGCTGCATATCTTCGGCACCGTCAATCAGATAGGCCGGTGTCGACATGCGTTCGGCCAGTTCGCGCAAGCGGTTGGAGTTGGAGCTGTTCGGGCTACCCACCACCAGAACCACATCGCATTCATCGGCCAGTTGCTTGACCGCATCCTGACGGTTTTGCGTGGCGTAGCAGATATCGTCCTTGCGCGGCCCGCCAATGGCAGGGAAACGCGAGCGCAGGGCGTCAATCACCCGACTGGTATCGTCCATGGACAAGGTTGTCTGTGTCACAAAGGCCAATGCATCCGGGTTGCGCACCTGCAAGTTGGCGACATCCTCTTCGTCTTCCACCAGGTAAATCGCACCGCCATTGCTGGCGTCGTACTGCCCCATGGTGCCTTCGACTTCAGGATGGCCTTCATGACCGATCAGAATGCACTCACGGCCATCACGACTGTAACGGGCCACTTCGATATGCACCTTGGTCACCAGCGGACAGGTTGCATCGAATACCTTCAAGCCGCGACCTGCCGCCTCGGCGCGCACGGCCTGGGAAACACCGTGGGCACTGAAGATGACGATGACGTCATCGGGCACCTGTTCCAGCTCTTCGACAAAGATCGCACCACGAGCGCGCAGGTCTTCGACGACGAATTTGTTATGAACGACTTCATGACGCACATAAATCGGCGGTCCAAACACTTCCAGGGCGCGATTGACGATTTCGATCGCGCGGTCCACACCAGCGCAGAAGCCGCGGGGGTTGGCGAGTTTGATTTGCATGCTGTGCCTCGTATTTACGTGCGGAGCAGCCCGGCCGAAACCGGGCTTGGTATCTGGCTCAGGAAGCCAGAATCGCCTTGACCTCGAAGATTTGCACTTCAAAGTTTAGTGTCTTGCCAGCCAGAGGATGGTTGAAATCGATGGTGACCTGCTCATCATCGAACTTCTTCACCACGCCCGGCAGTTCAGTATTGGCCGCATCGTTGAAGATCACCAGCAATCCTTCGGACAGCTCCATGTCCTGGAACTGCGAACGCGGGATGATCTGCACATTTTGCGGGTTGGGCTGACCAAAGGCATTCTCTGGCGGCACCTGGACGGTCTTTCTATCGCCAGCCTTGAAGCCGAAGATGGCGGCCTCAAAACCAGGCAACAAATTGCCATCACCCACCTTGAACGTAGCCGGAGCCTTGTCGAAGGTGCTGTCGACGGTGTCGCCGTTTTCCAGATGCAAGGCAAAGTGCAAGGTGACTTGCGTATTCTGACCGATGCGCAGCTCGCCTTGAGCCGATGACTGTTCAGCCATTAGCGGGCTCTCCTTCTTTCTTGCTCTTGAACATATCCACAGCAAGCATGACGGCGCCGACGCTGATTGCGCTGTCGGCTACGTTGAAAGCCGGGAAGTACCAACGGTTTTGCCAGTGAACCAGAATGAAGTCGATGACATGGCCAAGCACGACACGGTCATAGAGATTGCCGATAGCGCCCCCCAGGACCAATGCCAGGGCAATTGCCAGCCAAGTGTCATCACGGCCAAGCCGCTTGAGCCACACGACCAGCACGGCACTGACAACAATCGCAATCAGGGCAAACAACCAGCGCTGCCAACCGGCGCCATCGGCCAGAAAACTGAAGGCAGCCCCGGTGTTATAGGCCAGGGTCCAACTGAAGTAATCGGGGATGATAACGATCTGGTCGTACATCTCCAGCCGGTTCTCGAAGTAATACTTGCTGGCCTGATCTACGATCAGGACCAGCAGGCTCAACCACAACCAGCCCAAACGACCGAAACGGCCCGTAGCGCCTGGATTAGGCATAGTGACGAACCTCGCCAGCGCCGCTGATGTTGTCCACGCAACGACCGCAGATTTCCGGATGCTCAGGGTTCACGCCAACGTCTTCACGGTGATGCCAGCAACGAGCGCACTTCGCATGACCGGACTTGACCACTTTCAGCTTCAGGCCTGCAACCTCGGTCACCACGGCATCGGCAGGTGCCGACAGCAGAGGCGCAACACTGGCTGTGGAGGTAATCAGCACGAAACGCAGCTCGTTGCCGAGCTTCGACAGATCGGCAACCAGCGAATCCTCCGCATACAGGGTCACTTCAGCCTGCAGGTTGCCGCCGATGGCTTTGGCAGCGCGCAGGTTTTCCATTTCCTTGTTGACCGAAGTCTTCACCGCCATGATCCGCTCCCAGTAGGCGCGGTCCAGCTCGAAGCCCTCAGGCATTTCGCTCAGGCCTTCGTACCAGGTGTTGAGCATCACGGACTCGTTGCGCTCGCCCGGCAAGAACTGCCACAGCTCGTCGGCCGTGAACGCCAGGATCGGAGCGATCCAGCGCACCAGCGCCTCGGAGATGTGGAACAGCGCAGTCTGGCAGGAACGACGTGCCTTGCTGTCAGGAGCCGTGGTGTACTGACGGTCCTTGATGATGTCCAGATAGAAGCCACCCAGCTCCTGCACGCAGAAGTTGTGGATCTTCGAGTAGACGTTCCAGAAGCGATACTCGCCGTAATGCTCTTGCAGCTCGCGTTGCAGCAGCAAGGTGCGATCCACAGCCCAGCGATCCAGCGCCAGCATGTCTTCGGCCGGCAGCAGGTCGGTGGCCGGATTGAAACCGGACAGGTTCGAGAGCAGGAAGCGAGCAGTGTTGCGAATCCGCCGATAGGCGTCTGCGCTGCGCTGCAGGATCTGATCGGAAACCGCCATCTCACCGGAATAGTCAGTGGCCGAAACCCACAGGCGCATGATGTCGGCACCCAGAGTGTCGTTGACCTTCTGTGGCGCGATGACATTGCCCAGCGACTTGGACATCTTGCGGCCGTTTTCGTCAACGGTGAAACCGTGGGTCAACAGCTCACGGTACGGAGCGTGATCGTCGATGGCACAGCCAGTCAGCAGCGAGGAATGGAACCAGCCACGATGCTGGTCGGAACCTTCCAGATACAGGTCCGCACGCGGGCCGGTTTCGTGGCCCATGGAGTGCGAGCCACGCAGGACGTGCCAGTGGGTGGTGCCGGAATCGAACCAGACGTCCAGTGTGTCGGAGATCTTGTCGTACTTCGGAGCTTCATCGCCCAGCAGCTCGGCAGCATCCAGCTTGAACCAGGCTTCGATGCCCTCTTTCTCGACACGCTGAGCGACTTCTTCCATCAACTCGACGGTACGTGGATGCAGCTCACCGCTTTCCTTGTGCAGGAAGAACGGGATCGGCACACCCCAGTTGCGCTGACGAGAGATACACCAGTCAGGGCGGTTGGCGATCATGGAGTGAAGACGCGCCTGCCCCCAGGCCGGTACGAACGTGGTGTCTTCGATAGCCTTGACTGCGCGCTCACGCAGGGTGCCGCCCGCGACAGGCTGCTTGTCCATGCCGACGAACCACTGCGCAGTGGCGCGGTAGACCAGCGGCGATTTGTGGCGCCAGCAGTGCATGTAGCTGTGAGTGATGGTTTCGGTGTGCAGCAGATTGCCGACTTCGGCCAGCTTGTCGATGATGTTCTGGTTGGCCTTGAAGATGAACTGGCCACCAAAGAACTCCAGAGACTCGACATACACGCCGTTGCTCTGCACCGGGCTCAGGATGTCATCGTTGCTCATCCCGTACTGCTTGCAGATATTGAAGTCGTCCATGCCATAGGCTGGAGCACTGTGAACCACGCCGGTACCCGCGCTCAGCTCGACGTAGCCAGCCACGTAGAGCGGCGACAGACGGTCATAGAACGGATGACGGAAGTTGATCAGCTCAAGCTTCTGGCCGACAGTGGTCGCGATGACCGAACCTTCCAGCTTGTAACGTGCCAGACAGGACTCGACCAGTTCTTCAGCCAGAACCAGCAGCCTGTCACCCACATCGACCAGCGCGTAGGTGAACTCTGGATGGACGTTCAGCGCCTGGTTGGCCGGGATGGTCCACGGCGTGGTAGTCCAGATCACGATAGCGGCTGGTTTAGCCAGCGAAGCCAGGCCGAAGGCCTCGGCCAGTTTCGCTTCATCCGCAACCGGGAATGCGACGTCGATGGTCGAGGACTTCTTGTCCTGATACTCGACTTCCGCTTCAGCCAGGGCCGAGCCGCAATCGAAGCACCAGTTCACGGGCTTGAGGCCCTTGAACACGAAACCACCCTTGACCATTTCGGCCAGCGCACGGATTTCGCCGGCTTCGTTGGCGAAGTTCATTGTGAGGTACGGATTGTCCCAGTCACCCAGCACACCCAGGCGGATGAACTCGGCCTTCTGACCTTCGACCTGCTCGGCGGCATAAGCGCGGCACAGTTCACGGGTCTTGTCGGCGGACAGATTCTTGCCGTGAGTGACCTCGACCTTGTGCTCAATCGGCAAACCGTGGCAATCCCAGCCCGGAACATAAGGCGCATCGAAGCCCGACAGGGTCTTGGAGCGCACAATCATGTCCTTGAGAATCTTGTTGACGGCGTGACCGATGTGAATATTGCCGTTGGCGTAAGGAGGGCCGTCGTGCAGGACGAACTTTGGACGATCCTTGCCAATTTCGCGCAGCTTCTGGTACAGGCCAATGCTGTCCCAGCGCTGCAGAGTTTGCGGCTCGCGCTGGGGCAGGCCGGCCTTCATCGGGAAGGCGGTGTCCGGAAGGTTTAGCGTGGCTTTATAGTCGGTCATTTCAGGCTCTTGGTTAGCGGTTGACCATGCCAATGGGCACGGGCGGCGGCGACGTCCGCATTGATCGCCGTCTTGAGCGCCTCCAGAGAGGCAAAACGCTGCTCATCACGCAGCTTGTGGTGGAAAGCCACCGTCAAACGCCGGCCATAGATATCACCGGCAAAATCCAGAAGATGTACCTCAAGGTGGGCACTGCCATCACCTGCCACGGTCGGGCGCACACCGATATTGGCGACTCCCGGCCAGGCTTTGCCATCGATGTTCGTACTGACCAGGTAAACCCCGCTCAACGGCACACGACGACGCTTGAGTTGCACATTGGCCGTGGGCGTACCCAACTGGCGTGCCAGCTTCTGGCCATGCAGAACCCGTCCGGTAATCTGGTACGGGCGACCGAGCAAACGCTCGGCCAGGGCAAAATCCGCGACAGCCAGCGCATTACGCACCTTTGTGCTGCTGACCCGGACACCATCTATTTCAACGGTCTGCGCCGCTTCTACGGTAAAACCATGGGCATTACCGGCTTGTTGCAGGAAGTCGAAGTCGCCGATGCGGTCGCAACCGAACCGGAAATCGTCGCCTACCTCAAGATGCTGCACGCCCAGCCCGTCGACCAGAATGGTCTCGACGAAGCTGGCAGCGCTCAGTTTGCTCAGTCGCTGGTTGAATGACAGGCACAAGACCCGGTCAACCCCCTCGGCGCTCAGCAGTTCAAGCTTGTCACGCAACCTTGCCAGACGCGCAGGAGCGGTGTCAGGGGCGAAAAACTCCCGCGGCTGCGGCTCGAAAATGACCACGCAGCTGGGCACGCCCAACTCGACGGCACGTTCACGCAGACGCACCAGAATAGCCTGATGACCGCGGTGAACACCGTCGAAGTTGCCAATCGTGGCGACGCAGCCCCGATGCAAGGGGTGCAGGTTGTGGAGACCTCTAACCAGCTGCATAACGCACTTCTTGCTCATAAAGTGGCCGATTATAACCACACACGGTCCCGGACGACAGGCAGCACGCCAAGACCAGACAACAGCTGTCGGGTCGCAATGCGAAATTCCGACAGCCACCACTTCAAACAACGTCTACATGACAGCCTTGCGGGCAAAATCCTTGAGACGAAAACCCAGCAACAGCAACATGCCGAAATAAACCACCACACCCGCCGCAACCAGCGCGCCCAGGCGCACGAAACGCTCAAGCATATGCCCTTCGCTCCAGGCCGGCATTACATGCATCAGCCCTAGCAGGACTGCGGACATGGCCGCAACGGCCAGGATCAGCTTGAACAGGAACTTCGCCCAGCCAGGCTGTGGCTGAAACAGCTCCTGCTTGCGTAACTGCCAGAACAGCAACCCGGCGTTGATGCACGCCCCTACACTGATGGCCAGAGCCAGACCCGCATGCTGCAACGGCACGATAAACGCCAGATTGAGCAACTGGGTAACAATGAGGGTGAAAACGGCGATTTTCACTGGTGTACGAATATTCTGCTGAGCATAAAAACCGGGAGCCAGCACCTTGATCAGGATGATCCCCAGCAATCCTACCGAATAAGCCACCAGCGCACGCTGGGTCATGGCCGCATCCAGCGCGTCGAACTTGCCGTATTGAAACAGAGAAACGGTCAACGGCTCAGCCAGCAGGCCCAGCGCCAGTGTGCAGGGCAAGACCAGCACAAAGCAAAGACGCAAACCCCAGTCGAGAATCCGCGAATATTCCTGACGATCCTTGTTGGCATAGGTTTTCGACAGGATCGGCAACAGGATCGTCCCCAGCGCAACCCCCAGCACACCGGACGGCAACTCCATCAGGCGGTCGGCATAGTACATCCACGACACAGAACCTGCGACGAGGAACGAGGCAAATATCGTGTTGATAATCAGAGATATCTGACTGACGGAAACACCAAGGATCGCAGGCAGCATCTGCTTCATCACACGCCAGACACCCGAGTCCCGCAAATTGAGACGCGGCAGGACCAACATGCCGATCTTTTTCAGGTGCGGCAGTTGATACAGCAACTGCAACAAACCACCTGCCAGTACCGCCCAGCCCAGCGCCATGACCGGCGGATCGAAATAAGGCGTCAGGAACAGTGCAAAGAAAATCATGCTGACGTTAAGCAGCGTCGGCACGAACGCCGGCACAGAAAAACGGTTCCAGGTATTGAGAATCGCACCGGCCATGGATGACAGGGAGATCAGCAATATATAAGGAAAAGTCACCCGCAGCAGATCTGCGGTGAGGGTGAATTTTTCCGGAGAATCGACAAAGCCCGGCGCAGTGGCCCAGATCACCCAGGGCGCAAAGATGACACCCAGCAATGTGACAAGCGCCAGCGCCAGCGTGAGCAGGCCCGTGACATAGGCCACAAAGGTACGGGTCGCCTCTTCGCCCTGCTGGCTTTTATATTCGGCAAGGATAGGCACAAAGGCCTGGGAAAAGGCCCCTTCGGCAAAGATCCGGCGCAGTAGATTAGGCAGCTTGAAGGCAATGAAGAAGGCATCCGTTGCCATCCCGGCACCGAACGTGCGGGCAACGATGGTATCGCGAATGAAGCCCAGCACCCGGGAAAGCATGGTGATAGAGCTGACGGCTGCTAACGACTTGAGTAGATTCATTGAAAGAGTGTCGAGTCCTGGCTAAAGGATAGGCGTTCGGGCCTTCATTTATGCGATACTCCGCGCCGCAAAAAGCCCGGAGCGAAAGTCCGCGAGTTTACAGGTCGTACGCCGGAAATAAATATCCGGGTTCAGATAGCGACCACTCAGCGGAACACCTCAACTGCCCTTGACAAGTGGCAAACTCATCGGCATGATTCGCGGCCTATTTTGTTAGCTATTTCATAAAAGTCTTTCGAGGAGCTCGACGGTGGCCAACACACCTTCCGCCAAAAAACGTGCAAAACAGGCTGAGAAGCGTCGCAGCCACAACGCCAGCCTGCGTTCCATGGTTCGTACCTACATCAAGAATGTAGTCAAAGCCATCGACGCAAAAGACGCAGAAAAAGCGCAAGCCGCTTACGTTCTGGCTGTTCCTGTTATCGACCGCATGGCCGATAAAGGCATCATCCACAAGAACAAAGCTGCTCGCCATAAAGGCCGCCTGAACGGTCACATCAAGGCTCTGAACCTTGCTGCTGCCGCCTAAGCGATCTGCTTGTTAAAAAACCGACCCAAGGGTCGGTTTTTTATTGCCTGCAATATCGCGAACAAGGGGAAGAATTCGCCAATGAATCCCCCCCCTACGAAACCATCAAATCACGGCGTAGCCGCATGCGGCCACGGCAGGATCGGAATCGCGGTCACCGCATTTTGCGGGCTACCCTCGATAATCCGGTCGCTGTAGACCAGATAAACCAGCGTATTGCGCTTTTCATCCAGGAAACGCACCACCTGCATCGTCTTGAAGACCAGCGATGTACGCTCCTTGAACACCTCCTCACCATCCTTGAGCGGCGGCTGGAAGCGAATCGGCCCGACCTGACGACAGGCAATGGAGGCTTCAGCACGATCCTCGGCCAACCCCAGACCACCCTTCACACCACCCGTCTTGGCGCGTGACAGGTAACAAGTCACGCCCTCGACCTTGGGATCATCAAAAGCCTCGACCACGATCCGGTCATTGGGACCGACAAACTTGAACACCGTGGAGACCTGGCCAATCTCTTCAGCCGCAGCCAAAGCAGGCATGACCAGCAGCGCCGCCAAAAAAGCCTTCATGACTCGCATCGAACCTTCCTTTTTTGAGGGCCTGACTCAAACGAGAATCAGATTATCCCGATGAATCAGCTCGGGCTCAGCCATGTAGCCAAGCTCACGCACAATGGCATCGGATGACTGGCCAATGATCTTCTGCGCCTCGACAGCACTGTAGTTACTCAGCCCACGGGCAATTTCCCGACCATCAGGCGCAACACATACAACCATTTCGCCACGACGGAAGCTGCCCTGAACCACCTTTACACCCACAGGCAGCAAGCTCTTGTGATCATTGACCAGGGCCGCCACCGCACCACCGTCGAGCACCAGCGTGCCGCGAGTCTGCAAATGACCAGCCAGCCACTGCTTGCGGGCCGCGAGCATTTCACGCTCAGGCGACAGCAATGTACCCAACTGCTCACCCGCCTTGAGGCGCGCCAGCACCCGATCGATGCGACCACCCACAATCACCGTATGAGCACCGGAACGAGCCGCCAGACGCGCCGCACGCAATTTGGTCTGCATGCCGCCACGACCCAGAGCACCGCCCGTGCCACCAGCCACCGCATCCAGCGCCGGATCGTCGGCACGCGCCTCATAGATGAGCTGAGCCTCAGGATTGTTGCGCGGATCGGCATCAAACATGCCGTCGCGATCCGTCAGGATAACCAGCAGATCAGCCTCGACCAGGTTGGCCACCAGCGCCGCCAGCGTATCGTTGTCACCGAAACGGATTTCGTCGGTCACGACCGTGTCGTTTTCATTGATAACCGGCACAACACCCAGCTCAACCAACGTACGCAAAGTGCTGCGAGCGTTCAGATAACGCTTGCGATCGGACAGATCGTCATGAGTCAGAAGAATCTGCGCGGTATGCCGATCATGCTCGGCAAAGCTCGACTCCCAAGCCTGCACCAACCCCATCTGACCGATGGCAGCAGCAGCCTGAAGCTCATGCATCGCACTGGGTCGCACAGACCAGCCCAGGCGACTCATACCGGCAGCGACCGCCCCGGAAGAAACCAGAACCAGCTCGACGCCCGCCTCATGCAGCGCCACCATCTGCTCCACCCACACACCCATGGCCGAGCGATCCAGCCCCTTGCCATCCGCCGTCAGCAGGGCACTGCCGATCTTCACGACCCAGCGCTGGGCACCCGTCACTTTGCTGCGCATCATCTTCCAACCTTAGCCAGAGAGTTTCTTAATACGGATTCGAGATACAAAAACGCCGCTATCAGTCAGTAGCGGCGTTCAAGTTTACTGCAAGCGATCAGTCTCGGACGTAAATGATTTCCGGACCATCTTCATCGTCCACATCATCTTCATCCCAATCGTCTTCACCAATGTCATGCACGCTCTTCACGCCGCTACGACGCAGGGCACGCTGATCGTCCAGCGCCTGCAACTGGGCACGCGCCTCGTCTTCGATGCGCTGATCCAGCTCGGCAAGCTCTTCAGCATAGCCAGGCTCTTCGATCAGACGCAGGCTACGCTCTTCAAGGTAGCGCATGATGTCGCGAGACAACTGCTCGGTACCTTCCTTCGCGATGGCAGAGATCACGTAGACCGGCCCCGTCCAGCCGAGACGATCGACAATCTCCTGCTTGCGAGCTTCCTGCTCTTCTTCAAGAATCTGATCGCACTTGTTCAGCACCAGCCAGCGATCACGCTCAGCCAGGGAAGGGCTGAACTTGATCAGCTCATTGACGATGACCTCTGCCGCGTCCGGGGCACTGGTTTCATCCAGCGGCGCCATATCGACGAGGTGCAGCAACAGGCGCGTACGCGCCAGATGCTTGAGGAAGCGAATACCCAAGCCAGCACCATCGGATGCACCCTCGATCAAGCCGGGAATATCGGCAATGACGAAGCTCTTCCAACGATCGACACTGACCACACCCAGGTTAGGCACCAGGGTCGTGAACGGGTAATCAGCCACTTTAGGCTTGGCCGCAGACACCGAACGAATGAAGGTGCTCTTGCCCGCATTCGGCAAGCCCAGCAGGCCGACGTCAGCCAGCACTTTCAACTCCAGCTTGAGATCACGCTGATCACCCGGCTTGCCCGGTGTCGTCTGACGCGGGGCACGGTTGGTACTGGATTTGAAACGGGTGTTACCCAGGCCATGCCAGCCGCCCTGAGCAACGAGCAGACGCTGGCCGTCCTTGGTCAGGTCGCCGATGATTTCCTGGGTTGTCGCATCGATCACGGTCGTTCCGACCGGCACGCGCAACACCAGTTCTTCACCCTTGCGACCCGTGCAATCGGCGCTGCCGCCATTCGAGCCGCGCTCGGCGTCGAAATGACGGGTATAGCGATAGTCGACCAGCGTATTGAGGTTTTCGTCGGCGATCATATAGACCGAACCGCCATCACCACCGTCGCCGCCGTTAGGGCCACCGTTTTCGATAAATTTTTCGCGACGGAAGCTCATGCAACCGTTGCCGCCGTCACCGGCTTTTACTCGAATGGAAACTTCATCTACAAACTTCATAACGCACGCCTCCCGCCACAGGGACGAGCAGAACCACATAAATACATAAGACTCTTGCAAAAATGAGCGTTGCGATACCGATCAGAAACCAGCGACCCGGAAGGTCCACATCACAACAGCCCGCACAAACAGTTTTGCAAGAGACTCACCAACCTCTACTACAAACAAAAAAGCCCCGTCGCAAGACAGGGCTTTTCAAGCTACTGCGCAATTACGCTGCGGAGACTTCAGTCTTCGGAACGATGCTCACGTAGCGACGACCGAAGGCGCCTTTAACCTGAAACTTGATCACGCCTTCCACTTTCGCGAACAGGGTGTGATCTTTACCCATACCAACGCCATAGCCAGCGTGGAATTGGGTGCCGCGCTGACGCACGATGATGTTGCCTGGAACGATAGCCTGGCCGCCATACATCTTCACGCCAAGGCGTTTGGCTTCTGAGTCGCGACCGTTACGGGTACTACCACCAGCTTTTTTGTGTGCCATGAGTCAATTCTCCAAATGAGGATTAGGCTGAATTAAGCCTGAATACCTGTGATTTTGATCTCGGTGTACCACTGGCGGTGGCCCATACGCTTCATGTGGTGCTTACGACGACGGAACTTGATGATGCGAACCTTGTCGTGACGACCTTGCGAAACTACTTCAGCCACGACGGTAGCGCCAGCAACAACTGGAGCACCGATATTGACGTCGTCGCCATTGCCAACCAGCAGGACGCGGTCAAAAGTGACGGATTCGCCAGTAGCGACTTCCAGTTTTTCAATTTTCAGGTATTCACCTGGGGCGACTTTGTACTGCTTGCCACCGGTAACAATTACTGCGTACATGGTATTTCTCCGAAAATCCTGCTCACCCAGCTCTTTATAAGAAGAGTATCGGCTGGCATGGCTGCATCAGGCTGGAACGGCCTGCTTGCAATTGCGTAAGGCAGGTGCTGCCCAGGAAAGTTAGGGTGCGCGATTGTACGCAAGGCAAGGATGGGTTGCAAGGCCCCGGACGGCATACCTTGACATGCCCTACCCTGCAACCTAGCATGCGGCGCAACCTATCTGGAGCACTTGTCGCTGATGCAACCCCAAGCCTTCTACCGCGCGGTGGCGGACGACTTTAGTGCCGTTGACCTTATCATCAAGAAGCAACTGACGTCGCGCGTACCGCTGGTCTCGAAAATCGGCGATTACATCACGTCAGCCGGCGGAAAACGCCTGCGCCCGCTGCTGGTACTCCTGTGCGGCAAAGCCCTGGGCCGCGAAGGCGACGACCTGCGCCTGCTGGCCGCCACCATCGAGTTCCTGCACACCGCCACCCTGCTGCATGACGATGTCGTCGACATGTCCGGCATGCGTCGCGGTCGCTCCACCGCCAATGCCCTGTGGGGCAATGCCCCAAGCGTACTGGTCGGTGACTTCCTTTATTCGCGCTCGTTCGAGATGATGGTCGAACTGGGCTCGATGCCGGTCATGCAGATCCTGTCCAAGGCCACGCGGATCATCGCCGAAGGCGAAGTCCTGCAGTTGTCGAAGATCCGCGATGCCAGCACCACGGAAGAAACCTACATGGAAGTGATTCGCGGCAAGACAGCCATGCTGTTCGAAGCCTCGACCCACAGCGCTGCCGCCCTGTGCAACGCCAATACCGAACAGAGCGAAGCCCTGCGCACCTTCGGCGACCATCTGGGTGTAGCCTTCCAGCTGGTCGACGATCTGCTGGACTACCGTGGCGATGCCGAAACCCTGGGCAAGAACGTCGGTGACGATCTGGCCGAAGGTAAACCGACCCTGCCGCTGATCTACACCATGCGCGAAGGTTCGCCGGAACAGGCTGCACTGGTTCGTCAGGCCATTCAAAAAGGCGGCCTGGAAGATCTGGAAAGCATCCGTGACGCCGTCGAAAAAGCCGGCGCCCTGGATTACACCGCGCAACTGGCCCGCGACTATGCCGCACGCGCCATCGCTTGCCTGGATACCCTGCCGCCAAGCGAATACCGCGACGCTCTGGTAAAGCTGAGTGAATTTGCGGTCGCCCGCACTCACTGACACTCGTCGGCAAGACAAGAAGCCCGTCCTCAGTGACGGGCTTTTTCATGGACGCAGATCAACCATCGGGCAGAAAATGCGAATTAATCTCAAATAGAAGCTTGCTATTATCGTAATAGGAATTATTCTCATCAAATCGAAAGCAGGAGATGGAACATGACTTATTTGATCGATGCATGGCTGGACCGCCCGCAACCCTATCTGAGAATTCTTCACCGCGAGACCGGGGAAGTCTGTGCCGTACTTGAGGAGGAAGCGTTGGAGGAGTTACGCGATCAGGGCGACCTTGATGTAAACAGCCTCAACTCCAGCGAGCCGATGGTGCTCAAGGAACTGGTGCGTAATCTGTTTCTGTTCTGTTATGCGCGGGCATTGCGCCCGATAGGTGAGTTGCACTGAACATGGCTCATTCACGCACTGCTGCTGAACGAATCAACGCGATTCGTTCAGCAGCCATCTGCATCAGGCAATAACCGGATTACAGAACAGCCAGCAGCTCTACGTCGAATACCAGGACGCTGTGCGGTGCGATGCTACCAACGCCTTGAGCGCCGTAAGCCAGCTCGCTCGGCACGTGCAGGCGCCATTTGCTGCCAGTGTTCATCAGTTGCAGTGCTTCGGTCCAGCCAGCGATAACACCGCTCACAGGGAATTCAGCAGGCTCGCCACGATCGTAGGAGCTGTCGAAGACAGTACCGTCGATCAGGGTACCGTGGTAGTGAGTGCGAACCTGATCTTCACGGGTAGGCTTAGGGCCATCGCCAGCGGTCAATACTTCGAATTGCAGACCGGAAGCCAGAGTGGTCACACCTTCACGCTTGCCGTTCTCAGCCAGGTAAGCCAGACCGGCGCCAGCAGCCTTTTCAGCCTTGGCAGCCGCTTCGGCCTGCATGATTTCACGGATAACCTTGAAGCTGGCGGACATTTCTTCCTGACCAACGCGGCTTGGCTGACCAGCGAACGCATCGCTCAGACCTGCCAGGATGGCTTCCAGGTTGACGCCCGGTGGCGGGTTGTCACGCAGTTGGTCGCCCAGCTGGCGGCCAATGCCGTAGCTGACGCGGGTTTCGTCGGTGGACAGATTGACTTCGGACATGACGCTGCTCCGTAGAGGGACACCCAGACAGCAGACAGCGGGAAAAATCGCCATTCACCCTGATGCGCCCCAAACCAAAAGGGCGAGCAGCCTAGCACAATTGGCTGTGACGCCCTATCGCAGTCAGGACCAGGATGAATGAAAGGAGATCGGCAGGCGCATCACAGACCGGTCATTGACCGGCATGCCACACAGTTCGTCATGAACGACCGCATGGACCAGATAGAACGGCACCACCGGCAAGGTCTTGAGCAGATCCCGGGCATGCTCGACCGAGCGCAGATGCATCGTCTTGCCCTCAGGGCTCTTCAACATCCGGGAACCGCCCTCCATGCATACTTCAAGCAGGTAGATACCGCCTTCGATGGAAATCAGATTCAGCTCATCGACACGCCCCGCATGGGCATGATCGGTAAATTCCTGAACATTCATGATCGAACCTCGCAGTTGCTCTGGAAGAATCAGTACCGGTTTTCTACCTCATCAAGGCACAAGACGCCAGAAACGAAACCGCCCGCCCTCTTTGTTCATCACTGAACACAGAGGGCGGGCGGCAAGATGCTGAGCAGCTCTTAGTGTTTCGTCAGCTTGTCCAGATACCCCATCGCAAACGCAGACACCACAAAGGTCATGTGAATGATCACGTACCACATCAGGTATTGCGGCTCGATGTTCTTGGCATCCATGAAGACGCGCAGCAGGTGGATGGAAGAAATCGCCACGATAGAGGCCGCGACCTTCATCTTCAGCGATGAGGAATCCATCGTGCCCAGCCAGTTGAGCTTTTCCTTGTTCTCGTCGATATCCAGTTGCGAGACGAAGTTCTCGTAGCCGGAAATCATCACCATGACCAGCAGACCGCCCACCAGCGCCATGTCGATCAGCGACAGCAGGACCAGGATCAGGTCAGCCTCGGCCAGGGAAAAGATATTGGGGAGAACGTGGAATACTTCCTGAAAGAATTTCAGGCCAAGAGCCAGCAACCCGAGGGACAACCCGAAATAGATGGGTGCCAGCAGCCAACGCGATGCGTACATCGCATTCTCGAAAAAACGTTCCATTGAGACTCGCCAGTGATTTGGAATGACGGGCGAGTATATCAGCGAGAACCCGCAGCTCTAGAGTTGCGACAAAATGACACAGAAAAACCTTCACCAGTCATGGTGAATACGGCCTGTGCCCCACACCTAGAAGGGAAACGAACGCTGATAGCGGGCAATGTCACTGTTGATACGGCGCAGTTCACCTTGCATATGCAGCCTCCAGATCGGCACATCGCCGGCACCTTGATAACCATGCAGGACAAGGCTTTCGGAGATGGCGAGCAATACCGACTCAGCGGCCAGCAGACCACGGAACGGCCCTTGAGACTTGATGGCTGAAGGCTGTTCGCCGGACATCCCGGCGGCGAAGAGCAACATCCACATGCCTCCATCGTCGGGAAGAGGCCGGATGACACATTCAATGCGGGTCATCAGCCCCAGGCATTGACGGGTAAGACAGAGGCTACGCGGCATGGCGAGTTCCTCGTTAGCGACAGTATTCGTCATCCCCTGTTCAAGCGAGTGACGCGCCAGTCCATTTGGCCACTGCGGTAATCACACAGAATAGAAGAAAAGCCTCAGAACAAAAGCAGGCCGGATGAACGGCATCCGGCCTGCTTTCTGTATGTATCGACTTCAATGCCGCCTCGCGAATGAATCTCCCACAGACGCTGTGGTTCCGTAGGAGCGACTTCAGTCGCGAAGAGGCCCGTATACCCAGAGAATACGAGTCTTAGGCTTTTAGCTCGGGCTCCTTCTCCAGTTCTTCCTTGAGGTCTTCATCGCTGAGCATTTCCGCGATATCGCGCAAGCGCTCCACCACGCGGGCGTTGACGCTGCCTTCGGGGAATTCGCCATTCTCGTCCGGCGTACCGGCAGGCTCGCCGACCAGCAGGCTCAATGCCTCGTCCGCCTGACGCACCGCATACACATGGAACTGCCCGGCGCGCACGGCTTGCAGCACGCGCTCATCAAGCATCAGGGTTGCGACGTTGGCCTGCGGAATGATCGCGCCCTGCTCTCCCGTCAAACCACGGGCTTCGCAGAGACGGAAGAAGCCTTCGATCTTCTCGTTGACCCCGCCCACCGCCTGCACTTCACCGAACTGGTTGATCGAGCCGGTAATCGCAAAGCACTGCTTGAGCGGCGTACGCGAAAGCGCCGAAATCAGTGTGCAGGCCTCACCCAGCGAGGCGCTGTCGCCATCGACATAACCGTAGGACTGCTCCAGCGCGATACTGGCCGAAATCGCCAGCGGGAATTCCTGCGCATAGCGGCTACCCAGATACCCCGTAAGAATCATCACGCCCTTGGAGTGAATCGGCTGCCCGAGGTTGACCTCACGCTCGATGTCGACAATGCCACTGCCACCGGGGTAGACCGTTGCCGAAATGCGCGCAGGGACACCGAACGCCGAATCACCGACCTCCAGCACCGTCAGCCCGTTGCACTTGCCGACCGCAGCACCGTCGGTATCGATCAGGATGATACCGGCCAGCATGTCGTCGAGAATCCTGGCCGAGACACGCCCGGTGCGCGTGGCCTTGGCCTTGAGCGCACGCTCGATGTGCCCGGCATCGGTCTGCTCTTCGTTAGCCAGTTGGCGGATGAAATCAGCCTCGCTGACCAACTGGAACAAATCGCCGATACGCGCCGACAGGCGCCCTTGGTGCTCGGCCAGACGCGCACTGTAGGTTGCCAGACGGGCAACGGCATCAGCCGTCAGCGGCGCCATGCCTTCTTCCGAAGTACGGGTTTTCAGCAACTGGGCGAACTGCTCCAGGGTTTCGTCGACCATCGGGATTTCTTCATCGAAATCCACCAGTACCCGAAACATCTCCTGAAAGTCAGGGTCCAGGTCCTGCAAGGTGTAATACAGCGAACGCGCACCAATGATGATGATCTTGACGTTCCACGGGATCACTTGCGGGGTCAGCGTGACTGTCGCCAGACGCCCCATCTCGCCCAGAGGCGACTCCATTTTCAACTTGCGCGATTGCAGCGTGCGCTTGAGCGCATCCCAGACAAACGGCTCGCTGAGCATCTTTTCCGCTTCAAGAATCAGGAAACCGCCATTGGCACGATGCAATGCACCGGGACGCAACTGGCGATAGGTGGTGTAGAGCGCACCCTGGTCTGTGCTGTACTCGATACGGCCAAACAGGTTGTCATAAGTCGGATGCGGCTCGAACACCACAGGCGCGCCACCGCTATGGGTATGACCCACCACAAGGCTCGGGCTGTATTGCTCTTCCAGAAGCTTGCGCGCCTGGGCATCGGTCTTGCTGTCATCGACCAGTTGCTCGACAACCGTCTTGAGCAGATAGACCTGCACCGCCTGCAAATACGCGCAGACAGCTGCGTTCTCCGCATACTTTTCTGACAGTGGCGCCAGAATAGGCTGCAAAGTCAGGGTAATGGTTTCTTCGTTCAACTGGCGCAGTTGATTACTGGACTCACGCTTCCATTGCGGCAGGCTGGCCAGTTCTTCGTTCAAGCGCTCTTCAAGACCGGAGATATCTTCGTGGAAACGCTCCCGCTCGGCTTCCGGCAACTGGGAGAACTCGGCCTCGTCCAGCGCCTTGCCATCAGCCATTGGCGTAAAGGCAATATTGGAGCTGTCGCGGTACAGCGCAATGTCCTTCTCCAGCGCCAGGCGCTCGATCACGTCCAGAGCACGGTCATAGCGCTGGTTGAAGGCGCGGTCGATGGCGCTCTTCTTCTGCTGATACGACGGGTGCTCGAATACCGCCGGAAAGGTCGCCAGCAGGTTATCGATCAAGACGCCGATGTCGGCAATGAAATCCTGAGCGCTGCCCGGTGCAAGCTCCAGTGCCTTGGGCTCGCGCGGCTCATCGAAATTATTGACGTAGACCCAGTCCGACGGGGTCTGCATGCGCTTGCCCTCGGCCTTGAGGTAGCGTTTTACAAACGAAAACCGGCCCGTGCCGGGCTCCCCCATGACAAACACGTTATAACCGGGACGCGGCATGGCGACCCCGAACTGCAAGGCCTCTACGGCTCGCTCCTGGCCGAGGACACCCCGAAAGGGCTCCAGATCATTGGTCGTCGAAAAGCTGAACTGTTCAGCGGAAAACGGGCGTGTCAGCGCTTGTGGCGCTAGACGAAGGCTGGCTGCGACAGAATCGGGCATCAGTGTTCCTTACATCAGGCGGGGCAGATGTCGGCATTCTGGCGCTCGCCGGACAAGACTTGCAAGACGGGAAAGCCCGGAATGTCCGTTCCCGCCGCGAACATGGCTGCGGGAACACAAAAAACCTTCATGACGCGAATAAATCTGCAATCGGCCACGGAACCCTTGGAACCGACCTAAACTCCAAACTGCGCATGTGGTTACAAATAGCCATTTGCCTTGATGTATCGGTGGTGCGAGAAGTCAGCAAACACAAGGCTTGTCACGCCAAACCGGTTCAAGAACCCCGACCTCGGTTGACATAAAAGAGAAAAAAGCTATGAAACGGATTCTTCTTGGAACGCTCTTCACCGCAGTCTCTATCAACGCTATGGCACAAGCACCCGGCGGTCCTGATTGCGGCTGGGGCAACATGCTGTTCGAAGGCCAGCGTGGCACACCAGCTCACTTCCTGGCATCCACCACCAACGGCACTTCCGGCAACGCCACCTTCGGCATGACCTCCGGCACCAACGGCTGCTCCACCAACGGCGCACTGACCTACGGCGGCAAATCCTGGCTGGCCATGAACGGCATGATGGATGAGCTCTCCAAAGACATGGCCATGGGCCAAGGCGAGGCACTGACTACCTATGCGGTCGTACTGGGCGTTGCACCAGAAGATCGTGCGCATTTCGCCGCAGTCACCCACGAGCACTTCTCGCAAATTTTCAGCAAAGCCGACACCACCGCTGAAGACGTTCATAGCAACACACTCAACGTTCTGAAAAACGATCCGACCCTGGCCAAATACGCTACCCAGGCCTAAAGTCGTTTGCCCGCCTTTCGGCTCCGAAGGGCGGGTCCCCATCTCCTGACAAGTTGCTCTCTATGCTCAAACGTCTTGCGTACCTGGCGCTGTGTGTCTGTGCCCCGTTGTCTGCCGCTCCACACCTGAGCGCAGACCGTTTGCAGCAATTGGCCAATGAGCCTTTCTGGCTTTCTCTGGGCCATTACGAAGCAGGCAAGCTGGGCGGCTGGCGCAGCCACGTCGACGACCCCAGATTCTTTCTCTCTGCCGAGGGTGCCCATGACCCCAAGGCAGAGCTGAGCGCCACCCTTGAAGCCCTTTACGCACCTGCCGGCAACGAGCAGACACATGCACAGTGCGTCTATCCATCGCGTACTCGCTGGCTGCGCAACCAGTTGCAACTGACCGACCTGCCCAGCGTGGATTGCAAGGAGTTCAAAGCCTGGTTCAAGGATGTTGCCCCTGACAGCACGGTCTTGATCTTCCCCGCGGCCTACCTCAACAGCCCGTCCTCGATGTTTGGCCACACACTGCTGCGCATCGACCCGGCCAGCGCCAAGAGCAGCGGTACAACGCTGCTCAGCTACGCCATCAACTTCGGCGCCTATATCGAAGGCATGGACAACAGCATTCTGTACGCCTGGAAAGGCCTGATGGGCGGTTATCCCGGCCTGTTTGCGCTGGTGCCCTATCAGGAAAAGCTTTCTGAATACCGCAGCCTGGAAAACCGCGACCTGTGGGAGTACCGCCTGAACCTGACCACAGCCGAAACCGAACGCATGGTCGAGCATGTCTGGGAGCTGAAACAGATCCGCTTCAGCTACTTCTTCTTCGATGAAAACTGCTCTTACCGCCTGCTGGAGCTGTTGGAGGTGGCCCGGCCAGGCCTGAAGCTGACCCCTCAATTCGGGCTGACGGCCATTCCCACCGATACCGTCAAGGCTATCAAGGCTGCGGGCCTGGTAGAGAAAATCGAATACCGCCCTTCCCGCGAGCGTGAATTACTGAGCCGCGCCGAACCACTGAGCCCGGATGAACAACAGTGGGTATTGCAAGTCAGCGCCGACCAGACACAGCTCAAAGACAACCAGTACCTGGCTCTGTCCAAGGAACGTCGAGCCCTGATCCAGGACGCGGCCTATCGGCTTGAACGCTATCGTGCAAACGGCCTGGAACGGGATGCCACCCGCTCGCAACGCAGCTTTGAGCTTTTGCAGGCCATCAACCAGAACCCGCCTCCGCAACTGGATATCCAGCGCCCTGGCCTGCCGGAAGAAGGACATGAGTCGCGAACCTGGCAACTGGGCGCGGGCAGCCGCAACGACCGGGCCTTCGCCGAATACGGTCTGCGCATGGCCTATCACGACCTGAACGACAACGCCTACGGCTTCCCGCTGGGAGCACAGATCGAGATTCTTCAGCTCAAACTGCGCCAATACGAAGGCAATGACTGGCAGGTGCAGCAACTGGATCTGGCGACCATCCGCTCTCTGACGCCACGTAATGCCTTGCTCAAGCCCTGGTCATGGCAAGTAACGGGCGGGCTGGAACGTGTGTTGGGCAAACATGGCGACGAAAACCTCGTCAGCCATGTGAATGGCGGTGCCGGTGGAACATGGCAACTGGGCGAGGAAGTGCTGGGCTTTGCCTTGGGCACCGTGAGGATCGAACACAACAATGACTTCTCGGCGTTCGTCTCGCCGGCAGCCGGGTTCAATACAGGCGTGCTCTGGCGCAACCCGCTGGGCAACCTGAGCCTGGAAGCCAAGGGCGATTATTTCACCAACGGCGAAGTACGGCGCAGCATCAGCCTCAACCAGCAATGGGAACTGTCCCGCAACCTGGGCCTGCGCCTGAGCGCCCAGCGCGAGTTCAGCCAGATGGCCACCCCGCAGAATGAAGTGATGCTTGAAGTGAAGTGGTATCACTATTGAGCACGCACTCATCAAAAAACACACAGGGCGGTAGGAGCGAACTCATTCACGAGCCCCCCGTATATCCAAAAGAATCCATCGCCTTCAATGGCGTCTCGCGAATAAATTCACTCCTGCACAGGCAGGGCACTCCATAGAATTTATCGACACATCTTTTACAAATAACTCACAAGCCGCCCACTACACTTAAGCCACCTGTAGAGGAAAACAGAAATGAACCTGCGCTGGGTGTTGTTGTGGCTGGTTGTCGTGCTGACAGGCTGTCAGTCCGCCCATGATCATTTAGTGGCCCAAGGTTACCCACCGGCATTCGCTGACGGTTTTCAGGATGGCTGCGGCAGCGGCAAGGAAGCAGCCGGAGCATTTACCGGTCAGTTCAAGAAGAATGTCCCCCGCTATCTCAAAGACCCGCTTTACGCCGAAGGCTGGAACGACGGATTCCGTCAGTGTCAGGCCATGGCCGACAGGCGTGACCGGCTCGACCCCGGACAAGTCTGGAATGATCGCGACCGCGACTGGGAACGTGAAAAAACCCGAAGTGCCGCCAAGGCCTATCGTCCAGATTAAAGACGCTTCGCAACATTCGACGAAACCAATCAGATGCAACCATGGCCCAAGCTCCAAAGAGGAGAACACACCATGAGTCGCGCTTTCGTCAACGAAGACAATGCCGCCGCAGGGGCCAGCCAACCGGTCGAGCGCCTTGTCAGCACGCAACCGAACTATGTAACAGCCCACGGGCTCTTGCTTTTGCAACAGCAAGTCAATGAATTGCATTCACAGCACAGCTCACAAGCGGCCCTGGGTGACAGCGCCGATAAACAACGCCTGGCCGATCTTGAACGGGACCTGCGCTATTTCACCCAGCGCCTGCAAAGCGCGCAGGTGGTTACGCCAGCCATCTCAACAGAACAGGTACAGATCGGCAGTTGGGTGACATTCGCGGATGAACAGGACAATCGCCAGCGCGTGCATCTGGTCGGAGAGGATCAGGCCGATGCAGCCAAGGGGTTGATCAACTGGAGTTCGCCACTGGGGCGTGCATTGCTGGGGACGCAATTGGGGGACGAGGTGTTATGGAAGCGCCCGGCCGGGGATCACGTCATCGAGATCGTATTGATCGAGCCCGATGACGGAGCAGCCGGGGCGTAGCCATTCATCGCAATGCCGTACAAGGCGGCATTGCGACGAGAGGCCTTATCAGGCCAGCTTCTTGTGGCGAACACGATGCGGCTGTGCCGCTGCATCACCCAGACGCTTTTTACGATCGGCTTCGTATTCGGTGTAGTTGCCTTCGAAGAAGACCGCTTGCGAATCGTCTTCGTACGCCAGGATGTGGGTTGCCACACGGTCCAGGAACCACCGATCGTGAGAGATCACAATGGCGGCGCCAGGGAAGTCCAGCAGGGCTTCTTCCAGCGAACGCAGGGTTTCCACGTCCAGGTCGTTGGACGGTTCGTCGAGCAGCAGCACGTTGCCGCCCTCTTTCAAGGTCAGCGCCAGGTGCAAGCGACCGCGCTCACCACCGGAGAGGTCCTTGACGAACTTCTGTTGGTCGCCGCCCTTGAAGTTGAAACGCCCCACGTAGGTGCGCGACGGGATTTCGTAGTTGCCGATGCGGATCTGGTCCGAACCATCGGAAATCTGCTGGAAAACGGTCTTGCTGCCGTCCAGGTCGTCACGGCTTTGATCGACACAGGCCAGTTGCACGGTTTCACCGATTTCGATGCTGCCAGAATCCGGCGTTTCCTTGCCCATCAGCATGCGGAACAGGGTCGATTTACCGGCACCGTTACCACCGATCACGCCAACGATGGCGCCTTTAGGCATGGCAAACGACAGATTGTCGATCAACACGCGATCGCCATAGCCTTTGCTGACGTTCTTGAACTCGATGACCTTGTCGCCCAGGCGCGGGCCGGCCGGGATGTAGATCTCGTTGGTTTCGCTGCGCTTCTGGAATTCCTGCGACTGCATTTCTTCAAAGCGTTGCAGACGGGCCTTGGATTTGGACTGACGCGCCTTGGCACCTTTGCGAACCCACTCCAGCTCGTCTTTCATGGCCTTTTCATGGGCAGACTGCTGCTTGGATTCCTGGGCCAGACGCTCGGACTTGGCTTCCAGCCAACCCGAATAGTTGCCCTCGTACGGAATGCCTGCGCCGCGGTCGAGTTCCAGAATCCAGCCAGCCACGTTATCCAGGAAGTAACGGTCGTGCGTGATCGCAACCACGGTACCCGGGAAATCGTGCAGGAAGTGCTCAAGCCAGGCGACCGAATCGGCATCCAGGTGGTTGGTTGGTTCGTCGAGCAGCAGCATGTCCGGCGCGGACAGCAGCAGGCGGCACAGGGCAACACGGCGTTTTTCACCACCGGACAGCACGGAAACCTTGGCATCCCAGGCTGGCAGACGCAGCGCATCGGCGGCGACTTCCAGTTGGCGCTCCAGGTTATGGCCATCGCCAGCCTGCAGGATCGCCTCCAGCTTGGCCTGTTCGGCAGCCAGCTTGTCGAAGTCGGCATCAGGGTCGGCGTATTCGGCGTAGACCTGATCCAGACGGGCCTGGGCGTCCTTGATGACGCTGACCGCTTCCTCAACCACTTCACGAACGGTCTTGTTCGGGTCAAGTTGTGGCTCTTGCGGCAGATAACCCACATTCAGCTCAGGCATCGGACGCGCTTCGCCGTCGAACTCGGTATCGACACCGGCCATGATTTTCAACAGCGTGGACTTGCCAGAGCCGTTGAGACCCAGAACACCGATCTTGGCGCCCGGGAAGAAGGAAAGGGAGATGTTCTTGAGGATTTCACGCTTCGGCGGCACAACTTTGCTCAGCCGATGCATGGTAAAGACGTATTGAGCCATGGAATGAAAACCTAGCGTCTGTGAGGGTGACTGATAAAGCGCGAGCTTTTATTTGTCTATGCTACTTGCCGCCGTGCCATTCCAAGCCTTGAATGAAACAGACAGAGAAGGGACTTCTGCATCCGGGCAAATATAAAGCTGGATCGATGTTTGCAAACAGTGGATTCACTCTTGCAGGAGTCGGTTTACAACGCGCATCGGGCAAAGCTACCCGAATGCGGCCTGTAGGGCAAACGATCCGGCCCCGCAGGACTGGCACTTAGCTACAAGTCAGGGCATGCTAGCCGCCCTTTGGGCGTCGGGCTTATATTGCATAATGCACTCGCTGCTTCAGTCCAGTAGTCAGGAACAACGATTTGCCAACACCAACGCCCTCCACGCCATTAGAAACAGCCAAAAGCACAACGATTGTGCCTTTGCGTAGTTCCTTGAAAGGGCTACTGGCAGCGCTGGTTCTACTGATGCTTGCATTGTTGCTGTGGCAACTGCTTGAGCAGTTTCATCAGACGCAAGAGCGGCAGCGGCAGCGGCAGCGCAGTCTCGACTACAGCACTCAACTCGCCGACCGCCTTAGCCTCAACATGGCTCTGAGCGCCCAGATCACCATGAACCTGCTCGATGAGGGATCCCCCTCGGGCAGTAATGCCTCGCAACAGAAGCCGCCACTGCAAAGACTGCGTGAAACCGTACCGTCCTTGCGCAGCGTCGCATGGCTCGGCCCTGAAGGCGACGTAATCAAAGACAGTGCGGAAGTTACCCTTGACGGTGCGTTTCTAAAGAGTGCGCTCCAGCAGGCATTGGGTCGACCTTATTTCTACACCAACTCCGAAGACGGTTCGCAGATATACATGTTCGTACACCAGGCCGAAGGCCTTGGCGGTGCCTACTGGGCAGTACGCATGGCTCCGGATGCACTCAAGGCGCTGATCCAGCAGCCCAGCCAGGACTTTCAGCATCTATGGCGGCTTGAGAACCGCGTGACCCAACGAGTCATCCTGCGCGATGCCTCGCTGCAAACCGACTCCGGGAACACCGAAAGCGTCCTGCTGCAACCACTGAGCAACAGCGACTGGCAACTGCACGGCCTGTTCGATGCCTATAAGGCACGCCAGGAGCTGCTTGCGCCCCTGATCGTGAAATGTGTAGTCGGCCTGCTGTTTTCGCTGCTGCCGCTGGCCGCAATCCTCAGCCTGCGCCGTCGTCAGCGCCAACTGCTGGAAAGCCGCCGCCGCTATCAGGACATATTCGAAGGCGCGGGCGTTGCCATCTGCGTACTGGACATGTCCGACCTGCCCGAACAGCTCGAAACCTTCCAGATCCGCACCTCGGAAGACTTCGACCGTTTTATCGAGATCCAGCCGGGGCTCCTGAAGCGACTGCTGCAACAGTTACGCATCACCGAAGTCAACCAGGTTGCCCTGAGCCTGTTGAATATCAAGTGCGGCGATGAGGCCTGGCAGCAACTGATCGAGGGCGAATCACGCGCTCGTCCCGGCATTGGTATCCAGGTGATTCATGCCGTCCTGAACAGGCAGCAACGCCTTGAACTGGAAATTCGTCTCACTCAGGAGTCCGGCCAGGACCAGCATCTATGGCTGGTATTAAGGCTGCCTGAAACTCAGTCCGATCATGATGCGGTGATCCTCAGCATCGGCGACATCACCAGCCGCAAACAGATAGAGCTGTCATTGCAGGAGCGGGAGCGTTTCTGGTCAGACGTGGTACGCACCGTGCCGGACCATCTGTATGTGCAGGACGTACTCAGCCAGCGCATGATCTACAGCAACCACCATCTGGGGCAGACGCTGGGCTACAGCAAAAGCGAGCTGCATGCCATGGGTGAATTCTTCTGGGAGATACTGCTGCACCCGGACGACGCCCAGATCTATCAGGACATGCGCCTGCGCCAACGCCATCATGGGCACAACGAACTGCTGCAATGTGCCCTGCGCTTTCGCGACAAGGACAACACCTGGCGCTGCTTCGATATCCGCGAACAGGCACTGGCCCGGGACAAGGACGATCTGGTCACACGCATCATCGGCGTCGCCAAGGACGTCACGCGGCAGGTGGAAGCCAGCCAGTCCCTGCGCGACAGCGAGCAGCGTTACCGGATGCTCGCCGAGAGCATCAGCGATGTCATCTTCTCCACCGACAGCCTGCTTGAAGTCAACTATGTCAGCCCGTCGGTCCAGAGCGTACTGGGTTACAGCGCCGACTGGATCATCAAGAATGGCTGGAGCTCCACCGTTGCCAACCCGCAACAACTCTCGGGCTTCTACAACCTGATAGCGCGTATCAGGAAAGTACTCGACAAGCCGCAGGAGCTGGCCCGGTTGCGCAGCGATGTCCCGACCCAGATCTATTTGTTCGACTGCCTGCGCGCCGATGGCCGCAAGATTCCTGTAGAGCTGCGGCTGGTCCTGGTATGGGATGAGAGCGGCATATTCGAGGGCATCCTGGGCGTCGGTCGCGATATCAGCATCCAGCGTCGCGCCGAAAAAGACCTGCGAATGGCCGCTACGGTTTTCGAGCACTCGACGTCCGCGATCCTCATTACCGACCCGGCGGGCTATATCGTCCAGGCCAACGACGCCTTCACTCGGGTCAGCGGCTATGACGTGTCACAAGTGCTCGATCAATTACCGAACATGCTTACCGTGGATCGAGAGCAGGAAGCCCACCTGCGCTATATCCTCAAACAACTGAACCAGCGCGGCACCTGGGAAGGCGAAGTCTGGCTCAAGCGTCGCAATGGCGAGCATTACCCGGCCTGGGTCGGCATCACGGCCGTGGTGGATGATGAAGGCGACCTGGCCAGCTACGTGTGCTTCTTCAGCGATATCAGCGAGCGCAAGGCCAGCGAACAGCGTATTCATCGCCTGGCCTATTACGACGCCCTGACCCACCTGCCCAACCGCACGCTGTTCCAGGACCGTCTGCATTCGGCTCTGCAACATGCCGAAAGACAGCAAGCCTGGGTGGTCCTGATGTTCCTGGACCTGGATCGTTTCAAACCGATCAACGACTCGCTGGGCCATGCCGCCGGTGACCGTATGCTCAAGGAAATGGCCACACGCCTGCTCGCGTGCGTCGCCGACGATGACACCGTCGCACGCATGGGGGGCGATGAGTTCACCCTGTTGCTGCAACCGGGCGCCACCCGCGAGATAGCCCTGAACCGCGCCATCCATGTTGCCGAGCAAATCCTCAACAGCCTGATCACGCCTTTCGTGCTGGAGGGACGTGAGTTCTTCGTGACCGCCAGTATCGGTATCGCTCTGAGCCCGCAGGACGGGAACGAGTTGAGCCAGTTGATGAAAAACGCCGACACCGCGATGTATCACGCCAAGGAGCGCGGCAAGAACAACTTCCAGTTCTATCAGACCGACATGAACGCCACGGCTCTGGAACGTCTGGAACTGGAAAGCGACCTGCGCCACGCCCTGGAGCAGCAAGAGTTCACGATTTACTACCAGCCTCAGTTCAGCGGCGACGGCAAACGCCTGACCGGTGCCGAAGCGCTGCTGCGCTGGCGCCATCCTCGTCGCGGCCTGGTGCCGCCCAGCGAATTCATTCCGGTTCTGGAAGAACTCGGTCTGGTGGTGGAAGTCGGGGACTGGGTATTGGCCGAAGCCTGTCGTCAGCTCAAGAGCTGGCATCAGGCAAAAGTGCGGGTCCCGAAAGTGTCGGTGAATATTTCCGCAAGACAGTTTTCGGACGGCCAACTGGGCAACCGCATCGCCCGGATGCTGGGCGAAACCGGCCTGCCACCGGCCTGTCTGGAGCTGGAACTGACCGAAAGTATCCTGATGCGCGAAGTCAATGAAGCCATGCAGATGCTCGATGGCCTGAAGAATCTGGGGCTGAGCATCGCGGTCGATGACTTCGGCACCGGTTACTCGTCGCTGAACTACCTCAAGCAGTTCCCCATCGACGTCCTGAAGATCGACCGCACCTTCGTAGACGGCCTGCCATCGGGTGAACAGGATGCTCAGATCGCCCGCGCTATCATCGCCATGGCCCACAGCCTGAATCTGGCGGTGATCGCAGAAGGCGTCGAAACCCACGAACAGCTGGAATTCCTTCGCGAACATGGTTGCGACGAAGTACAAGGCTACCTTTTCGGTCGCCCGATGTCGGCCTCGCAGTTTGAAGCGCAGTTCAGTAATGATGCGTTGTTCATGTTCGACTAGGTCGAACAGGAACACAGCGGCAAGCTGCAAGTTGGGAGCTTCAAGTAAAAGCAAAAGCGGACCGTGTGTTCTCGCATATGTCCGCTCTTGCTTGCCGCTTGTAACTTGCAGCTTGCAGCTTCCCCTCCTACTTGCCGTCTGCTCATCCGACAAATGAACCCCTTTCATATGCCAGATAAAACGCGATGGGGTAGAATGCCCCCCTTTTCCGCTCCAACCCTCGAGGACTGCCATGTTCAGCCGTGATTTGACTCTCGCGAAGTACGACTCCGATCTTTTTGCCGCAATGGAGCAAGAAGCCCTGCGCCAGGAAGAGCATATCGAGCTGATTGCCTCGGAAAACTACACCAGCCCGGCTGTCATGGAGGCTCAGGGCTCGGTCCTGACCAACAAGTACGCCGAAGGCTATCCGGGCAAGCGCTACTACGGTGGCTGCGAGTACGTCGACGTCGTTGAACAACTGGCCATCGACCGCGCCAAGGAACTGTTCGGCGCCGATTACGCCAACGTCCAGCCACACGCTGGCTCCCAGGCAAACTCCGCTGTTTACCTGGCTCTGCTGCAAGGCGGCGACACCATTCTGGGCATGAGCCTGGCTCACGGCGGTCACCTGACCCACGGCGCCAGCGTCAGCTCCTCGGGCAAACTGTACAACGCCGTTCAGTACGGCATCGACGCCAATGGCATGATCGACTACGACGAAGTCGAGCGTCTGGCCGTCGAGCACAAGCCAAAAATGATCGTTGCTGGTTTCTCTGCCTACTCGCAGGTTCTGGACTTCGCCCGTTTCCGCGAAATCGCTGACAAGGTCGGTGCTTACCTGTTCGTCGACATGGCTCACGTAGCCGGTCTGGTTGCCGCTGGTGTCTACCCGAACCCGGTTCCATTCGCAGACGTGGTCACCACCACCACCCACAAAACCCTGCGCGGCCCACGTGGCGGCCTGATCCTGGCTCGCGCCAACGCCGACATCGAGAAGAAGCTGAACTCGGCTGTATTCCCTGGCGCACAAGGCGGCCCACTGGAGCACGTAATCGCCGCCAAGGCTGTCTGCTTCAAGGAAGCACTGCAACCGGAGTTCAAGGCCTACCAGCAACAAGTGGTCAAGAACGCCAAGGCAATGGCTGGCGTGTTCATCGAGCGCGGTTTCGACGTGGTTTCCGGCGGTACTGAAAACCACCTGTTCCTGCTGTCCCTGATCAAACAGGACATCTCCGGTAAAGACGCAGACGCCGCCCTGGGCCGCGCCTTCATTACCGTGAACAAGAACTCCGTCCCGAACGACCCACGCTCCCCGTTCGTCACCTCCGGCCTGCGCTTCGGCACCCCGGCAGTGACCACTCGCGGCTTCAAGGAAGCAGAGTGCAAGGAACTGGCTGGCTGGATCTGCGACATCCTGGCTGACCTGAACAACGAAGCGGTGATCGACGCCGTTCGCGAGAAGGTCAAGGCCATCTGCGCCAAGCTGCCGGTTTACGGCGCTTGATAGCGTAGTTGCTGGTTACATGAAAAAGCCCGGGCTCTTGAGTCCGGGCTTTTTCATTTATGGGGGGCTTTCACGCGGCCTGCGGAATAGATACATAGCGCCAGAGTTGCAAGCACGATACAGACAAGCGTGAATGGCCCTGGCTGACCCGGCGGCAAAACACCGGCTATCAACCCACAGCATGCAGCCATCGCCTGATGTATGAATCCGGTCAACGCCATGGCGTAGGGACCGCTGGCAGACGCACTCTGATTGGCAAGGGATTGGCAAAGTGGGTAAACGATGCCCTGACCGACAAGCAATAAACAGTAAGGTAGCCACAGAGCAGAGCCTGTTGCCGGAAACAGGAACTGCCCTGCCCCCATCAGCAAGGCACCCAATGCCAGAAGCTTCAACCCAAGCATCAGGCTCTGATCCTGACTGCGTTTTAAAAGCAGCCAACCGACCGACAAGGCACCAAGCATATAGGCACCGCTGACTGGCCACCCCATCCAGCCATACTCCACGGAAGTCCAGTTGAAGCGAAGCTGAAAGAGCGCTGGGGCACTGGCTCCGAAAAGAATAATCACGCCATAACCCAAGCCCCCCGCCAATACTGGTCGCATGAATTGAACGTCTTGAATGAGGGTGCCGTATATTTTTCGACCTGGGCTTGAGGCCCGACGATCAGGCGCTCCACCCGGGGTGTATCGCATAACAGGAAAGATCAATAAAAAGCCCAAAGCTGCACTTGTGAAAAAAACTGCCCTCCAGCCCCAGGCTGTATGTATCAACGCACCAGCAAACTGCGCCAGACCCAGCGATATCACAAAGCAGATCGACAGCCAGCTCAGAGCCTTTGCCAAATGCTGCGCACTGAAATTATCGCGTAACAACACACGAGCCATGACCGAAATACCTCCGGCAGCCGCTCCTTGAACAGTGCGACAGATAATGAACATGCCAGTGTCGGCCGATAGCGCAACACCCAGGCTGCTGATAGAAAACAGCAAAAGCGCCCAGATCATAGTTGCCCTGCCCCCCAGCAAGGCCGCCACTCTGCCCCACAGCAACATCGGCAACCCCATCCCCGCCAGAAATGCCGAAAGTGTCAGCGCCGAAAAACCGGGGCTGGCATGATAACTTTCGACAATTGAGGGCAAGGACGGGAGATAGAGGGTTATGCCTGACTGCGCCGTCAGCACGGCCAGACAAGAGATAACAATATGGCTGTTGATTTTCATGGTGAGGTAGCTAGGCCACGGTGAGTTGTATGTGCTGTTATTCAGCTCATTGGAAGAGGCACGAAAAAGCGGAAATCAAACTTCCGGCAGTTGAATGGCTATTTTTGCAGTGCTATTTATTAATGTATGTAGGGGATTTCTGAGCTGAAACACTGCCTTGATGGGGCCCTGAAGATGGGAAGCAATTTTTCGTTGCAGATCGAGCGCGCCGCTTATGAGGAGTTCATCCGGTTGTGGAACCAAGGGAGCTTTGAGCATCAGCGATTGGGCCAAGCGTTCTATAACCACTTCAACCTACACAAACTTACCGATCAAGTTTCATTGCATAACCTCTACGAGGCTGATGGTGAGAAAGCCTCGGGGTTAATTTTGAGACTGTTCCATCTTCACTGAGCGGCAGGTTTGGGCAGATAACGGCAGTCGACCAGCGGTACCCCTGGAACCAGCTTGCCAGCGGTGAGTTGGTTCAGTGGGGAACGGTGTCAGGTGTGGAGCCCGCACTTTGGGTCTTGCACACATCCAGGCGGCTTGCGGCTCCAAAGGTTCGCGCATTCGTCGACTTCATGTGTGACAAATACTCGGACATGTCTCTTGTTCTGAGGGGATAGACCCCATTAAGCCTGACCCGGGTGCCAACTATTGGCCGACTCTGTTGAAAAAGTCGACTTTCAACAGAATCGACCGGCAACGGACGATGGCGAACCCATAGCCAGCAACGCCGCTTTTCATAAAACCCGTTACGCCCCCACCATCGCGGAAAACGCTGCCCGAATCTTCTCTTCCGGCAATTCATCGGCAATGAACACGATCACGCTTTCGCGTTTTTCGTCTTCTGCCCATTCGGTATCCCAGTCGAAGCCATAGAGTTTCAGCACGCCCTGGAACACCATTCTCCGGGGCTCGCCTGCGATATTGAGCACGCCTTTGTAGCGCAGCAGTTGTTTGCCGTGATCTTCGAGCAGTTCGTTCATGAACTCGCTGAGCTTGTCGATATCCAGCGGTTTGTCGCTGCGCAGCACCAGGCTGGAGATGCGGTCGGCGGATGTTCCAGCCGGGGCAAGCGGGCGCAGGGTGACGCCACCACCGAGGTCGGCGTTGAGGTTGAAGCCTCTGACATCCAGCAATTCGGCCAGATCGATCTTGCCGTGTTCAACGATACGAATCGGTGCGCGGCGGTTGATACGGGTCAGGCGGGACGAGAGAGCCTGGAAGGCTTCTTCATCCACCAGATCGCGCTTGCTCACCAGCAGGCGGTCGGCGAAGCCTATCTGTGCCTGGGCGATGGTCTGGGCCAGGTGGGTGTCGGCATGGGCAGCATCCACCAGCGTGATGATGCCGTCGAGGATGTAGCGCTCGCGCAGTTCTTCATCGATGAAGAAGGTTTGCGCAACGGGAGCCGGATCGGCAAGCCCGGTGCATTCGATCACCAGTCGGTCGAAGGCGATTTCACCGCTGTCCAGTCGTTCCAGCAGCAGGTACAGGGCTTTGGTCAGGTCGGTGTGGATGGTGCAGCAGACGCAGCCATTGGACAACGTCATGACTTGCACGGGGTCTGTGCCGAGCAACTGGCTATCAATGCCGGCATCACTGAATTCGTTTTCGATTACCGCGATTTTCAGGCCATGTTCGGCCTTGAGCAAATGGCGCAGCAGAGTGGTCTTGCCTGCTCCCAGAAAGCCGGTCAATACGGTTACGGGGATGGGTTGCGCAACAGTCATGTGTACTCCAGCAATTCAATGTGTCCGGTATATCGCCTTCCCGGATGAATCCGGTCCTACAGAGTAATACCGATCAGTCCTGCAGAGACCTGTAAAAACGACAACGCCACAGGTATTGGCCTGTGGCGCGTCGATTCAGACAATAACGCAGATCAGAGGGTCAGCAACACTTGGGACCACCCTTGCCGCCGTAACGAGCCTCTTGTCGTTCCCGAAAGAACTCCTCGTAGCTCATCAACGGCTTGTCCGGGTGTTTGGCCTGCATGTGTTCGACATAGGTGTCGTAGTCAGGCATACCCACCATCAGACGCGCGGCCTGACCGAGGTATTTCCCGAGGCGACTCAGGTCATTGAACATGGGCTGATCCTCTCTTCATGACCGTTATCACACCTGCGATCCCGGAGGCATGGCCTGGTATGGCATTTCCTTGTCGCTGCGCTCTTTCTTGATCCAAGCCGCACGGCCGACTTTCAGCGCGTAGAACAGGATGCTGGACACGACGAACAGGAACAGGATGGTCAGACCGGCGTTGGTGTAAGCGTTGAAGATCACGTGCTGCATCTGGTCCATGGTCTTGGCCGGAGCCAGGATCTGACCGGCATCCGCTGCGGTGCTGTACTTCTTGGCCAGTGCCAGGAAGCCAATGGCAGGGTTGGAGTCGAACAGCTTGATCAGGCTCGCGGTCACGGTGCAGATCAGCAGCCAGGATGCAGGCAGCAAGGTCACCCAAACGTAACGCTGACGCTTCATCTTGATCAGCACGACACTGGCAAGCATCAGGGCAATACCGGCCAGCATCTGGTTGGAGATACCGAACAGCGGCCACAAGGTATTGATGCCACCCAGCGGGTCGATCACACCTTGATAAAGCAGGTAACCCCACAGTGCGACGCAGCCACCTGTACCAATGGCGTTGGCCACCCAGGACTCGGTGCGCTTGAGAGCAGGTACGAAGCTGCCCAGCAGGTCTTGAAGCATGAAGCGACCGGCACGGGTACCGGCGTCCACAGCAGTCAGGATGAACAGGGCTTCAAACAGAATCGCGAAGTGGTACCAGAACGCCATGGTGTTTTCACCCGGCAGGACCTGGTGCAGGATCTGCGCGATACCGACCGCGAGGGTCGGAGCACCACCGGCACGGGCCAGGATGGTGTTCTCGCCGATATCCTTGGCCACAGCGGTCAGTTGCTCGGGCGTAATGGTAAAGCCCCAGTTGCTGATGGTTTGCGCCACAGACACCACATCACTGCCCACAATTGCAGCCGGGCTGTTCATGGCGAAGTACACACCCGGCTCGATCACCGAAGCGGCAACCATGGCCATGATGGCGACGAAGGACTCCATCAACATGCCGCCGTAACCGATGTAGCGGGCGTTCTTTTCGTTATCCAGCAGCTTGGGCGTGGTGCCCGAGGAGATCAGTGCATGGAAGCCCGACACCGCACCACACGCAATGGTGATGAACAGGAACGGGAACAGCGCGCCTTTCCAGACCGGACCTGTACCGTCGGTGAACTGGGTCAGAGCCGGCATTTTCAGCTCGGGTGCCAGAATCAGGATGCCGATGGCCAGCGCGACGATGGTACCGATCTTGAGGAAGGTAGAGAGATAGTCACGCGGTGCGAGCAGCAGCCATACCGGCAGCATTGCCGCCACGAAACCGTAGCCCACCAGCATCCAGGTGATTTGCACACCGGTGAAGGTAAACATGGGGCCCCAGACCGGATCCGCAGCCACCGAGCCGCCTATCCAGATGGAAAGCAGCAGCAGAACCACGCCGATGATGGAGATTTCACCAATGCGACCCGGGCGGATGTAGCGCATGTAAACGCCCATGAACATCGCGATCGGGATTGTCGCCATGACCGTGAACATGCCCCACGGGCTTTCAGCCAGGGCCTTGACCACGATCAGCGCCAGCACCGCAAGGATGATGATCATGATCAGGAAGCAGCCAAACAAGGCAATGGTGCCGGGAATGCGGCCCATTTCCTCACGAACGATGTCGCCCAGGGAGCGACCGTTACGGCGTGTGGACAGGAACAGAATCATGAAGTCCTGTACCGCGCCCGCCAGAACCACACCGGCAATCAGCCAGAGTGTGCCGGGCAGGTAACCCATCTGCGCGGCCAGTACCGGGCCGACCAATGGGCCTGCGCCTGCGATGGCTGCGAAGTGGTGTCCGAACAGAATGTGCTTGTTGGTCGGCACATAGTCCAGACCATCATTGTTGACCACGGCCGGGGTTGCCCGCAGCGGGTCGAGTTGCATGACATGGTTAGCGATGAAAAGACTGTAGTAACGATAAGCGACCAGATAAATAGCTACAGCAGCGACCACGATCCACAAGGCATTGATTGCCTCGCCACGACGTAGTGCCACCACCCCCAGGGCACAAGCCCCAATAATTGCGAGAAGCAGCCAAGGCACGTGGCGCATTAGGCTATTGTTATTTTTCATTTTCTTATTCCAGCAGAGTTGACTAGAAGGCAAGCACTCCGAGTTTAGCCCTGTCAGAGCGAAAGGCCACCCCCAACGATGGTCTAGAACACTTTTGACAGGTCAAAACTCAAATATCTGACTCGCACGGGGCCAGATTCCTGCCGTCGCGTACACCAGACAATAAAAATCGCCCACAGGCTGTTCGGCAACCCCGTTCAGGTCTATCGTGCGTAGACAAGGGTGCCATTATCAATGGCATGTCCGCTGGCTCACATGTCAGTCGATACCACGAGAGCTCACTTGATGACCGACTCCCCCTCAGATCGCCGTCGCTTCAAGCGCATCGCGTTCGATGCCAGGACCGACCTCAACCAGGGCAGCAACAACTGGAAAGTGCAGTTGCTCGACCTCTCTCTGAAAGGACTCCTCATCGAAAGGCCGGAACCCTGGACGGGTGACCCGGACGAGCACTTCCTGGTCGACATCCATCTCAGCGACGATGCCTACGTGAAGATGGACGTGAAGCTGACCCATGACGACAACCATCACCTGGGGTTCGTCTGCCTGCATATCGGACTGGAATCGATCAGCCATTTGAAGCGGCTGGTGGAGCTTAATCTCGGGGATCCGGCAGAGCTGGATCGTGAGCTGGCGGCGTTGATCGAGATTTGAGTCCGAGACTGAGTTCCGATCAAAATCACTTTGTGGAAGGCAGCTTGCTGGCTACTTCAGCGTACAGACGCATAATATCTGTCGATTTCAAGGCCTTTTTCGCCAGCAAGCTGCCTCCTACAAGTTTGTTTTGGCCTTGACTGATCAGCCCTACTCGAACAACGCATCCAGCGCCTGTTCCAACCGGGTGACCGCAATGATCTGCAAACCGGCTGGTGCTTCCTTCGGTGCGTTGCCCTTGGGCACGATGGCCCGCTTGAAGCCATGCTTGGCGGCCTCTTTCAGGCGCTCCTGACCGCTGGGCACCGGCCTGACTTCGCCGGAAAGCCCCACCTCCCCGAACACCAGCAGATCATGAGGCAATGGCCGGTTGCGCAGGCTGGACATGACAGCCGCCATCAACGCCAGGTCAGACGCGGTCTCCAGAACTTTCACCCCGCCCACCACATTGAGGAACACATCCTGGTCATGGGTCGGTATGCCGCCATGGCGATGCAAGACCGCCAGCAGCATGGCCAGACGATTCTGATCCAGCCCCAGCGTCACCCGACGCGGGTTGGACATGTGACTGTCATCCACCAGCGCCTGCACTTCCACCAGCATCGGGCGCGTGCCTTCCCAGGTCGCCATGACCACGCTGCCGGGCACTTCCTCCTGAGCACGGGTCAGAAAAATCGCTGACGGGTTGGAAACTTCCTTGAGCCCTTTGTCCGTCATGCCGAACACGCCCAGTTCGTTGACGGCGCCGAAACGGTTTTTCACCGCCCGCAGCAAACGCAGTCGTCCATCCGACTCGCCCTCGAAATAGAGAACGGTATCCACCATATGCTCCAGGACACGGGGCCCGGCCAGCGCACCTTCCTTGGTCACATGGCCGACCAGGAAAATCGCCGTGCCGCTCTGCTTGGCGTAACGCACCAGCAGGGCAGCGCTTTCACGCACCTGCGCCACGCCACCGGGAGCGGATTGCAGTTGCTCGGTGAAAATCGTCTGGATGGAGTCGATCACCATGACCTTGGGATGCTCGACACGCGCCGTGGCGATGATCGACTCGATGCAGGTTTCGGTCATCACCCGCAGTTTGTCCTGAGGCAACCCAAGACGCCGGGCGCGCATGGCCACCTGTTGCTGGGACTCTTCGCCCGTTACATACAGGGCTGGCATGCGCTCGGCGATATTGCACAGGGTTTGCAGCAGAATCGTGGATTTACCGATACCCGGATCGCCACCGATCAATACGACAGAGCCGTCCACAAGGCCGCCGCCCAGGACCCGGTCCAGCTCGTTGGAGTTGGTCGAGAAGCGTGGAATCTCTTCGACACTGACTTCGGCAAGGGTCTTGATCTGGGCCTGCGAGCCTGCCCAACCGGTACGTCCGCTGGGCGCAGCTGCCGCGCCGCTTTCCAGCATGGTTTCAACCAGCGTGTTCCAGGCGCCGCAATCACTGCACTGGCCAGCCCATTTGGGAAAAGTCGCACCGCACTCAGTGCAGCCGTACAAGCGTTTGGCCTTGGCCATGACAACCCCAGTCGTAAAAAGCAGCATGATAACGCAGCAAATGCCGCGCCGCCGGAACTCGGTTTTTGCCGATCCGGATAAAACTTACCGCACCAACCCCGGTCGATTGCACATGTACACAGCAGGATACACATTGCTCCATTACACTGAATCCGGTCATCTCCCTCTGTAACAAGGAATCACCCATGAGCGTACTAAGCGAATTCAAGGCCTTCGCCGTCAAAGGTAACGTGGTCGATATGGCCGTGGGTATCATCATTGGTGCAGCGTTCGGCAAGATCGTTTCGTCATTCGTCGGTGACGTGATCATGCCACCGCTGGGCCTGTTGATCGGCGGCGTGGACTTCAGTGATCTGGCCATTACCCTGAGAGCAGCCGAAGGTACGACGCCCGCCGTGTTGCTGGCTTACGGCAAGTTCATCCAGACCGTTCTCGACTTCGTCATCGTTGCCTTCGCAATCTTCATGGGCGTCAAGGCCATCAACCGCCTGAAACGCGAAGAAGCCAAGGCCCCGACTCTGCCGCCAACGCCGTCCAAGGAAGAAGTCCTGCTGGGCGAGATCCGTGATTTGCTCAAAGAGCAGAACAAGCCAGCGGCGCCGGTTACTGTGGACCCTGGTCGTCCAGTTTGAAGCAAGACTGTGGGAGGCAGCTTCAGAAATCGCCAGCAAGCTGCCTCCCACAGATTCGCGAATGACTTACCAGTAATTCTCCACCACAACCTGCCCTGGCCGACGGGTCAGGTTCAGTTGCATGTTCCGCTGTTTGAGCACGGCCCTTGTGTCGTCGATCATCTGCGGATTGCCGCAGATCATCACCCGCGAATGCTCGGGCGTCAGCTCGACACCTGCAGCACGTTCCAGCGCGCCATTTTCGATCAGGCTAGTGATGCGACCATGCAAGGCGCCGGGGTGCTGTTCGCGGGTTACGGTGGGCAGGAACAGGAACTTGTCGGCGTACTCGGCCAGATAATCCCGCTGCATCAACTCGGCAATCAGTTGTTGATAAGCCAGCTCCCTGGCCTCACGGGCGCTGTAGACAAGGATGATCCGCTCGAATTTATCCCATATCTCGAAGTCCTGAAGGATCGAGAGAAAAGGGGCAACACCCGTGCCTGTGGATAAAAGCCACAAGTCTCGTCCATCGACAAAGCGGTCAGGCGTCAGATATCCGGTCGCCAGTTTCTCCACCAGCAAGGTGTCGCCTTCGCGCAGACGACTCAACTCACTGGTGAACTCCCCGTTTGGCACCACGATGGAGAAGAACTCCAGAAACTCGTCATGAGGCGCAGAAACCATGGAATACGCGCGCCATACCGTGCTGCCGTCGGCCTTCGTCACGCCAAGGCGAGCGAACTGCCCGGCACGAAAACGGAACCCGGAATCGCGAGTAGTACGCAGGGTGAACAGGTTGTCGGTCAACGGCGTCACACGCAGCAGTGTTTGCCGGGTGAACTTGTCTTCGCTGGCGGTCATGGGACGCTTCTGACTCCGGAGCTGGAAAAGGCCTCCAGTGTCCCCCAAAGCGCGCTCGATAAACACCGGCTGTTTGTAGTGCTTTGAGCGACTCCCACACAAGCGATTTAGAGTATTTGGTTCTTGGGCCGGTATTCATTAGTTGAAAGCCTGTACTGCCTGAAAAGCCGCAACCAAGCTCCCATCAGCGTTCCAGCCATAAAGACACCCCTTTGGATATAAAAAAGCCATCACACCACTCGTCTAGATAGACATAACCGCAATTTGTACTCGATGGATTTTTTCTAGACTGCTTAAACAATACGAAACATCTCGCCATCAAAGGCATGGAGGCGATCATGGGATCCATGGAACTCAACTCACCATCCCCATCTCACGCAAAAAACCTTACCCATCGAGAAATCGAAATCCTCAAATGGTCCGCAGAAGGCAAGACAGCGGGCGACATCGCAATCATCCTGAGCCTGAAAGAGCGCACCATTCATTTTCATATCGCCAGCGCGATACAGAAAATGGGGGTTTGCAACAAAACGGCTGCGGCCGTGCAGGCCGCCTTGAGCGGGATGTTCTGAGGAAGTCGGCCATCGGCCACCAACATGGAGGGTGCCAAACAGTAAAAAGCACGTAAACTTGCCGATCTCAGCGAGCCCATCCGATGCCGGGCTCGCATGACATACGTCGATTGCCCAGAGTTTTTCTGCCCATGCCCGTGCTGACCAGTCCTTTCGCTCAACTTGATCTCATTCGCCAACCCGAACAACAAGATGAGCCCTTGCAGGCATTCGACGCGGCTGACGAATACTTGCTCAATTACGTGGCAGAAATCGGCCTCACCCTTCAGAGCAAGGTGCTGGTACTCAACGATAGCTTCGGCGCACTGGCCGCAAGCCTGGCGCAGCATGCAACGGTGGTCAGCAGCACCGACTCATATCTGGCGGCACAGGGTCTGGAAAAGAACCTGCCCCGCAACGGCATGGCCTACGACGCCGTACCTGTGATCCCTGCCAGCGAGCCGCTGACCGGCCCTTTCGACTGGGTGCTGATCCGGGTTCCCAAGACAATGGCTCTGCTGGAAGAACAGCTCGCTCGCCTGCAAGGCCAACTGGCTCCGGATGCGCGAGTGATCGCAGCGGCAATGGTCAAGCACCTGCCGCGCTCAGCCGGTGACCTGCTGGAAGAATATATTGGACCGGTACAGGCATCGCTGGCCGTGAAAAAGGCACGCCTGCTGTTCTGCACGCCAGAGCCTGGAGAGGTCCTGAGCTCGCCTTACCCGACCCGCTACACGCTCGATCAACCCGCCATCGAGCTGGTCAATCATGCCAACGTATTCTGTCGCGACAGCTTGGATATCGGCACACGGGCCTTCCTGCCTTATCTGCCCAAAAACCTCGGCTCGGCCAGAGTCGCCGATCTGGGTTGCGGCAACGGTGTACTGGCAATCGCCAGTGCTCTGGATAACCCGGATGCTCATTACACGCTGGTGGACGAGTCGTTCATGGCCGTGCAGTCGGCCGCCAAGAACTGGCAAGCGGCGCTGGGAGATCGCGAGGTGGTGATTCGTGCTGGCGATGGTCTGGCCAGTCAGGAACTGGACTCTCTGGATGTGGTGCTCTGCAACCCGCCCTTCCATCAGCAACAGGTGGTCGGTGATTTCCTGGCCTGGCGCATGTTCCTGCAGGCGCGAGCATCGCTGGTGGTCGGTGGCGCGCTGTATATCGTCGGCAACCGCCATCTGGGCTATCACAGCAAACTGGCGCGCTTGTTCCGCGGTGTTGAGCAAGTCGCCGCAACGCCCAAGTTCGTGATTCTCAAAGCCCGCAAATAAACCTCAAAAAAAACCCTCCGCGAGGAGGGTCATGAAACCGTGCCCACGAAACACGGGATGGGAATTCAGCGCATGGCGATCAGTGGGTGGTCAGTCCCGCTGCGTTCATGAACATGCGCATCAGGCTGGCCACGATGAACAGCGCAAAGACACTGCCTGCCCAGATACCGGCCAGCCAGGCCAGCCGCTGCCAGAGCGGCTTGCTCATCGCTGGATCCTTGTCGTGCATGGAATCTTTGCCAGACATCGCCAATCTCCTCTGATTTAAAAATGAGGCGCTGTACGAAATGTTTTCGAGCGAAGGTGAGGCAAGGCAAAAACAGGCGAGGAAGCGGAGTTTACTGGGTGTAAATGAGCATTCCGAGCCTGTTTTTAACGCCGCATCACCGAGCGCAGATACATTTCATACAGTGCCTAGTGATAACCGTCTTCAGCAGTCACCTTCCCGCGAAACACGTAATAACTCCAGAAGGTGTACCCCAGAATGAACGGGATGATGAACAGCGTGCCCACCAGCATGAAGCCCTGGCTCTGAGGCGGGGCCGCTGCGTCCCAGATGGAAACCGATGGCGGGATGATATTGGGCCACAGGCTGATACCCAGCCCGCTGTAGCCCAGAAAGATCAGCAGCAGGGTCAGCAGGAACGGCGTGTAATGGGCATTGCGGGCCACCGCCTTGAACAGACCGTACATGGTGACCAGCACCAGAATCGGCACCGGCATGAACCAGAACAGGTTAGGCAGGGTGAACCAGCGCTGCGCAATGTCCGGGTGTGCCAGCGGAGTCCAGAGGCTGACAATGCCAATGACCGCCAGCATTACCAGCGCCAGAGGACGCGCCAGATCATGCATCGCCTTTTGCAATGATCCTTCGGTCTTCATGATCAGCCAGGTGCAACCCAGCAGCGCATAAGCCACGATCAATGCCAGACCGCAAAACATCGGAAACGGTGCCAGCCAGTCCAGTGAGCCACCGGCAAACTCGCGATTGACCACCGGAATGCCTTCAATGAAAGCCCCAAGCGCTACGCCCTGAAAGAAGGTCGCAACCAATGAGCCACCAATGAAAGCCTTGTCCCACAGGTGACGCTTTTCTTCCGTGGCCTTGAAACGGAACTCGAAGGCCACGCCGCGGAAAATCAGCCCCATCAGCATGAAGATCAGCGGCAGATAGAGTGCCGACAGCACCACCGCATAGGCCAGGGGAAAAGCGCCGAACAATGCCGCGCCGCCCAGTACCAGCCAGGTTTCATTACCGTCCCAGACCGGGGCAACGGTGTTCATCATCACGTCGCGGTCGGAGCTGTCTTTCATGAACGGGAAGAGAATCCCGATACCCAGGTCAAAACCGTCCATCACCACGTACATCATGATGCCGAAGATGATGATGACCGCCCAGATCAGTGGAAGATCGATACCCATGACTCAGTTCCCCTTGCTCAGGCTGTCGAGGTTGTCGCCATCTTCGGAGCCTTCTTCGGCAGCGGAGAGCGGACGGGCTGGCGTACGTTTCTGGCCGGGACCGCCGGTCGGCGTATGTTCGACGTGTTTCTTCGGCCCTTTGCGCACCAGACGCATCATGTAACCGAGGCCGGCGCCAAACAGCAGGAAGTAGACAACCACAAACAAGACCAGGGTGATGCTCATTTGCGTGACGCTGTGCCCGGACGATGCATCCGCCGTGCGCATCAGGCCGTAGACGACCCAGGGCTGACGACCGATTTCAGTGGTGAACCAGCCAGCCAGGATCGCGATCAGCCCCGATGGCCCCATCCACAAGGTCAGGTACAGGAAAGGACGGTTGCTATAAAGCGCATCGCGCTTACGCAGCCAGAGGCTCCACAAACCGGTAAAGATCATCAGGAAACCCAGGCCGACCATGATTCGGAACGACCAGAACACAATGGTCGAATTCGGCCGGTCCTCAGGCTTGAACTCCTTGAGCGCCGGGACTTGCTTGTCCAGGCTGTGGGTCAGGATCAGGCTGCCCAGATACGGAATTTCAACGGCATATTTGGTCCGCTCTTCCTTCATGTCGGGCCAGCCGAACAGGATCAGAGGCGTTGGCTCGTCACCGACGTTCTCCCAGTGACCTTCGATGGCGGCGATTTTCGCCGGTTGATGCTTGAGCGTGTTCAAACCATGGAAGTCACCGACCACAGCCTGCAACGGCGCGACCAGCAAAGCCATCCACATGGCCATCGACAGCATCTTGCGGACCTGAGGCGTATCGCGACCGCGCAGCAGGTGCCAGGCCGCCGAAGAGCCGACGAAGAACGCGGTCGCCACGAACGCGGCAATCGACATGTGCGCCAGGCGATACGGGAAGGACGGGTTGAAGACCACCGCAAACCAGTCGGTAGGGATCACGCGACCGTCGATGATTTCAAAACCTTGTGGCGTCTGCATCCAGCTGTTGGACGACAGAATCCAGAAGGTCGAGATCAGGGTGCCGATGGCGACCATGACCGTCGAAAAGAAGTGCAGGTTACGGCCGACACGGTTCCAGCCGAACAGCATCACGCCGAGGAACCCCGCTTCGAGGAAGAACGCCGTCAAGACCTCATAGGTCAGCAGCGGTCCGGTAACCGCACCGGCAAAGTCGGAGAAGCGGCTCCAGTTGGTGCCGAACTGATAAGCCATGACCAGCCCCGAAACAACACCCATGCCGAAGTTGACGGCAAATATCTTCGACCAGAAATGGTAGAGATCGCGGTAAATGTCGTTGTTGGTCTTCAGCCACAACCCTTCGAGCACAGCCAGGTAACTTGCCAGACCAATGGTGATGGCAGGAAACAGGATGTGGAACGAAATCGTGAATGCGAACTGGATGCGGGCAAGGTCTAGTGCCTCCAAACCGAACATGATTCTTCCTCTATTCAGGTGATACCGGCCTTTGGCAGCAAGCCATCGGCGATTGCCCCACGGTCATGGAGTCCGGCGCATCGGAAGTCTTCTGATGAGTATCTCGATGCTGGTTTCATGCTTTCGGTTCACATTTCATGCGCAAGGGCAATGATGCAGGTCAACCGACGTTAAAAGAGTAGTCCCATTCAGACCCGCAGGTTGTGTGGTCTTTTGCCGCGTGGCGAGTTGCCTCACCCCGAGTGCGCGGCGTTTTCGCGGATGAATTCGCCCACACATGGCGTGCGGGGCGGGATGGAGCCATTCACAGAGCAGCAACAGCCGCAACCTGCTGGTATGATGCGCGGCTTTTTCCGACTCGCAAAAATGGCGGGCTGCTGCGTCAGCCTGTGCTTTGCTTCTGGAGTCGAATCATTCACGACGCGGGCCGCGTTACGGAGAGCCAGACATGCTGGAAAGGCTGTTTCAACTCAAGGCACACAACACCAACGTGAGGACCGAGATTCTCGCGGGCGTCACGACCTTCCTGGCCATGGCTTACATCCTGTTCGTCAACCCGAGCATTCTTGGCGAAACCGGCATGGACAAGGGCGCGCTGTTCGTCGCGACCTGTCTGGCCGCGGCCATTGGTTCGGCCGTGATGGGCCTGATCGCCAACTACCCGATCGCCCTTGCGCCGGGCATGGGCCTGAACGCCTTCTTCACCTACACCGTGGTCCTGCACATGGGCCATACCTGGCAGGTCGCGCTGGGTGCGGTCTTCATTTCGGCGGTGATGTTCTTCCTGCTGTCGCTGTTCCGGATTCGCGAATGGATCATCAACAGCATTCCCCTGCCCCTGCGCTCGGCGATTGCAGCAGGGATTGGCCTGTTCCTGGCACTGATCGCCCTGCATAACGCCGGCATCGTGGTCAGCAACCCGGCCACCATGATCGGCATGGGCGACCTGAAACAACCGGCTCCGGTTCTGGCGACCCTGGGCTTCTTCCTGATCGTTGCGCTGGATCAGCTCAAGGTGCGCGGCGCAGTCCTGATCGGCATTCTGGTCACTACCCTCGCGTCCATTGCGCTGGGCTTCACACCGTTCGGCGGCGTCGTGTCGATGCCACCTTCCCTGGCTCCGACCTTCCTGCAACTGGACATCATGGGCGCGCTGGACGTGGGCCTGGTCAGCATCATCTTCGCCTTCCTGTTCGTGGATATCTTCGATAACTCCGGCACGCTGATCGGCGTCGCCAAACGCGCCGGGCTGATGGGCAAGGACGGGCACATGCCAAAGATGGGCCGTGCGCTGATCGCAGACAGTACCGCGGCCATGGCCGGCTCGCTGCTGGGCACATCGACCACGACCAGCTACATCGAATCCGCAGCAGGTGTCAGCGCCGGTGGCCGTACAGGCCTGACCGCCATCGTCGTCTCGGTACTGTTCCTGCTGGCATTGTTCTTCGCGCCACTGGCCAGCAGCGTGCCTGCTTTCGCCACGGCACCGGCATTGCTGTTCGTCGCAGTGCTGATGGCGTCCGGCATGGCTGAAATCGACTGGGACGACCTCACTGTCGCGGCCCCCGTGGTGATTACCGCCCTGGCCATGCCTTTCACTTACTCCATCGCCAACGGCATCGCCTTTGGCTTCATTTCCTGGACAGCAATCAAGCTGCTTTCGGGACGCGGGCGCGAGCTGAACTCGGCGCTGGTGATCCTGTCGATTCTGTTCGTGATCAAGCTGGGCTGGTTCAACGCATGAGTGTTCCTTTCGATCCCGCGAGCTACGACCGTCAGCTCGAAGAAAAAGCCGTCCGGTTGCGTGAGCTGCTGGCTCCCTTCGACGCACCCGAGCCGCAGATATTCGACTCGCCGCGCGAGCATTACCGCCTGCGTGCCGAGTTTCGCCTGTGGCGCGAAGACCAGAAGCGCTATTACGCGATGTTCGCCCCCGGCGACAACAAGACGCCGATCCTGCTCGAAGGCCTGCCCATCGCCAGCGAACGTATCAATGCGTTGATGCCTGTTCTGCGCGAGCGCTGGGAGGCCAGCCCGACGCTGAACCACAAGTTGTTTCAGGTGGACTTCCTGACCACCCTGGCCGGGGACGCCATGATTACCATGTGCTACCACCGCCCTCTGGACGATGAATGGCAAGTCGAAGCACAGGCATTGGCGGCAGAGCTGAATGTCAGCCTGATCGGCCGCTCCAAAGGCCAGCGTCTGGTGATCGGCCACGATTATGTGACCGAAAAACTGGAAGTCGCCGGTCGCACGTTCAGCTATCGCCAACCTGAAGGCGCGTTCACCCAGCCAAACGGCACGGTGAACCAGAAAATGCTCAACTGGGCTTATGACGCGCTGGGCGAGCGTGATGACGATTTGCTGGAGCTGTATTGCGGCAACGGCAACTTCACCCTGCCGCTGGCCACCCGCGTGCGCAAGGTACTGGCGACCGAAATCAGCAAGACCTCGGTGAATGCCGCGCTGAGCAACCTGGATGATAACTCGGTGGATAACGTCACGCTGGTGCGCCTCTCCGCCGAAGAGCTGACCCAGGCGTTGAATGACGTACGGCCTTTTCGCCGTCTGCAGGGCGTGGACCTGAAGAGCTATGAGTTCGCCAACGTGTTCGTCGACCCGCCACGCGCAGGCATGGACCCGGACACCTGCGAGTTGACCCGCCGTTTCGAGCGCATCCTGTACATTTCCTGCAACCCGGAAACCCTGGCCGCCAACATCGCCCAATTGCACGACACGCACCGGATCGAGCGTTGCGCGCTGTTCGACCAGTTTCCTTATACGCACCATATGGAATCAGGGGTTTTGCTGGTCAGGCGTTGACTGCCCTTTCGCGAATGAATTCGCTCACACCTTGCAGGAACGAATTCATTCGCGAACAACACCACACAAAACTATTTAGTTACTTCATGTGTAGCGCTCCATCGGCTAAGGTATAACGCCACCCGCGTATTCACCGCTTCGATGGATATCTGTCTTGAGTTCTGAATCCCCCGCCTCATCAGTCAAACTGTCCCGCGAGCCAGGCTTCATCAATTTCATCCTTGCACGGCTGTTGGCGGTCTTCGCCATGCAGATCCAGGCCATAGTCGTGGCCTGGCAGGTCTATGACATGACCCGCGAGCCGATGGCGCTGGCCTATGTGGGTCTTGCCCAGTTCATCCCCATGTTGCTGCTGCTCATGCCGGCCGGGGATCTGATCGATCGCTACAACCGCAAGCTGATCCTGAGCATAAGCTGGGCGGTGCAGGCGCTGTGCGGGCTGATCCTCTTACTGTTTTCAGCGCTCAAGCTGCAAGACCTGCGCCTGATCTACGGCGCCCTGGTGCTCTATGGCTGCGCCCGTGCATTCACCGGGCCTGCACTGCAAAGCCTGCTACCACAGATCGTGCCACGTGAAAAACTCGCCTCGGCCATCGCCACCAACAGCGTCATCATGCGCTGCTCCACCGTGGCCGGGCCATTGATCGGTGGGGGGCTGTATGCGCTGGGCGGCGCAGAACTGACGTATTCGACCTGCGTGGTTTCGTTTCTGGTCGGCATTCTGTGCCTGAGCCGCGTCGCAACTCCCTTCGCGGGCAAACCTGTGGATCTGGGCGACGGAGCCTGGCAGCGCTTTACCGCAGGCATTGCCTTCATTCGCTCGCGCCCGATCATTCTGGGCACCATTTCTCTGGACCTGTTCGCGGTCTTGCTGGGTGGCGTGGTAGCACTGCTGCCGATCTACGCCCATGAAGTCCTGCATCTGGGGCCGCAAGGGCTGGGTGCGCTGCGCGCCGCCATGAGCCTGGGCGAACTGGCCACCGGGGTTTACCTGAGCATGCGGCCTCTGGATCGCAATGTCGGCATGACCATGTTCCTGGCGGTAGGTGTGTTCGGCGTGGCGAATCTGGTATTTGCCCTCTCTACCCTCTTCTGGCTGTCCTGTCTTGCCCTGCTGATTGCCGGGGCCGCGGACATGGTCAGCGTCTATATTCGTTCGGCTCTGGTGCAGTTCTCGACACCGGATGCCATGCGCGGTCGGGTCAATGCGGTCAACATGCTGTTTATCGGCTCATCCAACGAGCTGGGTGAGTTCCGCGCAGGCACCAGCGCGTCCCTGATCGGCCCGATCCCCGCTGCGATCATGGGTGGTCTGTGTACGCTGGGTGTCGTCGGTGCCTGGATGGTCGGCTTCAAAAGCTTGCGGCGAGTGAATCACTTTGCCGATGCGTCGCCGCCTGTAGAGAACGAGCAACGGGCAAAACCGGTGTGACACCCGATGAGTCCATACAGTTGGACGGCCGGACTGGCGGAGTGACGTATCACCAGCAACACTCTCTAGAGTTCAGCGGAGGACTTCCAGAATGCTGTGGAAAAAAGGCCGACGCAGCGACAACGTAGTCGATGCCCGCGATGGCAGTAGCGGCGGTGGCGGCATGCGCATCGGTGGCAAGGGCCTCAGCCTGGGCGGCGTGGTGATTATCGTCGCCTTCGGTTTGCTGACTGGCCAGGACCCGATGCAGATCCTCGGGCAACTCACCGGGGAAATGACGCAACAATCCCCTCAAGTCAGCCCGCAGACCCGACAGGCACCGCCCGCCAACGATCAGCAGACCGAGTTTGTGCGCAGCATTCTTGGCGACACCGAAGATACCTGGCGCGCCGTGTTCGCTCAGAACGGTCGCCAGTACAAGGACCCGGTTCTGGTGCTGTTCCGCGGTCAGGTAAACTCGGCGTGCGGTTTTGCGACCTCTGCCACAGGCCCTTTCTACTGCCCGGCCGATCAGCAGGTTTATCTGGACCTGGAGTTTTTCCGCGAGATGTCCCAGCGCTTTTCAGCCGCCGGAGATTTCGCCCAGGCTTACGTCATCGCCCATGAAGTAGGCCATCATGTGCAGACCCTGCTGGGCATTTCAGCCAAGGTCCAGGCGGCTCGCCAACAAGGTCAGCGCATGGAAGGCAACAACGGCCTGCTGGTCCGCCAGGAGTTGCAGGCCGACTGTCTTGCGGGGGTTTGGGCCTACAACGCACAAAAGCGTTTGAACTGGCTTGAGCCGGGTGATATTGAAGAGGCACTGAATGCGGCAAACGCCATTGGCGATGATCGCTTGCAGCAGCAAGGCCGTGGCCGGGTCGTACCGGATTCCTTCACCCATGGAACGTCCGCCCAGCGAGTACGCTGGTTCAAGACCGGTTTTGCACAAGGCCACATCAACCAATGCGATACATTCGCCGCCAAGAGTCTCTGAGCACATGATTAAACCGCTTCTGGTCCTGTTGTTAAGCACTGCCTTTGCGAGCCTCGGCGCTCATGCCGAGGATCAAGCGGTAAAATCGATCAGCCCGGATCGCCTGACCATCAATGGCAGCCAGGCCACACTGGGCCTGAGTCAGGAATGGGTTCATCCCAAACCCCGGATCGAGCGCGTCGTGATCGTGCTGCATGGTCGCCTGCGCAATGCGCAGACCTACCTGCGCAGCATCGAGCGGGCAGCCAACCAGTCCAAGGAGCGCAGCAAGACCCTGCTGATCGCTCCGCAGTTTCTGGACGAGAAGGATATCGTTGCCCACCACTTGTCCGACTCGATCCTGCGCTGGCGCCAGAACAGCTGGATGGAAGGTGCCACGGCCGTCGATCCCAAACCGATCAGTTCGTTTATCGTCATTGACCATATCCTCAAGCGCCTGAGCGACAGCAAGCTGTTCCCCAACCTCAAGGAAATCGTCATCGCCGGGCATTCCGGGGGTGCCCAGGTGGTGCAGCGTTACGCGATGATTGGCGGCAAGGAAGATGCGTTGCTCAACCGTGAAGGCGTGAAACTGCGCTACGTGATCGCCAACCCGTCTTCCTATGCCTATTTCGATGCCGAGCGTCCTGAAACGGTTTCGGCGCAAAGCTGCCCCAATTTTGACGACTGGAAGTACGGGCTGAAGAAAATGCCGTTCTATTCAGGCAAGGAAAAGCCTGTGGACATCGAAAAGGCCTATGTGAAACGCGATATCACCTATCTGCTGGGCGAACTGGACACTGACCTCAATCATCCGGCGCTGGACAAGACCTGCGCCGCCGAGGCACAGGGCCCGAACAGGCTGACTCGCGGGCAGAACTACTTCAAGTACCTGCAAAAACGTCACCCGGAAGGGCTGAACCAGCATCTGGTCATCGTGCCGAAAGTCGGACACAGCGGTGACGGGATCTTTACTTCGCCTGAAGGACAGGCGGTTTTGTTCAAACCGTTCTGATTGCGCAGCGTTCGCGGATGAGCGGTGCGCCGCTCATCCGCGAAGATCACTGATCCAGCATCCCCCGCAATGCCACACAATCGGCGACATGCCAGTCAGCCAGCTCCGGCCACGGATTTTCAGGCAGGTTGACCAGCACCGTCTTTGCGCCTGCCGCCCGGCCACAGTCCAGGTCATGACGGTAATCGCCGATCATGACCATCTGCGCAGGGTCAACGTCCCATGCACCAGCCAGCTTGAGCAGACCGGCGGGGTTCGGTTTTGGCGTCGCTTCGTCTCGCCCCAGTACATCCTCTTGCGCAAAGCAGTCCGCCAGCCCGATGGCTTCCAGCGTGATGTAGGCCAGTTCACGGGCGTTGCGGGTCAGAATGCCAAGACGATAGCCGCGCCCGGCCAGCTCCCGTACCAGCTCGACAGCCCCTGTCGCCGGCCGTGAGGCCAGCGCCAGCTCGCGCTCATGCTCCAACAGCCATGCATGTTTGGCCGCGCAGACATCGGCAGGCAATGCCGCCAGATGTCCGAGAATGTCGTCTTCCAGCGGGATCTCCAGTGCTCGCCTGATAGCCGGGAAGTCATGTACGGAAATCGTCAGGGTGCCGTCCATGTCGAACACCCAGTTCTGAATATGCTTGAGGCTCATGACCAGTCCTTGCGATGGCGAATCAGCCCTTCCTGGCTGACCGACGCGACCAGTTGCCCGGCGCGGTTGAAGATACTGCCGCGAGAGAAACCTCGGGAGTTGCCTGCCCATGGGCTGTCCATTGCATACAGCAACCACTCATCGGCGCGCAGGTCGCTATGGAACCACAACGAGTGATCCAGGCTGGCGACCTGCATGTCACGCTGCCAGACCGTCTTGCCATGAGGCAGCAAGGAAGTGGTCAGCAAGTTGAAGTCCGAGGCATAGGCCAGCATGTATTTATGCAGCGCCGGCACATCCTTCAAGGTGCCATCGGCACGGAACCAGACGTATTTGACCGGTTCGCCGGGCTTGGGATTGTAAGGGTCTTCGGCGGTTACCGGGCGAAACTGAATAGGCTTGGGGCACAGAAACTTGTCGCGCATCGCCTCGGGGATCAAGTGCGCACGCTGAGTCAGCAGCTCCAGCTCCGATGGCAGGTTTTCCGGACCGGCGATCTGCGGCATCGTGGTCTGATGCTCGAATCCCTCTTCGTCATACTGGAACGATGCGCTGCACGTGAAGATCGGCTTGCCCTTCTGGATCGCCGTCACGCGGCGGGTGCTGAAGCTGCCGCCGTCACGGACACGGTCAACCTGATAGACCACAGGCAAGGCGGCATCGCCAGGACGCAGGAAGTAGCCGTGGAGGGAATGAACATGGCGGTCTTCTTCCACCGTCTGGCTGGCGGCCGACAGCGACTGGCCCAGCACCTGCCCACCGAACAGTTGGCGAAAGCCAAGGTCCTGGCTGCGACCGCGAAAAAGGTTCTCCTCGATAGGTTCCAGCGTCAGCAGCTCGACCAGATCATCCAACACTTGGCTCATTCACGACTCCTCGCACAAAACATACCCGCACACGCAAGGCCTGCGCGGCAGGGTTGAAATGATACAGAATTTAACGCGACTGGCTGAATCAAGGTTTGAGCGTGTTGAGCCACTGTTCACGGTTTATTCGGTACAGCACATGAGGTTTGAGCGGGTGCCCGTCAGGTAAACCGGGATGCTCGAAGTTATCGGGCGGATTGTTCTGCATGCCGATGGCTTGCATCACTTTCTGCGATGGTTCGTTGCTCACCGCCGTGAACGACACGATTTCCTCAAGCCCCAGGCGCTCGAAACCACAGCCCAGAACGGTCCAGGCCGCCTCGCTGGCAAAGCCCAGCCCCCAATGCTCACGCGCCAGACGCCAGCCGATTTCCACCGCAGGCGTGAAATGCGCATCGAAGCCCACCACTCCAAGCCCGGTAAAACCGATAAAAGCCCCGTTGTCCTTGCGCTCAAGAGCCCAGAGGCCAAAGCCCAGTTCAGCAAAATGACCGCGCACGCGCCCGATCATGGCAGCACTTTCAAGACGGCTCATGGGCTCGGGGAAGTAGCGCATGACCTGCGGGTCCGCGCACATGGCGGCAAATGTGGGCAGGTCATCATCACGCCATTGCCGCATCAGCAGCCGTGCGCTATCGAGTTTGAGTATCGGCTCCATCGATTCCTCCCTGTAACCACGCAAATGATTGCGCCAGTGTAGCCTGTCGACGCTCAAGGTTGCTGTGCGACGGCCTGCATTACTGGCACTATCCGGCTTCGACCCCAGACCGGACGTAAAATGTCCCTGCCGCTTATCTATCATGATGACTACAGCCCGAACTTCCCGGCTGACCATCGCTTCCCCATGGACAAGTTCCGCCTGCTGCGCGATCACCTGGTCGACAGCGGCCTGGTCCTGGACACCCAGCTTCTGCGCCCGGAACTGTGCCCGGCCGACATTCTGGCACTGGCTCATGACCCTTCTTATATCCAGCGCTACCTCAGCGGAGAGCTGTCACGCGAGGACCAACGCCGGCTGGGCCTGCCCTGGAGCGAAGATCTGGCCCGACGCACCATTCGTGCAGTGGGCGGTTCTCTGCTGACCGCAGAACAGGCGCTCAAGCATGGCCTGGCCTGCCATCTTGCAGGCGGCACCCATCATGCGCACTACGACTACCCGGCCGGGTTCTGCCATTATGCCGACCAAATCTGTAAACAAAGACGGCATCTCTTTGAAAATAGCTGACTTTTCTACCTAAAACGAGATCAGAAAAGCCACAAACGAGGGTTTTCGAGCTAATAGTTTACAGATCCAGGGCCCGCCAACCGGAGGCTGCTTGGCACCTCAATACTAGGGGCCTCAGCTGTGCCGCCATACCTTCACTGAGGAGATCAGCAAGATTGCGGCGAGCAGTGGCAGCAAGTAGTTGGTGGGAATAAGGCCGAGCAGTTGGCCGCCAATGAAGGTATCAACGATTGACCCTACCGCCATTACCAGGATGAACGACCGCTGGGCACGAATGATCGAGAAGCTCTGGTCACGGCTGTAACGGGTGAGGGTGTGGCTGGGATGGTCCGAATACGATAGCTCAAGCAACCACTCATCTCGACTATAAGGGCGTTGGGAATATCCCACGTCCATGAATGAGGAACCGACGGCGCTCGGCTCAAAGTTGGCAGCGGTCACGGGCAGAAATCGGCCATGACCGGTCACTGCAACGCTGCAGGACTCGTCAAACCCTGTTGCCGTCATCATCAACAAGCAGTTGGCCATCCTCCTTGGCAAATCTCCCGAGCTGCTTTTGCGGCAACAGATCGAGGACTTCCTCTGAGGGGCGACACAGCCGCGTTCCTAGTGGTGTAACGACGATTGGACGATTGATCAGAATCGGATGCGCCATCATTGCATCGATAAGCTGGTCATCGGTCAGCTCGGAATTGGCCAGCCCCAGCTCCTCATAAGGCGTACCTTTGATACGGAGCAATGCACGTACCCCAGTACCCATGGCGTTGATTAAACCTACCAGCGTGTCGCGGTCAGGCGGGGTCTTCAGGTATTCGATTACCGTGGGTTCCTCTCCGCTGTTACCGATCAGTCCCAATGTGTTACGTGACGTCCCGCACTGAGGGTTGTGGTAGATCGTGATCTCGCTCATGGCGATTGCTCCCTTTGGAGTTGGATTAGATAGAGCGCTGGTTAACTCTCTGCGATAGCTCTGCCGCTGACTCTTTACGCTCTGAGTAGCGATCCACCAGATAGTCCTGGCGATCCCGCAACAGGATCGTGAATTTCATCAGCTCCTCCATCACGTCCACCAGACGGTCGTAGTAGGACGAAGGCTTCATCCGACCGGAGTCATCGAACTCAGTGAACGCCTTGGCGACCGAGGATTGATTCGGGATGGTGAACATCCGCATCCAGCGCCCAAGAACGCGTAACTGATTAACCACGTTGAACGACTGAGAACCACCGCAGACCTGCATCACTGCCAGGGTTTTCCCTTGTGTTGGCCGTACCGCACCAATTGCAAGCGGCACCCAATCAATCTGGGCCTTGAATACTGCACTCATGGCGCCGTGACGCTCGGGCGAGCACCAGACTTGGCCCTCTGACCATTGCATCAACTCACGCAGCTCCAGCACCTTCGGATGGCTATCAGGCGCATCGTCCGGGAGTGGCAGACCTGACGGATCGAAGATCCGGGTTTCGGCGCCAAACTCTTCAAGCAGGCGTGCAGCTTCCTGAGTGACCAACCGACTGAACGAGCGCTCTCGGGTCGATCCGTAGAGCAACAGGATGCGCGGCTTGTGCGTTGACGGGGTACTGGTCGCCAGTCGCTCCAGCGACGGTATGTCGATCAGATCGGCCTGTACGTTGGGTAGTGTGTCTTGCATAAAAAACTCCTTCGGGCTCTTTGGTAACCGAGCCCGGACTGTCGGCCTAAAGCGTGCCGATGCGATTCAATTCAGCTTTCAGTTCGTCAGCTCTCATCGTGCTCAGAGGCAGGCTCAGAAATACGCCTACTCTCTCCTGGATCTTCACCAGGGTCGACTCAAATGCAGTTGTGATTTCAGCCTCTGATGCCGTCATTTCGGAAGGGTCGGACAGCCCCCAGTGCGCTTTCAGCGCGGGCCCGAAAAATACTGGGCAAGCTTCACCGGCTGCCCGGTCACAGACCGTAATTACGATATCGGGTGGCGAACCTTCAAAGGCGTCAGAGGATTTGCTACTCAGACCCTCCGTGGAGATGCCGGCACTTTGAAGTGTCTGCAAGGCTCGCGGGTTTACGCGACCACTTGGGAAGCTGCCCGAGCTGACCGCCTCGATTCCAGCCGGAGCCAGATGATTGAACACTGCCTCGGACAGGATGCTGCGACAGCTGTTGTGGGTGCACATGAACAGGACTTTCATGGAGTGCCTCATGGATTTAGATACTGAGTCGTAGCGCCAGGGCGCAGAGCGTGACAATCAGGATGGGTAGAGTCAGCACGATCCCGGTCTTGAAGTAGTAACCCCAGGTGATAGTGATGTTCTTTTTGGCGAGGACATGTAGCCAGAGCAGTGTCGCCAAACTGCCAATGGGCGTGATCTTCGGCCCCAGGTCGCAACCGATGATGTTCGCGTACACCATGGCTTGCTGAACCACGCCCTGCGCCTCTGCCCCGTGAATGGACAAGGCGCCGACCAACACTGTGGGCATGTTGTTCATGATCGACGACAGCAACGCTGTGAGCAGCCCGGTGCCAAGGGAGGCGCCCCAGATGCCATGGCCAGCGAAGGTATTCAGGATCTGTGAGATGTGATCGGTGAGCCCGGCATTCTTGAGCCCGTAGACGACCAAGTACATGCCCAGCGAAAAGATCACCACCTGCCAAGGTGCGCCCTTAAGCACCTTTCCGGTGTCGATGGCGTGGCCGCGAGCCGCTATCACGTAGAGGATGAGCGCACACACCGCTGCAATGACGCTGATCGGTATGCCCAGTGGTTCAGTCACGAAAAAGCCGATCAGCAGAAGAGCCAACACCCACCAGCCTGCGACAAAGGTTGTGTAGTTTTACAAAATAGATGATTAGTGATGCGCAGTAAACGCGGGTATGAAATCATCTTATCTGTGAGCACCGAGCGTGGAATTTACAGAAAAGATGAGAAAAGCCTACTAGACTCACAGAATAAATGCGCTCTTCGAACAGACGTAGTTTTCCAAGTATGGTTTTCATCAACGGTGTTTTTTGCCCTTGAGTAAGGTTCAGGCTGGCGATGCTAGCCATGCAGTATTTGGCCGTTGGGCATCATTGACGTGGCCCCAGTCCAGGTGCTGGAGAACCGGTAAAACGTATGTGATCCAACGCGTCTCGCCATTCGTACCTCGAGATATGTCGCAGAGGCCACCTAGCGGAGGCTCAAGGTTGCTTGAACGTATGAGCGAAGGACGATATGCACTGGAGCCAGATTCGTACATGCGACGCAACGTCCTACGAACGCCTGCAGAGGCAGCCTCATTTCAGTCCCCCCTTTTGACTTTGTTAGCTGGAAAGCCTATGGCGGGTGCGAGAATTAACGAAAGCGGCGATATTACCTACTAAATGCTAGAAGCGTATAATCATCAAAATTTGAAGCCTTATGATGACTTTGCCGTCAGGTATAATATCTGTGCCGCAAACAAGACTAGCAAACAGGAAATTAGGTAAGTAAATTTTCCAATAGCCCCCAAATTACGAATTTTTGAAACCCCCACAATACCATGAAGTAAATTGAGCGCAAAAAACACCAATAAACTAACAATCAGGACGACGCCACCAATGCCATGTGTAAAAACGTCTATGTAGCTATGCTTTGGTAAGCTAAACGCACCAACACCACCCCACAATACTACGCCGCATATAATATAGTTCCTGACATGATCAAATACCCATTTGAGGGTCACATCTTTTGCTTCTATATGAAGCAGGTGGGAAAAAAACTTGTCAAGGCTAAGACTTAGTTGAGGCTCAGTAATTAGCTCTGTGGGAAAACCATTATTTTTCTTTTCCTCTCCAGCCTTAAGATTTTGCTCTTTATTACCCATACTCTTCCTCATTATAAATTTAAATATCGGTGCTGAGAAGAGTCAATACGTTAACCACCAAACCATCCGCCTGGGGATCAAGCCTTTCGAGGCTTGCTTTTTTTCGCCACTTTTTTGGTCCCTACATCACGACATCCGGAATGGCTTGCGTGGGTGTATTGACAGCCCAATTAGGCTCAGATCTACCGAAAGGTGCCCTATAGATGCTAAACATATGGCAAAAAGCTATCTTTTGGCTACCCTAGCCCACCTCGACAGAAAAGGTCTATGGCCAGTCTTCATCGAACCGCAGCGGTTGGGGAGAGACATTCGACTTGCCCCTCCTAAGCCAGAAACCAATTCCCCGTTAAATTGATGCTTATCCGAGATTGGCGGAACTGAGGCTGATTTTTGAGAATTAAAGCTGTCGCAGAAGGCCCTCGCTTTTCGCGGCGTCCAGCTCGTTTGCGAAATATCACAAAACTGTCGCAACCTCCCAAAAAGCCGGTCATGCCGAATGCTCTAGAGAATTAAACCTGTCGCAAACATAAACGACAATTCGCACCCACTGAACTCATACGCCTTATCAGGGCGTACATAACAATCCGGTCGAAAATCAGATTCGTCCGTGGGCACTTGGACGTTCCAACTGGTTATTTGCCGAGTCGCTGCGCAGCGGAAAACGGGCGGCGGCGATCATGAGTCTGATCCAGTCGGCACGTATGAATGGGCATGACCCGTATGCCTATCTCAAAGACGTGCTAACGCGGCTACCGACGCAGCGGGCGAGTGAGATCGAGCAGCTATTGCCGCATCGGTGGACGCCTGCCTGAGTCATGCAAGGTGACTTTGGCAGACGCTTACGTTTGTCCACTGAAATGATCTATAACAAGGGCATTGTAGGTCGAACCAGTCTGACAGACTCGGACTGTTATCGACCTTTGTTTTTGGGCGAGTCAAGGTAAGTAGCGGCCAGCTAAACCCAAACTGGGTGTATATCGGCTTAGCGCGCTGGTGGAATTTGGCTCCCAAACACATACGAAAAATAAACCAGACATCTGTTTGACCACTGCGATGGTTGTACGACGACCGCCACGAGCTAGCTGAATTTTTCGGTACGCGGCGAATGGACCTGAAAGAAGATTGGGTGATGCTCAGGTTCGTGAATACAACGGTGGCGGGTGGAGTGATGTTCATCCTTCCGCTGATTCTGATCTGCATCCTGCTCGAAAAAGCGCTCCAGCTCATGCATAAGGCGGCAGCCAAAGTTCTTTCCATGTTGGTGACCTACAGTGTCGCTGGTCTCACTCTGCTCACGATAATCGCAATCGTTGCCTTGGTTTTTCTGTTTCCTAGCCGGACTTTTGGCCCGGACCAAAGCGGCATCAGGCATAATTGAAGCAATCGAAAGCAACGCGCTCGGCAAGTTGCCTGGTTACGGCAACAGCCCATATGGCGGGAGTCGAGAACTTTGAGGGCGCGCAGGTAGGTCTCATCTGTGAAGGCGACGGATGGTTATTTTTTGGTGCTGGAAGCAGAGGTCTATGGATGGACATCCGTTTACGTGACTGATGCCGGTCCAGCGGGGACTGCGAATGATGCCCGCCCACACATGGTAAGGATTACAAATCTAACGTGGTTACCCACCTATGCGGCAATAACTGCTCAATCTCACTCGCCCGCAGCGTCGGCAAAGGTGTTTTTGCTGGTCCCTTACTAAGCCTCAACCACTGATGGCGAAAAACCAGACTATGGTTAGTAATGGTGTAGCCACAAAAACGAAAAGTGATGCTGTATCCAGCAAGTCAAGGGTAGACGAAATACCGCATTTGAAAGAGTAAAAATTCTGACAGTTAAAAAAGCCGTCTCTGTAGTCGAGACAGCTTTTGTTTTCGATCATGCTATCTCTGTAGAACAAAAGTTAACGGTTTTCCTTAAACAGCGTCGATACTGTACGTGCAACATGGTCAGCACCGTTACTTATCTCGCGCATTATAGTTGTAACTGATACAATCTGATCGTTGTTCTCGTCTGCGCTAGTAGCAATGCTATTCATGTTGACGTTGAGTTGTTGAGTCAGCTTCCCATTTTCAGTAACTACGCTTTGAATCTCCACTGTGGCGCGGCTGGTACGAGCAGCGAGTAGACGAACCTCATCGGCGACAACAGCGAAACCTCGACCCATTTCGCCGGCACGAGCAGCTTCGATGGCGGCGTTCAACGCTAATAAATTAGTCTGCTCTGCCACACTTTGAATAGTCGTGACTATTTTTTCAATGTCTTTAGCCTGGCTATTTAGCTCATTAATCAAAGCAACCGCATTATTGATAAGATCTACAGTTTTCTGGGATAGCTCAATAGAACTTCCCAGAGATTCAATTCCACGTATTGAAATTTGTGAAGTCTCCTCAGCAGTAGTAAAAGAAAGCTCTGCTGCCTTACGGATTTCTTCAGACTTGTTCGTTTGGGTGCTTACGTCAGTGGCGAATTTAATTATCTTTATTACCTCGCCGTTTCCATCAATTACTGGATTGTAGGTTGCTTCAAGGTAAATGGTATTTCCTGATGAGTTTTTACGCTCAAACTGACCTCCACAAAAAATTCCATTTTTTAGATTTTGCCAAAAACTTGGATTTTTTTGATAAAAATCGTCGAAGCAAAACATTCTATGATGTCGGCCTTTTATATCGTTCAGCCGATAGCCCATAGCATTGAGAAAATTTTCATTTGCCGTCAGTACCACACCTTCAGGAGAGAATTCAATAACTGCCATTGATCGACTGATAGCTGTGTATGCTGAGTCAAGAAGCAAAAGGCGCTCCTGCTTAGTAGTAATATCTGCAGCAATCTTACAGATCTCTATGGTTTTATTTTCCTCATCTTTCACGGGAAAGTACGTTGCTTCTATCCAGACAAAAGATCCATCTTTTTTAACCCTTTTGAACGTCCCCTTTTGTGATTCTCCACTCGCTAAAGTCTGCCAGAATTTTTTATATTCATTAGAGTTATAAAAAGATGGCTCACAGAAAGTTCTATGATGTTTACCAATTACCTCTTCACGGGCGTAACCCAAGGTATCCAGAAAAAGATCGCTTGCATCAAGGACGTGTCCATCAGGCTTGAAACGAATAACTGCCAGCGATCTGTCAAGGGATGAGCCACGGCATTGAAGCTCCGTGATTTTTTTTTGGTAGCCCAGGATTTCGTTTTTTTTATTAAATGAAAACATGGCTTTTACTCCGCATTGTTTACCTTATGGGCAACTGCTTTGATGAGAGATAAGCCAAGTTTTTTCCATAAAAACCACAACCCGATAAGCAACTAAATCTTGGCATTTCTTGCACCCGTTTCTCACAACTAGCATTTTTATTTAATTTATTTATAAACCCTCACCCATAAAAATTAATAATATATACCTATATATTTTTTACACCATCTGCAGGCAGATACTTGTTACCTAAATAGCTTTACAACTCAAGAACCCGCGTCTAACAGACGACCCAAACCACGCATTTCCAACGCGTTGATCATGACCTCGCTAGCGTTGCTCAACAGCAACTGACGCCCTAGGCGATTTGATTCAATCTTGGCAACAATCAGTAGCTGTACACCAGCAGCATCTATTTCCACGACGTCACCTAAATCTATTTCTATTTCCCAGGCCATAGGGATCAAATCCAGCAAAAGCTCCTGTTGAGCAATTGCCGTTATCATAGTCAGGTCTCCCTCCTTGATGACTATCCGCTGCAAGAGGCGATCAGCGTCGCACATAATAGTGCCCTCTCTATAGAAGGATCTGGACGTAAACCGTCGCCAACAGATGGTGAGGCTGGAATGGCTTGGAGATCCAATGCTTGATACCTGCATTCAGGCCACGACGACGGACCTCGTCGTCGACTACCGCTGTAAGCATGACAACCGGAGTGAATCTGCAGGCAGGTAAGCACCGGACGTCCTCCACGAAGGCCACCCCGTCCATCGCCGCCATATCCATATCAACCAGAATCAGATGCGCCTTGTTCTTGCTTAGCCAAACCAAAGCGTCGCTAGGCTCGCAGCTGTTTATCGCGTCATAACCGCCCCCCTTGAGGGTGATACTCAGCATTCGACTGAGAGAAGACGAGTCACTCACGATCAGGATCGATTGAGCCATGGGTTGCACTCCAGCGGAACCGGGTAAAAATCAAGTACAAACACCGATGTTTCGACCTAATTATCAGCCCGAATAAACACCGTGAAATAACCACTCTCTACAGTTTCAAAAGCCGTCAGCTTTTCGATCAGCAAAGCCGTCAACACCTTGCTTTCGTTCAGCAACACTCCGTTACTTGCATTTAGATTACGGTCGAGCACCATCGGGCTGTAAACGCCTCACATCCATGACCTTGACCGACGGATCGATAAAGTTTTCCGGCAGATAACGGGTACAAACCTCGATAAACGGCTCAATCAGTCCGGGATCGTAAAGCCGGGATTTATTGTGGCGCAGATGTACCAGTACCTCGTCACAGGTGAGGTAGCGATCCAGTACTAGTGCGCATTGCAGCTCCACATAATCAACCGCCAGCTTCAGGACGCGTGCGCCTAAAGGGATGGCCTGGCCCATGAGGTGGTCAGGGAAACCGCTACCATCCCAGTGTTCCTGATGATGACGGATGAGATTGTTGGCGTCCTGCAACAGCTGGTCGCTCCAGTCCAGCTTACCGATGTTGTACAAAGCCGCAGCCATAGACAGGTTACGGGTATCAGCCTCGCTGAAAGCATTGTGGGCACAGTAGGCGCGAACTACTTCTATGACTCGTTGATTGATCTGGCGAACGCGCGGGAGGCGCTGATTCACCATGAGCGAAAACGCTTCAGTACTAGTTATGTAGCTGTGCCGCAACTCGTCGTAAGCCAGATCTCGCATCTCTGCGGTCTGTTGCAACTCTGCCGTACGCGCATTGCCCCTTCGTTCAAGGCTGTCAGTGAGATCACGCAAAGTATTGTTCTGCTCGCGGATAAGTCCCAGCAAGTTATCCCGATCACGGCGAACACTCTGCATCTCCAGAGCCCGTTCCAGCGTGAGCCGTAGTTCCTCGTCATTCCAGGGTTTGCTGATATAGCGAAAAATGTGCCCCTCATTGATCGCCTTGGTGATCATGCTCAGGTCGGCATAACCGGTCAGCAGAATATTCATGCACTCAGGATCGCGTTGATACACTTGGCTGAGCAGGGTTGGCCCATCCATACCCGGCATGCGCGCATCGCTGACGATCAGGTCGATATGGTGGAGCTCGAAAAGACCCAGTGCCTGGCCGCCACTGGTCGCCAACAGCAAGTCATACGGTTTGCCACGTAGCACACGGCGCAGGCTGCTGAGAATGCTCTCTTCGTCATCCACCAACAGAACGGTATAGCGTTTTTCGCTCTCGGATACCGTGCTCATGATCAGTTTCCTTCTACGGCAGAGGTGGAGGGAGTCGCTACCTGAGGTTGGCGCAAAGGCAGCCACACTCGAAAACAACTCCCCCGGCCCGGCTCACTTTCTACTGTGAGCTTTCCATGGTGTTTGGCGACGATGTTGTAGGATAGCGACAAGCCAAGACCCGATCCCATCCCGACGGGCTTGGTGGTGAAAAACGGTTCAAATATCCGGTTCTGGATATCAGCCGGAATACCATGGCCGTTGTCGGCAATTTCGATAAATACGCCGTTGCCTTCGCGGCCGCTGTTGATGATGATTTCACCATTGCTACCAACTGCATGACTGGCATTGATGATCAGGTTCAGGAAGACCTGATTGATCTGAGAACCCATACACTCTATAGGTTCGAGGTCGCCGTAATACTTGATAACCTGCGCCTTGAACTTGATCTCGTTCCAGATGACGTTGAGGGTACTGTCCAGCCCCTTGTGTAGATCAGCAAGTTGCCATTCACAGCTGTCGACGTGGGAGAACTCGCGCAGGTCCTTTACTATCCGATTGACTCGGTCAAGCCCGTCGACCGATTCGATCAACAGATCACCGATGTCCTGACGCAGAAAGTTGTAGTCAGTCTTTTCGCGCAGCATCGCAAGCTCATGGTGGTCCTGAGCATTGCCTTCTTCGCGAGCCCTCTCGTAAGCATCAATCAGAGCGAAAAGATCAGCAAGGTAACCACGCAGGCTATTGACGTTGGAAGATACAAAACCAATCGGATTATTGATCTCATGAGCCACACCAGCTGCGAGTTGACCTATCGCAGCCATTTTCTCGGATTGCAGTAACTGCGCCTGGGCTTCCTCAAGGCGCGCGATCAGGCGTGCCTGGGCGCTCTTTTCCGCTTCCAGCAACTCGTTAAGTTGCGCCAATTCCAACTGGCGGGCCGCAGTGTCAGTCGCATCGCTGATAGCCAGACCAACCCCAAGAGAGCTGCCATAGGCATCCTGTACCGGAAAGAATGTGCAATTCTGATACATGTGCCTGACCGACCCGCTGATAGGCCGAGTGCTGCCAAAATTGAAGAGGTGCGGCCTCTGCTGCCAAGAGGTGAAAGCGAAATTCTGCAGGGTGAAGACGCTGTTGATCTTTTGCCTGGTCCAGCGCTCCGGCAACTCCGGGAATGCTTCAAACAGTGTATGTCCAAGCAAGTCTTCAGCCGGGCGACCGCTATTGATGGACATGAAGTGATTAGAGAACAGTACCTTGTACTCCTTATCAACCAAGAGCACACCCATGTTGATGGCCTTGAGCATGGACTCAAGAGTTTCTCGGGAAATGGCCTTGTTTTCTGTCATGAAGATGCTCCTTTCAAAGCCCGTCAAGCAGACGATCAATCGCGCGAACGACGATCCCGGCAGTACGTTCAGTGATGCAAATCAGCAGGTCACAGGAAAACTGATGAGCCTCAACCTCGAAACGGATTTCCAGCACCATCGCCAGATGCTCATTCAGGTTTAACTCTTCGAGACAGTTCTGCGGTTCTTCGCGACGAACTAAAATCGAAGGTGCGTCATAGCTCACCTGGATTGCCACCTGCCGGGCCAATCCGCTGATGCATGCACCGGAGAGAATGTTGGTGACATCAAGCATCAACTCTTCCTGTTGCTCTGGGCCACCGCCGTCATATCCCAGTAGTTCAGCCAGCTCATCGGCTCCCATGGCACCAAAGCAAACGAACACTTCCCCACGCAACTCGCCCAGAAAGGACTGTCGCGTCACTATCATGGAACTGCTGCGCAGATGATCTGGAATCGACAGGTTGTCCTGTTCCTGCACCAATGGGTGAATGAAAGGAACCGAGAGCGTAACGATGGTATCGGTCAGTAGTGCCAAGCGCTCTGCAGCCTGTCCCATGGCAATATTCATCAGTTCCTGCAATGCGTCGCGTTGGTCTTCGGTGAGCGCGGCCAGGTTTTCCATCACAGCACCCCTATGATGTGCAAAGCATTGAGTACAGCTTCAGCCGTCACCGGCTTGGCCACGAATGCAGAAGCGCCCAGATCAAATACTCGCTGTCTGGCCTGAGGCTGGATATCTGCGCTGATCACCACTACCACGACGTTGGCGTCTTCACGCTTGAGAGCTTCAAGAGTCTGGAAGCCATCCATGATAGGCATGGTCAAATCGAGAAACAGCAGTTCCACTAACCCGGAATGGTATGCCTCCATCACTTCGGCACCGTTGCAGGCCTGACGGATATCTTCGGTCAGTGCTAAGGGAAGTGAGCGCAAGACCAGCTTGCGAGACATGGATGAGTCATCGGCTATTAGTACTTTCATGGCGCACTCCACCTTTATGAAGTGTCCTTCAGCCTCGGTCGGGCCGGAGAAACAACATTCATCGGGACTTGCGACCAATATCTCGCTATTTATGGCGATGAGCCATCAGACAATGCTGATCTTGCGTTAGGGATTCGCGAAGCGTGTAGGGATTTTCCTACATGGCCTGCCTCATTTTTTCAGATCCAGTCCTGACTGATCGCATAACGCACTAAGTCGGTATTGGAGAGAAAACTCATTTTTTCCATTAGCCGGGCTTTGTGAGTGCTCACAGTCTTGTTGCTGATCATGAGCTGTTGTGCAATTTCGTTGACGCTAAAGCCTTGGGCCAGCAGGCGTAAAATCTGGAGCTCACGGTCCGAAAGACTCTCTCCGGGAGCTGTCGACCCGGATGTAGTGGTTTGCAGGGCGATCTGCTCAGCCACCACCGGATCGAGATAGCGCCCACCCGCAGCGACCTTGCGTATGGCAGTCAGCAAGGTCTCGGGGTCGCGGTCCTTGGTCAGATAGCCTGAGGCTCCTGCGCGAAGGGCGCGCTGGGCGATGTGGGTCTCGTTGTGCATGGTAAGGATCAGAATCGACAATTGCGGATAATGTGCACGGATGCGCGCGATTAGACTTTCGCCGCTCTCCCCAGGCATGCTCATGTCCAGCAACAATACGTCCACCTGATGCGTACGCAAGCCAGCAAGGACCTGAGCAGCATTCTCGGCCTCCGCCACCACCTCCAACTCTTTGACCAGAGCGAACAATTGTTTAAGTCCCTCTCGCATGATCCGATGATCATCTGCTATCAGTAAGTGAATCATGATCAGGCACTCCTGTGATCGGGAATCCAAAGCCGTACGGTAGTACCGCTGCCTGGCATGCTGGATATTTCAGCGCTGCCACCCAACATGAGGGCGCGCTCGCGCATACCGAACAACCCGAGGGTCTTACCTCCCAGATTAGTTAGTTCAAATCCTTGGCCATCATCAACGATTTGTAGCAACCAGCTTCCGCTTTCATGTGTCAGCGTAATATCCACTCGCGAAGCGTTGGCGTGCCGGGCGACATTGGTCAGGGACTCTTGGATAACCCGGAATACGGCCGTAGCGTCGGCATCATTCAGAATCGGCAATTCTGCTGGCAGGTCGAGGCTGCAAGGCATCGACCATTGACGGGTGAACTCGTCGGTCAGCCACTCCAGCGAGGCCGCCAGCCCCATGTTCAAGGCTGAAGGGCGCAGGGAGTTTGAAACGTTGCGTACTACCTGTACCGTTCTGTCTGCAAGCTGCAAAAGGTTGCCTACCTGCTCTCCTAGAGCTGGTAGTTGCGCACCATATTGGAACCTGAGCAGCGATATACCCATCCGGATTGCGGTCAAGTACTGGCCTAGTTCGTCATGAATCTCTCTGGCGATAAATTTGCGCTCTTCTTCACGTGCATTCTCCCGGCTGCTCAGCAAATCATGCAACTGGGCATTGGACGACGCTAGGTTGCGCTGGGCGTTGCGCAATATTGAAATGTCCCGAATGACCGCCAGTAAACTGGTCAATCGTCCTTGCATATCCCATTCAGGTACCAGACTGATCTGGAACACCCACTGTTCCTGCCGGGAGCGCTTTCGCACATACTCGTGCTCCACAATGCGTCCCCGCTCCACTGCCTCGGCGATGGCCTCGATCAGCATGCGCGATTGTGCACCTGGCCATAAGACCTCATCCAACAAATGCTGCAACAGGTCTTCCTTGGCCTTATTCAGCCACTGCTCAAGTGTCGGATTGACATACAACAGTCGGCGGTCAGTACTAAGGCGAGCAATACCATCGGGAGAGTTTTCTACCAACGTGCCAATTTCCTGCTGACGCTCACGCTCCTTACGTTGAACCTCACGAAGATCGGTGAAATCGCGGGCAATACACACAATTCGCCGAAGCGCACCAGCAGCATCCTTCAACGGTACGAGATTGAAATGCACGTAGAGTGGCTGGGCGCTACACGGTAACTGGGTATCGAGTTCTATCGGTCCAGCTACATCGATGCAATGTAAGCAGATCGCCTCCACGATATTGGCCACTTCGAGTGTTAGAACTTCCCCGATGGCTTTACCGATCAGTTCGTCCTGAGCACGAGCAAGTCGGCGATACAGGGCGGGGTTAGCCTCCAGACAAGTCAGCGCCAACGTCGGCCCGACCTCTAACAGGCACATCATATCCAGCGAGTGCTCGAAAATTTCCCGATAACGGGGTTCGCTGTGTTCCCGCGTTTCCTGCGTCATGATCGACTCCATTCGTGCCGGTATCCATATGCGAGCTGAGGCGATGATAGTTCAAAGCTAATTGGGGCGGGGAAAGTGCAGCTAGCTTTTCACCCCCTAGAACTTGTGCATGGTCAATCGCACACTAAATTATCCACTTTTCTTCAATGGGCTGGACATTTTGAGAAACCGGACCAAGAATGATGTCACAATAATATTATCTGCTCGGAATGCCGGAACGTTAGGGAACGCCTCATGAGCCAGATCAAGCCCAGCATTGATTTCCGCCGTTGGATTTGGCGGGCTTTTTTGCGAACGAGCCTCGTGCCCTTGGTCGTGGTCGAGCTCGCGTTGCTGATCGCTTACTTTCTGGCGAATCAATCAATTCTCGATTCGCAAAGCGACTATTTACATCAAAATGCCACTCGAGAACTGCAAGCCTCGGTAAAACAGAACGCCGACATTGTTGATAGTGAATTAGAACAGATCAGCTCTTTGTCTCGACTGCTAGCCAGCACTGTCGAAACGGAGCTTGCTGAAACCCTACCCTACGAGCCCGCGAAGTTGACCACCAGCCCGGACGGCGTACGCTATAGCGATGTTAATGATGGAGGTGCTGCGTCGTTCTATTCCAATATCACACCTCTGGACCGCCAAGACCTGGACATGGTCTCTCGCCTCAAACGTGTGGACTACATGATGAAGGCACTCAAGGAAGGCAATCAGCTGATCACCAGCGTGTACTTCAACAGTGCCGACAGCTACAACCGCATTTACCCTTGGATCAATACGTTAACCCAGTACCCGCATGACATGAACATACCACTGTTCAACTTCTACTACCTGGCAGACGCCAAACATAACCCCCTTCGTAAACCGGTATGGACTGACGTCTATCTAGATCCGGCGGGCAAGGGTTGGATGATGTCCGTGGTCACACCGGTCTACGTCGGTGACACCCTTAAAGGCGTTGTGGGTATCGACGTAACAGTGGATGCCATTCTGCAAAAAATTGCCAGACTCCATGTACCTTGGGTTGGCTACCTGACGCTGTTGAGCAAGGAACACACCATCATGGCTCTGCCAACTGAGGGTGAAAGCGACTTTGGCGTGCCTCCGCGTGAGAACAGGGACGGTTACAAGAAGATTAGGCACGAACACTTCAAGTCTTCAGAATTTTCCCTGGCATCCCATCCGGACCTTCGCGCACTTGACTTAGCGCTAAACCTCCAGCAAAACGGGCTGATTTCCACAGAACTGGACCAGCGCACGCACCTGATAGCCTGGAGCAAGATCCTTTCGGCAGAGTGGAACCTGCTGGCAGTGGTGGAGGAGCATATAGTCACGCAGGAAGTCCAGCATCAGGCAAGACACTTCCAATATGTTGGGTATTTGATGGTCGCTGGTCTACTGGCTTTCTATGCTGTTTTTTTTGCCTACCTATGGATGCGCTCGCGTAATCTGAGCCAACAACTCACCACCCCAATGCTAGGGCTGGCCAACATGATACGCGAAATTGGACAAGGCAATTGGGCCCCACTGGCTCCTCGCTCAAACATCAAAGAGTTGAATACCATGTCCAGTCAAACCTTGGACATGGGCAGGCAACTGGCCGCAGCGGACGCTCGGCAGAGAGCAGCCCAGCAACGACTCCAAATCGTGCTGGAAAACGTCACCGAAGGCATGTGGGAATACACCCCGCAATCGGATACCTTTATGTTCAAGGGGCCTCTCTGCAACCGTTTTGGGCTGGCAGCAGAAAACGTCTCGCCCAAGTTCCTGCTGGGACTCATGCCGGAGGAAGATCGGCAGGGCTTCTGGCGTTTGCTCGAAACCGTCCAGGCCAATGATTCCTGCGTAGCCGAAGTCGAATTTCGCCTGCCTGACCGGCAGGGCGAACTGATCTGGCTGCTTTGTCGCGCCAGCACCTTGAGCAGTCCGACCACTCGCAACCCCACAACAGTTGTCGGCACGTGCGTCGACATCGATACCCTCAAACAGGTCGAGCAAGATTTACGCGAAAAAACCATTGAGGCCCAAGCCGCAAGCCAGACGAAATCGCGTTTTATCTCAAGCATGAGCCACGAACTCAAAACACCGCTGAACGCGATCCTAGGATTCGCCCAACTCAGTCAACTGCACCCCGACGTAAGCCCAGCACAAGCGCATGCATATACACAAGAGATAATGAACGCCAGCATTCACCTACAGCAGCTTGTCGAGGATCTCCTGGAATGGTCAAGCCTGCAAGCTGAAGCGCCACGTATCACGCTCAAACCCGTTGATGTCGAGACATTGTTTCAAGAATGCCTCGCTATGATCACACCGCAGATCGTCGTACAAGGTTTATCTCTGAAAATACTGCCACTGCCACTGCCGTGTCTCGTCATGGCTGACGGTAGACGTACCAAACAGGTGCTCATCAACTTGTTAACGAACGCAGTGAAATACAATCGGACAAATGGGTCTATTGTCATGGGGGCTGAAGTTGATGAAAGGCAGCAGATTGTCCGTCTTTTTGTCGAGGACAATGGACAAGGTATCGATCCTGATCTGCAGGAACAACTGTTTCAGCCATTTCAACGCTTGGGTAAAGAGAACTCAAAAATCCAGGGGACAGGGATCGGCCTCGCGCTTTGCCAGGAGCTGGCGGAACTCATGAGCGGCAAGATGGGTGTCATCAGCAAGGTCGCAACAGGAAGTCGGTTCTGGATAGAGCTGCCGAAGGCTTTTAGCCAAAAAAATTAAGGATTTAAACAATCCTTGTCGGCAAAATCGCAAAGACCTATTCCGTACAAAAGTCGCGGAAGGAGTGAAAGATGTTCTCAACCATCAGAGGCGATGCCGTCATCGTCATTATTGACGATGTAGCCACCAACATCCTCCTGCTGGAGTCCTGTCTGCGCGCCTTTAACCTGCAGCATATTCAAACCTTCTCAAACTCCGCAGAGGGTCTGCAGTGGTGTCGGGACAACAATTGGGACCTCCTGCTGCTGGATATCGATATGCCTGCACCAAATGGCTTCGATATCCTCGACGCCTTACAGGCCAGGGACCGTACCGCCTCGTCGATCATAATAGTCACCGCACTAGATGACCCACATAGTCGACGCATTGGTCTTGAAAAAGGCGCCAACGATTACATCTGCAAGCCCATCGATATGCCCGAGGTTCTGTTGAGAGTTCGTAGCAGCCTGATGCTCGCTCAAAGCAGCCGTCTTTTACAGATTGCCAAACACGAGCTGGAAATCAAGGTGGAACAACGCACGACACAACTCCAGGAGAGCTACCGCGCTATGCTCCGCAGCTTGAGCCGTGCAGCCAGCTATAGAGACAATGATACCGGCAATCACATCGACCGCATCGGGCAGTCGGCTGCGCTGCTGGCCAGAAAAATCGGCATGCCAGCTAGCTGGTGCGACCTGATCAGACAAGCAGCGCCCATGCACGACGTAGGCAAGATAGGCGTGTCGGATAGCATCCTGCAAAAACCTGGTCCGCTGATTTGCGAAGAGCGTGCACAGATGCAGGCGCACCCCCGCATCGGTTATGAAATCCTACACGACCCTCACGGCTCAGGATTAACCGATATGGCCGCGGAAATTTCTTTGGGACATCACGAAAAATGGGACGGTACAGGCTATCCTTCGGGCCTGAAGGGCGAAGATATTCCCCTGAGCGCAAGAATTGTCGCCCTCTGCGATGTCTATGACGCCTTGCGCATGGTCCGTCCCTACAAACCGGCGTGGGACATCGAAGCCGCCACTACTTATATTAAAGAAAATGCCGGTAGCCATTTCGATCCTGTTTTGAGTGAAGCTTTTTGCGAAATAATCAATGAAGTCGAAAGGCTTAATCCCATCCAAAGGAAGTGTATGGACGACCGCTAAACACCGCTTATCTAGTGAAAGGCTTGAAATGGTGACATCAATTCTGTGAATCCCGAGTAGATGGAGATATCGTCGCGGGCAGATAAGCGACCAGAGTGGTACTAAACGTAGCCGTGAGCTAATAGGAAATTAGCGTCTTTGCTGGTTAAGACAGTTAAACCCTCTAAATTCACTGATTCGAGTGAAGGCAGGCAATCAGTTCGTTTAAGACTTTGTAAGAAATCGAAGGAGGCCTTCCCATAACTGCAACCTAAGCTGTTTCAACAAGGACGTTGGACTCATAATCGCCTTGGTACCGATCACGTAGAGTTCGTATGCGAGGTCACAAGCGCTCACAATGAACCAACATAGAAAATAGGGCCTACACTGTAAGTGAACGGGTAACACACCTTGCGCAGAACAGGCAGGCGCTCACAGATGCGGAAGTAACTGCCACTCACAAGCCTCCTGTAGCCAAGGAATGGCTTACATCCACGATTCCACCTGCATTCACCCCTACCTCAAGCTACTGGATAAACATGGTTGATCGCATCTTCCGAGATATCATCGTTTACCTACGCGACGGCAGCTTCAGCTCGACACGCGAATTGGCCAGTTCCCTTACCACGTTTTTAGCGCTGCACAACGCTCAGGCATGTCTGGAGCGCAAAAGGTGAAGACATCTTGCGCAAGATCCAGAGTGCTCGAGAGAAAAGAGAACGTTTTATCGAAGACAGGATATTAGTAAGTTTATTTTTAAAAACCTGAATATGGCCATTTGATATCATTATAGCCAAAAAATCAATTTTGAAATATTTTTTTTATTTGTGGCGCCCCCCCGTTAGTAAGCTATATTTTATATGTGCTTTTAGCACTCAAGGCTCGTTATAATTAACATGTGAAAACTGATTACCTGATGTATATATAGGGCTAGCCAAGAATAGGAAAGGCAAGGTGGCCGACTACAAGTATACAATCAATTTAACCTTGTATGCGTAATAGAAAGCATCCAAATACTTTGCGCAACTTTTTATGATTTTTCATAGTATTTTCCTAAGAATTTGGGTTCTTCTCATACACAAAAATTATTATGCAGTATGAGTGGTGAGGTTTTTAGGGGGGCACTCAGGCGGAGCGTTTAAATATGCTAAGCATGAAGTATTGGCTCCGCAAGTAAAAAATAATTTTAGCGGGTTTAAAAAATGGGGATAGAGGCGTTATTTTTTTCGGGATTTATTTATGAGGAAATATAAGCCTTATATTCGTGCGCCATGGTATTTGCTCGGCTGTCGCTTGTATAAATTAATTTAATTTTTAGTTAGGGAGAAGTGTATGCGTCTGCACTCTGTTCGCGTTCAAATGATATCGCCAATAGCTCTTCTGGCAGTGATAATTGCAGGGTTGCTGCTGTTAATGCTACTTATGAGTCGGGTCCAGCAGGAGGCAATGCGGCGTCAGGCAGAAAACTATTTTGAGGCCGTCTCAGTGGTCTTAAATGCAGATCGAGATATTTATCAAGCTCTGATAGCACAAGAGCGACTGATGAGTGGAGATGGTAAGGCCACCGATAATCAAGCGGATTTTTATGCGAATGCGCAACAGGTATTTGATCGCTTTAGTAAATTTCGACAGTTTCTCGCAGAGGAGCCACAACTATTGAAGCCCTTTGGTAATTTTAATCAGCTTTATACTGAATGGATGGAAGCCAGCAAGTCATTGAATATTTCCTTTAAAACAGGAAAAGTCTTATCTGAAGCCTTGCAGAAACAAGATGAGCGGTTCCAAGAAATCCGCGACATGCTTGATGATGCGGGGGAACGCTTACGTCAGCACACGCAATATAAGAGTGTGCAGCCGAATAACGGAGTCGATCTTCAACAATATGTCGAGGCACTCTCCGAGGTGCTTAACGCTGACCGCGATATTTATCAGGCTAGACTCTCCCTACAGAAAATGGCAGCAGGTTCAGGCTCGACTGTCGAAAATCGAGCTTTTTTTGAGGAAAATATTCAACAGGCTTTACAGCGCTTTCATAACTACCGGAGTTACCTCATACGCGAGCCCGAACTCACTAGGCCTTATGAACACTTCGATACTTTATTCAGCGAGTGGATAGCAAAGAGTCGCGCTATTCTGGATTCTTCAAGTTCCAAGAGCCAAGCCATGCTTTCTAAAGAAAAATTGATTGCGGACGAACGTTTTACAGCTATTAGGGATGTACTGGACAAAGCAGGTGAAACGGTTAACGTACACGCCCGCAAACAAAAAGATGAAGTCAAGGAAAGAGTCTCAACTTATGAGAAGTTTGCGATCGCTGTGATCGCCTTAGCTTTTTTGCTAGCCTTAGCAGTAGGTTATTACGTTCCTCTGATGATTACGCGCAACGTGCAAAATATTACACGTCGTATACGAGAGATTGCAGCAGGAGATGGTGATTTAACGTTGCGTATCAATTCAAAATCCCGAGATGAGCTCGGCGATCTGTCTAGAGAGTTTGATTCTTTTGTAGAGCACCTCCGCGAGATTATGAGTGCTATACAAAAACAGTCAGTTATGTTGGGAGGCATGACAGGTCAACTCAATACGGTATCAGAAGAGGCCGGCCGCATAAGTGAGCAGATGGTTATTTCGTCAAACTCGATGGTCAGTACTGGCAATAATATGAGCATTTCTAATCAGCAGATGGCAGGCTTAGCTAAGGACACGGCTGCCGAAGCTAACCTCTCCAGCCAACTGACCTACCAAGGAAAAAATGCGGTAAACATCTCCAACCAAGCGATTGAGCGGCTCGTCGTTGATATTGAACTCGCATTGAAAAGCTCTACCGATCTGGAACAGAGCTCAGCGGCAATTGTCTCGATTCTAGAGGTGATCCGAAAAATTGCTGATCAAACCAATCTGCTGGCTCTTAATGCTGCTATCGAAGCGGCGCGAGCAGGCGAGCAAGGTAGAGGCTTCGCGGTCGTTGCTGACGAGGTCCGTATGCTTGCCACTCGCACACAGGACAGTACACGGGAGATTGAAGAAATGATAGAACGGCTTAAGATGAGCGTTTCCGAATCGACAATGGCTATTCGTAATAGTCGTAATAATGCAGACACAACTGTCGCTCAAATAGATCAAGTCACTGAAATTTTTGACACTCTTAGCGCCTCCTTTGACAAGGTACAGAATATGGCAACTAAAACAGCGATTACGACTGATGAACAAGCACAAGCTTCACATGATATAAGTGAAAATCTACTTTCATTAAAAGAGCAAACCGACGGTGTCAGTAGGATGTCAGACGAAGTAAAGAGCCAGACCAAAAAAATAACAGTGCTCTATCAAGAATTAAAAATCCAGGTCGAGAGCTTCAAGGTCTGAATAAGGCGCCAGGGAAACTCCGAACAAGTTGCCCAGAGCGCTCAGTGAATATTACTTTGACACCGCCAGCCCCGTTTTTTAATCGCCAATCGGCGTAGAATCAGGGCTTGCTCTGGTTTTACCCGTTACAAACGCACCTCTCACGCAGCGCCGGCAATAACTGCCGGCGCGCCATCCATAGATTTGACAGCGCAAACAGCGACGTCAGTTACGCCGCATTCTTACTCCAAGCCGCGAAAGCGAGTCTTTACGCCGAGCTGGCGTTTGATCTCCCAGAATGGATGCTCCACTTTCACGCGTACCTGCGCCTTGACGTTTTCGATCTTGCGCTTGGCTTTGTAGAGCACACAACGCTTGCCCAAGTGCTTGTAATGCTGCATCGCGCAGCGATCTGCCAGATCACTGCGCCCTTCATACTTTGGTCTTTTCTCAACACCGGTATAGCCCGCATCGGCACAGACGACGTTCTCTGCGCCATGCAGCAGATGTGCAACCTGCCACGTTCGCAGCAGTGCCATAAACGTAATGCATCAGACTCGATTCAGCATCTGCGCCGATATGGGCCTTCATGCCGAAATAGTACTGGTTACCCTTCTTCGTCTAATGCATTTCTGGATTGTGTCTACCTTCCTTGTTCTTGGTCGAACTGGGCGCATGGATGATTGTGGCATAGATAACCGTATTCTGGCGTAGCGACAGGCCTTTGTCTTACAGGTAGTTGTTGATGGTTTCCAGAATCCCTGCCGCGAGTTGATGCTTCTCCAAGAGGTCCCGGAAATTCATGATCGTCGTGTATTCGTGTATCGCGGCGCTGAGCGTCAGCCGAGCAAACTGGCGTATCGAAGCTATCTCGTACAGCGCTTCTTCCATGGCTGGATCGCTCAGTGAAAACCAGTTCTGCAGCAAGTGAATACGCAGCATAGTTTACAAGGGGACGGTTTAGGTCTTCGGATAGTGCGGCTCGATCAGGGCAACCAGACCCTCCTGCTCCATCTCGATCAGAAAGCGCTCTCGACGAGTCTGCTTTCGTTTGCCAGCGTACTCAAAATCGGAAAAGCTCATCTGGCTCATGGGTACGACTGCCCGTCATGGTTTATAGGTATTTATTTCAATAGGGGCTGATTATAGTGTTCATACTTGATCGGAGTTTCCCTAAATCATGTCCTGATAGCGACATTCCAAATGTTAATCTCCCCTCTAATGAGGAAAAATTTTGAGTCGGAAATCATGGTGCAGTAGGTATCCAGTAATAGCAGAAATATTTTCATCCAACCTCTGGAAAATCTCAAACGCGGCCGATAATAGTGGGTTCAAAAAATTAAAATATCGAGGCACTATCAAAGCAATACAATCAATAGTAATTTCTAATTTAAAATAGAAGAACCTTTCAGGGAGATTTCCATGTCGCTACGTAGTATGAATATTGCCCCTCGTGCTTTTCTCGGTTTCGCATTTATTGCAATGCTTGTGATTGTGCTGGGCGTCTTCGCCCATTCCCGCATGACGTTGATGCGCCAGGCTACGATTGAAGTACAGACCAACCAGTTACCCAGTGTGGGCTACCTAGGCAACGTGATAGAGGGTGTGCTGCGGATGCGCATCCTGTCTTTTCGAGTCTTGGTCAATCGCGAGCCCGCTGCCCTGGATGAGGCCTACGCGCGTATTACCGTTTTGGTGGATAAGGTGCGAAAGGACCAGAAGAGCTACTCCGACCTGCCTGCTGGAGGTGAGGAGTTGGCAAAGTACCGTGAGTTCTCCGCTACTCTCGACACCTACCTCAAGGATCAGGAACGCATGGTGGAACTGTCCCGGCAAAACAAGCTGGAGGACTTGCGCAGCCTGATCAACACCCAGATCAAGGCCGGCACTGATCTGATGGGCGTACAGCTTAATAAGCTGGTGGAAATCAACAAGCTCGCTGCCAAGGCTGCTTCAGATGAAGCCGGCAAGCAATACGACAACGCCAGCACCGGCATTATCACCGTTTCGGTGATGGCCGCTCTACTGACTGTATTGTTGGCCTGGCTGCTGACCCGCAGCATTGTTACGCCATTGAAGAAGGCCGTCGAAACCGCCGAGATCATCGCCAGCGGTGATCTGAGCAAGCCGATTCAGATCGAGGGTACTGATGAACCGGCTCGCCTGCTGACCACCTTATCCACCATGCAGGGCAACTTGCGCAAGACCATCGAACAGATCTCTGGCTCGGCCACACAGTTGGCTTCGGCGGCGGAAGAACTCAGCTCTGTGACCGAAGAGGCTTCTCGGGGGCTACAACAGCAGAACAACGAGATCGAGCAGGCGGCCACCGCGGTTAATGAGATGACCAGTGCGGTAGAAGAGGTGGCGCGCAATGCCGTTTCTACCTCTGAGGCGTCACAGCAGTCCAATCACGCAGCGCGCGAAGGTCATTGCCGGGTCCTGGAAACCGTGGAAGCAATCCAGGCTATGACCCGGGATGTGCAGGACACTTCGGCCATGATTGAAGGCCTGGCTGCCCAAGGCCGCGACATTGGACAGGTGCTGGACGTGATTCGGGCGATCGCCGAACAGACCAACCTGCTGGCCCTCAACGCCGCTATCGAGGCAGCCCGTGCCGGCGAAGCGGGTCGTGGTTTTGCAGTGGTAGCCGATGAAGTACGGGCTCTGGCGCACCGTACCCAGCAGTCGACCCGCGAGATCGAGCAGATGGTGGCAGGTATCCAGAACGGAACCGGTGAAGCCGTGCAGTCGATGCAGCAAAGCAACCAGCGAACCCAGGACACCCTGGAACGCGCCCGGGCGGCAGGGGGCGCACTGGAGCAGATCACCGAGTCGATCAACCTGATTAACGAACGCAATCTGGTGATCGCCAGTGCATCGGAAGAGCAGGCGCAGGTTTCCCGTGAGGTGGACCGTAACCTAGTGAATATTCGCGATCTGGCCTCCCAATCAGCGGCAGGAGCTAACCAGACCAGCGCTGCGAGTCATGAGTTGTCGCGCTTGGCGCAAGAGCTGCGCTCGATGGTTGCCCGATTCGTCATCTGACAATCCGAAGGCCTCAGTTGCGATCATTCCAACATTCTGTTTGACAGTTATTTACATCAACACCCCTAATGCCTGCGAGGCCATCACCTTGCGGGCTTGCCGTATCAGCTTTTTCAAGACATAGGCCCCTTAAATTTACGCCTTTCATCTACTCAACCTCATAAGAACCATAAGTAGCTTTCCACTGTTCAGCGCTACGTTACCCTTGTACTGACGAGGTTGCGATGTCATCGCACATTTTTATCAGGATCACATAACCACTGGTGCGCTCAACAAGCATGCTGATCGCCTGGGCATTGCCCTTGTCTTGATCAGATCGCCGGTCGCGGTAGGGATGGCAGTTACCTGTCCCCCCCGCACAGATCCGTACGTGCGGAACTACCGTATACGGCTCCTGCCTTGGGTACGTGACGCGAAGCGATCCTCAGGGTAAGGATGTGCATTTCTGGGTCTTGGTATGTAGAGGTTGGCAAGGCGTCCGTAGCGTGACCATTGAAGCCGATGACGCTGGCTGCGACGTTTGAGGGCGTGCCGCCATAGGCGACACACAGCCGAACGAAAGCCACCAAGTAGTGAAGATAGATATTCGCCAGCAACGGCGAGATCACTGCGCCTTGGGGAGTCCCCTTGGTCGCAGCCACCCTACGGCCATCCTCAACAACACCCGCTTGAAGCCATTTGCAGATAAGTCCCAGCAAACGCCGGTCCGCAATCCGGTGTCCTAGAAACATCAGCATCCATTCATGATCGATCTCATCAAAGAACGACGTGATATCTGCATCCAATATCCAGTTCACCTTCTGCCCCTTCAGCGCGACCGTTAACGCATCCAGCGCATCATACTGGCTGCGCCCCGGCCGAACCCCATACGAGAAACCTAGAAAGTCTTCTTCATAGATCGCATTCAGAACAATAACAACTGCCTGCTGCACGATCTTATCCTCCAGGGAGGCAATGCCCAGCGGACGCTGCCTCCCGTCAGCTTTGGGAATAAAAACCCGCCGCGACGGCGTTGCCCGATAGGCTCCATTGTGAAGCCTTGTGTGCAAATCGTTCAGCCGCTGGAGAAGACCTTCCTCATACTCTCGCCACGACACGCCATCCACACCTATCGCCGCGTCACGGCGCAGTGCGTAGAAACCCTGCGCCAATAATTGCGGTGTGATGTGATGCAGCAATGCCGTGAACTGCATGCCCTTGTCCCTTCGGGCCGCTTCACGTACACCTTCAAGTCCCATCAACGCGCAACTGATCCGGCTCAGTGTCCGGAGCGCGGGGGGCATGTCAATTTTAGGTGGACACCATCGTCCTTAATCTAGGGATTCTGAAGGTGTATTCGCCAGACACTTACGCTAGCTCACCGCGGACACGATGAAAGAGTTCCTCAACGCTAAGCTCCTGATCCTGAAGGAGGTAACAACTGGTGAGAATCGTCAGCGGGTGGACATCAAGCACCGAAGCCAACTCTTCGATTTTTTCAAGCGTGGGGCTTTTAAGGCCCCGTTCCAGGGTGCTGAGGTAGGTTCGGCTACTGACCTGCGAAAAGTCTTCCTGCGTCAAATCTTTGTTTTTTCTGATCCTTCTCAGGGCCGCCCCAAAGGCCTGCTTCAGTTCCATTTTGCTTCGCTCACAAAAGGAACTATGGAGCGCCAGCGAACACTTTAGAACTACAATCTATAGTGTTCATTTTTTTGATCATTTGAAATACGCTTACCCAGAATCGCCATCCAAAGAAATCGTCAAGAAAAGCAGAACAGGATGGCTAAAGAGCTGTGCTCGCTGGGTAAGGTGAAGAATGATGAAAAAAGGAATTACAGCTCTGATGGTCTGTGCGCTTTCTGGCTGCGCGTCTCTGATGTATCCATATGCCAATCTCTCGCCCGAGAAAGCAGGTGTGGAGATCATTAAGGCCGAATCGCCCCAGACCCATGTCGATGTTTGGCCGCCAGGTATAGGGATTAGCGCACGTGTTTTTGATACGGCGGAAGCATCTCGTATCAGGGCCGACCTTGAACGCTATTGCTCTCACACCGACGGTACTGTGATCCCGTTCGTCAAAAGCACGGAGGGCTTTCTCTGTTACTCGTTTCCCAAGCGAATCGAAACCTTCGCCGTCCGGACAACGGGGGGATTCAATGTGCTTGAGAAGCGTGCCGCCGATGATAAAACCTTCGATATCAATGTCGCAGACTGGGGTTATGTGTCGATAGATCGCCAGAATGAACTTGCCAAACGAGCCCGCGAGAAAGCGGTTACCGACAAGCAGGAGCAGCAGCGCCGCGACGCCTATAAGGTGAAGCATGTCGGCGCACGGGTGTGCCAAGATCAGAAGAACATTCGGTATCAAGGCACCGTTGAACAGGTAGATGGTGATCAGGTGAAGGTCTTCGTGGAACGGGCTGAGGTTATCGGCGCACCAGGTCTGAGGCCGGGCGGTTTCCAGCAGGAGTACTACTGGGTCAACGCTTGGGACGTATACGAGTGTGAATGACACGAATGCCCATTCTAGGGACTGATCCGTTGGCTAGTGGGTGATGCGCTCAAGCGCAACGAACCGCCACGGGTTTTGAATGGTAAGGTCGGGAGTTGTAGCTAGTGGTCAAGGGGGTCAAACCCTTGAGGCACCTAGATAGCACTCCTTTAGGGCGCAACTCCCCTGAGAATAGAAAAAAGCGGCCTACCAGGAGAGCGAAAATAAAGTTTGGTGAGCAATAATGGCATAAAAATATCGAGCTACAGTTTCTGGGTGCCATTGGTCTCTTGGCCATACTGAGCGAACGCTTATACGGCTGTCGTTTGCGAAGGCATATATCTGTCAATTAAAGGAGCAAACTGGATGGCGATTAAACCTGGCCCTAAACCGATTGCTGAATCAACTGGAAAGACTGATCAGCGTCGTCGTGTTACCCCAGAGAACAAGCCTAAGCATCCTGACCTAGATGTGCATAAGCACAAAAAGGGTGAGTGACCGGTAAAGCCCTGCCATACACGGTATGGGCTTTCTCGCGAACAAAACAGGCAAGTGCCAGTTGGCATTTTTCATCTCGGGATTGATAGCTCAGATACTCATAGCGAATATCAGTGCGTTAAACATCCTCCGCACATAACCTGATCAATTATCAACCAAGTCCCGCTTTCCTTACCGCCATTGGCAAGCAGCGTTTTATCCACAGAAATACTTACGTTTTCAGTGGATAACTTTCCGGTGTTTTAAATATTGGCTCGCTTACGTCGTTGGGATTGCAGCCTAATCGGCTCTTTTTATAGTGGCTGGTAAACACGTCTTCCTGGCCTAGCCATACGCATGTTTGGGCCTACGCCACCAGCTACCTCTCAGACTTGTCAGCGGTGGTTTATGACTTCAGCCCCAGCTGCGCCCGAGCACGCTCGCAACTTTGGAGCAGCTGATGAATAGACTGCATACGCAGATGATCGCCCAGCGCGATCTCATGCCCAAAGGTTCGCCATCAAATTTCATGATGAGGAGCTGTAATCCGGTCAAGTACGCGTGATTCCCGGTTTGCTGTAAGCCACTTTTTGCTCTGTTAACATTGGTAGCCTACAGATCAAAAAAGCGGTTTACATGCCCCCATAAACCTTGCTTCCAAATGCCATCCTAGCCCTGCACTACTTTACAATTTGGCCGCTGATACGACATGAACGTGCAGCCCATGGCCGACATCGATCAGAGGCTCGACCGGCCTCACTGCGTCAAATGCGATTCAGGATTTGGTATCTGTGTCGCGAATAGGTTTGAGCACTATCGCGCCGTTAACCAACTCGATGCTCAGCAAATCACCGAAGCCGACGTTCATTGCTGCAAGGACATCTGGTGGGAGATCAATGATAACGTCCCCGCTGCCATCGCCTGGATCCTGACACGTTACAGTCGTCCGCACTGATTCAGTCATTAAACCTTCCCTCCCAACGATGCTGATGCACTGAATGGATATCTGAAGCTTATCACTCGTCCTGCCGATGCAGGGGACGAGTGATATTTTCAGGTTGTTAGTCCATAGATAGAGGAAGTTTTAGCTTCAACGGACGGTAACCTGTTGGCGCTGACTAAACCGGCTGCCACTTGTGCGGCAGCACTGATCGGTTTCACTCGCCTGCTGTGTCGGGCGCGTAGATAGCTAGCAGGACGCATACATCTCATTTGCGCTTAGACGATGAATATTTATAGCGGCTGGTGAACACGTCTTCCTGGCCTAGCCATACGTGTGGGCCTACGCCAAATTACCCCATCTGCATCAACGGCATCAACTTACCTAGGCCAAACGTATTGCCTGCAGTTGGCTCCCACCACTCCTGGACCAGCAACAGGCAGAACTCCATGCTCACGCATAAGGGAAGGGATCAATTTCAAGGATGTTTTGTTGATTCTCGCCAACTCAGGACCGAGAACAAAAGATTGGTTGAAATCCCTGATCGCTTCTTGGGGAACACAATGTGCTGTTCTACGACCAGACCGAATCGAGTAACTCGTCAGTAGCCCGCTGCGAATCAAGGCGTAGGCGACCTCCTGTTTGACCCCGAGCAAGAAAGCAGCCTCCACGACGCTGAGGTTCGGGCCACTGCGATATATCGAGGTAATGCGGCATCGAGGAACAAGCCATTTTCCCAGCGCAATATCGTCATCGGGATTCACAACATATGCAGTAATCTCACCTCCCTGAATAGAAGCGATAAGCTCGACGAAACTTCCTTTGGTCGGCAGTTCAAGCTTAGCAAGCTGTGTGATTGAGACCAGTCCATCTGTTATGGGAGGGCAAGGAAGGGCCGTTCCCAAGTGACTCAGCGACGAGCCGTCTATCCACCATTGCTCCCCCGGCGATGGTTTTCCACCTAAAGGCCGCAGCAAGCCCGCACCTAGCAACTGATGGACACGTGGCTTGGTGATACTTAAACAATCAGCAGCTTCCTCCAGGCTTACCGCATGTTTGAACTGTTCCGCGCGCATCGTAAGTTCTAAATAATCCACCACCAAGCCGATGCGACCGGATGGGTAATTCATTTCACGGTGAGGCAGTTAACCATTGGCAACCATGCGATGCAGTAAAGCAGATGGGACATTTACCTTTTTGGCAGCCGCCTGAATTGAGACCCAGCGATGACTCGTGATGGTGTCCGAGCAAAGATATCGATTTCGTCGCGCCAATGGCCCTTCCCATCGAGATTCGACGTAGCGTCCAAACGCATTCCGGACGAATTGAAAAGCGGCCCCCTTCAACCCGCTGTGGATATCTTTATACGTTTGCCCAAATACACTTCGAAGCTTCCAGCCTGGTACTGCCTGCCGAGTAATGGCGAGCTTGTCCAGAAAAGCCCAAAAACCATGTGGCCAGTCTTTTAAAATCTGGCCGGCGGCGGTCGCCAAGGGAATGGCAGCAGCCAAAGCGCCGGCTCCAGCAAGCTTCAATGGTTTATCCAGCACCGAATGAGATTCACGAACCCCAAAACGCTTAGCAAGCTCGTGAAATTCGTTAATCGTCAGATGTGACAGGGGATCTGAATTTGTCGGTCTATGCCTTAAGCGACGTTCAAATTCGCAAGTTACCCACAAAGCCATGGAATCTGCTCTGATGGGGGTGGCACCAAACGAAAGCGACGTACCGCACTCGGTACACTCAAACGTCTCCATGACCCCAGGCTTGAATTGCGCTCCACACACAGAGCAATGATCCTGAAGGCTGTTTTTGTGGACCGGGCAACACGTCGCCAAGGTGAGGTCCCATAAGTCACGCCAATGCTGTGACTCCTCCAAGCATTGCGAGCAGCATTTCCTATGTTGCAGGGACCAGACTTTGATAGCGTCGGTATCAGTGGTCATCGGTCATCCATCAGCCGGATACACGCTGGCGGAGAATCACTCTGGCCAGTTGGGGATCATCTACAGCTTGTCGCGTAGATGGAGCAGTGCTGAATTTTCAGCGGGCCAACGGTATAGCGCAGAAACGGCATTGTCCATGTGCCCGTCCCTAGATATAACGCACCGCACCTCGGCGGCTTACGCTCAGATAGCCTCACGACTTTTCGCAGGAAGCTGGAAGCTAATTGCCACGCAAGCCAAGAGCAAGCAGCACAGCGCGCTCAACAGAAGCTCCGGGCCGAATGCGTCCAGCACCAACGCGGCGAGAATCGGGCCACACGCCTGCGCGACCAGAACCGGTCGGGCAAGTAATCCCATTCGGGAGCCATACCCAGTGCTATACCGTCGAAACGTTGGTCAAGCAGGGGGGGCTTCGGCTTCAGGTGCTGGCTGAAGAAATGTTCCTGAGCGCGCTGGAAATGTGCTGCAAGCCATGGGCGACATACCCGCTGAAGATCGTCGCACCCGCGCTATGGCACTGCTGGATCGACTGCATCTGCATGGACTGGCTCATCGGCACCCCCACCAGCTTTCTGGTGGCCAGCAGCAGCGTGTCGCTGTTGCACGAGCCCTGGCTCGTGAGCCTAAAGTGTTGTTGCTCGATGAGCCCTTTTCAGCGGTAGACCGTGCTGCTCGTGAGGCACTGTACGAGGAGTTGGCCGAGCTACGCGAGGTTCTGCGCATGCTGGTAATTCTGGTGACTCACGACCTGGAGGAGGCGACCCTGCTAGCTGATCGGCTGTGCATCCTAGCCGAAGGAAAATCGCTTCAAACCGCTTCGCCTGATCGTGTCCTCGAATACCCTGACACGCCGCAAGTCGCACGCCTGGTCGGCATGCGCAATATCTTTGCCGGTACCGTGCAAGAACATTGCGAGGGCCACACCCTGATCGACTGGGGTGGCCAGCCTCTACTTGTTCGTCGGCACCCCCAATGGTCACCAGGCCGGCCAGTAAGCTGGGGGCTGCCTACCTCAAGTGTTCTGCTTATGCCCCAACAACACGACCCTGGGCCGATGGACAACGCTGTCCATACAAGGATCGAGCGGCTTCTGCCGTTGGGTGAGCACATACGCGTGGAAATGTGGCGCGGGGAAGATCGACTGACCATGAATGCGCCCCGCCATCTTGTGCAACGCTACGAATTGACAGCAGGCCAAACCATCACGATCCGCCTACGGGGCGAATCCATCCACATCATGGACTGGATCGCTTAAAAAGGATCAGGCCCATCCTCAATCCCGTGGAACGTGATCTCAGCGGGTTCAGTTTCACGTTGCCATCCAAAAACATACAGAACCCACTGGTGTTCACCCTGGTGCCGGTCGGCCACCAGCAGAAGCGTCCAGCCCGCAGTAAGCAGTTGGTTGGCATTCACCTCACTTCGAGTGCTGATGAGTCGGGTTGTATTGTCGATGCTCATTGATTGCGCCCCTCCCCTGATTACCCAATGATGAATTAGCTCAGCACCTGTCAGCTTCGATCTGAGCGCTTCCTAAGGCGTCCGTTGCCGGTCTGTCGGAGGCAGAGGGCGGGATAGGAATTGTTCATCCAAACCTCGGCTGAACGCGTTATAGGCCCAGCGCGCGAACTGCTCAAGTAAGCGATCATTCTCCATTCGCAGACGCTGGTTTTCCCCCTCCAATCGGGCGATACGATCGGAGGCCGCTTGCAGTTCAGGGGTGGCAGCTTTCTTCAATGCAGGTGAATCCATGAGGGCTTGCTTGCGTAGAGTGAACGCGTGTCTAATCCGTTCATGTTTATGAAGCGCCTGACGCGTATAGGTCCCCCGCAAACGGCGAGCGACGCTTTGGATCAGCAGATCCCAAGTCAATTTTCCAGACCAGCCATCAAGGATCGACACGATCTGCTCTATAGCTACTGGGGTAAGGTTTCTCGAACGAGACATTACAGGTCCTTAGACTCTATGCGTGGCACATTTGGATCTTCAATGGTCGTGCCTTGAAGTTCACGCGCATTCACAATTTGATGATGGGCAAGTAACTGTTCCAATCTTGACGCGGGTACGACCCCACGCGGCTGGATAATCGCGTTCTCGGCAACAGAAGAGTCCTCAAAAATGGCACACAGTTCATCCAGTCGTTTAAGGGTCAATGTCTGGTGTTCGACCCAACGGTTGGCACCGAACGCCTCCTCGCCCAGCGCTTCTAAGGCTTTCGCGAGGAGGACCTGGGTTTCCTGACGATGCTGACGTATAGCCTGCTCTCGGACCAGATCACCTTTAATACACACATGCTCATCACAATTAAGGCAATCTCGATAGAGCTGACACGGCAGCATGGAAAAATCGTGCAGGCAATATCCCAGATCCGTTGTATGGGCGGTCACGATCTTCAGCGCTGCAAACTGATCCCGTGCAATCAAACTACTTGGCGGAATACTCGCTACGTGCCCAGCCGACTTTTCCGGATCACCTAAAGCGGACCTGGCGAGCGCCAACACATCCCTGTCGGATTGGTGGTCATAGCACCTGTTTTGTCCAACCTTGGCGCGACCACTCCATTTGGCGATATCGAGTTGCGATAATCCGCCCATCTGCGCCAAGGTGTTCAAAAAATGCCGGAACTGATGTGTTGTGATTTTCATCTGACTGCCGTCCGGCTCACGGTAACCAAAGCGATCGAAAACACTGATAATCGTTCGCGTACCGGATAATTGATTCTGGACACAAGAGGTGTCCGGCAAGACGATTACTCCACGGTACGTTCCCCAATCGCCCTTTAACTCATTCAGGCGCGTCAAGCAAAGCGCTTCACTGTACTTGAGGTTGTTTTTTTGGTCTGCCAACGGAAAGTTGGCTGGCAGCATCGAAATGATCACTCGTTCAATGTCCGCGAAAAGAAATCTAGGAGCATTTTTTTGCTGAGGGTCATAAGGAATGTGTGCAACGACCCTCTGCTTCCTGCACCACCCTGCCCCACGCTGTGCGTGATTGCCATTGGGCGGCGGGGTGAGAAAAACAATTGCGCTCACCTGTTCTGAACTAATTAATGTCGTCCCCCGGAGCACCTCCAACTCCATGGGTAAATACATCGCATTAGGATGTTGCTCGTACCACCGAGCCACTTCTCGCGCCGGTGTGGAAATAACCCTGAGCTTACTCACCGCCTCACGAGCAACGCTGGCCATGGATTGCACCACCCATTTGACTTGTGCCTTTCCACCCTTTGAAGGCCGCCAGCGCAATCCATACAATTGTTGATTTGTTTTTGGATCGAACTCCTCGACTTCGCACTGGTTTGAAATAGATAGCACCTCATTAATGCGACTCGGTGCCGACGCTAGCAATGCACACACACTGGAGGTGAAGACATCACTTGGATTCTCGGCGGCTCCGAAGATTTCGGCAATCGCTTCTAACGAGGCCGACGAGGGCAAACGTGCCTGGCGCGATGCATCAAACTCTGGGCCCACGCGGCGCTCAAAGGTCGTTGGCGCCCGAAGCGGATTTTGCCATTGTAGAGGCACCGTACAGAGTCGATGCTCTACTAGAAACTGCGAAATGCGTTTGAGTTCTACACCGGCAAAAAAGGCGGCAGAGGCTTGGTAACGCTTATTGAGTATCGCGCAGGCGCGATTAAAGTGCCCAAGTCCTGCCTTGATAGGCGTGACACAATTTTCCGTTTCCTCCAAAGCTACAGCCAAGGACCGGAGCGCGGCCAATCGTGAACTGACGGTTGTATAGGCACACAACGCATAGTCATAACGGCAGTAGGCTTTGGCAAAGTCTTTGTAAGGCTGAGGTAAGCAACAAGAATCCTTTTGCCCTCGTCCACTGGGGAAGCCATGAAATCGGATACTTGAACGAGAGTTACGTCGTTTCAATCGAACAAAATTGGTGACATCCCAACTGTCTGCATCAAAGATCAATCCACTACCAAAGGCCGTCAGAGAATCTCTGGCGAAGGTAATGAAGTCCCTAAGGTTGTCTTCAGCCGCCTGCTCTGCTCGGGGCTTGAACAGGATAACCCTATCGTCCATGAGCCTGCCCCTTTCTGCTGCGACATAATTGAATCACCTCTGCCACTGCGAGCAACGTTCGATCATTGATCGCCGCAATACGCGGGTCCGAATAGCGTTTAGCATCCTCTAGCAAGAAATCCAGTACCGCCTCATGCGGTCCGTCCAACCAAGGTTGAAAACATTGGCAGGTGTAACAGGCCACGGGAGCATTCAATCCGCAGAAACTAAAGCTTCCACAAGACCCCATCGGCCGTGCGCTTTGATCGATACGCAGATCAATAATTCGGCTGGAACGGTCTGCCCCACGAACAGCACTGCCCTCATGAGCTATCAGTTGACCTTTAAAGGCTTGAGCCAGTGGCGCCATGTACAGCGCCGTCGCCTTTTCAATCCGCACTGCAAGCTCTGGTGTAGCGGCGACATAGACCCCCGCAGAGTCGGTTCGCGAATGATCAAGCAAGTCCGCAATGACCAACACCCCATGGCCTTCACGTGCAAGATTTGTCCCTAAAGTGCGCCGAAAGCGCAGGGCACAGATATTAATCACAGCCCCTGTGCGCTCAGATCGAACGGACAGCTTGTCCAACCCAGACACTAACAATTTCCGTAAATTCTCGCTGGTACGATGGAACCTGCCCCATCCTAGCCCATCCGCCAGATACTGTGACTGCTGGGGTAAAGGAAACAGGGGTGCCTGCTGGGTGTCTGGAAACTCTCCAATAAAGCGCTCACTTACGCGTTGAGCATAATCAAACAGAGGTCGGCCAATTTGATTCACTAGCGCCCTCGGCTTGAGTTCCTGGCGGAGCAGTGGGTTTTGTTGCTTCGCCCGCGGAATGAGCAAAAGAAAAGACTCTGTTCCATCCGCAGCCACAGAGCGCACGACATCACAAACTTTCAAGGCTGCCAATTGAACAGGGCGGGAACCCAACGCAATAAACAACCATCCCAGTAGGTAAATTTCCTCACTCAAACGTCCAGCGCCATATGCATCATTCAAGGCATCTTGAATACCCACTTGCTCAATTGGCGTGAAGGGGCCCAACTCGGGATCCCACGTCAACACGGCAATCCCCGTTTCTCGTTTTCGGAGTTTTTTCATGCCCAGGACGTACGCCACATCATCCTGAATACCCGGCAAACCCATTGCATGCCATCGGCGCAAAAACGCAAAGAGATTGCGTGTTCGAAAGTCATTGGCATTGCAATGTATCAATACGTCATTTCCGCCGATCAATTCTAACGGTTCAACACGCCCCTCCTGCAATCGTAAGACAAACGCTTTCAAACCTATAAAATGTCCCATCAAGGTACTCGGTGCCCTATTTTCAGCAAACCAAATCAACGTATGGCGGACTGAAGCCAAGAGCACGACGGAAAAATGCAGCCCAGAGAAATTCATGTAAACCGAGTCCACACCGTCCCGATACGACCAAATAGGCTGGTTAGGGTCAAACAAAATTCCGCCTTTGCTCCGAACTAACGATGGAAGTGAAGGACAGACATCACTTCCAGGCGTTACGACGCCTATCTCTGGACTTTTACTCATCAGGATAAGCTCCCACACGCAATTGCTTTTGCATTTGTAAGGACACAGCGGTGGCTTTCTTCTTGATGTGGCGCTGGTTATATACAGTCGCCATTCCAGATGTTTCGGACCACCCCATCAGTCGCGATCGCAGTTTTTGCTCCACTGCCGGCGACACATCGCTTCTATCAATCTCCTCTGAAAACAGACAATTCCACGTATGGCGAAGAAGATGGGGGCAGAGATTTTCCGGCAATTCCGGACAGTGCTGCCGTAGAGTTACGAACACTTTATTTAGTCCCGCAAGACTCAGCGGTTTACCGGTCCCACCGGCCACCCAAAGATATTCATGCTTACGCGCGCCTGCAATATTGCGACGCATGGACATTACATACGCTCGAGTGAGTTCTGCCAACTCTGCGTCGAGCGCTAATAAGCGACCGCTCGTTTTGGTATTGGGTTGTCTCAACCGAGGATCCGCAGGATCATCTGCCCTTCTGGCAATTAAAACTTCATTGGTCTGAAAATTAATATCCGAAATTCTCACACCAAGCAATTCACCTCGCCGTACCCCCAAGGACAATAACCAGCGAATCATTAAGTAGTTTCGCTGCCGCACATACTCATGCGACCACGGATTTTGCTCAAATTTTGGAGCGACCACCTGTTGCAGCAGCGATAACACTTGCTCAGCTAGGCCCTCGCGAGGCGTAACATTTGAAAACCGTTGTACTGAAGGGATTCGAGCCTTTATGGATGCAGATACCCGCTCCCGTAGTTTTTCCAAACCAGAGAAATGCCGGTGTCCAGCCCCTGTTTTTAGTAAGTGATCGGTCGCAATCCAGTCAAGGTATCGGGCAATGTATAAAAGCCGTATGGCAATAGTGGCGGGACTAATTTTTTGAGAGCTTGAGCCACTGGTAGAAAATGACCATGCAAATACTCCATTCCCCAATCGTTTTCTATCACCCGCTGAAATTGGCAATTTACACGCCCCAACGATCGCTTCTATATCTCCTACCGTTAAAAGCTGGCCGTCGCGCAAACGGGCGCATAAATCTATCTTTAGTTCATCAAGAACAATGAACAGCACCATCAGCGAGCGTAGTGCCTGATGGAGCGTGCTCGTTGACAAGTTAGCCGCTCTTAACTCCGTCAGTACCCAAAGCGTGGCACTGTGCACGGGCATACCATCTTGCCGAGTACAAAGGACAGGGAACCGTTCGCCACTATCGAACCGCACAAGCTTGATTCTATAAGGGTTCATTGTTTACACACTCAACAGGTAAACAATAATAAACCTTAGATTACAATTTATTTTTTTGCAAAAAACAACAATAACTCCCTGTTTTTATTAACCATTTACCAGAGAAATTTACATCCAAAAAATGGTCATGCTGACTGCATCTTCAACGATCTGGCCGTCATCAGCCATTACCTGCTGGCCAGCGGCCGCGTGGGTAAAGTGCTGATCTTCGACTGCGATGTGCATCAGGGCGACGGCACGGCACGCATCCTCGCCGACACCGACGACGCCATTACCGTGTCGCTGCACTGCGAAAAGAACTTCCCGGCCCGCAAGGCCCAGAGCGACTGGGACATCCCGCTGCCCATGGGCATGGGCGATGCGGACTACCTGAAAGTCGTCGACGACCTGCTCAACTACCTGCTACCCATCTACCAGCCGGACCTGGTGCTCTATGACGCGGGAGTGGATGTTCACAAGGACGACGCCCTCGGCTACCTGCAACTGACCGATGAAGGCCTGGCCGCACGGGACGAAACCGTCATGCGTCATTGCCTGGGCCGTGATATTCCCGTGATGGGTGTTATTGGCGGCGGCTACAGCAAAGACCGCAAAGCCCTGGCGCGGCGGCACGGCATATTGCATCACAGCGCGCAGCGGGTATGGGTGGAGATGGGGTTGGGTTAGGGTTTACCAGTTGGTTGGTGGTAAACGACGGGTGTGAAAAATGCGCAATATCTGCAAGCACCCACCGCGCACACGGTAGGGAATGATGTATGGACGGTCAGGCAATACCCATTCCCGAGTGCCACTGAGTCGCCCTTCACGCCCCATCGCCGGAAAAAGAGCCAACTGCTCGACGCCAGCCTTTATCGCCCGGACGAAATCGGCAGCAGCTTGCGGACTATCCACTGCAATGTAAGCGGCTTCGTCATCGAGATTCTTCAGCGCTGTTCTTAGCCACTCAACGCGCATTGCCGGTCCACTTGTCCATCACGGCGCTGACATCTTCATCGCTGGCAAAGTCTCCTGCATCAGCCTCCTGAATGGAACGCTGGATCTCGGCAATCTGCCAGGCTTCACGATCGAGATACTCGCGCAAGGCATCGATAGCCAGGAACGACTTGGTACGCCCGGTGGCTTTTGCAAGGCTGGCAAGGGTGGCCGCCATTTCATCAGGTAAACGTATAGACATAGTGGACATGATGACCTCCAGAAAGAACACTCAGTACATAACCATACATTGTCATACACCGTACTACACCCATACACCGACGCGAAATCAGGCCAATATTTGAATCTCGGGTAGAATGCCCAGCCACTCATCACTGACACCCCGCCCACCATGACCGACTCAAAATCCCCAACGCCTTCATCCGTCGCCATCATTGGAGGCGGCCCCGCGGGGTTGATGGCGGCTGAGGTGTTGAGTCAGGCCGGGATCAAGGTCGATCTGTATGACGCCATGCCGTCGGTGGGGCGCAAGTTTCTGCTGGCGGGTGTGGGCGGGATGAATATCACTCATTCGGAGCCGTACCCGGCGTTTCTGTCGCGCTATGCCGAGCGTGCGCCGATGATCGCGCCTTTGTTGCGCCGTTTTGATGCCGATGCGCTGTGCAAGTGGATTCATGGGTTGGGTATTCAAACGTTCGTGGGCAGTTCGGGCCGTGTGTTCCCGACCGACATGAAAGCCGCCCCGCTGCTGCGAGCCTGGCTCAAGCGCTTGCGCGAAGCGGGCGTGGTGATTCATAACCGCCATCGCTGGTTGGGCTGGAATACCGATGGCAGCCTGCGCATTGCCTCGGTGGAGGGTGAACTGGCCCTCAAGCCCGATGCAACATTGCTGGCACTGGGCGGTGCCAGTTGGGCTCGCCTTGGCTCCGACGGTGCATGGCTGCCTTGGCTGCAAGCGCGCGGTGTTGAGACCGCGCCTCTCCAGGCCGCCAACTGTGGCTTTGAGGTTTCGGCCTGGAGCGAGCTACTGCGCAGCAAGTTCGCGGGCTCGCCCCTGAAGAATATCGCCATAGGCCTGCCAGACGACACGCCTCGCCTTGGCGAGTGTGTGCTGACGGAAACAGGTGTGGAAGGCAGCCTGATTTATGCACTCTCGGCCAGGATTCGTGAGCAGATCAACCGTGCAGGCTCAGCGACGGTGCAGATCGATCTGTTACCCGGCAAGCCTCTCAACGATGTGCAAAAAGCCCTGAGCAAACCTCGCGGCTCGCGCTCGATGTCCAAGCACCTGCAAAGCCAGTTGGGGCTGGACGGCGTCAAGGCCGCGCTCCTGCGTGAACTGGCGACAAAGGAAGCCTTTGCCGATCCCGCCTTGCTGAGCCAGGCCATCAAGGCACTGCCTCTGAACCTGATCAAACCCCGCCCGCTCGATGAAGCGATCAGCACCGCTGGCGGCGTGACGTTCGAGGGGCTGGACGAGGGTTTGATGCTCAAGCAACTGCCGGGCGTGTTCTGCGCCGGCGAGATGCTGGACTGGGAAGCGCCGACCGGCGGTTACCTGCTGACCGCCTGCTTCGCAAGCGGCCGGGCTGCCGGGCTCGGAATCATTGACTGGTGCAGCAAACAGACAGGAGAAAACTCCTTCGCGAGACGTCATTGAAGGCGATAGATTTTCTTTGGGTGTTCACAACCTTCGTGGGAGGGAGCTTGCTCGCGACAGGGCCAGTGAAAGCTGAAGAAATGCTTTGCCTTCAATGCCGCCTTCGCGACCAATCTCCCACAGTGAGCGTTGAAAGATCAGGGCTTTTTCTTGCGCGGGCCGGTATTGAACACAGGCACCTTGCGCACCGCTTTGACCACTGGCGCAGGCTCGGTATCGCCGCTATCGACCCATTTGCCCAGGTTACGCTTGCCGCCTGAGACCTTGGGCTTTTTCGGCTTCTTGGGTTTCTTGAGGATCTGCCCGCTGGCGTCGGTGGTCGGTACACGATGCTCTGGCTCGAAATCCTGCTCTTCCTTGCGCACCAGTGTCTGGCGGGTCAGCACTTCAATCGCCGACAGTAACTCGACTTCATCGGCGCAGACCAGCGAGATCGCTTCCCCGGTAAGACCGGCACGCCCGGTACGCCCGATGCGGTGGACGTAATCCTCGGCCACGATAGGCAAGTCCAGGTTGACCACGGTCGGCAGATCATCGATATCCAGACCACGAGCCGCCACATCGGTAGCCACCAGAATCTGCACTTCACTGGCCTTGAAACGGTCCAGAGCACGCTGGCGAGTCGCCTGGGGCTTGTCGCCATGAATACCGTCGGCATTGATACCCAGCCCTTGCAGACGCTCGACCAGTTGATCGACGCCGACACGGGTCTTGGCGAACACCAACACCTGGCTCCAGCGCTGCTTTTTCAGCAGGTGGATGAACAGCTCGGTCTTGCGCTTCTTGTCGACCGGCACAACCCACTGCTTGACCGAAGACGCCGCCACATTGCGCGGGCTGACTTCAATGCTCAGAGGATCGTTGAGCATCTGCGAGGCCAGCAGGCGGATCTCGTCGGAGAAGGTGGCGGAGAACAGCAGGGTCTGGCGGCGTTTGGGCAGCGCTGCATAAATCCCGCGCAGTTCTTCGGCAAAGCCCAGATCCAGCATGCGATCGGCTTCATCGAGAATCAGGGTTTGCAGTTGCGAGAACTTGACCGCGTTCTGGCGATGCAGGTCCAGCAGACGGCCTGGCGTGGCGACCAGAACATCCACGCCCTTGCGCAGCTTCATCATTTGCGGGTTGATGCTCACGCCGCCATACACGGCATAGGTGCTCAACGGCAGGTGTTCCGCGTATTGGCGGATGCTTTCATGCACCTGCTCGGCCAGCTCACGGGTCGGGGCCAATACCAGAGCGCGCACCGAATTGGGGGCGACTTTCGGGCCTTCCATGGTCAGGCGCTGCAACAGCGGCAAGGCAAAGCCGGCGGTCTTGCCGGTGCCGGTCTGGGCGGCGGCCATCAGGTCACGACCGGCCAGCACCGGAGGAATCGCCTGTGCCTGAACAGGCGTCGGGGTCTGGTAGCCGAGTGCATCGAGGGCACGCAGCAAGGGTTCGATCAGGCCGAGAGAGGCGAATGTCATGGGGGTACCGTTGGGGAATTCACTGCAAGGCGCGCAGTTTACCCTGTCCGGCCCTCGCAGGTTAGCTTGCGCGTACCGATAGCGATCGACAGATATGAAGCAGCAACGGAAATCTAAAACCCACGCTGACGCTTGAGCGCTTCACTGATTTTTGCCGCAGGGACTTTTTGCAGCGAACACAGCAACTGGTGGGAAACCCCGGCGATACCGTGAGTCTGGCGCAGTTCGTTGGTCAGGTAAGCCGTCAGGTTGGCGGCCATCTCGGCATCGGCCATGGCCCTGTGAGCCTTGCCGGTGTTGGGCAGGCGGGCATAGCTCGTGAGGGTGCCGAGCTTGTGATTCGGAGCTCCCGGCATCAGGCGGCGCGCCAGCAACATCGAACAGGCAAAGCTTTGCTCGCGGGTGCGCTGAATGCGTGACAGTTCGTAATCCCAGAACTTCTGGTCGAACGAAGCGTTGTGCGCCACCAGAGGCGTTGCACCGACAAAATCACAGACATCGTTCATCACCCGCTCGGCCGAGGGAGCCGTGCGGATCATGCTGTTGCTGATACCGGTCAGGCCTTCGATAAAGGCTGGAATACGCACCCCGGCGTTCATCAGGCTCTGATAGCGATCGACGATACGCCCCTGCTCCATGATGACCACGGCAATCTCGGTGGCCCGACAGCTATGGCCAGGAGAAATACCGGTGGTTTCAAAGTCAATGACAGCGATACGTTCCAACACGGGGTGCAATCCTTAAAAAATAATCATCACTTGAGCAGCAACGCGCCTTCGATCGGCACGTAGCGACTGGCAGCACGAATCAGCGAATTGGCCGTCAACCCCGGAACCCCGTAAGCCACGGCTTCGACGCCATGCTTGTCGATGATGCGTTCAAGCAACAGATCGAAATCTCCGTCACCCGACGCCAGCACCACTTCATCCACCTGCGGCGCGACGTCCATGATATCGATGGTGATCCCAACGTCCCAGTCGCCCTTGGCCGAGCCATCGCTGCGCTGGATGTACGGTTTGAGTTTGACGGTGAACCCCAGGTTGCGAAGGATCTGCTGGAATTGCTGCTGCTTGCTGTCACCACGATCGATGGCGTACGCAAACGCCTGGACTATTTGCCCGCGCTTGCTGATATCCGCCCACAACGCGGCGTAATTGAAATGACAACCATGCGCCTGACGCACGGTGTAATAGAGGTTCTGTACATCAGCGAACACCGCGATCTTCTTCACCGCAATTCCTCATGACGCAGACAAGATTCGTCAGCCGGTGCAGCAGTATGCCATGAGAGAGCCTGCGGGATTCGCTCCTGCCGCGCAGGAGCGAATGAATCCGCGCTATCCGGCTCAGACGAACGAATCATCGTCCGAAAACATATCGCCACCGTCGCCGTAGCTGTCATCAGCCATATATTGCGAATCCTGCTGACCCCAATTGTCCGAGTCATTGCTTTGCACGGGCTGGTCGTGGATGACCTCGACAATTTCCTCAGGTTGGCTGTGATGGCCGAACAGGCTGCTGATGCCTTGCGCCAGCATCACACCGCCCGCCACACCGGCTGCGGTTTGCAGAGCGCCACCCAGAAAGCCGCTGCCTTTGGGCGCAGCAGGTGGTGCAGCATAGTTGCCGGGCTGAGCAGGTGGCGGATTGAAGCCCGCGCCATCACGCCAACCACCGCCAGAAGCCTGTGCAGGCTGGGGCTGTGGAGCACGCGATGCGCTACCACCAAAGATACTCGACAGAAAACCGCCACTGGCCGGCGCTGATGCTGCCTGGCCCCTGGCCTGCTGGAGTTCGGCCTGAAGCTGCTGGATCTGCTCGTCACGCTGCTTGAGCTGAAGATTCAACTGGTTGACGGCTGCTTCCTGAACCAGAATCGCCTGCGCCATGTAATACGCAGCGGCAGGCTGGCGGGTGAGATGCTCCTTGATCAGCGCTTCAGCCCCCGCGTCCCGGGCTACCGAGACTGTTTCAGCACTTTTCAGCTTAGAGAAAAGTTCGTCGATCAGGGTTTGCTCTTGGGTGTTCATGGCGACCTCGCTGGATTGCCGTTAAAAATCTTCGTCCAGCCGAATGAATGGACTTCACTCAAGTAATGGGGCTGGGCAAGCGCTGTTCAACCGGATGAACAAAAAGTTAAGAAAGCCCTGCCCCGATCATTGCCGCCCTTGGTTCGACAAAAGGCATGGGCTAAAGTGTCGACCTGCTTTTTGCCTGTGACCTATCCACATGAACCCGCTGAACGTTATCCAGGACTCGCTGTACTTTTTCAGGCGAAACCTGGGAAGCATCCTGATGCTGTGCCTGCCACTGGTGGTACTTGAAGCGCTTGCCAAACAAGCACTGGGCAACGCACTGGGCGCCAACACCACTTTCGCCTATGAACTGCTGATCGGCCTGCTGTTCTATCCGCTCTACACTGGCGCGCTGATCCTGTTTCTCGATGCCCGCACACGGGGCGAGACGCCTCTGGTACGTGACCTGCTGGCCATGGCCCTGCGCCTGTGGCCGACCTTCGCGGTGCTGTCGGCACTCAGCACCCTGCTGATTCTGTTCGGGCTGTCGCTGTTCGCAATCCCCGGCATCTGGGTGATGGTCAAACTGGCGTTCTGCGAATACCTGCTGGTGTTACGCAAACTGACGCCATTCATGGCCATGCGCGAAAGCATGCTGATGACCACCGGCCACTTCATGCACATCCTGCTCTGTGTGTTGTGCGTCTATATCCCCCTGTCGCTGCTGGAAGGCCTGGGGCTTTACCTGTTCCCGGAACCCCAGAGCCCTGCGGTGTCACTGGTGCTCGACAGCCTTGGCAGCTTCCTGCAACTGTTCACTACCATCGTGATGTTTCGTCTGTTCATGCTGGTCAGCGAGCCTGCGGACAAGGCCTGAGCCACGAAACGGCTGCCAAGGACTGGCGGCTCGGCTATGCTCGTTCGCTAACCCGTCACTGAGCGCCATGCGCTCCAAGTCGAGCCGATGCCCCGTTTCCTCTTGCGTCTGACACTCATTGCCCTGGCCCTGGCCGGCCTTGTGCTGGCAATGATCCATAGCCTGACCTGGCGCCCGGAAGACCGGGAACCCGTCACGGCCATCTGTACCTCCCAGGCACCACCGCTGGTGCCGGGGCAAGCGCTGAAAGTCATGACCTGGAACATTCAGTACCTGGCGGGAAAACGCTATGTGTTCTGGTATGACATGGCAGATGGAAGCGGCGAAGACGAACGCCCGACCCACGAAGATATCGCCTACAACCTCGATGAAGTGGCGCGGGTCATCCGTGACGAACAACCGGATATCGTCCTGCTGCAGGAAGTCAGCGACGGCGCCAAGAATGCCGACTACCAGAACCAGCTGGCCCTGCTTCAGGAGCGGGTGACCGATCTGTACCCATGCAGCACAGAGGCGTTCTACTGGAAGGCAGACTTCGTGCCGGACCTGCACATCCGGGGCAGTGTCGGCATGAAACTGGCGACCCTGAGCCGCTATCGCATCGATCACGCCGAGCGGCTGCAATTGCCGGTGCCTGAAGCCAATATCATCAGCCGTCAGTTCAAGCCGCGCCCCGCCTTGCTGGTGAGCTACCTGCACTTGCGCGATGGCGGACAGCTCGCGGTCATCAACACCCACTTGAGTGCGCCGAACAGAGGCGACGGGACACTACAACGCCAGGTGCAGGTCACCGGCAAGCTATTGGACTCCCTTGAGAGCAGCGGCACGCCCTGGCTGATCGGCGGCGACTTCAACCTGTTGCCGCTGGGCCAGTACCAACGCCTGCCAGCAGAACAGCAAGCCAGCTATAACGCAGACAGCGAACTGCATGAGCTTTGGGAAAAGTACCCGATGATTCCCGCCAATACTGAAGCCAGCGGTATTGAGCGCAGCAAGTGGCTGACCCACTTCCCCAACGACACACGGGTGAGCGGGCCGGACAGAACCCTTGATTACCTGTTCTACAGCCCGAGCCTGAAGCGCATCGATGCCCGGGTTCGCCGGGATGACACGCTGCTCATTTCAAACCACTTGCCGCTCATCGGGCGCTTTCTGTTGCCGGTTCAGGAGGAGAAGCCTACGGCTTTCGAGATTGTGCCCGAGCGCCAGGTTGAGCGAGATGTCGAGCAAGGCGACCGGTAACAAACGCAAGCGGCTCCGTTGTCAGCGCTCCATGGATTAAAACTCGGTTATGACAGTTACACCTGTCGTCTCGAACCGATCCATGTTCACAAGTGCGTCGATGGACTGTTCCAGGCTGATGGTTTTGCCGACGAGCTTCTCAGGTGCCAATTTGCCAGAGGAGATCATTTCGATCATGGCGTCATAACGGTGTGCCTGCATTCCGTGGCTGCCGTAGATTTCCAGTTCATACGCGATGACCTTGCTCATCGGAATCGCCGGCTTCGCATGGTCAGCGAGCATCAGGCCAACCTGGACGTGCCTGCCCCGACGGCGCAGGTTATTGATGGAGTTGAAACAGGTGGTCGGATGGCCCAATGCATCCAGCGAAACATGGGCGCCGCCCTTGGTGATTTCCAGAACCGCTTCGCTGACATCCGCAACGCGGTTGGCATTCACTGTCGCAACAGCACCGAGCGAGCGGGCCAGTTCAAGTTTGTCGTCCGAGATATCGATGGCGATAACGTTGGCCCCGATGGCTTGAGCAATCATGACGGCTGACAGGCCAACACCCCCACAGCCGTGTACCGCAACCCAATGCCCCGCCGCGACCTTGCCCTGATCAACGACCGCACGGAACGAGGTGACAAAACGGCAGCCCAGGCTGGCGGCAGTCGCGAAGTCCATGCTTTCAGGCAGTGCGACCAGATTCAGGTCCGCCTTGTGGATGCCGACGTATTCAGCGAAGGAACCCCAGTGAGTGAAACCTGGCTGAAACTGGGTGTGACAGACTTGCTGGTTACCGCTGTTGCACTCCGGGCAGGCACCACAACCGCCCACGAACGGCACGGTCACACGATCACCGACCTTCCATTTAGTGACGTCCTTGCCCACCTCCGCCACGACCCCGGCCAGTTCATGCCCCGGAACATGCGGCAGTTGAATGTCCGGATCATGCCCCTTCCAGCCGTGCCAATCGCTGCGGCAGACGCCAGTCCCCAGTACCTGAATGACAACGCCATGACGCTCTGGAGTCGGGTCTTCGACGGTCATGAGACGCGGCGGCTGGGAAAAGGCTTCGTAGACTACAGCTTTCATGAAAAACACCTCTGCTGGGACAGGCACGACAACGAAAAAACACCGACTGAATCGCGCCTCCAGTATGAATGAACCCGGTGAAATTACCTTTCAAGCTGCAATTGACGCCGACCAAAAATTGAAATTAACTTTCATTTAAATATTCAAAATGAAAGATTCCGCCATGATTGAACAGCTGGACAAGGTAGATATTGCAATCTCGGATCGACTGCAGCGCAACGGCAGGCTGTCGAATGTCAAACTGGCGGAGCAACTTTCCCTCAGCGAAGCCTCTTGCTGGCGAAAGCAGAAACGCCTTGAAGAAGACGGAGTGATCGAGGGCTATCAAGCAATCCTGAACCGCAAGAAACTGGGGCTTGGGGTGATGGCATTCGTGCAGATTTCCTGCACGGACCATAGCGAGGAAGCTACAGCCAGGTTTGAAAAGATCATTGAATCGGCACCGCAAGTGCTCAGTTGCCACAACACAACCGGCGAAGCGGACTTTCTACTTCAAGTCGTTGCAAAAGACCTGGACAGCTACAGCCGGTTTGTTGAAAAAGTCCTGAGAAAACTTCCAGGCGTATCGAGCATTCGCTCGAACCTTTCACTGCGCGAGATGAAGACCACCAATCGACTGCCGGTGACTGAGTTGTTGAGTATTTAGAGGCCTGACCCAACTGGAATGCGAGGCGGCAAGCCGCCTCACACAACCTGTGCTCTAGACCTTTTCGATCCAGCCTGCGGGCGCTTCGATATCGCCGTTCTGGATACCCGTCAGTTCGTTGTACAAACGCTGGGTAAGAGGGCCGGCTTCATGTTCGCTATGGAACACATGCAACCGATCCTTGTAGTGGATACCGCCAATCGGTGTGATAACCGCTGCTGTTCCACAAGCGCCTGCTTCCTTGTAGTCGCCCAGGTTATCGATGTAGACATCCTCTTCCACCGCATTCAGCCCCAAGCGGCTCTGAGCCAGCTCGATCAACGAGGCGCGGGTGATGCCAGGCAGTACCGAAGGAGAACGAGGCGTCACAAAGGTATTGTCGTAAGTGATGGCAAAGAAGTTGGCCGAACCGACTTCCTCGATCTTTTTATGGGTCAGCGGATCGAGATAGATGCAGTCGGCAAAACTGGCTGCCCGCGCTTCTGTGCCGGGCAACAGGCTGGCGGCATAGTTGCCTCCCACCTTGGCGGCGCCGGTGCCATTGGGGGCTGCTCGGTCATAGTCCGAGATGACGAAGTTGCTGGGCTGCAATACGCCCTTGAACAGCGCACCGACCGGAATACAGAACACGCAGAAGATGAATTCCGGCGCGCTACGCACACCGATATTGTCACCGACGCCGATCACGAAAGGCCGCAGATACAACGAACTGCCTGTCCCGTAAGGAGGCAGAAACTTTTCGTTGGCTTTGATCACCTGCTTGCACGCATCGATGAACTGCTCAGTCGATACCGTCGGCATCAGCAGACGCGAGCAACTGCGTTGCATGCGCGCAGCATTCTGATCGGGGCGAAACAGGTTGATGGAGCCGTCCTTGCAACGGTAGGCCTTCATCCCCTCGAAACACTGCTGGCCATAATGCAGCGCAGTCGAGCCTTCGCTGATATGCAGGTGGTTGTCTTCGGTCAGATAACCTTCCTGCCACTCACCATCACGCCAGTGCGAAATGTAGCGAAAGTCGGTTTTCCTGTAGCTGAAACCCAGGTTATTCCAATCCAGTTGCGGATGTTCCATGTCACGATTCCTGATGACTGTTACGCGCGGTATTTATTGGTTCCAGATGATGCTCAGTGCGTCATCGAGCCATTGGTGATAGGCATTGGCCGCTTCGTCCGAGGCATGCACCGAGAAGATGAAGCCCGGATACCCGCCAAATGCCGGAGGCGGTGGCGACACATGCCCCGCCTCGAAGAAGGTCACGACTCGTGCGGTTTCAGGATGCTGCTCGACCTTGTCCAGCCCCGAGAAGCCACTGAAACGGCCATCGCCGCGCAAAGGAATGATGTAGTTCGCAGCCACTCGGGCAGCAGGAAGTACATCGGGCAACGCTGGAGTCGGCAAGCCAAGGGCAGCAGTCATGCACAACTTTGCGAACGAGACGCCAGTGCTCTGCTCCACCACAAAATGCGACACACCCGAGCCACCGATACGGGCACCGATTTCAATCACATACGGTTGCAGCCCGGCATCCAGGCGAAGCTCCACGTGCGCTGCGCCCATGGTAATGCCCAAGGCCTTCACGCCTTCACGCGCCGCCTCACACAAGGCCACGATCAACGGATCATCGATATCCCGGCGCTGACGATAGATTGTTTCTTCAAACCAGGGACCTTCGGGCTGTCCCTTGTCGCCGACTGCCAGGACATGCACGCCTTCGATATCGACAAAGCACTCCACCACGAACTCTTTACCGGGCAGATACTGCTCGACCACCAGGCCCACAGCCTTGTCCTGATCGTAGAAACGCGCCAGGTCATTGCTCTGAACATTCCATACGGCCTTGATAAGACCGGGGAGTTCTTCTGCGGTCCTGGCCAGCATCACACCGGTGCTCGACCAGCCGGAAAGCGGCTTGATCACCAGAGGCAGGCCCAGAGCATGGACTTGCGAAAGGTCTTCAGGATTGTCGATGTAACGGAACCCCGGTGATCTCAAGCCAGCATCGGCGAACGCCTGACGCATCAGGTACTTGTTGCGTGCCAGCGCCGCGACTTCAGGCTCGATGCCAGGAGTGCCGATTTTTTTCGCCGCCAGAGCCGTCCAGATGATCGCCTCTTCGCGAAGGGTCATGACCCCGCCGATCCCGCGCTCCTCGACTCCGGCCGCAAAGGCCTCCAGAGCCACCTGCGGCTCATCGAAAACCGGCAGTTGCCAGGTCGACGTGACCGCTGGCAACCGGGCTGGTGCGCTCTCGGTCGTGTCGTAAATCAGTACCAGCTCAATACCCGCCGCTTGTGCAGCTTCAAATACAAACGACAACTTGGCACTGCGATGGCAAACCAACGCCAGCTTTTTCATTTCATTTCCTCACTAACCGGGAATCGTGGGAGCGGCGCTTCAATTGCCATCCCGAGACACCCGATGCATCGACAAATAACAGGGTGATCCCGACGACAGCCGCAATCATCGCAATGACTTTCACTGCACCCAACGACGCGCCGGAGCCGATCAACCACTCACCCGCGACCACTGCGAAAGGAGCAAGCAGGCCTATGGCGTTGGCGTACAGCACGCCGCCTTCGGCCAGAACCTTCTGGTACAGCACATACACCGGAGCCGAACACGCAGCCCCCAGAATCAGCACCTTGAGAACATCCTCAAGGCTCAGCCGCAACAAGGGCGCCGGATCAAGAATGAACAGCGGCGCGAAGGTTGCGGCAGAGATCAAGGTGACCCAGGCCAGCGAGGTGAGCAGAGGTAAATCCTTGAGATAACGCTTGGACAGCAGGCCATAGACGGCATAGGAAAACGCCGCCACCAACGCCAGGGCGATACCTGCCGCACTGACCGCGCCGCCTTCATTGCCGCTTGCATTGAACGCCAGTGCAGCCGCACTGACGATCAACACGCCACTGAGCTTCAACCATGAAAAACCCAGACTGCGAGACAGGAAACCCAGCAGATAGGTAATGCCCGGAATGGTCGCAAGGACCATGGTCAGATCGCTGGCCTTCAGTGTTTTCAAGGCGCCGAAGCTACAGGCGAAATACAGGGAGAAACCCAGGACCGACAGCATGAAAAACCCAGGCATCCTTGATCGCAGCGGGATCGAGGCCAGTGCCGCCCGCTCACGAAATGCCACGATCAGCCACAGGGCAGCCGTCGTCGCCCACAGCCGGAGCCCGACGGCATGCATCACCGGAATGCTGCCAATCAGGTTCTTGGACAACAGCCAACTGACCGAAAACAGCGCCAGAATGGCAAAGGTGAATAGCAGCAGCCGCCCTTTCAAGGCACTCAACGAAGCGACTCCTCAAGCACCCGGCGCGCATAGTGTGAAGTCGGGAAATTGAAGCGTGCCTGTGGACTCTGCGGAGCGCCCAAGTGCTTGTGGACATAATCTCTGGCGCCGGCCAGATAGGCTTCGTCGTCCAGACGCTCCAAGGCTTCGATATCGGCAATCACCGTCAATATCTGCTCGCCAAGACGCTCGGCATCGAACTTGAGACGACCGGACTCATCCTCGACCAATGCCTTGGCATTCATCAGGATCTCGAACAGTAGAATCCCTGTCCCGGCATCGAACGTCATGTGCTGCTCCGAGCCTTTCGGGTAACGGAACATACGCTCCAGCAGAATGAACTCGGCGATCTCCTGCCAGAAGTCAGGGCGATGCTGCTGCAACAGGCGCACCGTAATCAGGTCGCACTTGGTTTCTTCCAGAAGGCCGGTAAACCAGTTCAGCTTGATATACAGATTCCTGTCCAATGGACGCGGGCCGGTATGGTGCGCGTAGTCGTGGTAATAACCCCACAGACAACGGGCGTCATACGTGTCCGCCTCGGACATCTGGCGGCTGCTCAATTGACCGAACAGAAACTGGCTGTCGCGCCCAAACAAGCGGTCCGCTTCAACGACCGTCTGATCGTTGTAGATATGGAAAAACTTGCTGAAGAAGAACAAGGCAAACGCCTGTTTATCGACCTTGCTTTGCGCCGCTACCGACTCGGGGAACAACACAATGCAGTTGCCTTGCAGAAAGCCCTTCGACGCAGCCCCCAGCTTGATGCATTGAAACGGCGCGATGTATTGCTCCGTGTACTGCGCGGCATCGGCAAGGTAAGGAGTTTCGCTTCGATAACCGGTGACCAGCTCCAGCCGGAAGCCTTCAGGGTCCGGCCCGTTGGTCGCCCGCATCGGCGCCAGAAAGAACAAGGCTTCACCGGGCAAAGGCGTCTTGAAACTGGCCAGTGTCTTGTCGAACAAGGGCCGCTGATGCAACCCGCTCTGCACCCAGCGCCCCAGATCCTCAAGAGTCGCCGCCAGCAGCGCAGGAGACAGCCCGTCGATAACACTTGCCTGACGATCCAGCTCGGCGGTCAGTTCATTGATCCGGGCATAGTCCGCCAGGCCTGGGTCCTTGATACTCCCGTCCAGTTCCTGGCGGGCACGGATCTCATCGACAAGGCTGACGATGGCAGCGAACGGATCAGCCTTGTGCATGGTCGGCTCGCTTCAGCGAATGAACCAGAAATGCCATCGGAACCTGGCCGAAATCCTGAACGACGTTCAACTCATGACGATCAGCAGCCACCACCGTCGTGACACAGGCATCGGCCTTGCCCGTGCTACAGAGCACTGCGGCATCGGCATTGCTGTTGGCAAAAACCTTGTCGTACTGGCTGGCCACCAAGGATTGCGGGGCAGGATGGGTCGCTACACTCTTGATCTGATCGGGCGATGTACGGCTGGCCAGAACCATGGAATGGGTCGGCATGATAAAGCTGTCGCACAACTCCATATCACCCAGGCGGGTAAAGATAAGGGTATGCAAATCGGGATAAGCCGCGCAGCTCAGCAGGTAACCGTCCTGCTTTTCCGCCAGCTCGTCAAAGGCTTGCTCAAGGGTTTCATGCAGAACGATACGCGGCGCTGTAACGCCTGATGCCTTGCTATCGCCGCGAGAATCAAGCCACCACTGAGCGGCTGTTGCACAGTTGGTACCTTCAGGGCCAAGCGTATAGATAGTCGGACTACTAGCAGTAGGCATGCTATGACTTCCTTGTAAGCGTCCGCCAGACAGCGAACTAAAATCCATTTATGCAACCCATCCGGGACTGCTGTTCGGCAGGCAACTTACTGTAGGATTTTTCCTAACGCAACGTGTAATACAAAAATAACGCCAGCGACTCCCCGCGCTTGTAGAGGCTATCGACGAGCGCTGGCCGGGACATGTCGCGCCGGGCTCTGTACGAAATATTTTCGGGCGAAGGTGCCTGTTTAACGCAGCATCACCGGGCGCAGCTCACCTTTAACGTAGATGAGACGACAGTAGCGATTAAGCATTTTCTATGCATCCGTACTGACTGCACTTCCTCCCCCCCGCCGCAGTGGGGTTGAAGGCCGTATTGCAACTGAAGCCGCTCTAGACTGCCTTCCACATCAAAGCAGCGAGTAGCGAGGTCATGCTCAAAGCGCTTGAGAACGAGCTGCAAAAGCCCTATCCGCGTGATCACTTCTCAGGCTGTATCCCCGCTCACTAGGAGCTTCAGGGGCGATCTGTAAACGATTCATGTTACGGAAGGAGGTCTTTGCGAAAACTGTCAATCACTTCTTGTTAAGTGACTCCACCCATAGATCTAACTTATGGAATAGCTTCGGATACCTTCCCTTCAAATCCTTCTTAACCTCGGCATACGTACTGCGCCAGAAGTTGGCCAAGTCCTGCGTCACCTGCACCGGGCGTGGGCCGAGGACAGGAGGTCCTGACATCTCAAAGGACGCTGCTCGTGATCGGAGAGGTAGGCTATTTCAGCACAGCAGGCGGGGCTGCGCTGAACTTGATCGGAGAATCCCCTAAAAATCTTCAAAAAGTTTGATTATAGTGCAGGTCGCTACAAGTTTTTCGCAGATCATAGCGCTTTTTCCACGTAAATCAACCAATCCGCACTATAAAGCCAAAAGCTGATCTGCAAATCTTTCCGTTTGAGGTCGATCTCCGCTTAACCCCATAATAATGGTTTCTACGAACCACAAGTATTCTATAAGCATTTCTCTGCCGGCCTTACTCTCAACAAGCTTACATAAACCAGAAATATATGCATCATACTCACCCATCTCATCCGAATAGGCTGCAATACCGATAGGATCCCATTGTTTATGAACGGCCTCCCGCACATAGCCATACAATGTGGACTTCATGCCAGCCCTCATCTTACCTACCTCCAAGCATTATGGTAATTACAGCTCCACCTTTAAAAGCAACTACTAAATTAGCCTTGCTAGAATTATCATCATAAACCGTGCATTTGATTTATTTCTTGGCGCACTAGTACCATTTTTATAGTCCTCGCAACTACCGACGGAGTATAGCCACGCTCTTGCGCTCCATAAAATTGCGTGACCACTGTAATTCTACCCTCAACAATACCTGGCGAATTTCGCGAACCAGAAATGCTCAAAAATCCAGAAAAAAAATATTAACTTTAATTAGAAAAATTTGCCCCCCCTTTGAAACCATATACTCACATTCCAACGTAAGCGAGCCACCACCCACACATTCTAATCTTGATTCTGAGGTATTATGTTGGGCTCCAGAATAACTTCCGGAGCCTTTGCCATGATGCGCCCTTCATTCTTAATTTCTAGGAGTTCAGCTGGCTGCTCAACATTTTAAAAATAACTAAAAGACAACGTTGACTGCAGGTAAAAAACATCTGAAATTGTCTCTTTTGACAGATAACCATCCTGAATATCATCCGACAACATGACCGGCAAATCCAAATTAAATTCCGTAAACTCAGGCTTAACCTCACCCTGAATCTTTAGAACATGATCCAGACCACCAATATGTGAAATTAACTCTGGAATCATTTCGCACATATCAAAACCCTCCGAAAACTCCAGAGAAAAAACCACATAAGAACGTGCTAATAACGCCCTGGCACCAGGCTTCACATGCTCGCCCTTGTTACCAAACCGAGATGATTTTAGGCCCACCAGTTCAATGACCTGAACGGCGGGCATATCAAAACCACGAAAAGTCAAAGACACCATTTTTTTTCTTTTAGTCAACGAATTCATAAAACCTCCTTCCCCGACCCTCTCCTACCGTCCCAAATCCACTTTCGGCCTGTGGTCTTATCATTATAAATATTAACTTTTGAATCACCTCGACCTTTCTTTGCATCATGAGCATCATCATAGCCAGCCTCTTGAGCCACATCATTGGCTTCTTTATTTCCTTTGATCTTATCTAGATTATTTTCATCTGGCTGATCCTCATAGGAATTATTAAACATTTTCTCAAGAGCAAAAACACCTAGTCCGGCCCCTATCGCACCACCTAAAACTCCGCCAACGATAGTGCCAGGACCTGGGCATACTAAAGTACCCCATGTTGCTCCAATTTCAGCACCTGGAAGAGCAAGAGCAACAGTACCCTTGGGATCAAAATACCTAAGTGGATTGCCGAGAGCATAACTGTAAGTATTGAGTCCTCCACCAAGCCCAATCGGATCGCTCTGGATGTACCGTCCAGTCTCGGAATCATAATCGCGGAAATAGTTGTAGGTCAGGCGGGTCTGCGCATCATAGACCTGCCCAGGAAACCGGAGCGCTACGATCGTCGCCTTGCCATCACCGTCCACATCCTCTTCAGGCGCTTCCACGCCATAAGCATCGCTGTTCCAGCGCCATAGCAACGCTTGTGTGCTATCAGTTGCCAATCTTGGTGTATTCAGATGGTCAGAATGCAGGTAGACCAGCTTGCTGTTGCTAATCTCTCCTAGCGACGAAAAATTGACCGTCAGTTGGGCAAGGGGCATGTCATCCAGCCAGAACCAGTATTGGCCGCTGGTTTTCAGGCCGTTAGCATCGTAAAACGTCTGGCCAATGAGCTTGCCGCTCAGGTCATACAAATACGCTGTAGTGCCTACAAGCGCCTGGCTACCCATTTCGTAAGTACGCTTGGTAATGCGTTGCCCCAAGGCGTTGTATTTGTACTCGGCGACTTGGTAAATGCTGGCTTGATGAACCTGGCTCAGCCGCCCTTGGCTGTCATAGGTATAGCGTCGCCCGTTGAGTTGAGTGTGATTACCGATCAGATCCGTTGCTAATGTCGAACCATTGAGGCTGACCAGTCGATTGCTGTCGTCGGCGTAAGCCAGGGACTGGGTTTCACTGCTATCGCTGCTGTTCAGGTTGCTGGTAATGCGCTGAGTCCGGTTACCGGTGGCGTCGAAGCTATAACCTTTCCTGGTGGTGTTGGTCTGCTCCTGAGTCAAACGTCCCAACGCATCATATTCGTACTGCACCGCCCCCCAGAGGCTATTGGTCGTAGCACTGATATTGCTGTCAGCGTCATAGCGATAAGTCGTTTGCCAGTTACCGACTTGTTGCTGTGTCAGTAGATAGTCCTGATCGTATGTTTTCGACAGCAGGATGCCGTTGCCCCAGGTCAGGGACTTCAGCGGGCCAAAAGGCAGATACGCGATACTACTGGCCAGAGTGACTGTTCTACCACCAAGCGTTAGTTTGATACCGGTCACTTGGGCTGCGCTGTTGCGGGTGTACGTTAAATCTATATTCGACGGGTATCCGATCTGAACAAGATTACTGGCTGCATCATAGCCATAACTTATATTTTCGTAATAATCCCCAGCATTGACACCTACAGAACGGTGTTGGTTGGTCAGATTGCCTTTGGCATCATAGGTGTACGTTAATACACCTGCACTGTCCTGAATGCCGGTACGGCGGCCGATACCGTAATTTCCATTAGAGGTCTGGTCATAGAGAAATTTGATATTAAACGCAGGAGTAGCTGGATAGTTTTTGCTGACCAAACGGTTCAGCGCGTCATACTTATAGTCGGTCACAACACCACGGGCATCGGTACTGCGAATAAGATTATTGGCTTCATCATAAGCGAAAGTACTGGTGCCGGAATCTGCACTTATACTGCTGGTCTGATTGCCTTGGCTGTCATAGGTGTATCGTGTCGTTACGCCACGCGGATCGACAACTTGTGTGACCTTATCATCAGGGTTGTAACTCAAGGCAGTAACGCCCTGCAGGGGATCAACAATCTTACTGAGACGATTCAGGGCATCGAAAGCCTGCTGCGTTTTGTGATCGCGCGCAGTGGTAGAGCCAGCCTGATTGTCATTCAGGTCGTAATCATAACGCCGGGTCTGGTTATCAGCACCCACCGCCTTGATCAAGCGTCCCAACTCGTCGAACACTCGCCGCTGGAGGTGAACAATTGCTCCATTGCTGTCTTTTATAGTGTCCGAAGTGCGGTTACCCATCGAGTCAAGCGTGTAGTCAATGCTTTCACCGAGCAGGTTCGTCACCCCAATAAGGCGTCGCGCGTCGTCATAGCGGTACTTTATCCAATTACCATCAGCCATGGTGATTTGCAGAATATCGCCGACTTCATTATAGCTATACTGCGTGGTCGATGAGTCAACTGTTCGGCTGGCAAGCCATCCTTGCGGGGTATAACCAAGTGTTGTGGCTACTCCATTAGGATCGGTGACAATCTGTGGATTGCCATAACTGTCGAAATTACCAAGGGTATAAACATGGCCAAGCGCATTGGTGACAGTCGTAAGATTGCCTTGAGCATCATATGCATACAAAGTAATGTCACTGACATCCGTTCGGGCACCGTCGACACTTGCGACCTGACCCAAAGATGTATAAGTGTGATTGATAGTGCTGGCATGAGCAGAACATGCAAGCCATGCGCAGGCGAGGCCTGCGATCAGCTGACGCGAAGAAAAAGCAAACATGCTAAGGTCCTTCAGATAATAACTACTCATCGGGAAGTAATCTGCCGAGTGAGTTCCCGTCCTTGATTGTCGTAGCTATATGCAGTAATACGATTGGGTTCAATAACTTTAACTGGTAATGATCGATCAGGGTCCCACTCAGTTGACGTAGTTCGAGCCACAGCAGTCCCAGCTGCTTCAGTACGACTAGCCTCCAGGCCACGAGCATTATAGGAATAGGTTGTGATCAATCCTTTGGCGTCAGTTTTGGTCAATATCTGGCCTTGAGAGTTATAGGTGTAGGTCGAGTTACTTGCCGGACAATTTGGCGTTGGCTCACCTTCAATTGCGATGATTCTCTTAACACCATCAATCTGCTTATAACGATACACCGTAGTTTTGCCTAACTCATTGGTTACCGAGCTGGAACCATCTGCATTGTAAGCAATCTGGGTCAGCCCTGCTCCACCGCTGTGCTGGCTACTAATGGCTCTGCCTCTTTCATCATAGGACCATGTAGCAAAGCGAACACCGCGCTCATCGGTAATCCCCGTCAGCAATCCAGCGTTGCGCGTATCTTCATAATGATAGCTTCGGGTTGAAACCACCCCATTTACATTTTTTGAAAGACTGGTTAAGCGCTGAGCTTGATATAGATACTGTATCTTCGTCCCGCCAGATTCAAGCGTTTTTATCTGACCGAGAATATCTTCAGAAAATTTTACTGACTGGCCTGCTTCATTAGTGACGGTGACATTATATTTATCACGCGAAACGTTGTGCACTAAACCTTGCTGATTGACGATCTTGGTCAGCTGCCCACCTTCAGAAAAGCTCATGATCGAGCCATCCAAGGATTTGAAAGTCCACCCTGCATCAGTAACAACCAGTGAACCCAGATCAGTAGAAGAGGAGTACTTACCATCAGCCAATTTAAACAAAGACTCTCGCCCATCCGAACGGACTAGAACCACAAAATCCGCACCCACATTCAGAGCAGCTGAATAGCTATGCCTCCAGAGCCCATCCATACTATTGTAATAACGCCCGACAACTATAGGACTAGCAGCTCCGCCCCTAAAATCCTCTTCATACTGAAACTTATTGCCGGTCGCGGCATTAATTGGATTACCGACTTGCATAGAGGGGGTTTTGCAGGACAACTCATCGTCCTCTTCACCTTTTTGCCCATTAAAACTGCACTGGGCGGTTGTATAGTTTAAAGTAGCACCTCCCTCACAAGAAATTGTTTTTTTAAAAATAGTCCCCCAATGATTACCCCACCCTCCAACAGTCAAATAAAAGCACTCATACCCCCACGGAGTATCCCTATTAAGATGCGGCGCATATGAATTACTCCCAGCGGGCGCATACTCATAAAATAGATACTCACATCCTTGCCACGGCTTTGAAAATACAGTAATACTCCCATTCGGCCCCGAATCCCAGTAAGTAAACTCTTCCGCCTTCAAGCCCGAGCAGCTAATAGCAAAAAATAAAAACAACGCCATCCCAAAACGCTTCATATCCCTGTTCCATCCAGTGAACACACTATAAAAGCCTCTCAAACTTTCACAAACCACTTTAATTCACAAAGCCATCCCCGCGCCAAAGCCAATACATTCCGCGACACACTGAGCAAGAAAAAACCCAAACAACTTATTAAAAACCACAGCACCACTGCCCCTGCCAAGCTCTGCCAAAATAGTATTTATGATACGCACGCGGCAGTCAACAACCGCCAGAAACAGTATTAACTCTAAGTGTAAATTAATCGTCCTCTTTAAATAATGCAGCCACTCTCCAGCTGTAAAAACTCACCGTACACTCAAAGAAATTTACCGCCTTCAATCACGTCTCGCGGATAAATCCGCTCCTACTCAGCACGGTAGTTGATATTTCCGCTAACTCTTCCTCGGCTTAACCCGCGCAGTCGCCTCCGCCACCAACGGATCATCCGGCCAGTAATGCTTCGGATACCGCCCTTTCAAATCCTTCTTCACCTCCGCATAAGTACTGCGCCAGAAGTTGGCCAGGTCTTGCGTCACTTGCACCGGGCGGCGGGCCGGGGACAGGAGGTGCAGTTTGACGATTTGCCGTCCATTGGCGATTCGCGGTGTATCCAACAGGCCGAATAGTTCTTGCAGGCGGACGGCGAGGATCGGGGGGTATTCGCTGTAATCCAGGCGCACCGATGAGCCGGATGGCACGCTCAGGTGATGAGGGGCCTGTTCGTCCAGGCGTTGGGGCAGTGGCCATGGCAGGAGGTTGTGCAGGATCGATGAAAGATCCAGGTTGCCGAAATGGCTGAGTCGGGTGACTTTGCCCAGATATGGCAGCAGCCAGGACTCCAGGGTTTCGAGCAAGGCAGCATCGCGAACGTCCGGCCACTCGCTGGCGTCCTGTTTCTCCAGGTCCAGTTGGCGGAGCAAGGTCACACGGGCTTGCCATTGGCGAAGCTCCGGCGTCCACGGCAACAGCTCCAGCCCTTTGCGTCGAACCAATCCCAGCAAGGCCTGGCCTCGGGCGGACTCATCAAGGCCGGTCAGTGGCTCGCGGCTGAGGATCAGTTCGCCGACCTTGCGTTGACGCTCGGCGCGCAATACGCCTTCGCGTTCATCCCAGTCCAGTTGATCGAACTCGGCCACTTGTTCAGAGAGCACGGAATCGAACAGTGCAGGATCGAATTCCGCCGCCAGATAGATCCGCTCTTCGCGCTGGCCCTGACGACTGCCAAGGTCGGCGATCACCAGCCAGGGTTGTTTCATCAGCGCATCGACTTCAGCAAACAAGGCTGCACGACCGTTGGCCAGCCGGTATTCGGCACCGCCCGCACGGCGTTGCTGCGCAACCCGATCCGGGTAAGCCAGCGCCAGCAGGCAACCCAGCCAGCGTGAATGATCGGGATCGCTGACTGGCGTTGTGGCAGCGCCCCTCAAATAACCACGATATTGACGCGCCAGTTGTCTGGCCCGCTGCACACCGCCTTGAGTACCACGGGCGGCACGTTCGCTTCCGGCCAGCAAGGTCAGGCGGCTGTGCAAGTCGGCTCCGGCACCGCGCAGGATATCCCGCTCGCCCAGCAATGCCGCGACATCACAGGCCAGTTCACCCAACCCAAGTGCATGGCCGCGCAACAGCAGATGAGCGATTCGAGGATGCGCAGGGACTTGCGCCATCGTCTGACCATGAGTCGTCAACTTGCGCTCCTGGCCCTGCGGGTTGCTCAAGGCACCCAGCCGGACCAGCAGATCCTGGGCCTGTGCATAAGCCGCCACTGGAGGTACATCGAGCCAGACCAGCTGGGTCGGCATCACGCCCCAGCGTGCCAGTTGCAGTGCGAGCCCGGCCAGATCCGCCTGGAGGATTTCCGCCGAACCATAGGCGGCGAGTTGATCATGCTGGGCTTCGGACCAGAGGCGATAACACACGCCCGGCTCCAGACGCCCTGCCCGACCGGCTCGCTGGGTCGCGCTGGCGCGAGATATTCGCTGTGTGTCCAGACGTGTCATGCCGCTGCCCGGATCGAAACGCGGCACCCGCGCCAGACCGGCATCGATCACGACGCGCACGCCATCGATGGTCAAGCTGGTTTCCGCGATATTGGTCGCCAGCACAACCTTGCGTGAGCCCTTGGGCGCGGGCTCTATGGCCGCACGCTGAGCGGCAAGGTCCAACTCCCCATGCAGCGGGCAAAGCAGAATATCGGCACGTTCGCCCAGGGCCTCGGCCAGTTGCTGATTGACGCGCCGGATCTCGGCTTGCCCCGGCAGAAACACCAGCAGGCTGCCGGGCTCATTACCCAGAGCGTCGAGAACGGCCTGCACCACACGAGGCTCAATGAATTCGCCGGGCTGAAAGGGTCGCCCCCACTGCATCGCTACCGGAAACATGCGCCCTTCGCTGCGCACCACTGGCGCACCGTCCAGCAGCGCGGACAGGCGCTCGTCTTCCAGAGTGGCCGACATCAACAGAATCTTCAGTGGCTGTTCGTCACGGAACAGGTCGCGACCATTGAGGCTCAGGGCAAGCGCCAGATCGGCATCCAGACTGCGCTCATGAAACTCATCGAAAATCAGCAGCCCCACACCTTCCAGCGCCGGATCATCCTGCAAGCGGCGGGTCAGAATCCCTTCGGTGACCACTTCGATGCGAGTCTTCGGGCCGACCTTGCTGTCCAGCCGGATCCGGTAGCCAACGGTTTCCCCGACCTTCTCCCCCAGCTCACTGGCCAGCCGCTCGGCCGCGGCCCTGGCGGCCAGACGGCGAGGCTCCAGCATGAGGATCGTCTGCCCGGCCAGCCACGGCTCATCGAGCATTGCCAACGGCACTCGTGTGGTCTTGCCCGCCCCCGGCGGTGCTTCGAGGATGGCTTCGTGGCGGGAGATCAGCGCCTGGCGCAGGGCCGGCAGGACAGCATCGATGGGCAAGGAAATCATGGCGGCTCCAGAACAGGCGACCGATTATAAGCTGCACAGGCGTTTGCAGAAGGTCAGCAGCAGCGGATTTATCCAGGGAAGCGTTGTTTGTTCCGGCTTCTTCGCGGATGAATCCGCTCCCACACAGCAATCGCCCTATTTTCGCGGCGCAAGCTAACGTGATGAATATATGTTTACTCGAAGAACCTGCAGAACACGCAATAGTCTTAGCGACGTAGCCTTTGCCTTGTATAGTTGCCACCTCACTTCAGGAGTTCTCCATGCGCATTCCATCCCGTTTTATCGGCGGCGTTCTGGTCGCCACGCTTTTGACTCAGATTTCTGCGTGCGGCAGCATTTTCTATCCTGATCGTCGCGGACAGATCGAAGGCAAGATCGACCCGGCCATTCTTGCTCTGGATGCCGTTGGCCTGTTGTTTTATGTGATTCCGGGCGTCATTGCCCTGGCTGTGGACTTCACCACGGGCGCGATCTACTACACGCCGACCGGGCATGCGCAGGTCGATCCGCAGAAGCTGCAACCGGCGATCAATGCTGACGGCAGTGTCGACAACAGCAAGCTGCAAGCCATTCTGGAAAGCGAGCTGGGCCAATCCCTGCCGCTCAACGACCCTCGCCTGATCCAGTACAAGGGCAGCGTCGAGCAACTGGCAACACTGGGCCTTCACCCGGCGGCTTGATGCCCATAGAGCTTGATGCCCACAGAAAGGAAGCGCCATGAACACCAGCACCGAACATGCCCGCCTGCTGCGGCTTGCAACGCGGGCATCGTTGCTGGTTGCCAGCACCCTGATCATCGCCAAGGGCGTGGCATGGTGGTTCAGCGGTTCGGTGAGCCTGCTGGCCGGGCTGACCGATTCGCTGCTGGATGGCGCGGCCTCGTTCCTCAATCTGCTGGCGGTGCATTACGCGCTGCGCCCGGCAGATGAGGATCATCGTTATGGCCACGGCAAGGCTGAAGCGCTGTCGGGCATGGCTCAGGCGCTGTTCATTGCCGTCAGTGCCGGGCTGATCGCCTTTCAGGCCATCAAACGTATCCAGTATCCCGAGCCCTTGGGCGCGGCGGGACTCGGGATCGCGGTGATGGTGCTGTCACTGATCCTGACCATGGCTCTGCTCTGGCTGCAACACAGGGTCATCAAGGAAACCGGCTCGGCGGCCATCCGCGCCGACTCGCTGCACTATCGCTCCGATCTACTGCTCAATTTCAGCATTCTGCTGGCTCTGACGCTGACGTTATTCGGCTGGCAACAACTGGATGCCTACTTCGGACTGGGAATTGCCGTCTACATTCTTTGGAGTGCGTTTCAAATTGCTCGCGAGACGGTATCGGTGCTGATGGACGAAGAGTTACCAGCCGATGTCAGCCAGCACATGCTGGAGCTCGCGTGTGGCGTGCCGGGGGTTCTGGGCGCACATGACCTGCGTACGAGGATTTCCGGCAATCGCTGGTTCGTGCAGTTGCATCTGGAGTTACCGGGGAGTCTGACGCTCAGCGTCGCCCATGGGCTGTGCGATCAGGTGGAAAACGCCATACACCAGCAGTATCCAAAAGCGGAAGTGCTGGTGCATGCCGATCCACAGGAAGTGGTGAAACAGGCTCAGGCAACATCAACAACCTAGTTGACGCTATAGCCTCGCCCCGCAAGGCAGGCGCCCATCGAGCGACGATAAAGATCCACCACCTCGGCCTGCGGCTGGGAAGTAATGTTCGCCGGATCAAAGCCGCTTTGCTCTACGGCCCAGCGGTAGCATTGGTAACGATCCAGCTCGACCTGCTCAGGGCTTTGGCCATTGAGTGGGTAGGAAACCGGGTCATAAGCATTCTGCGCTGGCACCTGGCTGTAGGTCGGTTGATTCTGTGGCGGGTTGACCACCACATACTCCTGACTGTCGGCCTGATAGGCGTAGTAAGTACCGGCGGCCAGGAACAGCAACGAACTGCCGATCCAGATTTCCTGCGAGTAAGACGGCAGGCTGCGCACGCGCAAGCCATAAGGCGGCGTCACCACCACATAGCGCGGGCCTTGCGGGCGATACCAATAGCCTTGTGAATAGAAGTAATCCTGTCCGCGATACGGAACACGCGCGTAGCCACCGGGAACTCGGTCTATCGTATAACCGGGTCGATACTGCGGGCCCGGCCCCCAGCCATTGCCACGCCCGTCGGGTCGACCTTCCCAGCGATCATTGGGACGGCCATTACCGGCAGACCAGTTGCGATTGCCACGCGGGTTGTCCTGATAATAACCCTGACGTGGTTGCTGGGTTTGCCAGGATTCCCGAGGTGCGGTCTGGATCGGCAGATTGTTCTGGTGCTGCTGGAACTGCTGACGTTCGATCTGCCGTTGCTGATTTTGCTGGTCCTGGATCTGGCGCTGCTGATTCTGTTGTTGCTGGTAAATCTGCTGTTGCTGCTGGCGCTCGACCTGACGCTGCTGATTCTGCTGGTCCTGGATCTGGCGTTGCTGATTCTGTTGCTGCTGGTAGATCTGCTGCTGTTGCTGGCGCTCGACCTGACGCTGCTGATTCTGTTGTTGCTGAATCTGCTGCTGTTGCTGACGTTCGCCCTGAAACTGCTGGTTCTGCTGCTGTTGCTGGATTCTGCGCTGCTGCTGTCCATTGTCGCCGGAACTGCCGCGATACTGATCCTTGAAGGAGTCATCCTCAGCCAATGCATGGGCGCTGATGCTCAAACACAGCAGACTTAACCCTGTCAGCTTCCAGATGCCAGATTTCATGCTTTCCTCACTAGGGCGCGGATAGACGTAGTTAAGACTGTAATAGTGGCGCGCCGTTCTGCGCACTTTATCAGGACGCAAAGAAAAGGGGACCTGTCTGGCCCCCTTGGGATACTTCGTCCTGGCGCGACGCTTATGACGTCGGCTCACCTCATACGTCTTCTGGACTGTATGTAGCCCGGGGGCCTGGCCGACCCTGTCGGGTGGGAGGCCGCGGCGGCCTGATTGGGCGAGCCGCGCTGGACGCTATGTCCGGGCAGTGATTCTGTTGAAAAGAATAGGCCTGCCGGACCGACAAAAGATTGCGAAGATCACTTACAAAAACATTACTTGCGCAATTTTTTACTTCATATCAATAATTCAGCGCAATTAAACTCACAAAGGGGAACATCGTGAGCAAGCTCGACAGATATGACCTGAGCATTTTGGCTGAACTGCAACGCGACGCACGCATTTCCAACCAGGAACTGGCAGAGCGTATCGGGCTATCGCCATCGCCCTGCTCGCGCCGCGTCAAACAACTGGAAGACGACGGCTATATCGTGCGACAGGTTGCCTTGCTGGATCGCAAGAAGCTCAGCCTGAACCTTACTGCCTATGTGCTGATCGGCATGGATCGACATACGCCGGAGCGATTCGAGCATTTCGAGCAACAGATCCGTAACTTGCCTCAAGTGCTGGAATGCAGTCTGGTGACCGGTATGGACGCCGATTATCAACTGAAAGTGGTGGTTCCTGACATGGATCACTACCAGAAACTGCTGCTGGGCCATCTTACCCGCATCGAAGGCGTCACCAGCGTCAAGTCGAGCTTCGTGCTCAATCAGGTGCTTGCCAGCACTGAGTTGCCCTTGACTCATCTGCGTAGCTAGACGGAGTAAACGATGGACCCCGTGCTTTTTGAAGAGTGGATGATGACCATTCTGGTCACCATCCTGATCTGTTTCATGGGTTTTATCGTCTGGGATCTGGCGAAGAAGTCCAAGGCCGGCAAATTCGGCACCTTCATCCTGTTCTTCGTGCTGGGCCTGGGAATCATGGCATTCGTGATCAAAAGCCTGGTGATTGCCTATATCGAGAATGGCTCATGAGCCACCCCGATCAATTAAGGCACACACAAACTTGTAGGAGGCAGCTTGCTGGCGAAAAAGGCCTCAAAACCGGCAGATATTCTGCGTCTGCACGAGAAGTCGCCAGCAAGCTGCCTCCCACAAAGTGATTTATGACCTTAACGGATTCGGTCAGGGCTTGATCTCCCGGTACTGCCCCTGATCCAGCCCTTCCAGTGTCCAGTCGCCGATCCTGACCCGCACCAGCCGCAGGGTTGGCAGGCCCACAGCGGCAGTCATGCGTCGCACCTGCCGATTACGGCCTTCCTTGATAATCAGTTCCAGCCAACTGGTCGGTACGCTTTTGCGAAAACGCACCGGTGGGTTGCGTGGCCAGAGTTGCGGCTCTTCCAGTTGGCGAGCCTCGGCGGGCAAGGTCGGGCCGTCGTTGAGTTCGACACCATTACGTAACTGCTGCAATTGCTCCTCGCTCGGCTCACCTTCGACCTGCACCCAATACGTCTTGGGCAGTTTGTGCCTGGGGTCGGCAATACGGGCCTGAAGCTGGCCGTCGTTGGTCAGCAGCAGTAAACCTTCACTGTCGCGGTCCAGACGCCCGGCCGGATAGACGCCGGGGATGTCGATAAAGTCCTTGAGCGTTGCCCGACCTTCGCCATCGCTGAATTGCGTCAGCACATCAAAAGGTTTGTTGAACAGAATGAGCTTTGGCTCAGCCGGAGGCGCTTTGGCGACACGCCGGGCAGCGCTGGCATTCTTGGGAGCTGGACGACGAGACACAGGACGTTGGGTGCGGGACATGGGAGCTTAGAGACTTGAAAACAGAAAGGGCCACTTTAGTGGCCCTTTACATAAATACCAATCACTTAACGGAAAGGCGGCTCATCGAAGCTGCGCAGTTTGCGCGAATGCAGCGAATTGAGTTCGGTACGCAGCAAGTCCAGGGCCGCAATGCCGATCTTCAAATGCTGGCTGACAGCACGCTCGTAGAAAGCGTTGGCCGAACCCGGCAATTTGATTTCACTGTGCAGAGGCTTGTCCGATACGCAGAGCAAGGTGCCGTAAGGCACGCGCAGACGATAGCCTTGAGCCGCAATGGTGCCGCTTTCCATATCCACGGCCACCGCACGAGACAGATTGATGAGCGGTCGCTCCTGTGCCCAGCGCAGCTCCCAGTTACGGTCATCGTAGGTCAGGACGGTGCCGGTGCGCAGGCGCTTTTTCAGGCCTTCGCCACGCTCGCCGGTGATCTGAGCCGCCGATTCCTGCAACGCCAGTTGCACTTCGGCCAGAGCCGGGATCGGGATATGCGGAGGCAGCACGCGATCCAGAATGCCGTCACGGCGCATGTAAGCGTGAGCCAGTACATAGTCGCCAATGGTCTGGGACTGACGCAGGCCGCCGCAGTGGCCGATCATCAGCCAGCAATGAGGACGCAGCACCGCCAGGTGGTCGGTGATGTTCTTGGCATTGGACGGGCCGACACCGATGTTGACCAACGTGACACCGTGGCCATCTTCGGCGATCAGGTGATAGGCCGGCATCTGGTAACGGTGCCAGACCACGCTGGCAACGATGGCCTGTGCCTCTTCGGTTCCCATGCTCTTGTCGACCACAACGTTGCCCGGCAACACCATGCGTACGAAACGCGGGTCGTCGCGCAGTTTTTCCAGACCATGCAGGATGAACTGGTCAACATAACGGTGATAGTTGGTCAGCAGAATCCACGGCTGTACATGCCGCCAGTCGCTGCCGGTGTAATGCACCAGCCGTCGCAGCGAGAAATCCACCCGTGCCGCGTCGAACAGTGCCAGAGGCAGCGGATCGGTATTGGCCCAGTCATACAGGCCGTCAGCAATGCCGTCGGTCGCAGCAGACAGGTCGGTACTTGGGAAAACTCTTGCCAGCGCGGCGGCTGTCACGCCGGAGCCTGCCAGTTCATCGCCCTGCTCGACCACGTACGGATAAGGAATGTTCTGCTCGCTGACGCCCACTTCGATCGTGACAGTGAAGTCGCTCATCAACGGCCGCAATTGCTCAAGCAGGTATTTGCGGAATGCCTTGGGGTGGGTCACGGTGACGCTATAGGTGCCGGGCAACTGCACCTTGGCGTAGGCGCGAGTCGTCAGCGGCACATCGCCCTGATAGGCGTAGGTCAGGCGCAACTCCGGGTAGCGGAACAGCGCTCGTTGCTCGGCGTCGGGCTCGACACGGTCTTTCAGGTAGCGTTTGAGCGCCTGGCTCAGCGCGCTGGTTGCACGTTCATGCAGTTCTGCGAGCCGCTCCACAGCTTGCTCGGCGTTTTCTACAACAACAAAGGCTTGCGTCACGGTTTAGGTCCTGTCTGATCTTGCAGACCTGCATCCTAACGGGTTCCCGTGCTTATGCCACCTGCGGCGAAGAGCGAGCCAGTAAAGTTTCTGCATCGACACCTACCGGCAAAGCGCCATAAACGCGCCCGGACGACAACAATCGGCCAGCAATGAAACCGTCGCTGACGGCAGCATTGCCCCCTTCGAGCAACAGCCTGGCCTGCAAGCCGACCGCGATATCTTCAGTCAACTGCCGGGCACGATACTGGATATCGCGGGTGTCCTTGAATGCGGCTTTCAGTTTTTCGATATGCGCTTTCAGATGCCGATCACCATGCCCGTCGCCCAGTTCATGGAACAGGGCATCAAGCACGCCGGGCTCCTTGGACAGCGCCCGCAATACGTCCAGGCACTGCACATTGCCGGAGCCTTCCCAGATCGAGTTGACCGGCGCTTCGCGATACAGACGCGGCAGAATGCTGTCTTCGACATAACCGGCGCCGCCCATGCATTCGGCGGCTTCGTTGATCATGGCCGGCGCACGCTTGCAGATCCAGTACTTGCCCACCGCCGTGACCAGCCGCACAAAGCGCGCCTCATGATCGTCATCGAGATGGTCAAGCGCGCGCCCCATGCGCAGGGTCAGCGCCAGGGCGGCTTCGCTTTCCAGCGCCAGGTCGGCCAGCACGTTCTGCATCAACGGTTGTTCGCTGAGCAATCGCCCGCTGACCTTGCGATGGGCGCAGTGGTGCATCGCCTGGGTCACGGCCTGACGCATCAGGGCGCTGGAGCCGATCATGCAGTCGAAACGGGTCATTGCGACCATTTCAATGATGGTCGGCACACCACGCCCTTCTTCACCGATCATCCAGGCCAGCGCGCCGCGCAGTTCGATCTCGCTGGAAGCGTTGGACCAGTTGCCCAGCTTGTTTTTCAGACGCTGGATATAGAACTCGTTACGGGTGTCATCCGGTCGATGGCGCGGTAACAGGAAGCAGCTCAGGCCCTTGTCGGTCTGTGCCAGAGTCAGGAATGCATCACACATGGGCGCAGAGCAGAACCATTTGTGGCCGACCAGTTCATAAGCCTGCCCCGGCCCGCTCGCGCCCACCGGATAAGCCCGTGTGGTGTTGGCGCGCACGTCGGTGCCACCTTGCTTCTCGGTCATTGCCATGCCGATGGTTGCACCGGTTTTATGGGCGATGCCGATATTGCGCGGGTCGTAGCGGGTGGAGAGGATTTTCGGCAACCATATCTGCGCCAGTTCAGGCTGCAACCTGAGCGCCGGTACGCTGGCAAAGGTCATGGTCAGCGGGCAACCACTGCCAGGCTCGGCCTGGGTATGCAGATAGCTCATCGCGGCCCGCGCCACATGGGCGCCGGGTTGCGGATCGGTCCAGGGCAAGGAAGGAATGCCATGCTCGATGGCAGCACTCATCAACTGGTGATAAGCCGGGTGAAACTCGATCAGATCGATGCGGTGGCCGTATCGGTCATGGCTGGCAAAGGTCGGCTTGTTCTGATTGGCGAGGAAACCGGCCTCCATGAGAGGTCCGCCCGCCAAAGCGCCATAAGCATCGATCCGGGGCTCGGCCCAGCCTGCATCAAAGCGCTTTACCCACGCTTGCAGCGGCAGATCGATACGGTAGAGATTGGCGCCATCCAGTGAAGGCGGCTGATTGGTCACTTCGTGGGTTTCAGCGAGTGGATGCAGGTTCATGAGTAGCCTCCTTGTCTGCGGGCGCGCATGCGAGCCATTTAACACAGCCTGATGCGCAGCAGTGAACCATGCAGACACAGCTTTAAACAGTGCCGTTCATGACGAATGAGCGGGGCTTTTTTCCTGCCTTCAGATCCCCCACTGGGCCTTGGCTGCCGGAGCCTTGCGCACAGCGCCCGGTATGGCCATCAGCAAAGGCAGGCTCAGGGTGAAGCAACTGCCCCTGCCCGGCTCGGAACGATGACTCAGGCTACCACCCTGCAACTCGACCAATTGCCGACAAATCGCCAGGCCAATACCCAGCCCGCCATATTCGCGCGTCATGGAGCCATCGACCTGGAAGAACCGCTGATACAGCGTCGCCTCATCGAGCTGGCTGAAACCGATACCGGTGTCCATCACCTCGACTCGCAGCAGCAAGACGTCGTTGTCATGCTGTTGCGCCATGGCCCGAACCTTGACCGCGCCTCGCTTGGTGAACTTGATCGCATTGTCCAGCAGGCATTCAAGGCACTGGTACAGCTTGTGGACATCGCCACGGACACTTTCCGGCAACTGCCCGTCCAGCTCGAACCTCAACTCCAGACCCTTGGCCTGTGCTGCACTGCGAAAGCGATCACGCAACTGCTCAAACAGGCCGCACGTGTCAAAGGCATCGCTTTCGGCATACAGCACACCGGCCTGAAGCTCGGTCAGGGTCAGGATGCCGTTGATCATGCTCATCATGTCCTGAGCCGAGGCGGCGGCCGTCTGCTGATACATCTCCAGCTCGCCGTCCATCTTCACCGTCTGCATCAGTTCCAGCGAACCGATGACGCCATTCATCGGAGTCCGCAGTTCGTGGGTGAGCGTGGCCAGAAACTCGTCCTTGAGCCGGTTGCTCGTGGCCAGTTGCCGATTGAGGCGTTCCATATCCTTGCCGGCTTCCAGCAATGTCTGAGCCTGTTGCTCGCGGATATGGTTGACACGGTCAGCCAGTGCCAGAGACAGCAGCGCCATCTCCAGCACCGAGCTGATCTGGCTGGCATACAAGTTAAGGAAGGTATTGGGGATATAACCGAACAGCATCACGGCGTTGACCAGCCCGCCCATCAAAAACACAACCCATGCGACCAGGAAGTAGCGGGCGATTCGTACGCCTTTGAGTACGGCCGTGATGCCCGTTGCCAGCATCACCAGGAAACACGTCAGCACCAGCATCGTCACCGTTCGCAGCGCCACCCCGTAATTGGCAAACAGGGCAAGCAGCATTGCTACGACGGCACCCGCCATCACTGTGATCAACAGACCATCCAGCCAGCGCGCCAGGGCTCTGGTCTGCAGAAAACTGCGTGAAAACTGGCTGACGAACAATACGGATATCGCCATCAGGAAAGGCGTCGCGGTATTGGCCCAGGTGGGACTATCCGGCCAGAGGTATTCGACGGCAACGCCATTGATCGACAACTGATACAAGCCGAACGAGGCAATGTACAGGATGTAATACAGATAGCTGGGGTCACGCACGCTGATATAGATGAACAGGTTGTAGACCAGCATGCCCGTCAACACGCCATAGATCAGCCCCAGGATGTAGACCTTTGCGGGCTGCTCTTCCATGTAGGCATGGCTGGACCAGAGATTGATCGGCGCCTGGATCGGCCCCTTGCTGGAAACACGCAGATAGACCGTGATGGGTTTGCCCGGCTGCAAATCCAGGCCGAACACAAAGTTGCCCTGCTTAACATCACGGCTTGAAAACGGCAGCATGTCGCCGGTTTTCCAGGCCAGTTGATAGCGTCCGTTTCCGTCCGGCAAATAGACATCGACATGGTCCATCGGCGGATAGGCCAACTCCAGCAGCCAGTCGGAATGCTTTGCCCGAGGGTTGGGCTTGTACAACAGATCGACCTTCAGCCAGAACGCCGAATGAGAATAACCTGCATTGAATGTTTCACTATCGGGCACACGAAAAGCCGTTGCCTCGGATGAGATGCTCTCGATGTTCGCCTTGCCACTCACGTCTTCAAAAACCTGAAGCTCGCGCCCCAGCGGCAAGCTGCGAGTGGTTTCATCAAACTCGACGGCATGGGCCAGCAATGGAAACCAGACAACCAGCATTATCAGCAAATAGCGCATAAAGCCCCAAGGTAGAACGTCGCTGTCATTTCATCCGTTGATGACGACGCCCCGCAATTTCTTTCCTTGAAACAGGCAATAGTTCAAAAACAGATATGTCAGTGTGGACCTTGCTTACGCTGATATGCCTGACTCGTGGCAATAAAAATCACCAGCGGTAAAAAGGCTTCAGGAATAACCAAGCATAGCGGTTAATGGCTTTTAGTCACTACCACTTTAAAATTTAAGCAATGGCTCTATCTCGGCCATCACCGGGCAAACTGAAAATTTTTTACCCTTGCAAGGGTCGTTGATTTTTCAGTACCCCCCAGAAAAACCCGGAACGACCGGCGGCTCGGGAAAGGTTTAGTGATAAGCTCGCGCACCATGAATATTTATAGCTCCCGTCCCGTAGTCCTCTGCCTCAGCGGCCACGACCCCAGCGGTGGTGCCGGTCTGCAGGCTGATATCGAAGCCCTGCTTGCCCAAGGCTGTCATGCCGCACCGGCCGTAACGGCCCTGACCGTGCAGGACACCGTCAATGTCAGCGACTTTCGCGTGCTGGACCGTGAATGGGTCCTGGCTCAAGCCAATGCTGTCTTCAATGATTCGAGCGTAGCAGCAGTCAAGCTGGGTATGTTGGGTTCATTGGAAATGGTGGATACCGTAGCGCAATTGCTGATGGCGCATCCCGGCCTGCCAGTGGTCTGCGACCCGGTTCTGCGCGCTGGCGGCGGTGGCCGGCTGGGCAAGGATGAGGTCGGCTACGCGATGCGTGAACGGCTGTTGCCACTGTCGACCATTGCCACTCCCAATCTGCCGGAAGCCCGGATTCTGGCCGAATTGCCCGAAGGCACGGCAGACGAATGTGCGCAAAAGCTGCTGCCGTTCTGTGAAAACCTGCTGATCACCGGCGGTCATGGCGATGAACAGGAAGTCCATAACCGCCTGTACATCCGTGGCGGCCAGTCCCATACCTTTATCTGCCAGCGCCTGCCTGGCAGTTATCACGGTTCGGGCTGCACACTGGCCAGCGCCCTCGCCGGACGACTGGCTCAGGGAGAAGCACTGATCAGCGCTGTGCAGACAGCGCTCGACTACACTTGGCGAACGTTGCGGGACGCTGAGCAGTTGGGCAAGGGACAATTCGTTCCTCGCCGTCTCCCCCTGGACTTTTGTTCGTAACGCCTGACATGAGGCCCATTCGATGAAACTACGTGGCCTGTATGCCATTACCGACAGCGCACTGTTGGCCGGTAAATTCCTGCCTTACGTCAAGGCCGCACTCGATGGCGGCGTGACCTTGCTGCAATACCGGGACAAGACCAACGACGAATCGCGCCGCCTGCGCGAAGCCACTGAACTGCTCAAGCTGTGCGAGCAATACAAGACCCGGCTGATCATCAACGACGACGCTGAACTGGCAGCTCGTCTGGGCGTCGGCGTTCACCTGGGACAAACCGATGGCTCGCTGCCGGATGCCAGGGCACTGCTGGGTCATAAGGCGATTGTCGGGGCGACTTGCCACGGCAAGCTTGAGCTGGCGGAAAAAGCGCGTGCCGACGGTGCCACCTACGTGGCGTTCGGGCGGTTCTTCAACTCCCAGACCAAACCCGATGCGCCTGCCGTGCCTTTCGATCTGCTGGATCAGGTACGCGCCAAAGTGTCTTTGCCGATTGCCGTGATTGGCGGCATCACTCTGGAAAACGCACCGCAACTACTGGCCCGCGGAGCTGATCTGCTGGCAGTGGTACACGGGTTGTTCGGGGCAGAGAATCCGCAGGAAGTGACGCGACGGGCGAAGGCGTTCAATGATCTTTTTCGTGAGTGAAATACCTTTTCGCGAATGAATTCGCTCCCACTGCAGGAGATCACCCGCCGCCCAGGGCAAGCGCGCTCCTACAGAAAAACGTTTTAATTCATGATGTTGTGTTTATGTTTGATGAGAGTGAATTCATTCGCGAAAGCCGCTACACGACTCCAATAACCTTCAGCTCAAAATCAGGCATCCCGTTGGCATTCTCCAGCGCCAGTAACGCTCGCTTGCGATCAACGCCACCGGCATAGCCTGTCAAATCCCCGCCTGAACCGATGACCCGATGGCAAGGCACAATGATCGAAATCGGGTTCTTGCCATTGGCCGTGCCGACCGCTCGGGAATGCCCTGGGCTGAGGCCCATTTTCCGGGCCATGGCACCGTAGGACAGCACCTCGCCATAGGGAATGCGCGCCAGTTCGCGCCAGACCTGCTCCTGAAAGGAAGTGCCACGAAAACGCAGCGGCACCTCGAATACCCGGCGCTGGCCATTGAAGAACTCGGTCAGTTGCTCCTGAGCCTGGCGAATCACCTTGGGGACAGCATGATCGTTGGGCAGCAATATCAGTTGCGGAAAGTATTTCTGGCCGACGAAGTACACGCCCGTCAGCGCATCGTCCTCGGCTCGCAAGGCAACATCGCCCAGCGGGCTGGAAAGCAGATAGCCATGAATCATTTTTTGGCCTCCTCACGTTGACGCCAGACATGCACCGTCGCATAAGCGCGCCAGGGTGCCCACTGGCTTGCGTATTCATTGAGCTGGGCGACCGTTGCACAGCCTAGATGTTTTTTAAGTACCGCATCGCCCTCCGGAAATGCATTGGGCCAGCCCAAGGCGCGCATGGCGATATATTGCACGGTCCACTCACCGATCCCCCGAATATGCCGCAAGGCCGACAGGGTTTCATCCAGTGGCACCAAGGGCTCAAGCATGATGCGTCCTGCTGCCACCTCCTGGGCTACCGCGATGATGGCCTCGGCGCGAATACGGATAATACCCGTTGCAATAAGCTCTTCCGGACTCAGGCAAGCCATCACTTCGGCCGTCGGGAACGCATGATGCAGCCCGAAAGGTGCCTCATCCACCGCCGTACCGAAACGCTCGGCAATACGGCCAAGAATCAACCTGGCCTGAGTCACCGATATCTGCTGGCCGACCACCGCCCGGACCGCAATCTCGAAACCGTCAAACGCACCCGGTACACGCATGCCCGGCAACTCGGCAACCAGTGCTCCAAGGTGCGCATCCACCAGATCGGGCCGGCAGCCGGTGTCGAAAACCCGCCGCACTCGTCCCAACACCTGGGCAATACCCGACTGAAGAGACGCCGATACACTCACCACCAAGGCATGACGCAACGGCGCATGGCTCACGGTCACCCAACCGGCCAGACGACGCCCCGCATGCTCGATGGTGAGCACCCGGGTGTAGGCGTCTTCAGCGACATGCTCAACCCCTGCAATACAGCGATGAGCCAGAAACTCCAGCACACCATCCCATGAAAAAGGCGGTCGGTACGACAACTCGAAACGCATGCTGGCCTCACCGGAGCGGTGCGTGGCCTTTCTCAAGCGCAGCGGGTTAAGACCATAGCGTTCCTGAAACACATCATTGAAACGCCTGACGCTGCCGAACCCGGAAGCCAGCGCCACTTCGGCCATGGACATCCCCGTATCGGTTAATAAACGCTTGGCGATCAACAGGCGCTGGGTCTGGGCAAAGTCGATCATGGACACACCAAACTCGGCCTCAAAGATCCGCCGCAGATGCCGTGAGGTAACGCCCACACGGTCAGCCAGTGCATCGAGGCTTCTACCGCTCAAGAAGCCTTCTTCAATCAGTCGCGCGGCGGCCTGGGCCAACCGGCTGGAGACATCCAGCAGCCCGTGACCCGGCGCCAGTTCCGGGCGGCAGCGCAAGCAAGGACGAAACCCCGCCTGCTCGGCGGCCGCCGCCGTTGCATAAAAGCTGCAATTCTTCGCCAGTGGCGCACGTACCGGACACATCGGCCGACAATAAATCCCGGTCGTCGCTACGCCCATGAAAAACCAGCCGTCGAAACGGCGGTCCCGGGCGATAAAGGCCGCATAACACACATCAGGATCAAGAGTTTTCATAAGACTGACCCTACTCCAGCACCGGGAAAAAGTCTGGCTGAATTCGGACATGTGCATCCGGCAGCCATGTGGCATTTGCTATAGTGCGACTCCCTACGCCTCCAGGCCTCGTGACGTCACCGAAGCAGCCATGCACAGAGCTGCACACTCAGCGTAGAAACGACTTCCCGGTTCAAAAGCAGAGACCCGATCATGTCCCGTTCCGAAACACTCTTCGCCAACGCCCAGAAACACATTCCCGGCGGTGTCAACTCGCCCGTTCGCGCTTTCAAGAGCGTTGGCGGCACGCCACTGTTCTTCAAGCATGCTGCCGGTGCTTACGTGACTGACGAAGACGACAAGCGTTATGTCGATTATGTCGGTTCCTGGGGACCGATGATTCTGGGTCACAGCCATCCGCAAGTGCTCGACGCCGTGCGCAGCCAACTGGAACACGGCCTGTCCTATGGCGCACCGACCGCCATGGAAACCGAAATGGCCGATCTGGTCTGCTCACTCGTGCCGTCCATGGAAATGGTGCGCATGGTCAGCTCCGGCACCGAAGCGACCATGAGCGCGATTCGTCTGGCCCGTGGCTACACCGGTCGCGACAGCATCATCAAGTTCGAGGGCTGCTACCACGGTCACTCCGACAGCCTGCTGGTAAAAGCTGGCTCCGGCGCACTGACGCTGGGCGTGCCAAGCTCGCCAGGCGTTCCGGCAGCGTTCGCCAGGCACACCCTGACCGTGCCGTTCAATGATCTGGAAGCGGTCCGCCAACTGCTGGCCGATGTCGGTCAGGAAGTGGCATGCATCATCGTCGAGCCGGTCGCAGGCAACATGAACTGCGTTCCGCCTGCACCGGGCTACCTGCAAGGCCTGCGTGACCTGTGCGACGAGCATGGCGTGGTGCTGATCTTCGACGAAGTAATGACCGGCTTTCGCGTGGCACTCGGCGGCGCCCAGGCTTACTACGGCGTTACACCAGACCTGAGCACCTTCGGCAAGATCATTGGCGGCGGCATGCCCGTGGGCTGCTTTGGCGGCAAACGCGAAATCATGTCGCACATCGCACCGCTAGGGCCGGTCTATCAGGCTGGCACGCTGTCGGGCAACCCGCTGGCCATGGCCGCAGGTCTGACCACGTTGCGCCTGATCAGCCGCGAAGGCTTCCACGATGAGCTGAGCGACTACACTCGCCGCCTGCTCGAAGGCCTGCAACAGCGTGCCGATGCAGCGGGCATCCCGTTCGTGACCACTCAGGCGGGCGGCATGTTTGGCCTGTATTTCAGTGACGCTAGGGAAATCGTGACCTTCCAGGACGTCATGACCAGCGATGCCGACCGCTTCAAACGCTTCTTCCACCTGATGCTGGAAGGCGGCGTGTACCTGGCGCCAAGTGCATTTGAAGCAGGCTTTACTTCCATCGCCCATGGCGAAGCGGAGCTGAAACTGACCCTCGATGCTGCCGAAAAAGCGTTCGCCGCTCTGAAATAAGCTAATGTAGGAGCGAATTCATTCGCGAATGAATTCGCTCCCACGGGTTTAAACCAGATAAATCGGGGCCGTGCAGCAGAAAATCCGTAAAGACTTTGTAAGGTTGGCCCTGCTTATTTCATAATGGCCAGCCAGCACGTTTCGCTGGACGGGTACGCCCGCACCTTTTTCAGAGGTAAGTCGACTCCCATGAACCGCACCGGCCGCACCCTTGCATTGGGCTGCCTGTTGCTTGTCTATCCCCTGCTGACCAATGCAGGCGGCAACTCGTTGTTAATCCCAGCGGTGGGTCGTTGCACCCTAAATACTCAGCCCGAGAATCTTCCGGCTGCGCTTTCGGCATGCCAGCAAGCTGCACAATCCGGGGATGCGCAAGCACAATACGAACTGGGCGAGTTCTATTACGAGGGCCAGAACACCCCTCGCGACCTGCCTCAGGCACTCAACTATTTCGAGCAGGCGTCGTTGCTGGGCCATGCGCAGGCGCAATATCAACTGGGTTTGATGTTTGCTCGCGGCGAAGGCGTGCAGGCCAATAACATTCAGGCGTATATCGTGCTGAAGATGGCTGCGGTCAACGGTTCGGAAGAAGCGCTGGATGCTGCTGACGAAGTGTCGGCAAAGATGAAGCGCGATGAACTGGAAGTCGCGACCCAGGTGCTGGGCCAGATTTTCCGCAAGTACCTGATGGAGCTGCAAACCGCCGAAGGACGCTCTCCATTCTCTCCACTGCCCTGATCGAATAGCGTCAGGGCAGGCTTTCTTCACTTCTACTTTTCAGGCATCGGCATAGGAAACGGCATCACATTGCCACCGCCACGTGCCTCGCTGATCTTTGGCGTGCCCATGCGCTCGACCTCATCGATCCGCACGATCGAATGCATCGGCACAAAACTGCGCACCACGCCCTCGAACTGTGCCTTCAGCTTTTCTTCGCTGGGGTCAACCACGACAGTCGTACGCTCGCCGAAGACGAACTCCTCCACTTCCAGAAAGCCCCACAGATCACTTTGATAGATCTGCTTGGCGTACATCTCGAACACCTGGCCCTGGTTGAGGAAAATCACCTTGTAGATTGGAGCTTCGCGTTTGGTCATAAAAGCCGGATAACAATCGGGGATGGAAAAAAGGGCACGAATTATAGCATGCCCATCAGACAGCCAACGCTAGGAACCCGTGAGCATCGTCCCTATAATGCGCGGTTCTTTGAATCCGCTGATGATCACGCATGGCCAAGAAGCTTTATATCGAAACCCACGGTTGCCAGATGAACGAGTACGACAGCTCGCGCATGGTCGATCTGCTGGGCGAACATCAGGCCCTGGAAGTCACCGCTCGCGCGGAAGATGCCGACGTGATCCTGCTCAATACCTGCTCGATTCGCGAGCGCGCCCAGGATCGGGTCTATTCCCAGCTGGGTCGCTGGCGCGAACTGAAACTGGCCAATCCCGAGATGGTCATCGCGGTCGGCGGTTGCGTCGCCAGCCAGGAAGGCGCGGCAATCCGTGATCGCGCCCCTTACGTGGACGTGGTCTTCGGCCCGCAGACCCTGCACCGCCTGCCGGAAATGATCGATACCGCACGCATCACCCGCCTGCCTCAGGTCGATGTGTCGTTCCCGGAAATCGAAAAATTCGACCACCTGCCGGAGCCGCGCATTGATGGCCCGAGTGCCTACGTGTCGGTGATGGAAGGTTGCAGCAAGTACTGCACATTCTGCGTCGTGCCTTATACCCGCGGCGAAGAAGTCAGCCGTCCGTTCGATGACGTATTGGCTGAAGTGATTCACCTGGCTGAAAACGGCGTACGCGAAATCACGCTGCTGGGCCAGAACGTCAACGGCTATCGCGGCACCACCCATGATGGCCGCGTCGCCGATCTGGCCGACCTGATCCGCGTGGTGGCGGCAGTCGACGGCATCGACCGCATCCGCTACACCACGTCGCACCCTCTGGAGTTTTCCGACAGCCTGATCCAGGCCCACGCCGAAGTGCCGGAGCTGGTCAAACACCTGCATCTGCCGGTGCAATCAGGCTCCGACCGTGTCCTGGCGGCCATGAAGCGCAACCACACCACGCTGGAATACAAGTCCAAGCTGCGCAAGCTCAAGGCTGCCGTGCCGGGTATCAGCATCAGTTCGGACTTCATCGTCGGCTTCCCGGGCGAAACCGAGAAAGACTTCGAGAACACCATGAAGCTGATTCAGGACGTGGGTTTCGACTTCTCGTTCTCGTTCATCTACAGCCCGCGCCCTGGTACTCCAGCCGCCGATCTGAAAGACGACACCCCGGAAGCACTCAAGAAAGAGCGTCTGGCGGCCCTGCAACATCGCCTGAACCAGCAAGGTTTCGAGATCAGCCGACAAATGGTCGGCAGCATCCAGCGCATCCTGGTGACCGATTACTCGAAAAAGGACCCCGGCGAGCTGCAAGGGCGCACCGAGAACAACCGGATCGTCAACTTTCGCTGCGATAACCCCAAGCTGATCGGGCAGTTTGCCGATGTGTACATTGATGACGCACAGCCGCATTCGCTGCGGGGTTCGCTGTTGCAGCAATGATTTCTTCGCGAATGAATTCGCTCCTACGGATGGCCCGGTGGGAGCGAATTCATTCGCGAACGACTTCAGACCTTTCGCCCAAGGTTCTCTAGGGGTATTCTTCAATTCATCTCAATTGCCGTCGGGCGGCTAAAAACGACCTTGAACGCTCCCACAGAACCTCATCGCTTTATCCTCGAACCTTTCGAGGCCCATCGTTTCGCCAACTTGTGCGGGCAACTCGACGAGCATCTGCGCTTGATCGAACAGCGCCTGAACATCGAGATCCGCAATCGCGGAAATCAATTCGAGCTCATTGGCGAATCCCGACAAACCACTTCGGCTGAAAACCTCCTGCGCCGCCTGTACCGTGAAACCAAAGGTACAGACCTGACGCCGGACATGGTTCACCTGTTCCTGCAGGAATCAGGCGTCGAAGGGCTGGACAACCATCCGGCCGCCGAAGTCGGCGTGGCACTGCGCACCAAAAAAGGCATGATTCGCCCGCGCGGCTTGAATCAGCAGCGCTACGTCAAGGAAATCCTCGGCAACGATATCAACTTCGGTATCGGCCCTGCGGGTACCGGCAAGACCTATCTGGCCGTCGCCTGCGCGGTGGATGCACTGGAGCGCGAGCAGATCCGCCGCATCCTGTTGGTGCGTCCGGCCGTTGAAGCCGGTGAAAAGCTCGGCTTCCTGCCCGGTGATCTGGCACAGAAGATCGACCCTTACCTGCGCCCGCTCTACGACGCACTCTATGAAATGCTGGGCTTCGAGTATGTCGCCAAGCTGATCGAGAAGCAGGTCATTGAAGTTGCACCGCTGGCTTACATGCGCGGGCGCACCCTTAATAACAGCTTCATCATTCTCGACGAGAGTCAGAACACCACCGTCGAGCAGATGAAAATGTTCCTGACCCGTATTGGCTTCGGCTCTACCGCCGTCATAACCGGCGACATTACCCAGGTCGACCTGCCCAAAGGCACGAAGTCGGGCCTGACACATGTCATCGATGTCCTGAAGGACGTGCCAGGCATCAGCTTCACCCACTTCAAACCCAAGGACGTGGTTCGCCATCCGCTGGTGCAGCGCATCGTCGAAGCCTATGAGCGCTTCGATGACCGCTTCAGCGACACGCAGACCAGCAGCTTCAATTCCTCACGGGATAGCCGCCGCGATGCTTGAGCTGGATCTGCAACTGGCAAGTGAAGAAAAAGCCCCCAGCGAAGCCCAGTTCCGCCTTTGGTGCGAGATGGGCTTGCGTCAGCGCAGCGCCGATTCGGAACTGACCATCCGTCTGGTCGATGAACCCGAAGGGCGCGAACTGAATCGCACCTGGCGACACAAGGATTACGCCACCAACGTGCTTTCCTTTCCTGCGGACGTGCCTGACGACCTGTTGGACATTCCGCTGCTGGGCGATCTGGTCATCTGCGTTGCAGTGGTCAATCGCGAAGCCCGGGAACAAGGCAAGACCGTTGATGCGCATTGGGCGCACATGGTCATTCACGGCTGCCTTCATCTGCTTGGTTACGACCATATCGACGATGAAGAAGCCGAGGAAATGGAAGCACTGGAACGAACGTTGCTTGAGGAGCTGGGCTATCCGGATCCTTATGCAGACGACGAAAGCGCCGAACATCAACATTCAGAAACAACAAGCAAGGATCACGAGTAAGGGCTATGAGCGAAGATCGATCGAGCAACGGACAAAAGTCATGGCTGGGGAAACTGACCCAGGCTTTTGTCCACGAGCCGAAAAACCGCCAGGAGCTGCTTGAGCTGCTGCGCGAAGCCCAACAGAACAAGCTGCTGGACAGCGAAGCGCTGGCCATTGTCGAAGGCGCCATTCAAGTGGCTGACCTGCAAGTACGCGACATCATGGTGCCGCGCTCGCAGATGATCAGCATCAAGGCGACCCAGACACCCCGCGAGTTTTTGCCTGCCGTCATCGATGCTGCGCACTCGCGCTACCCGGTGATCGGCGAGAGCCACGACGATGTACTCGGCGTGTTGCTGGCAAAGGATCTGCTGCCGCTGATTCTCAAGCCCAACGGCGACAGCGACGACATCAAAAGCCTGCTGCGCCCGGCGACATTCGTCCCCGAGTCAAAACGCCTCAATGTGCTGCTGCGCGAGTTCCGCGCCAACCACAACCACATGGCCATCGTCATTGACGAATACGGCGGTGTGGCAGGGTTGGTAACCATCGAGGACGTGCTGGAGCAGATCGTCGGCGACATCGAAGACGAGCATGACGTCGAAGAGGACAGCTACATCAAACCGCTGCCCAGCGGCGACTTCCTGGTCAAGGCCCTGACGCCTATCGAGAGCTTCAACGAGTTCTTCGACAGCGAGTTTTCCGATGACGAATTCGATACGGTCGGCGGGCTGGTCATGAATGCCTTCGGTCATTTGCCCAAGCGCAACGAAATCACCGAAATCGGTGCTTATCGTTTCCGCATCCTGAGCGCTGACAGCCGTCGCATTCACTTACTACGCCTGAGCCCTATCTCTCGCCCGTAACGTTTCAAGGAATAGACATGCGCTGGATAACCCGCCCCGGCTGGCCCGGTAACCTGCTGGCCGTGGCGGCTGGCGGACTTACGACCCTGGCCCTGGCGCCCTTCGACATCTGGCCTCTGGCTCTGGTGGCGGTGGCGTTCTTCTATCTGGGCCTGCGCGAGCTGAGCCCGCGCCAGGCATTCGTCCGGGGCTGGAGCTACGGTTTCGGCCTGTTCGGCGCAGGAACCAGCTGGATCTACGTCAGCATCAACACCTACGGTGGTGCCTCGCCACTACTGGCCGGCTTGTTGATGCTGTTGTTCATCAGCCTGATCGCCCTGTTCTTTGCCCTGCCGGCCTGGCTCTGGGCGCGCTGGATTCGTCGCAACGAAGCACCACTGGCCGACGCTCTGGCCTTCGCGGCACTGTGGACAGCACAGGAAGCCTTTCGCGGCTGGTTCCTGACCGGATTCCCGTGGCTGTATTCGGGTTACAGCCAGCTTCATGGCCCGCTGGCCGGTCTGGCACCTGTCGGCGGTATCTGGCTCATCTCCTTCGTCCTGGCTCTTACCGTTGCCTTGCTGAGCAATCTGCATCGTTTACGGGCACGCAAGTCCTTCCTCGCAGCAGGCGTGGTGCTATTGCTGGCCCCCTGGATTACCGGCATCGCACTCAAAGGCCATGCCTGGACCTCGCCTGCGGGCGCACCGCTGAAAGTCGCCGCGATACAAGGCAACATCGAACAAAGCATGAAGTGGGACCCCAAGCAGTTGAACGCTCAACTGGCGCTTTACCGCGACATGACGTTCAACTCGCAGCAGGCCGACCTGATTGTCTGGCCGGAAACAGCCGTACCGGTGCTCAAGGAGTCGGCGGAAGGTTATCTGACGATGATGGGCAAGTTTGCCGCGCAACGTGGCTCGGCCCTCATTACCGGCGTGCCGGTGCGTGAAGTGACCGAGCGCGGCGAGTCCCGTTATTACAACGGCATCACGGTAACCGGCGAAGGAGATGGTACCTACCTGAAGCAGAAGCTCGTTCCGTTTGGCGAATACGTGCCGCTACAGGACATTCTGCGCGGGCTGATCGCCTTCTTCGACCTGCCGATGTCAGACTTCGCCCGCGGCCCGAGCGACCAGAGCATGCTGCAGGCCAAGGGTTATCAGATTGCGCCGTTCATTTGCTATGAAGTGGTCTACCCGGAATTCGCGGCTGGCCTTGCGGCACAAAGCGACGTGCTGCTGACCATCAGCAACGACACCTGGTTCGGCACCTCCATTGGGCCGCTGCAACACCTGCAGATGGCGCAGATGCGCGCCCTGGAAGCCGGTCGCTGGATGATCCGCTCCACCAACAACGGCGTCACCGGCCTGATCGACCCGTTCGGCAAGATCACGGCACAGATACCGCAATTCGAGCGCGGCGTGCTGTATGGCGAAGTAGTCCCGATGCAGGAACTGACACCCTACCTGCACTGGCGCTCATGGCCGCTGATCATCGTCTGCGGGCTGCTGTTTGGCTGGGCCTTGCTGGCGGCGCGTATTGCGAAGACGGTATAGGGAAGGGAGCTACAAGCTACAAGCTACAAGCTACAAGCTACAAGCTTTTGACTTGAAGCTTGAAGCTTGAAGCTTGCGGCTCAATACATTGCTCTATAAAACAATTGCCCCAGCGCTTCATTGATCAACCACAAGCTCTGCATGAACGCCTTGGCTTCCGGCATCCAGCCGCCCAGTGGCTGGTCATTGGCGCCGCTCAGGAATCCGACGGGAGCGGCCACAACGGTGAAGCCCGCCTCCTCGAAGCTCCACCGTGAGCGCGCCATGTGCCAGGCCTGAGTCACTACCACGACCCGCTTGATACCCAACGGCTGCAATATGTCGGCTGTCATCGTCGCGTTTTCCCAGGTGGTGCGGCTAAGCCCTTCCTGCCAGCGCACCGCAACACCAAAGTCATCTTGAAGCGATTGCGCCATGATCGCCGCCTCGCTCGGAGGCTCACCGAAATGCAGGCCGCCCGTGGTCAGAATCGGTAAACCGGATGCCTTCGACAACTGCGCAGCAAAACGCAACCGCTCCAGCCCGACACCCGTGGGCGTATCGGCCCCCCAGGCCGGATCATTGCGCTCGCGCCCGGCGCCCAGAACCACAATGGCATCAGCCTGCTGCGCCAGCGTCGCCCACTGCTGGCGCGACAAGGGCTGCTCGTTTTCCAGACCTCGCGCAGCCCACTCAACCGCCACAGGAAGAGTCATCACCCAGAGGCCGCCCAGGCCAAGCGTGAAACAGACAGCCGCGATACGCGGGCGGGAGCGGCGCAACCACCAGGCACTGGCCAGCAACAGAAAGAAAATACCCGGTGGTAAAAGAAGGGATTTGAGTATGTAGCGTATAGGCATCGAGCATCTCCAGAGATGCCCGAAGCCTATGTTTTTTATAACTAAGCAGCAATGCTTATAAAGCGGACCCGCAGCCCGCGATGGTTAAAGCTTGAACGTGGTATTTGAAGTGTAACGGCCTGACCCCGTCGACGCCCTTGCCCGCCTCTTGTCCTTCAGCCAGATGATTCTGGCGGACTCTTTGGGCGACGCTATCGACTGAGCCTGCTCCGGCGAAACAATAAAACTGCCCTCTGACTTACCCTTAACAGCCCCGCTCGCCTCCATCGTCCCTTTCTCAAGGTAGGCCTCGATAAACTCCAGCTCGGCATTGCTTAAACCTTCAAGTTCAAGCTCGACGGGCGACTCGTTACGGAGTCGAACCGCAGTGTTGGCCGTTTCCAGAGCAAGCCCCAGACGATGGATCAAACGTTCATACAGCTCAGGAGTGCTTACTGTGTGCTGCAACTCTGTCATCCGCTCACCTCTTTGAAGATAAGAACATACCCTCGCTATTGAGCTTAGCGCTGCTGTAAAAACAGGCGTGATACTGCGACCAACGGCCAGATAGAGCCGTCTGAACGGTTTTTGGAGGAGCGGTGCAACAATCAGCGTTTCCCTCGGTAGACAGCGCTCATGTATGCTACGGCGCTTCCTGTAATTCCACTTCCGCTCTCCATGAGCCTGTACGCACCGAAAAGACAGTCACGATTGTCCGGCAAAGGGTGCCAAGCTGACTCGGCGAAGCAATGAAGAGGTCAAGGGTCACCAATCTTTAGTAAAAAGTAGCCATGCACGAACTCTATCAGCCCCGCGAAATCGAAGCCGCCGCCCAAGCCTTTTGGGAAGAGCAAAAGTCTTTTGAAGTCAGTGAGCAGCCAGGCAAGGAAACCTACTACTGCCTGTCGATGTTTCCTTACCCGAGCGGCAAGCTGCACATGGGTCATGTGCGCAACTACACCATTGGCGACGTGATCTCTCGCTACCAGCGCATGCAAGGCAAGAATGTCCTTCAGCCACTGGGCTGGGATGCCTTCGGCATGCCTGCGGAAAACGCCGCGATCGACAACAACGTCGCGCCGGCCAAGTGGACTTACGAAAACATCGCTTACATGAAGGCCCAGCTCAAGAGCCTGGGTCTGGCCATCGACTGGTCCCGTGAAGTGACCACCTGCAAGCCTGATTACTACCGCTGGGAACAATGGCTGTTCACTCGCCTGTTCGAGAAAGGTGTGATCTATCGCAAGAACGGCACCGTCAACTGGGACCCTATCGACCAGACCGTACTGGCCAACGAGCAGGTCATCGACGGGCGCGGCTGGCGTTCGGGCGCGCTGATCGAGAAGCGCGAAATCCCGATGTACTACTTCAAGATCACGGCCTACGCCGATGAGCTGCTGCAAAGCCTCGACGAGTTGCCGGGCTGGCCTGAACAGGTCAAGACCATGCAGCGCAACTGGATCGGCAAGTCCCGTGGCATGGAAGTCCAGTTCCCTTACCATCAAGCCTCGATTGGCGAAGCCGGCGCGCTGAAAGTATTCACCACCCGCCCCGACACCCTGATGGGCGCCACCTACGTGGCCGTGGCCGCCGAGCACCCGCTGGCGACCCTGGCGGCGCAAGGCAATGCCGAACTGCAAGCCTTCATCGATGAATGCAAGAGCGGCAGCGTCGCCGAAGCCGACGTCGCCACTCAGGAAAAGAAAGGTCTGCCGACCTCTCTGTTCGTCGAACATCCACTGACCGGTGAAAAACTGCCGGTGTGGGTCGCCAACTACGTGCTGATGCACTACGGCGACGGCGCGGTCATGGCCGTACCGGCTCACGACGAGCGCGATTTCGAGTTCGCCACCAAGTACAACCTGCCGATCAAGGCCGTGGTCCGCACCAGCGCGGGCGACGAGACACCAGCGCCGTGGCAGGAAGCTTACGGAGAGCATGGCGAGCTGATCAATTCCGGCGAATTCGACGGCCTGAACTTCCAGGACGCTTTCGACGCCATCGAAGCCGCACTGCTCAAGAAGAACCTGGGCCAGTCGCGTACCCAGTTCCGCCTGCGCGACTGGGGCATCAGCCGTCAGCGCTACTGGGGCTGCCCGATCCCGATCGTGCATTGCAACACCTGCGGCGACGTGCCCGTGCCACAAGATCAACTGCCGGTCGTACTGCCTGAAGACGTCGTACCCGACGGTGCTGGCTCGCCACTGGCGCGCATGCCCGAGTTCTACGAGTGCAGCTGCCCGAAATGCGGCGCACCGGCCAAGCGTGAAACCGACACCATGGACACCTTCGTCGAGTCCTCCTGGTACTACGCACGCTACGCTTCGCCGCACTACGAGGGCGGTCTGGTCGAGCCGAACGCAGCCAACCACTGGCTGCCGGTGGATCAGTACATCGGCGGTATCGAACACGCGATCCTGCACCTGCTGTATGCGCGCTTCTTCCACAAGCTGATGCGCGACGAAGGCCTGGTAACGTCCAACGAGCCGTTCAAGAACCTGCTGACCCAGGGCATGGTCAACGCCGAAACCTACTTCCGCATGGAAGCCAACGGCAAGAAGACCTGGATCAATCCTGCCGACGTAACCCTGGAGCGCGACTCCAAGGCCAAGGTCATCAGCGCGGTATTGACCAGCGACGGCCTGCCGGTGGAAATCGGCGGCACCGAAAAGATGTCGAAGTCGAAGAAAAACGGCATCGACCCGCAAACCATGATCGATCAGTACGGTGCAGATACCTGCCGCCTGTTCATGATGTTCGCCTCGCCGCCTGACATGAGCCTGGAATGGTCCGACTCCGGCGTCGAAGGTTCGCACCGCTTCCTGCGCCGCGTATGGCGTCTGGCTCAGGCCCATGTTGGCCAGGGCCTGCCGGGCAGCCTTGATCTGACGACCCTGAGCGACGACCAGAAAGCCATTCGCCGCTCCATCCATCAGGCAATCAGGCAGGCGAGCCAGGATATTGGTCAGAACCAGAAATTCAACACGGCCGTCGCTCAGGTGATGACCTTGATGAACGTGCTGGAAAAAGCCCCTCAGGCCACTGCCCAGGATCGTGCATTGCTTCAGGAAGGTCTGGAAACCGTTGCGCTGCTGCTGGCTCCGATCACGCCGCACATCAGCCATGAGCTGTGGAAACAGCTGGGGCATGAGAATGCAGTCATCGATGCGGGCTGGCCGAAGCTGGATGAAAGCGCACTGGTACAGGACAGCCTGCAACTGGTGATTCAGGTCAACGGCAAACTGCGTGGCCAGATCGAAATGCCAGCCAGCGCCAGCCGCGAAGAAATCGAAGCGGCTGCACGGGTCAATGAAAACGTACTGCGCTTCATCGATGGCCTGACGATCCGCAAGGTGATCGTAGTGCCTGGCAAGCTGGTCAATATCGTCGCAAGCTGATTGGATCGGGCGCCAGGCAGAGGTCGGGCACCAGACATATTTCCAGGGGCTGCAAGGTCGGCCCAAACGGATTCAAGGGGAGCATCAAGATGATCAAACGCAATTTGCTGGTAATGGGCCTCGCAGTGTTGTTGAGTGCCTGTGGCTTCCAGCTGCGTGGTACCGGCACCAACGAGCTGGCGATCAAGGAACTGGATCTCAGCGCACGCAACCAGTACGGCGAGACGGTCACCCAGCTCAATCGCACGCTGACCAACTCGGGCGTCAAGATCTACACCGGCGCGCCATACAAGCTGATCCTGACCAACGAGGCCGAAACCCAGCGCACCGCCAGCTACTCGGGCTCCGGTCGCTCGGCCGAGATCCAGCTGACCTCTACGCTCAACTATGAAATGCGTGGCGAGAAAGACCTCGTCCTGCTGGGCGATAAAGTCAGCGTGGACAAGATCTACTCCCACGATGGCAACAACCTGACCGGCTCCGATAACGAAGCCCAGCAGGTGCGCAATGAAATGCGTAGCGAACTGGTTCAAAAGATGATGGCTCGCCTGCAACAACTGACGCCGGAACGTCTGGCGCAATTGCAGCAAAAGGCCAACGACATCGCCAAGGCTCAGGCCGATGCTCTGGAAGCCGCTCAACGAGTGCGTGACGAGACGCCTCAACAGTCGCCTCTCGAAATTCCAGGCAAGTAAGTGTCCGGGGCCAGCTTGCTGGCCCTGACATTATCTGAATCATGAAACTCGCTCCCGCCCAACTCAACAAGCACCTGCAAGGCGCACTTGCGCCTGTGTACGTGATCAGCGGCGATGACCCGCTACTCTGCCAGGAAGCCGCCGACGCCATCCGCACGGCAGCACGCCAGCAAGGTTTTGACGAACGCCAGGTATTCAGCGCCGACGCCAGCTTTGACTGGGGCACGCTGCTGCAGGCGGGCGCCAGCATGTCGCTGTTTGCTGAACGCCGCCTGCTGGAGCTGCGCCTGCCTTCGGGGAAACCCGGCGACAAAGGCGCTGCCGCGCTGATGGAATACTGCGCCAACCCTGCCGAAGACACGCTGCTGCTGATCAGCCTGCCCAAGCTGGACGGCAGCGCTCAGAAGACCAAGTGGGGCAAGGCGCTGATCGAAGGCGCACAGACCCAATTCCTGCAGATCTGGCCGGTTGATATCGGCCAGTTACCGCAGTGGATTCGCCAGCGCCTTTCCCAGGCCGGGTTGTCCGCCACTCAGGATGCCGTCGAGCTGATTGCTGCGCGTGTCGAAGGCAACCTGCTGGCCGCAGCGCAGGAAGTCGAAAAGCTCAAACTGATGGCCGAAGAAGGACAGATCACCGTCGACACCGTGCAAGCAGCGGTGGCTGACAGCGCTCGCTTCGATGTTTTCGGCCTGACCGATGCGGTACTCAATGGCGAAGCAGCACATGCCTTGCGCATTCTTGAAGGTCTGCGCGGCGAGGGTGTCGAGACGCCAGTGATTCTCTGGGCGCTGACCCGCGAGCTTCGGGTACTGGCCAACATGTCATTGCAATACAGCCAGGGCATACCGCTGGATAAAGTCTTCAGCTCGGCCCGACCGCCGATCTGGGACAAGCGCAAACCCCTGATGAGCAAAGCCTTGCAACGCTACTCGGCCAAGCGCTGGGGACAGTTGCTGATGGATGCACAACGTATCGACGCACAAATCAAAGGCCAGGCCGCCGGTTCGCCCTGGAGCAGCCTGAGTCGGTTGGCCCTGTTGATGGCAGGTCAACGTCTCCCTCTGCCCGCCGAATAGCGAACAGACTGCGCAGGAGCGACGTTGGGAGCAAGCCCGGAGCAGCAGACTGCGAATCCATAGCACACAACTATTAGACAGACGCCCCGCCCTGCCTGATCATGCGCACCGTTCACCCCCACCCGAGAGTACCCCGCCATGAGCAAACCGAAGCGGCCGAACAAGGCCAAGTCCATCATTGCCCAGCCATTGTTCCGCAGTCGTCAGGAACGACCAGCCAAGGGCAAAGGCAGCTACCGCCGCGAAGCCTTCCAGTCTAAAAGCTGGGAGGCTTCTTGCTTTCTGGCTGCGTGATAAAGAGCAACAACCCTCCAGGCGCTTTCAACCGCCCAGCCGTGTTAAGGTCTGCATCTGTCGGTAATCCCTTTGGACCCAAGCATGCCTTCTTGTTTTACCCATCCCTGGCAGTTGCGCCAACTCATCGCCGCCTCCAGCCTTATCGCTCTGGTAGCTTGCGCAGAAAAACCCACTGCTGCCGATGCCACTCCGCTTCAAGCCAGCAAGCCCCAGGCGGTTGCGGTGCCAACACCGACGCTGGTTGTCGATGAGAACCTCACGATCCAACCCGTCATCAGTTTCTCGGAATGGCAGGCAGGCTTTCGTAATCAGGCACTCAGAGCAGGCATCCGCGCAGACATATTCGACCGCGCATTCAGCGGCGTGACACCGGACATGAGCGTGGTCAAGGCCGACCGTAGCCAGCCGGAGTTCAGCCGCCCGGTGTGGGAATATCTGGACGGCGCAATTTCTGCTGCACGGGTACGCAAGGGCCAGGCCCTGCTTTCCCAGTACAGCACCGACCTGCAAAACATCGAACAGCGCTATGGCGTTGATCGTCAGGCATTGGTCGCGGTATGGGGCATGGAGAGTAACTTCGGGCAATTCCAGGGTTCGCAATCGGTGATCCGCTCACTGGCTACGCTGGCCTACGAAGGCCGCCGCCCAGACTTCGCCCAAAGCCAGTTGCTGGCGGCACTGGAAATCCTCCAGCACGGCGATATCACACCAGACAAGATGATCGGCTCCTGGGCTGGCGCCATGGGGCAAACGCAGTTCATACCGACCACCTACAACACTCATGCAGTGGACTTCGACGGTGATGGTCGCCGCGATATCTGGAACACGCCTGCCGATGCCCTGGCCTCCACCGCTCACTACCTGCAAAGCTCCGGCTGGCAGCGTGGCCAGCCGTGGGGCTTTGAAGTGGTGCTGAGTTCGGACTTCGACTATGCCTTGGCTGACGCATCGACCCGCAAGAGCCTGCCGGAATGGCAAAAACTCGGCCTGAAGCTTCCCGATGGCTCGGCATTGCCTCTCGCTGCCAGCCAGCAACAAGCGGCACTGCTGCTGCCTGCCGGCTATCGGGGTCCGGCCTTTCTGGTGCTGGACAACTTCCGCGCCATTCTCAGATACAACAATTCGACGTCATACGCCCTGGCGATCAGCCTGTTGTCCGACCGTTTCAAGGGTGGCGGTTACGTTGTAGGCAATTGGCCTCGCACAGACCTGCCGCTGAGCCGTTCTGAGCGCATCGAGCTGCAAACCCTGCTGTCGGCCCGCAAATACGACGCAGGCGCTCCAGACGGGATTATCGGCGCCAATACCCGCAAGGCGATTCGCAGCGCCCAGCAATCCTTTGGCTGGCCTGCCGATGGTTATCCGACTCACGAGTTGCTGAACAACCTGCGCAAACCCTGACGTACCACCATAAAAAAACGGGCCGGATATCACTATCCGGCCCGTTTTTCATTGCCTGCCAAATGCCCGTCAGAGCAGTGTCTTGGCAATCTTGGCCTGTTCGTCTGCATGATACGACGAACGCACCAGCGGCCCGGAAGCCACGTTCTTGAAGCCCATCTTGTAACCTTCCTCGGCGAACCAGGCGAAGGTGTCCGGATGCACGAAACGCTGGACCGGCAAGTGGCTGCGCGAAGGCTGCAAGTACTGACCAAGGGTCAGCATGTCGATATCGTGTTCACGCATGCGCTGCATGACTTCGATGACTTCGTCGTCGGTTTCACCCAGACCCAGCATCAGCCCGGATTTGGTCGGCACGTGCGGCACCATCTGCTTGAAACGTTGCAGCAGGGTCAATGACCACTGGTAATCCGAACCCGGACGCGCAGCCTTGTACAGGCGCGGCACGGTTTCCAGGTTGTGGTTGAACACATCCGGCGGCTCGGCCGCGGTGATTTCCAGCGCTACGTCCATGCGGCCACGGTAATCCGGGACCAGGGTTTCGAGCTGGACATTCGGCGACAGGGCACGGATTTCACGGATGCAGTCGGCAAAGTGCTGCGCACCGCCGTCGCGCAGATCGTCGCGATCCACCGAGGTGATAACCACGTACTTGAGGCGCAGATCGGCAATCGCCACCGCCAGGTTCTTCGGCTCGTCGGTGTCCAGAGGCTTCGGACGGCCATGGCCGACGTCGCAGAACGGGCAGCGACGGGTGCAGATGTCACCCATGATCATGAAGGTCGCGGTGCCGCCAGAGAAGCACTCGCCCAGGTTCGGGCAGGATGCCTCTTCGCAAACGCTGTGCAGCTTGTGTTTGCGCAGTAATTGCTTGATACGGTCGACCTCCGGGGAAACCGGGATCCGGACGCGAATCCAGTCAGGCTTCTTGGGCAGTTCAACTGTCGGGATGATCTTGACCGGGATGCGTGCGACTTTTTCAGCACCGCGCAGCTTCACGCCCGCTTCGACTTTCGGACGGGGGGCGCGCTCGGAAACATCCAGCGTCGGGATCAGGGTTTGCACGGTGTCAGTCATATCATTCTATTCCGCCCGTAAGGGTCGCCTGCTCAGCATAGTCGAGGTGTTTGACGAGCTGCGCACGCAGCCGGGCACTTACCTCGGAAAATTCCATCTTCCCTGCGTGATCGCGCAACTGGGTCATTGCCAGCCCGGCATATCCACAGGGGTTGATGCGGCGGAACGGCTCCAGGTCCATGTCGACGTTCAACGCCAGTCCATGAAATGAGCAACCGTTACGAATACGCAGGCCGAGAGACGCGATTTTCGCGCCGTCGACATATACGCCTGGGGCATCGGCCTTGGCCGCCGCCGTCACCCCATAACTGTCCAGCAAGGCGATAAGGGTGTTTTCGATCCGGGTGACCAGATCACGAACCCCAAATCCAAGGCGCCTGACATCGAGTAACAGATAGGCAACCAGCTGGCCGGGGCCATGATAGGTCACTTGGCCTCCACGATCGACCTGTACGACAGGAATATTGCCCGGCAACAGCAAATGCTCCGCCTTGCCGGACTGTCCCTGGGTAAAGACCGGTGGATGCTGCACCAGCCAGATTTCATCGGCGGTGTTCCGGTCACGCCCATCGGTGAAGCGCTGCATGGCATGCCAGGCGCTTTCGTAATCGATCAGCCCAAGATCACGAAAGCCCAGGATTTCGCCCATCAGAGCACCATATGCACGACACCCGTAGCGCGAAGAGCACTATTGATATCGCGCAACTGGTCTTCGCCGGTGGCGACGATATGCAGTTGTACGGTGGTGTACTTGCCGTTGCTGCTCTGACGCTCGGCGAGCGTGGAGACGTCGATTTTCGCGTGCTTGCCGAGAATCTCGATCACCGCAGCAGTAAAACCCACGCTGGTGTCGCCGATCACCTTGATCGGGTAGTCATCGCAGGGGAATTCGATTTTGTGCGACTTGACGTCGGTATCGGTCATGGCAGTAAAGGTCTCACAAGCCGTGACGACGGACACGCGACCCGCTCAGAAAGCAGGTCGCGAGAAGGTCGGCATTGATTACTAGAAGGTCAGTTGAACAAGCCGTAGAAGAACAGGCGAATGCTATCCCACACGCGGCGGAAAATACCACCTTCCTCGACAGCTTCCAGTGCGATGAGGTTGGCAGTATGCACAACCTTGTCTTCCTTCTTCACTTCAACCTTGCCGATCACGTCACCCTTGGCAATTGGCGCAACCAGTTGCGGGTTCATGGTCATGCTGGCGCTGAGTTTCTTCATGTCGCCTTTGGGCATGGTCATGCTCAGGTCTTCTGCCAGACCGGCCTTGACCTGACGGGTGGTGCCTTTCCAGACGGACGCCTGGGCCAGCTCGGTGCCCTTCTGGTAGAAGTTCTGGGTTTCGAAGAAACGGAAACCGTAGGTCAGCAGCTTCTGGGTTTCAGCCGCACGGGCCTGCTCGCTGTTGGTGCCGAACACCACGGCGATCAGACGCATGCCGTCACGCACTGCCGAGGACACCATGCAGTAGCCGGCTTCTTCGGTGTGACCGGTTTTCAGGCCGTCGACGGTCTTGTCGCGCCACAGCAGCAGGTTGCGGTTAGGCTGCTTGATGCCGTTCCAGAAGAACTCTTTCTGCGAGTAGATCGCGTAGTGAGCCGGGTCTTCGTGGATGATGGCGCGCGCCAGCGTTGCCATGTCATGAGCAGACGAATAGTGCTCAGGGTTCGGCAGGCCGGTCGGGTTCATGAAGTGGCTGTTGGTCATGCCCAGATCGCCAGCAGTCTTGTTCATCATGTCGGCGAAAGCGTCTTCGCTGCCGGCAATGTGCTCGGCAACTGCAACGCTGGCGTCGTTACCCGACTGGATGATAATGCCGTGCAGCAGGTCGCTGACCGTCACCTGGCTACCAACCTTGATGAACATCCGGGAACCGCCTGTACGCCAGGCGTTTTCACTGACGGTCACCGGATCGTTCTCGCCGATCTGGCCGCGACGGATTTCCAGGGTCGCGATATAGGCAGTCATCAGCTTGGTCAGGCTCGCAGGAGCCAGGCGCTGATCACCATTGTTTTCAACCAGAACGTTGCCGCTGGAGGCATCCATCAGCACGTAGGACTTGGCGGCCAGTTGCGGCGCAGCAGGCGTCATCTGTTCTGCGGCCCAGGCAGCCGGGGCGATAATCAGTGGCACAAGCAGGCACAAACGTTTTGCAAAGGTGGTGATGTTCATCCGTCTCTCGAAATTGCTAATGGGCAAACATGCCCTCACGGGCAAAGCGGAACAGGCCGGCGAAGCGCATGCACTTCACTGCGGCCCGTGGCGCCAGGCTAAAGCCCTGGCTGACAAGATCGCCTGTTCGACACACGATCCTGCGGGCAGTGCCTGCAACACTTGCTCTGACGGCAAGTCCGCATTGCGGGCCACTGCAAATCGCTCTTCATACCGCCAAGAACGACTGTTCATTCAATCCAGTGTTACAAGGCTCGGCTGACCAAGGTTGGCCGATCTGACACTATCCTGCAATTGCTGGGCTTCACCCTGCGTGCCTATCGGCCCCATCCTGACCCGATAAAGCGTCTGTTGATTGCGGGCTATCGAACTCACGAAAACCGGCGCCCGAACCATCCCGCTCAGTTTCGACCTCAGGAGCTCGGCAGCGTCTGGATTCGCGAAGGCTCCCACCTGGAGAAATAGCCCAGAGGCTTGTCCGGAAGCGTTTTTTTTTGCGTCAGCCTGCAAAGGCACGGCTGGCGCAGCGTGTTGCTGGGGCGGCGGTGTGTATTGCTCGACAGTCCCGGTAGAGGCTGTAAACGCTGGCGTAGCGGCCTGAGCCACGACTTGTGGCTGATCAAGCGCCAGGGGCGCCGGACGACCACGTTGCGCCCACCATTCCTGTGGATCGATACCTTCGACCTTGACCCGCGCAGTACCGCTTTCGGCATAACCGAGCTTCTTAGCGGCCGCGTAGGACAGGTCGATGATCCGGTCGGAGTAGAACGGCCCACGGTCGTTGACACGCAGAATCACCGTGCGGTTGTTGTCCAGGTTGGTCACCCGGACATAACTGGGCAGCGGCAGGGTCTTGTGAGCGGCGCTCATGCCATACAGGTCATAGACCTCGCCATTGGCGGTGTTCTGGCCATGAAACTTGGTGCCATACCAGGAAGCCGTACCCGAGGCGACATAGCGTTTGGATTCGCTCATCGGGAAATAGGTCTTGCCCAGTACCGTGTAAGGGTTGGCCTTGTAGGCACCGGTGTGGACAGTTGGCGTGGCATCGGGGATGCGCGAGACATCGACATCCCACCAGGGAGCCCCGTCCTTGTGCGCGCGGTTGATATCCAGCCCTGGTGCAGAACGCACGGCTGTGCCGCTCTGCTGTGGCGAACGCGAAGTGGACGAGCAACTTGCCATAAGCAATGCCAGCCCCGCATAAGCCAGCAATTTCAAAGGTGTACGAATCGGCAATGGCCGCATTACTTCACGCCTCGAGCTTGAACCAACGATTCAGACAGCTGATACACGGCCATGGCGTACATCACACTGCGGTTATAACGGGTGATTACATAAAAATTGTTCAGCCCCATCCAGTATTCGGGGCCTTGCTCGCCTTCAAGGCGAAATGCCGTGACAGGCAGGTCATCGCGCAGCGCATCATGACTCGCCCAGCCCAGACCTCGCAACTCCCCGACCGACATGATCGGGTCCAGGCCAGGGCTCAGCCCCTCATCGACCCGACTGCCACGTGCCGAGGCACGACTGACGACACGCTGCCCGGCCACCCAGCCATGGCGCTTGAAGTAGCTGGCAACACTGCCGATGGCATCGTCCGGATCGGTCCAGATATTGATATGCCCGTCACCGTCGAAATCCACGGCATAAGCACGAAAACTGCTCGGCATGAACTGCGGAAGGCCCATCGCACCGGCGTAGGAACCCTTGAGGGTCAGAGGATCGACCTGCTGTTCACGCGCCAGCAGCAGGAACTCGCGCAGTTCCTTGCGGAAAAACGGGGCGCGAGGCGGATAGTCGAAGCCCAGCGTGGACAGCGCATCGATTACCCGATAGTTGCCGGTGTTGCGGCCAAAGAAGGTTTCGACGCCAATGATCGACACGATGATCTGCGCAGGCACACCATATTCCTGCTCGGCACGGGCCAGAGCAGCCTCATGCTGACGCCAGAAATCGACGCCACGCGCGATACGGGCATCGGTAATGAACATCGGACGATATTCTTTCCATTGCTTGACCCGTTCGGCTGGGCGGGAAATGGCATCGAGAATAGGCTGTTTGCGCTCGACCTCGCGAAACACGCTCATCAACTGTTCACCGGCAAAACCGTACTCGCGAGTCATCTCACCGACAAATTCGGCCACCTGAGGTGAACCCTCGTAGTCGCCAGCGATAGCCTCTTGTACGGTTCCAAGAACGCTCACCAGACCGACCACCGGAGCATATCGAGCCCAGTTGCGAACTACCTGCATTGAATTCTTCACCTTAATCAAACCTGAGCGATCCATTTACGATGTGTATGGATCGACATCAAAACCCCAAACGCTGACAGCAGCGTCACGAGCGAAGTTCCGCCATAACTAATGAAAGGCAGCGGCACACCTACAACCGGCAGCAGGCCACTGACCATACCGATATTGACGAATACATAAACAAAAAATGTCATTGTCAGCGCCCCGGCCAGCAGCTTGCCGAACAGGGTCTGGGCTTGCGCAGTGATGACTAGGCCACGCCCGATCAACAGCAGGTAGATGACCAGCAACGCACAGATCCCCACCAGCCCGAACTCCTCGCCCAGCACCGCAATGATGAAGTCGGTGTGGCTTTCAGGCAGGAAGTCCAGGTGCGACTGGGTGCCCAGCAGCCAGCCCTTGCCGAATACACCGCCGGAACCGATGGCCGCCTTGGACTGGATGATGTTCCAGCCCGTGCCCAGCGGGTCGCTTTCCGGGTCGAGAAAGGTCAGTACCCGCTGCTTCTGGTAGTCGTGCATGAAGAAGAACCACATGGCGACAGCCGCTGGCACGGCAGCGGCCAGCACGCTGATGATCCAGCGCCAGCGCAGCCCGGCCATGAACAGTACGAAAGCACCGGAAGCCAGGATCAGCAAGGAGGTGCCCAGGTCAGGCTGACGCACGATCAGCACAAAGGGCACACCGATCAGCGCAAGACTGACCGCCACATGCTTGAGCTGCGGCGGCAAGGTGCGCTTGGACAGATACCAGGCGATGGTCGCCGGCATGATGATTTTCAGGAACTCCGATGGCTGGAAACGAATCACCCCTGGAATGTTGATCCAGCGGGTAGCGCCCATGGCGTTGTGACCCATCACATCCACCACCACCAGCAACAGCACGCCCATGACATACAGAACGGGCACCCAGCGCGCCATGAACCGCGGCTCGAACTGAGCGATGACCAGCATTGCGGTCAACCCGATACCGAATGAACTGGCCTGTTTGATCAGCAAGTCCCAGTTCTTGCCACTGGCCGAATACAGGACGAACAGGCTGCCCGCCGCCAGCGTCAGCAGGATGACCAGCAACGGGCCATCGATATGAATACGTTGCAGAAAGGTCGCACGGCGACGCATCACATCTTCGCTGGAAAGGATGCGGTCGAAATTACTCTTCACGGGCCGCAGCCTCCGGATTCAGGGAGCCGGCGTACTCAGGCTTGAGTGCGCCATTCTGGTCGAGCAGCCAGGCATCCATGACCTGACGGACCACAGGAGCCGCGACGCCAGAGCCGGACTCGCCGTTCTCCACCATCACAGCAACAACAATCTTGGGGTTGTCGGCTGGCGCGAAGCCCACGAACAAGGCGTGGTCGCGATGACGCTCCTGGACCTTGGTGCGGTCATACTTTTCACCCTGCTTGATGGCCACAACCTGAGCAGTACCGCTTTTACCGGCGATTCGGTATTGCGCACCAATGGAAGCCTTGCGCGCCGTACCCCGCGCACCGTGCATCACTTCCTGCATGCCATGGTTGACCCTGGCCCAGTTGGCCGGGTCGCGCAGGATGATGTCCGGCATCGGGTTGTCGTCCACCGGCGCCTTGCCTTCGATGCTCTTGGCCAGATGCGGCCGGTTCCACTTGCCCTTGTTGGCAACCAGCGCAGTCGCCTGGGCCAGTTGCAGCGGCGTGGCCTGCATATAGCCCTGACCGATTCCGAGAATCAGCGTCTCGCCGGGGAACCACGCCTGACGACGGGTCGCTCGCTTCCAGTCCCGTGACGGCATCAGGCCAGGAGACTCCTCGAACATGTCCAGGGACACCTTCTGCCCGAGCCCGAACTTGTTCATGTAGCTGGATAACCGATCAATGCCGAGTTTGTGCGCAAGATCATAGAAGTAGGTGTCATTTGAACGCATGATCGCCACATCCAGATCAACCCAGCCATCACCGGTGCGGTTCCAGTTGCGGTATTTGTGGTCATAGTTCGGCAATTGGTAATAACCGGGGTCGAATACCCGAGAGCCCGGCGTCACGACACCAGCATCCAGCCCGGCAATCGCGACCGCAGGCTTGATGGTCGAGCCCGGTGGATAAAGGCCACGCAGGATACGGTTGAACAGCGGTCGGTCGATGGAGTCGCGCAGCTCGGCGTAAGCCTTGAAGCTGATGCCGGTGACGAACAGGTTCGGATCGAAACTCGGGGCGCTGACCATCGCCAGAACCTCGCCGGTATTGGGGTCCAGCGCCACCACGGCACCACGACGACCGCCCAGCGCAGCTTCGGCCGCTTCCTGCAGATTGATATCCAGGCTCAGGACAATGTCCTTGCCGGGAATCGGATCGGTGCGCTTGAGAACACGCAAGACACGACCACGGGCGTTGGTCTCGACTTCTTCGTAACCGACCTGACCATGCAGTTCGTCTTCGTAGAAACGTTCGATACCGGTCTTGCCTATATGGTGCGTGCCACTGTAGTTGACGGGATCGAGGCCCTTGAGTTCTTTCTCGTTGATCCGGCCCATGTAACCGACCGAATGCGCAAAGTGCGGCCCTTGGGGATAGTGCCGGACCAGTTGCGCCACCACCTCGACGCCGGGCAGGCGGAACTGGTTCACGGCAATAAGGGCAATCTGCTCTTCGGTCAGCTCGAACAGGATGGGTACAGGCTCGAATGGCCGACGCCCCTGCTTCATGCGCTTTTCAAAGATGATGCGGTCATCGGGCGTGAGTTGCAGCACTTCGACAATGGTGTCGAGCACCTTGGACCACTCGCCGGCACGCTCGCGGGTCATGCTCAGACTGAAACTTGGCCGGTTATCGGCAACCACAACCCCGTTGCGGTCGAAGATCAGGCCGCGACTCGGAGGAATCGGCTGGACGTGAACGCGGTTGTTTTCCGAAAGTGTCGAGTGGTAGTCGTACTGAATGACCTGCAGGAAATACAGGCGTGCAATCAGGACGCACACCAGCAACATGATGGCCACTGCCCCGAACACGACCCTGCTGCGCACCAGACGTGCGTCTTTTTCATGGTCTTTTAGGCGGATCGGCTGAGGCATCTAGGGCGCGTTCACAGTAAAGGCAATGCTACTTGTGATAAGGGTGCCCGGACAGAACTGTCCAGGCGCGATATATCTGCTCACCGATCAGGATACGCACCAGCGGGTGCGGCAAGGTCAGTGGTGACAGCGACCAACGCTGCTCGCTGCGTGCGCAAACCTCTGGAGCAAGACCTTCCGGCCCTCCGACCATGAGGTTTACCGTGCGCGAATCCAGACGCCAGCGGTCAAGCTCGCTCGCCAGCTGTTCGGTGCTCCAGGGCTTGCCCTGCACTTCAAGCGTGACGATCCTCTCACCCGGTTGCACCTTGGCCAGCATGGCTTCACCTTCCTGACGGATCAGGCGTGCCACGTCGGCGTTCTTGCCACGGGTATTGAGCGGAATTTCCACGAGTTCAAGCGCAAGTTCGGAAGGAAGACGCTTGGCGTACTCATGCCAACCCTCTTCCACCCACTTGGGCATACGCGAACCAACGGCGATCAGGCGCAGACGCACAGCGATGCCTTATTCGTGGCCCGGAGTGTGGTGCGCAGCGCTGGCTGCACGGCTCTGCTCGGCACCTTGCCACAGACGCTCCAGGTCATAGAACTGGCGTGCAGCAGCGGTCATCACGTGAACGACGACATCACCCAGATCCAGCAGAACCCAGTCGCTGTCGCCCTTGCCTTCTTCGCTCAGCGGCATCAGGCCGGCAGCCTTGACCTTCTCGCGAACGTTATCAACCAGCGCGTTGAGCTGGCGGTTGGAAGTACCGGTGCAGATCAGCATGTAATCAGCGATGCTGGTCTTGTCGCGCACGTCGAGTGCCAGAATGTCCGAACCTTTGACGTCTTCCAGTGCAGCCGTTGCCAGTGCTACGACTTCTTCACTACTCAGTTTTTGCTTTGTCATAAAAAACTCATTCAGCTCATATGTGTGGAAACGCCCAAACGCTTATCTATAAAAGCAGTTTCAGAGCGTCCCATCAGTGTTCGGCGCACAGTAAAGCCTGTGCACATCGATATAGGCCAGTACCGCGTCTGGCACCAGAAAACGTACCGACTTACCGCTGGCCAGCAGTTGACGGATCTGGGTGGCAGACACCGACAACGGCGTCTGCCAGACGAATGTAATGTGTCCACCCGGCCCTTTCAGGGCCTTCGGATCGCTGACTGCGCGTGCCGCCAGCAGGTTGCGCATGGCATCAGGCGACTCGCTGTCGGCGTCCGGGCGTTGCAGCACCACGATATGGCAGTGCTCCAGCAGTTCTTCCCACCGATACCAGGTGGGCAGCCCGCAAAAGGCATCCCAGCCCAACAACAGAAACAGCTGGTCCTCTGCGGCCAGTTCGGCCCGCATCGATTCCAGAGTGTCGATGGTGTACGACGGTTTATCCCGTTTCAGCTCACGGTCATCCACCGTCAAGGGTGACACACCGGCCACCGCACACCGGACCATCGCAAGACGATCCTGTGCAGTCACACTCGGCATGTCGCGATGTGGCGGCCTGGCGCTGGGCGTCAGGCGCAACTCATCGAGTTCAAGCAGCTCGGCCACTTCCAGTGCGCCGCGCAAATGACCTATATGTACCGGGTCGAACGTTCCCCCCAGCATGCCGATACGTCTGGGCAAGGCTGCTACGGGCTCGCTCAAGTCAGGCAGGCTCCTGGCCACGCAATTGACCGTCACCGATCACGATGTATTTCTCGCAGGTCAGGCCTTCCAGGCCGACAGGGCCACGGGCATGCAGCTTATCAGTAGAAATGCCGATCTCTGCACCCAGACCGTACTCGAAGCCATCCGCGAAACAGGTCGGAGCATTGATCATCACCGAACTGGAGTCGACTTCCGCCATGAAACGGCGAATCTGGCCCTGCTGCTCGGAAACGATGGCATCGCTGTGATGCGAACCATAGTGGTTGATATGCTCGATGGCTTCGTCCAGACCGGTTACCACACGAATCGACAGAATCGCCGCCAGATATTCGGTGTGCCAGTCTTCTTCGGTCGCAGGAATCGCATCGATCAGTTCGCGGGTGCGCTCACAGCCACGCAACTCGACGCCCTTTTCATGGAAGCGGGCAGCCATTGCAGGCAGGAACTCGGCAGCCACGGCCTGATCCACCAGCAGGGTTTCCATCGAGCCGCAGATGCCATAACGATAGGTCTTGGCATTGAAGGCGATGTTCTGAGCCTTTGGCAAATCAGCATAGGCACTGACATACACATGGCAGATGCCGTCCAGATGCTTGATGACCGGCACACGGGCGTCACGGCTGACACGCTCCACCAGCCCCTTGCCGCCACGAGGCACGATGACGTCCACATACTCGGGCATGGTGATCAGCGCGCCCACGGCATCGCGGTCTGTCGTTTCGACAACTTGCACCACACCCGAAGGCAGACCGGACTCGGCCAGACCGCGCTGGATGCAGGCAGCCACCGCACGGTTGGAGTGAATGGCCTCGGAGCCACCGCGCAGGATGGTCGCGTTCCCGGACTTGAGGCACAGGCTCGCGGCATCGATGGTCACGTTCGGGCGCGACTCATAGATGATTCCGACAACGCCCAGCGGCACACGCATCTTGCCGACCTGAATCCCCGAAGGCCGATAACTCATGTCGCGAATTGCACCAACCGGGTCCGGCAGACTGGCAACCTGACGCAACCCGACGATCATGCTGTCGATACGTGCGGGGGTCAGGGCCAGGCGTTCGAGCATGGCGGGAGCCAGGCCATTGGCGCGACCTGCGTTCAGGTCAAGCTCGTTGGCGGCGGACAACTCGGCGCGGGCTTCGTCCAGAGCGGCGGCAATGGCCTGCAGAGCGCGGTTCTTCTGCGCAGTGCTGGCACGACCGATCACTCGCGAAGCTTCGCGGGCGGCGCGACCCAGGCGGGTCATGTAGTCAAGAACGGACTCACTCATGGTCTCAGAGGTCTTGGCAGATAAGAAAGCGGCCGATTATAGCTGTCACGCCGCACGAACGACAGCGCAGACAGGCGGATGGTCGATAACAGTGCAAAAAATGACCATGTCGGGCTTATTTCACCCTCATACGGCCCTTCACGATGAAAGATTGCGAGTAAACCTGCACTTTTGTCATTTCCAGAAACAACAAAGTTGGCCTTCAAGGTACATTCAGCTGCATTTAAGACAGCGCTTGTTATGATCTGCGCCCTCTCACTTCATGTGTCCGCCTATGCCCGTTGCTCTTGCCGACAGCTTTTTCCATCGAGATGCCCAGGTCCTGGCCCGCGATCTTCTGGGCAAGGTCATCCGGCACAAGGTCGGTGAGCTGTGGCTGGCAGCGCGCATCATTGAAACCGAAGCCTATTACTGCGCCGAAAAAGGCAGCCATGCCTCGCTGGGCTACACCGAAAAACGCAAGGCGCTGTTTCTGGATGGCGGGCACATCTACATGTATTACGCCCGTGGCGGAGACTCGCTGAACTTCAGCGCCGAAGGGCCAGGCAATGCCGTGTTGATCAAGTCCGGCTTTGCCTGGGTCGATGAACTCAGTGATGCCAATGCCCTGGCACAGATGCAATTGAACAACCCGGATGCCAGCGGCGCCTTTCGCGCACCGGAGCGGTTGTGCGCAGGCCAGACGCTGCTGTGCAAGGCCATGGGCCTGAAAGTGCCGGTCTGGGACGCCAGGCGCTTCGATCCGCAAAAGCTGCTTGTCGAAGACATTGGCCAGACGCCGAAGCTCATCGTTCAAACCACTCGCCTGGGTATTCCCCATGGCCGCGACGAGCACCTGATGTACCGCTTCGTCGATGCCGAATACGCCCGCTTCTGCACGCGGAACCCACTACGTCGCGGTCAGGTCGAAGGCCGCGACTATTTTCTAATCCCTCAAGGAAACTGATCCATGGGCGAACTGCTCGATGGCATTACTGGCTGGTTGACCGCGAACCCGTCGTGGGTAGCGATAGCGATATTCGTGGTGGCATTCATCGAGTGTGTCGCGATTGCCGGGATCGTCGTGCCAGGCACTGTTCTGATGTTCGCCATCGCAGCACTGGCGGGCAGCGGCATTCTGTCGTTGAGCGAAGTGCTGCTGCTGGGTTTTCTCGGGGGCCTGCTGGGCGATGCAGTGTCGTACTTCATCGGCAAGCACTTCCATCAGAATATCCGCCAGTTACCCGGCCTGCGTCAGCACCCGGAATGGCTGACGGGCGCAGAAACCTACTTCCATCGCTACGGCATCGCCAGCCTGCTGGTGGGTCGCTTCATCGGTCCGTTGCGCCCGATGCTGCCCATGATTGCGGGCATGTTCGACATGCCCTTCCCGCGCTTTGCCATCGTCAGCATCATCGCAGCCGCTGGTTGGTCGATCGTTTACCTGATGCCGGGCTGGGCAGCAGGCGCGGCCATTCGCCTGCCATTGCCTGAGGGTTTCTGGAGCGAAGCCGCATTCATTGGCGCGGGCCTGGCCATTCTGTTCGGGCTGAGCATTCAAAGCAGCATCCGCAAGCAGCGCCATGCGACCAAGGTGATTGCCTTGTTGAGCGTGCTGATGCTGGCCGGACTGCTGATCGGCTGGCCGTACCTGAACCATTTTGACCAGGGCCTGATGACGCTTGTCCAGGAGCATCGCAGCGCGACGGCCCAGAATATCGTCCTGCTGGTCACCAGCATTGGCGACTTCAAAGCCCAACTGCTCGCTGCAGCACTGCTGATCATTGTTCTGCTGATAGCCCGGCAATGGCGCCACGCCGCCTTCGCTCTCGCCACAACGCTGGGCACAGCCGTGGCGAACGGCACGCTCAAAACGTTTTTTGGCCGCGCCCGTCCGGACGTACTGCTCGACCCTCTGACCACCTACAGCATGCCCAGCGGACATAGCTCGGCTGCGTTTGCGCTGTTCATGACACTGGCGGTACTGGCCGGACGTGGACAACCGATCAGGCTGCGCCTGACCTGGCTGCTGCTGGGCGGGGTTCCCGCGCTGGCCATTGCCTTGTCACGGGTTTATCTGGGGGTCCATTGGCCGACGGATATCCTGGCCGGGATGATGCTGGCGTTCTGTATCTGCGCCGCAAGCCTGACCCTCATCCAGCATCAGACGCCGTTGCCAGCCATGTCGGCAAAAGTATGGTGGCTGATCGTACCGGCCATAACCGGTCTGCTGGGCCTGTTTGCAGTCAATGCATTGGCCCATGCGACATTGCGATATCAGTATTGAGGTAGTGGCTTTCGCGAATGAATTCGCTTCTACAACATCAGGCCTGTAAATCGCCTTGCATCTCGTCGAGCAGCTCCTGGATCGCATCCAGGCGCTCTTCGGGATCGTCGATTTCCAGCAGTTCGATCTTGTCCTGCTCAGTGAAGGGCAGCAGGTAAGCCAGCTGATTGGCCAACGATTGCTGACCACTGGCCTCAAGCCCCATGTTAAGGGACGCGACCATCGGGTGCTCGCCCAGCGCTTCGAGCAAGGCCACCAGATCGGCATCTTCCTCCTGCAATGGCCGCTCCTGCTGCTCGTCCAGCCACTGGACATCGGCTATCAACAATTGGTCCCGCTGCACAGTGGCATTGATGACTCTGAAACGCCGACCGCCGACGACACGAATCCCCAGCAGGCCGTTGTCCTGCTGCTGAAAGTCCGTGACCTGCGCTTCACAGCCGATCAACGAATAGCCCTCGGGCGCCACACCGATCTCGCTGCCATGAGTGATGCACACCACACCGAACCCTTCGCCTTGCTTCATGCAACGGCTAACCATGTCCAGATAACGCGCCTCGAACAATTGCAGATCGAGCACGCATCCCGGAAACAGCACAGCATTAAGCGGAAACAGCGGCAACGTCATAAATAAGTACCCTTAAACAGCCAAAGACACGGCCAATGGCAGAAACAATGCTGTTGCAACACCCATCAGGCTCATTGCCAATGCAGCAAAGGCGCCTGCCTCCTCGCCTTCCTGCAGAGCCAGTGAGGTTCCCACCGCATGAGCGGTAAGCCCCAGCGCCATGCCACGTGCTGCGTGATTATCAACGCCAGCCAGTGACAACAGGCCAGGACCGAAAATGGCGCCGAACACGCCAGTGATCAAGACAAACACCGCCGCCAGCGCCGCGACACCACCGATCTGCTCAGCAACCAGCATGGCAATCGGAGACGTAACCGACTTGGGCGCCATGGTCATCAGGATCATGTGATCGGCACCCAGCAACCAACCCAACGACAAGCACAAGCCGGTGGCAAAAACACCACCAATCACCAGCGTAGTTAAGGTTGGCCATAACAACTGACGAATCCGCCGTAGATTCAGATAAAGCGGCACCGCCAGGGCGACCGTGGCCGGCCCCAGAAGAATACCCAGAATCTCTGTGCTTTTACGGTATTCGGCGTAATCCAGACCACAACTGAACAGGATGCCGATCACTACAACCATCGAGACAAGCACCGGTTGCAGGAACAACCAGCGGGTTTTCTCATAAGCAGCCATCGCCAGTTGATAAGCACCCAACGTGATAGCGATGCCAAACAGAGGGTGATGAATCACCGACATCCAGGCCCCATGCCAATCCAGACTCATGAGCGCTCCTGGCGGCGTGCCTGACGCTCGATAAGCTTCTGCATCAACCAGCCGACAAAGGTCAGAGAAATGATCAGCGATACGGACAGGGTGCCAAAGATGGCCCAGAAGTCCTCGGCAATGGCCGAGGCATAAACCATCACGCCAACGGCGGGCGGCACCAGCAGCAGAGGCAGATAACGCAGCAGGCTGCTGGCAGCCACGCTGATCGGCTCACTTACTTCACCGCGCCAGATCAGGTACGCGATCATGAAAACCAGACCAATGATCGGGCCCGGCAGTATCGACAAGAACAGATGATTGAGCGCCGTCCCCAGCAATTGGAACAGCACCAGCCATGTCAGACCCCGTAACAGCATGGGAACTCCAGAAGATAAATGAACCCGGTGAACTCACGGCGCCATTATAAACACGCTGCGTTCAAGGCTATGGACAGGTATTCGCACACAAGGAGTCACTTGACCAACCGGCAACCCTCTGCTGATCTTGTCACGCGCCCGCAGACAATGTCCCGCACGGGCATGGACTGCAAGCTGCAAGCAAAACCGAAGATCAAGGAGAGTGATATGCCTTTTGTACCTGCTACAGAGCTCAAGAACTACATCGGCAAGGAACTGGGACGTTCCGAATGGCTGACCATAGACCAGGAACGCATCAACCTGTTCGCGGAAGCCACCGGCGATTTCCAGTTCATCCACGTCGATCCCGTCAAGGCAGCACAGACTCCTTTCGGCAGCACCATCGCACACGGGCTGCTCTCGCTCTCGTTGATTCCCAAACTGATGGGCGACCTGCTGGTCATGCCCGAAGGCCTGAAAATGGTGGTCAACTATGGCCTGGACAGCGTGCGCTTCATTCAACCGGTGAAGGTCGATTCACGGGTTCGGCTGAAAGTCGAGCTGACGGAAGTCACGGAGAAAAAACCGGGGCAATGGCTGCTCAAGGCCACGACCACCCTGGAAATCGAAGGTCAGGAAAAACCGGCCTTTATCGCTGAACCTTTGTCCCTGTGTTTTGTGTAGCACCCATGAAACATGAAACAGTCGTAACAGACTGTTTCACCCCTCTTACTCGCTGCGGCATACTCCCACCGGTGTGACAAGAACATCTGCTCAAGCAGAGTCACGGAATAACTCTCTTGGGATCTTAAATGCGCGCGCTTGCTCCTCTGGCTCTGACTCTCCTGATCGCTGGCTGCGGCGATAGCGAATCCCTGTTGCCTCCCGATGGCCTGCTGCCCGACGGCGGGCGCTATCGTGGCGATCTGGTCAATGGCCGGCTTCAGGGCGAGGGACGCATCGATTACCCCAATGGCAGTTGGTACGCGGGCCAGTTCGAGAATGGCCAGCGCCATGGTCGAGGCGAATGGCATGCCAGTAATGGCGACGTCTATAAAGGCCTGTTCGAGCACGGACTGTTCCATGGCCAGGGCAAGCTGATCACAGCGGGAGGGAATTACGTCGGCGGCTTCAAGCTTGGACGCCGGGATGGCGAAGGAACCTGGCAGGAAAAAGGCCTGCTCTACAGAGGCCACTTCAAGGCAGGTCAATACGACGGCCCCGGACGCCTTGAGCTTGAAGACGGCAGCCAGTTCCAGGGCCAGTTCACTCAGGGCAAACCCAATGGCGAAGGCGTGCGCACCGACGCCAGCGGCAACCAGTTCAGCGGCAAATTCGTCAACGGCCAGCTTCAGGGTAACGGCAGCTTCACAAGCACCGATGGCGATCACTATATCGGCGGCTTTCGCAACAACCAGCTGGACGGCATGGGTCGCTACGAGAACAGTGACGGCGATGTCTGGAACGGCCAGTTCAAGGAAGGAGCGCTGAGCGGCAAAGGTGAACTGATCGGCTCGGACGGCAGCCGCTATCAAGGCCAGTTCAACAATTGGCAATTCTCCGGCGAAGGTCATCTGCAACTGGCCGATGGCAGCAGCTATGTCGGCCACTTCGCCAATGACACCTATCAAGGCCCGGGTGTGCTGACCTCCGCCGACGGTGTCGAGCTGCGCGGTGTCTGGGCCAACGGCCAGCGGATACGCGACGCCCAAGGCACGTTACTGCCCGATCCGCTGGAGGCCGGCCTGCTCGCCCAAGGCCCGTTACTGGATAAAGCACTGGCCGCCGTGCCCGCCTCGACACCCGCTCTGGAACTGTACAGCCTGGTGGTGGCCGGTGACGGCAAGCAAAGCGTGTTCATGCGTGAGGCCGATTACGTCAGCAACCTGCTGACCTCAAGGTTTGGTGCATCCGGGCAAATCAGCCTGGTCAATCACCGCGACCACATGAACGACCGCCCCCTCGCAACCCGGGAATCCATCAGCCGTGCCGCCCAGACACTGGCACAACGCAGTGGCCCGGAAGACCTGGTGTTCATTTATCTGACCAGCCATGGCACTCAGGATCACGAACTGGTGCTCGACCAACCGCGCCTGTCGCTGGCCGATCTGCCAGCCGATGCATTGGCTGCCGCACTGGTACCGCTGAAAAATCGGGACAAGGTCATCGTGATTTCCGCCTGCTATTCGGGCGGATTCATCCCGGACCTCAAGGACGAACGAACGCTGGTCATGACTGCCTCACGAGCTGACCGCGTATCGTTCGGTTGCTCGGAGGAAGCCGACTTCACCTATTTCGGTGATGCACTATTTGCCAGGGCACTGGTCGAAACCGATGACCTGCAACAAGCTTTCAACGATGCAAAAGCGTATGTCGTGCAACGTGAAATCGAAGATGATTTCGAGGCTTCGGAACCACAGATATGGGCACCCAAGGGGGTCATTGCCCGCTGGCAACTGTTACGCAAGAATCAGGCAGAACGAGCGCTGAATACGACGTTGAACCGCAAGGAAGCGAAGACCTCCACTAGCCGCTAGGCTATTCAGTATCAAGGGAGAAACACTATGTACTTGACGCCGCAACATATCCTGCTTGCAGGGGCAACCGGACTCACAGGCGAACATTTGCTGGATCGCCTGCTCAATGAACCCACCGTCAGCCGTGTGCTGGCCCCGACACGCCGCCCATTGGCCACCCACCCACACCTGGAAAACCCGGTGGGCGAACTGGACAGCCTTCTACCCACCCTCGACGGCAAAGTGGACATTGCCTTCTGCTGCCTGGGCACCACCATCAAACAGGCAGGTTCGCAGGAGGCCTTCCGCGCCATCGACCTGAATCTGGTACTGACCGTGGCCGAACGCGCTCGCGAACTGGGGGCGCGGCATTTTCTGGTGATCAGCGCCATCGGTGCCGATGCCCGGTCCAGTGTGTTCTACAACCGCACCAAGGGTGAAATGGAAGAAGCCCTGAGGGCGCAAGACTGGCCACAATTGACCATCGCACGCCCGGCCCTGCTGGTGGGCAATCGTACGGAAACCCGCTGGGCCGAACAGCTCGCGGCACCGATTGCCAAATTACTCCCCGGCAAATACGGCGCTATCGAAGCCTGCAATCTGGCCCGCGCCATGTGGCGGCTGGCGCTGGAAGAACAGGATGGCGTTCGGATTGTGGAGTCGGATGAGTTGCGTAAATTGGGGAAATAAACTGAGGTGTTCGCGAATGAATTCGCTCCTAAGGGGTGTGAAGGAGCAAATTCATTCGCGAAAAATCACAACCCGCCATGAGCCTGATAACCCACTCCCAGTGCTGTCAGCACCGACAACGGCAGCAACAAGGTGTCGATCAACGCACTGGCGGGTAAATCCAGGGCCGGATACTCGGGCGCTTCAGCGCCAAAGCGGTCCTTCTCGCAGCAACCACCCTGCATCGCATACAGATCAAGTCGCGTACCGGCATACACGACAGGCGCGCCCGGCTGGGCCGCATCCAGTGTCCTGACCGTGGCACAGCCGGTCATGAGCAGCGCCAGTGCAATCAGCAGGATCTTACTCATCGCTCCCCACATGATGCTCACCCCAGCGCGGCAGCATGTCCTGCGGGATATTCAACAGATTGAGAATTCGTGCGACCACGAAATCCACCAGATCGTCGATGGTCTGCGGCTGATGATAGAAACCGGGAGACGCTGGAAGAATCACCGCGCCCATGTTCGACAGTTTGAGCATGTTCTCCAGATGAATGCTGGAAAATGGCGCCTCACGCGGCACCAGAATCAACTGGCGGCGCTCCTTCAAGGTGACATCCGCCGCACGTTCGATCAGGTTGTTGCAGGCTCCGCTGGCAATGGCCGACAGAGAGCCAGTCGAACACGGCACCACCACCATGGCGCTAGGCGAGCCCGAGCCCGAGGCCACGGGCGACATCCAGTCATCGCGGCCATAGACACGAATCTGCCCGGCAGTCGCGCCGGTGTACTCGGTCAGAAAGGCCTGCATCATCGCAGGCTTGGGCGGCAACCTGACGTCGGTTTCAGTCGCCATCACCAATTGCGCGGCCTTGGAGATCAGGAAGTGGACTTCCCGGTCTTCACGAACCAGACAATCCAGCAGGCGCAAACCGTACTGGGCACCCGAAGCTCCGGTCATGGCCAGAGTAATGCGTTCGGGGCCGCTCATTTCAGGGCCTCGGCCAGTTTGCCATGCAGGCCGCCAAAGCCGCCGTTGCTCATGATGACCACATGAGTGCCGGGCTGAGCCTGGCTTTTGACTCGCTCGATGATCCCCTCGAGGGAATCGCTGACGATCGAAGGCACCGAACATTGTGCAGCGGTCGCGGCCAGATCCCAGCCCAGATTGGCCGGTGCATACCAGACCACCTGATCGGCCTGCTGTACGCTTTCCGGCAAACCATCGCGGTGCGCGCCCAGCTTCATGGAGTTGGAGCGCGGTTCGATAATCGCAATCACCGACGCATCGCCGACTTTCTTGCGCAGGCCGTCGAGGGTGGTGGCGATGGCCGTCGGGTGGTGAGCGAAGTCGTCATAAATGGTGATGCCACGTACTTCAGCGACTTTCTCCATGCGGCGCTTCACGCTCTTGAATGCACTCAACGCCTCGACACCCTGCGCAGGCACTACACCGACATGCCGGGCCGCTGCCAGAGTCGCCAAGGCATTGGCAACGTTGTGCTGCCCGGTCATTCCCCACTCGACCACGCCTTGAGGCTGGCCATCGAACAGCACTTCAAAGCGCGAACCGTCTTCACTCAACAGACGCGCCTGCCATTGGCCGTCCTGCCCGGTGGTTTGCACCGGCGTCCAGCAGCCCATTTCAATGACCCGCTGCAAGGCTGGCTCGGTCGTTGGGTGAATCACCAGACCTTCGCTCGGGATGGTGCGCACCAGATGGTGGAACTGCCGCTCGATGGCCGGAAGATCCGGGAAGATATCGGCGTGATCGAACTCAAGGTTATTGAGGATCGCGGTACGCGGGCGGTAATGGACGAACTTGGAGCGCTTGTCGAAGAAGGCGCTGTCGTATTCGTCAGCTTCGACCACGAAGAACGGCGTACCGCCCAGACGCGCCGACACCGCGAAGTTCTGCGGAATGCCGCCGATCAGGAAACCGGGGCTCATGCCCGCGTGTTCCAGCACCCAGGCCAGCATGCTGCTGGTGGTCGTCTTGCCGTGAGTGCCGGCAACTGCCAGCACCCAGCGACCTTGCAATACGTGATCCGCCAGCCACTGAGGGCCGGAAACATAAGGCAAACCTTTATTCAGCACATACTCGACCGCTGGGTTACCACGCGACAGCGCATTGCCGATCACCACCAGGTCCGGTGCCGGATCGAGTTGTGCCGGGTCATAGCCCTGAGTCAACTCAATGCCCTGAGCTTCCAGCTGGGTACTCATCGGCGGGTAGACGTTGGCGTCGGAGCCTGTTACGCGATGCCCCAACTCTTTGGCGAGTACCGCCAGCGAGCCCATGAACGTGCCGCAGATACCAAGGATATGAATATGCATGATGACCTCTTATAACATCCGCGCAGGTTAGCTCAGGACCGCTCAAATGGCACCCGGTCTTTGTCCGGTACAGCGAAAGCCTACGGCTAAAGTTCATTCCCGAACCGGAGCTAAATGGCCTACTCTTGGCTACTCTCTGCCACAGGTTTGACCACGCTGAACTCCCCACAACAAGAATCAGGAGACTTCACCATGCGTTACGCACATCCAGGTACCGAAGGCGCGCTCATCAACTTCAAGGAGCGCTACGGTAACTACATCGGCGGCGAATTTGTCGCACCGGTCAAAGGCCAATACTTCACCAACACCTCGCCCATCACCGGCAAACCCATTGCTGAATTCCCCCGCTCCACCGCCGAGGATATCGACAAGGCGCTGGACGCCGCCCACGCTGCCGCGCCGGGCTGGGGCACGACCTCCGTACAGGAACGTTCGCTGACCCTGCTGAAAATCGCAGATCGCATCGAAGCCAACCTCGAAAAGCTGGCCATCACCGAAACCTGGGACAACGGCAAGGCAGTTCGTGAAACCCTGAACGCCGACATCCCGCTGGCCGTCGACCACTTCCGCTACTTCGCGGGCGTCCTGCGCGCGCAAGAAGGCAGCGCAGCAGAAATCGACGGCAATACCGTTGCGTATCACATCCACGAGCCGCTGGGCGTAGTCGGCCAGATCATTCCGTGGAACTTCCCGATCCTGATGGCTGCCTGGAAACTCGCGCCAGCCCTGGCCGCCGGCAACTGCGTCGTACTCAAGCCCGCCGAACAGACGCCACTGGGCATCAGCGTTCTGGTCGAACTGATCGGCGACCTGCTGCCACCCGGCGTACTGAACATCGTCCAGGGTTATGGCCGCGAAGCCGGTGAAGCGCTGGCCAGCAGCAAGCGCATCGCCAAGATCGCCTTTACCGGTTCCACACCCGTGGGCTCGCACATCATGAAACTGGCGGCTGACAACATCATTCCGTCCACCGTGGAGCTGGGCGGCAAGTCACCGAACATCTTCTTTGAAGACATCATGAGCGCCGAGCCTGAGTTCATCGAGAAGGCCGCAGAAGGCGTAGTGTTGGCGTTCTTCAATCAGGGCGAAGTCTGCACCTGCCCTTCCCGTGCGCTGGTTCAGGAATCCATCTACCCGCAGTTCATGGAAGCGGTGTTGAAGAAAGTCCTGAAGATCAAACGCGGCGACCCGCTGGATACCGACACCATGGTCGGCGCGCAGGCTTCGCAGCAGCAATTCGACAAGATTCTCTCGTACCTGGAGATTGCTCAATCCGAAGGCGCGGAGCTGCTGACCGGCGGCAAGGTGGAAAAACTGGAGGGCGACCTGGCGACCGGTTACTACATCCAGCCGACACTGCTTAAAGGCAACAACAAGATGCGCGTCTTCCAGGAAGAAATCTTCGGCCCGGTGGTCAGCGTCACGACCTTCAAGGACGAAGCCGAAGCCCTGGCCATTGCCAACGACACCGAGTTCGGCCTGGGTGCCGGCGTATGGACCCGCGACATCAACCGCGCTTACCGCGTAGGCCGCGCCATCAAGGCCGGTCGCGTCTGGACCAACTGCTACCACCTGTATCCGGCGCATGCGGCGTTCGGTGGTTACAAGAAGTCAGGCGTAGGCCGCGAGACCCATAAAGTGGCGCTGGAGCATTATCAGCAGACCAAGAACCTGCTGGTGAGCTACGACACCAATCCGCTGGGCTTCTTCTGATTGGTTGTTCGCGAATGAATTCGCTCCTGCGCAGACCGTGTGGGATTCATCCGCGAACAGCGCACCAACGCCGGGCATTCTCCCGAATCCCGGCGCTCCACCTTGAAGCAACACCCGCAAAATCCTCCAGCCACACCCCGCAAATTCGCACTTCCATTCACTATGGAGTATTAATTGCTTACATCGCTTCCCACAGTCGCTTGAACCGGAACGTCACCGGTTTGACCGAAAGACTACGTCCGACGCCAACGGCGGGACGTCATGGAGAATCTGTATGGCAAGCTTTTCCCAGGCTATCGGTGCGCTGACGTACCGTTTCGACAGCCTCAAGGACGTCATGGCAAAAGCCAGTCCTGCCCGCTCCGGCGATTTTCTGGCCGGGGTTGCAGCGCAAAACGATGGAGAGCGAGTCGCCGCACAAATGGCGCTGGCCAATATTCCTCTCAAGCACTTCCTTGAAGAAGCGCTGATCCCTTACGAAAAAGACGAAGTTACCCGCCTGATCATCGACACCCATGACACGGTGGCCTTTGCACCGGTCAGCCACCTGACCGTGGGTGGATTTCGTGACTGGCTGCTCAGCGACAAGGCCGACGAAACCAGCCTGCGCGCTCTGGCTCCCGGCCTGACGCCGGAGATGGCCGCAGCGGTCTCGAAAATCATGCGTGTACAGGATCTGGTGCTGGTCGCGCAAAAGATTCGCGTCGTGACACGCTTTCGCAACACCGTCGGCCTGCGCGGACGCCTATCGACGCGGCTGCAGCCCAACCACCCGACCGACGAGCCATCGGGCATTGCGGCCAGCGTGCTGGACGGCCTGCTGTACGGCAACGGCGATGCCATGATCGGCATCAATCCGGCCACCGACAGCACCTCGTCCATCGTCGCGCTGCTGGAAATGCTGGATGCGATCATCCAGCGTTATGAAATCCCGACCCAGTCCTGCGTGCTGACCCATGTCACCACCTCCATTGAAGTGATCAACCGCGGCGTACCGGTCGATCTGGTTTTTCAATCCATCACCGGCACCGAGGCCGCCAACGCCAGCTTCGGGATCAACCTGAAACTTTTGCAGGAAGGCTACGAAGCGGGCCTGAGCCTCAATCGCGGAACACTCGGGCAGAACCTGATGTATTTCGAGACAGGACAAGGCAGCGCGCTGTCGGCCAACGCTCACCATGGCGTGGACCAACAGACCTGCGAAACCCGCGCCTACGCAGTGGCCCGGCATTTCAACCCGTTTCTGGTCAACACAGTGGTCGGCTTCATTGGCCCGGAATACCTGTACAACGGCAAACAGATCATCCGCGCCGGGCTCGAAGACCACTTTTGCGGCAAGCTGCTGGGCGTGCCCATGGGCTGCGATATCTGCTACACCAACCACGCCGAAGCCGATCAGGACGACATGGACACCTTGCTGACCCTGCTGGGCGTGGCGGGGATCAACTTCATCATGGGCATCCCCGGCTCGGACGACATCATGCTCAATTACCAGACCACTTCTTTCCATGACGCGCTCTATGCGCGGCAGAGCCTGGGCTTGCGCCCGGCCCCCGAATACGAGGCCTGGCTGGAAAAAATGGGCATCTTCACCCAGGCCGATGGCCATGTGCGCTTTGGCGACAGCCTGCCACCGGCCTTTCGCCAGGCTCTGGCGCACCTGGCATGAGTGACCTCTCCATGACCGACGACACACTTCCCAACCCATGGCTGGAATTGCGCCGCCTGACCCCGGCGCGCATTGCACTGGGCCGCACCGGCACCAGCCTGCCGACCAACGCACAACTGGACTTTCAGTTCGCCCACGCCCAGGCACGGGATGCCGTGCATTTGCCCTTTGATCATGCAGGGCTAAGCGCACAACTGGCGGAAAAAGGCCGTGAAACGCTGCTGGTACACAGCGCCGCCGCAGACCGCCACAGTTACTTGCAACGCCCGGACCTGGGACGACGCCTGAACGAAGACTCGGCTCTGCAATTAAAGGATTACGCTGCTGCTCATCCCGGTGGGGTCGATCTGGCCGTGGTGGTTGCCGATGGTCTGTCGTCGCTGGCCGTTCATCGCCATACCGTACCGTTTCTGGCGCGCATGGAAGAACAGGCCTCCGCCGAAGGCTGGACGCTGTCTCCAGTGGTTATGGTGGAGCAAGGCCGTGTCGCCATCGCCGACGAAATCGGTGAACTGCTTGGCGCAAAGATGGTGGTGATCCTGATCGGCGAACGCCCGGGCCTCAGCTCCCCGGACAGTCTGGGTCTATATTTCACCTATGCGCCCAAGGTTGGCCTGAACGACGCCCATCGCAACTGCATCTCCAATGTGAGACTGGAAGGCCTGAGTTACGCAATGGCGGCTCATCGCTTGCTTTATCTGATGCGTGAAGCCTGCCGGCGACAGGTTTCGGGGGTGAACCTCAAGGATGAAGCCGAATTGAAGACTGTGGAATCGGATAACGCAGCCGATAACAAGGGTAACTTCCTGCTCGCAGGCCCGGTTGAGCCGCTTTAGATTGCGCTTTCTAAAGCCAGTCGGCAGCATCGAACCGTCGCCCGAGCACACTGCATTCGCCCATAGTGAAGTTGAGGCCCAATCATGCGGATCATAAAAGCAACTCTTGAACACCTGGACCTGCTCTGCCCGCTGTTCATCAAATATCGCGAGTTTTATGGCGAGTTGCCGTTCCCGGACTCATCCCGCGATTTTCTGGAAAAGCGTTTGCGCCGCGATGAATCCGTGATCTACCTGGCACTGGCCAAGGATGACGACAACAAAGTGCTGGGCTTCTGCCAGCTCTACCCAAGCTTCTCGTCGCTGTCGCTCAAGCGTGTGTGGATTCTCAACGACATCTATGTGGCCGAAGACTCCCGTCGCCAGCTGGTCGCGGACCATCTGATGAAGCATGCCAAACAGATGGCCAAGGAAACCCAGGCCGTACGCATGCGCGTGTCCACCAGCAGCGACAACGAAGTGGCACACAAGGTCTATGAGTCCATTGGTTTCAAGGAAGATACCCAGTTCAAGAACTACGTATTACCGATCAACTAAGGTCATAAATCACTTTGTGGGAGGCAGCTTGCTGGCGACTTCAGCGTACAGACGCAGAATATCTGCCGGTTTTCAGGCCTTTGTCGCCAGCAAGCTGCCTCCCACAAGTCTTGTTTGTGGCTTGAGTGATTAGCATTAATCCGTAGGAGCGACTTCAGTCGCGAAAAACCTGTTGCCATGTTTATCCCTCTATAATGCCGCGCGTACTGCACAGTAGTTTCTTCCGCACGTGCCCTGTTCCAAGGGTCTGGCCTCAGGTATTCCAATGGATTTCAACCCCCTCGACCTCATCCTGCACCTCGATGTGTATCTCGACCTGCTGGTAGCCAACTACGGCACCTGGATCTACGCCATCCTGTTCCTGGTGATTTTCTGTGAGACGGGGCTGGTCATCATGCCCTTCCTGCCAGGCGACTCGCTGCTGTTCATCGCAGGCGCAGTGGCTGCCGGTGGCGGCATGGACCCGGTTCTGTTGGGAGGGCTGTTGATGCTGGCAGCCATATTGGGCGACAGCACCAACTACATCATCGGGCGAACCGCCGGAGAGAAGCTGTTCAGCAATCCAGACTCGAAAATCTTCCGCCGCGACTATCTGATCCGCACCCAGGAATTCTATGCACGCCATGGCGGCAAGACAGTCACACTGGCGCGCTTCCTGCCGATCATTCGTACGTTCGCGCCTTTCGTCGCGGGCGTCGGCCGGATGAACTACCTGCGCTTCCTGAGTTTCAGCGTGCTGGGCTCGATCCTGTGGGTAGGCAGCCTGGTAACGCTTGGGGTCTATTTCGGCAATGTGCCCTTTATCAAAAAGAACCTGACATTGCTGGTGCTGGTGATCATTCTGATGTCCCTGCTGCCCATGGTCATCGGCCTGATACGCAGCCGCATGGGCCGCTCGGCAGACGCCCGCTGAGCCATGTGGTCGTTCAGCAATTGGCGCAGACAGCGCACGCTGGCTAAAAACCCGGTCGCACCCGAAGTTTGGCTACGGGTGCGCCAGCGGCTGCCGATCCTGGACGGTTTGAGCGAGGCACAGGAACAGGCGCTGCGCGAGGCCTGCGTGCTGTTTCTGCAAGCCAAACACCTGACGGCGTTGCCGGGTGTCAAACTGGATGACGAACAACGGTTGTTCCTCGCGGCCCAGGCACAGTTACCGCTGCTCAACCTCGGGGATCTGAACTGGTATCAGGGTTTTCACGAAATCGTCCTGTACCCCGGCGACTTCATCAGCCCGCAACGGCACCGCGATGCCAGCGGTATCGAACATGAATGGGATGGCGAGCACAGCGGAGAAGCCTGGCAACAGGGCCCGGTGATTCTGGCCTGGCCGGGCGTGCTGTCCAGTGGCGACTGGGATGCCTATAACCTGGTCATCCACGAACTGGCGCACAAACTCGACATGCTCAATGGCGATGCCAACGGCCTGCCGCCGCTGCACGCAGACATGCGCATCAGCGAGTGGGCCAGAGTCATGCAAAACGCCTACGACGATCTCAACCGGCAACTGGACAACGATCCAGACATCGAAACGGTCATCGACCCTTACGCCGCCGAAGACCCTGCCGAATTCTTCGCGGTGACCAGCGAGTACTTTTTCAGCGCGCCCGACCTGCTGTATGGCACCTATCCCGAGGTCTATGAGCAACTGAAGGCTTTTTACCGCCAGGACACCCTGGCCCGGCTGCAAGCCCTGCAAAAGGGCGACACGGCCAGTCAAAGCCAGCACTGATCCAACGCGGTGCGTGTCAACATCAACAGAATATGCCTATAATCCGGCCCACTTTTTGGCGTTAATGCCAATATCTGTCTGGTCAACTACGGGGGCAAAACCCAATGAGCTACAGCAAGATTCCGGCTGGTAAAGACCTGCCGAACGACATCTACGTCGCTATCGAAATCCCGGCCAACCACGCGCCGATCAAATACGAAATCGACAAAGAATCCGATTGCCTGTTCGTTGACCGCTTCATGGCCACCCCGATGTTCTACCCGGCCAACTACGGTTTCATCCCCAACACCCTGGCTGACGACGGCGACCCCCTCGACGTGCTGGTTGTTACTCCATACCCGGTTGCTCCAGGTTCGGTCATCCGCGCTCGCCCGGTCGGTATCCTGAACATGACCGACGATGGCGGCGGCGATGCCAAGGTTATCGCGGTACCACACGACAAACTGTCCCAGTTGTACGTTGACGTGAAAGAGTACACCGACCTGCCAGCCCTGCTGCTGGAACAGATCAAGCACTTCTTCGAGAACTACAAGGATCTCGAAAAAGGCAAATGGGTGAAGATCGATGGTTGGGGCAATGCTGACGCAGCCCGCGCCGAGATCCTGAAATCGGTTGCAGCCTACAAAGGCTGATCACCCGGTTCTCCGTTCCGGAACACCTGACCGGGTGTTCCGGACACCTTCTGCAAAACGCTTCGCCCTCCTCGCTCCTCCCGCCTCGCAAATCCTCCAGAACATCATCAATAAACAAACGTATAAAAATACATTCATCATTTAAAACGCGATAAACAAAACGTGAGCCCGGCACAATCGGTTTAAAGCAGAACACAGCGTTTATTTCAAATAAACGGATTGCGGAACATGCCTACATAACAACTGTTGCACCTGTAGGTCGCTAACCGTAAGTAATAAGGGAACAGCAGTATTTGAACACCCCGTTCATTTAAACGGATTCGCGAGCGCCGTAAACTCGGCTTCATGAATACATCAGGTGATCGACTACGCATCCTCCTGCGGGAGTGCCATCTTTCTGCGACGGACTTTGCAGCCAACCGCAAAGTCACGCCCCAGCACGTGAACAACTGGTTCAAACGCGGCGTACCCATGGCGCGGCTGGAAGAGGTGGCTGAACTACTGACCGTCAACCCCCGCTGGCTGCGCACCGGCGAAGGCCCCAAACACCCGACAGACTCCGCCAACGAGAACAATGGCGGCGACACCCCGATTACGCTTCACCAAGGACGAAGCCTGCTGCGCGGCGATGTGGAAATTCAGATCTACAAGGAAATCGAATCCACCAACAGCATCGGCAAGACCGTACTGGCCGAAGCGCCCGGACAAAAAATACGTTTGCCCATGCACGTGCTGCAAACCATGAACATCGACCCCAAGAACACCATGTGCGTCGCCATGATCGGCAACAGCATGGCCGACAAGATCCAGGACGGCTCACTGCTGGGCGTCAACCGCGACCTTACCCAAGTCATCGACGGCGAAATGTACGCCCTCGAACACGGCGGCATCCTGCGCGTCAGATACCTCTACCGCCTGCCCAACGGCGGCCTGCGCCTGCGCAGCCACAACAACAGCGAATACCCGGACGAACTCTTCAGCGCCGAAGAAATAGAGCGGGAAAACATCCGCATCCTGGGCTGGATATTCTGGTGGTCCACCCTCAACAGCCGCCGAAACGCCATGCTGCTGCGCTGAACAGGTACAACCACGGTGTGAGAAAGTGTTTCAAGGCTGGGCATTCGCGGAAAACATCAGTATCCTGTGGCCACCATTCGGCACAGGCTGCCCTGCGCGGCCAGCGCCACACAAGGCGAACGACACGTTCGGCTTGTTACCTTTTTAGCATCCCTTGCAGATGCACCTGTTGAAGGCGATTGCGGTTTACCAAAAATAAACCAAGACCGTCCCCGAGAAGCCGGCCACAAGCCGGCTTTTTATTTGCTTGTGAAAAGTCAGTCAATGATTCCCAGGCGCCTGCGTCGGGCGGACAAAGCTCGGCGAAACGAAATCTCCGCATACTCCATGAACAACCGCGCCAAGTGATTCAGCGCTTCCTCTTCCCCTTCACCACCCACGACAAAATCAAAACCCAGCGCACGCTTGTTCTGCTCAGGCAACTCTTCCCAACTGTTCATCAGGTAGGCGTACATGGCGCTGACGACTTGCTGCCTGGTCATGACCTGACGCGCCGAAAGGGTTGAGGACCTAGTCCTGCGAGGCTTGCGAGACAACAGTTGTGGTTTCTTGTTTTTCATACTGACTCCCTTGCACTTATGTGTGCACATCCCTGGAAGCAGAAGCTTAAACCAAAAACCCATTTTGGGATAATCCCAAATCAGGTTTATTCAGGTGGCCGGACCATCAAACGGCACGCCTACGTGAAAACCATCCACAACACCCGCTATCAAGCCTTGCTCATGCTTTTGTTAGAGGCACGCGAAGCAGCCGGTCTGACTCAAAAAGAACTGGCAACCCGACTCGACCGCCCGCAATCCTTCGTTTCGAAAACCGAGAATGCCGAGCGCAGGCTGGATGTGATTGAGTTTTTGGAAGTGTGCAAGGGGATTGGGGTGGATCCATATGAGGTGCTTCGGGGGTTGGAGACTACGATCAGCACTCTTAACGCCCCACTCCCCCCAAATACTGACCCCGCTTCACCCTAACCGGACAAAGCTCAAGACCAAACGGCTTGAATACAGCGTTCATCGACTTGATGGTCTGATTACCTTCTTCATGCTCAATGTGCGCCAAGGTACGAATCGAGATTTTGCACATTTTTGCAAAGGTGCGCTGATCCAGCCTTGCCACCATTGTCCGGAGCATCTCCACAGCCTTGCCCATTGAAATTTCGCCATGCCCCAGCATGCTCTCAATGGAGCGAATGAGCTCTTCCCTTGTCATTGCGCTGAAGTTCTGGTCACTCATAGCGGCATTTGAATTCATAGAACACCCCAGGCTTGCATCCGGTCTTTGAGGTTGGCCAGCGGGATACTGGGGTGGTTCCAGATTACGACCGGAAGATCTGGCTGAAGGATTTCAGGAAGGTGAAGAAACAGTTTGGCGTCCTCCCTCAAGCGCTCATACAAGCGAGCGGGATGTACATAGGTCCCCAGGCTCATACAGGCGGCCTCCCAATTGATATTGTTGGCCAGCTCGATCTCTTTTGGCCATCGTGTCGTTCTGATAATCCCTTCGCGATCTACGGACATCGGAGCCAGGTCATAAATAGGCGCCAGTTTGAATCGCCCCTTCTCACGGATTATTGAAGTGTTCCGACCGTGATTGTCGGTGTTCCCTAATACCCGGTTGAGCAAGTCGCGGCGCAGATATTCAGAAATCAGATCATGGATCTCATCTTCCTGGCCCGCGCACCTCCAGATGCTTACGAGCATATCGATGACCTGAAGATGACTCATCTGCAACCAAGGTTCTGAAACACCGGCCAATGAATAAATGGACTCCACCGCAAAACGTTTAACGCCTTCAGGTGATATTTCACGATCAAAGCGCTTCATCCAGAGACTGGGCTTGCGGCCTTCGTTAAGTGCTAGCCCATCCTGCGAAACCGTATTCAACCCGAGTTGGTGAATCGCTTTGTAGTACAGGTACTCCGCGCGCAGGATGGCGACGTCTTCGCTCAGTGCCTGCCCTCTTGGAAATTTGATAAACCAGTGCTCAGCCGCCTCTGAATCCGGAAGCGATGCATCCGGGTAAAGCAGACCCGTTTTGTCTTCAGTCATCAGAATCTTTGGCGCAGCACCACCTGCCCCACTGGCACCTCCAATGGCTGCCCCTTGATCGTATGCGTAGTCGATGAACTCAGTGCTCAGAGCAATCACCTCTTCACGAGGAAATCCAAGGCGAGCGGACTGGTCAATCAGGTCTGCTGACTCTTTGATTCGCATGTTTCCGATTGGTGCTGGCGTACAGCGACCTAGCAGGAAGAGGTCCGTGGCCAAGCCCTCAGGCTTTTCCCCACCTATCCGCCGCATCAGAGAACTCTTTGCTGCACCCGCCGGCGAGATATCGTGAAGAAATGCTGGCGCGATCTTGAGTGTGTTGTCGTCAAAACCTACCGGGAAGTTGTAGCTGACCGCCGACTCATCCTGTGCCAGGACGTCGTTGATGTGGCGAACGATATAGTCACGGTCATATGCATAAGAACACGGCCCAAGGAAACCTTCCGCTGGCTCTCGAAAGGTGAGATGAAAAGCATTACGCCACTGGCCCTCATCGTGGATCTGGATTGTGAGCTGCATAACGCGCACCTGCAATATAGTGCAGATGATCATAGGGCACGGGCCGTTTATGTGCAATTTATTGCAGAAATGCAGCCCACCACAACCGCTAAAGTGCACTATATTGCAGATTCGGAGGTAGTGATCACCATAAGGTTAAGGGACACATGCCACTTGTGGGAGGCAGCTTGCTGGCGACGACTGATGAACAGACACCGCATATGTACTAACCGGCATTAACCACAAACCAGCTTTTATTTGTCGGCTAAAAGTCATCCACCCCAAGCCGTCTGCGCCGCGCAACCAACGCCCGCCGAAACGAAATCTCCGCATATTCCATAAAAAGTCGCGCCAAGTGATTAAGCGCGTCCTCCTCCCCTTCGCAGCCCACGACAGAATCAAACCCAAGCGCACGCTTGTTCTGCAGCATGCGTTCGGTGGTTTTTCCTTCGGTTGATGACCTCGCAACTTGAAGCCTAGGAGGGACTGGTCACCAGAATCGATCTCCCACAATCCTTCGAGAATGCAGATCACAGACTCGACGTCATTGAATTCATGGGCATGTGCAGGGGAATAGGGGCGGATCCGTATGTGCTGCTTCGTAACCTGAAAGCAAAGGCCGCCTATCCTTGAGAGACCGAGCGGATCTGGATACAGAAGACATATGCTCTTACACCAGAGCATTCGCCGTACGGTTGCAACACACTATGCTTGCTGACGCCAAACCAACATAAAAGACGGTCTACCCGTTCATCAATGCAGTGACAAAGACCTTGCAAAACAACGTAGCTGTGCCTAACCTCTCCCGCAACATACCCGCCATGCCTAGGGCTGCTTCGGCAGTTACGCACAAATTGAGCGGGTTTTTTATGCCCGACTGTTTTTCGGCATGAAGCCCTTTAGCAAGCCAGCCATTGATATTCCTGCCCAGTTGGATTTGCTCAAAAAGCGTGGGCTTACTATCCAGGACGAAGGCAAGGCGCATTGTTTTTTTGAGGCCGTCAGTTTCTTTCGCCTCACGCCTTACATGCGCCCGTTTCAAGTGTCCGAAGATGCCGAGCATGGTTTCAGGCCCGGTACGCAGTTGAAAGAACTTACTCGTCTATACGATTTTGACCGACGCCTGCGACTGTTGGTAATCGATGCGATTGAACGCATTGAAGTTGCAGCACGGGCCGCCATCAGCAACCACATGGGACCTAAATATGGGGCTCACTGGTATCTGGAGGTTCATTTTTTCCAGCGCACCTATCGCCATCAGGCACTGCTCGACAGCATTCGTAGTAAACAGGAAAAAGCGCATCAGGACCATTCGCGCGAATGTCAGCGCATCGATGCCTTCCAAGCATCTGATGCTCGCAAAACGCTACTCAAAAGCCTGCGCACCAAGGAAAGTTATGCGCGACATTACACACTGACTTACAACGCTCCAGACCTGATGCCCGCCTGGGCCGCCATGGAAGAGATAACCCTTGGTGAGCTCTCATACTTGTTCAAAGGTCTCGCACGCGATGCCGACAAAAAAGCCATCGCCCGACGCATGGCCTTGCCAGGACCACTTCTGCAGTCATGGCTGCATACCCTGACGACCATTCGCAATATATGCGCACATCATGCTCGTCTATGGAACCGAGAATTGGGCATCCGTCCAGAGCTTCCCAAAACAGTCAATTTCCCTTGGCCAACGTATTTACAACAACCAGGGCAACATGCACGAATGTTCACAGTGCTATGCATTCTCAACCTGCTGATGCGCCAAGTCAGCCCACACACCAGTTGGGATAGACGCTTGCATGAGCAATTGAATGAATTCGCCGACATCAATCTATCAGCCATGGGCTTCCCACCCGACTGGCAGAACGATCCGTTTTGGCAAATGCTCGATTAACCCTAATAGCCCAGAAAGCCTATGGCCTTTGCGGCGTATTGCACCCGCTGCGATGCACTTGGTAATCATTGCGAGCACGACTGCAGAAAGGCAGCGAAGGTGAAATACGGAATGCCAAACACAGACTCGATGTGATTATGTGTCGAAGATTTGAAGCCGATCCTGCTTCGCAGACAGGGCCGCTGTAACCAAGAGCAACCGCGCCCAAAGGCGCGGCTGCTTCCAGACTTACTGCCAGTTAGCCGCAATCACGGCATTCAACGAGGCCTGGTAGTTTTCCGACAGCTTCACTTCTCCCGGTGCAGGAGGTGCGAAAGCCGCCATGGCTTGTACCATTTGGTCAACCTGACTAGCCATCAGGACCTTGCCATCCGCCGTGCGGAATTGTTCGATCTGCTGGGCATCCTCCCAAGTGCCTTCGCCCCAGAACGACCATTTGGATACCGTCACCTTGTCGCTCGTGCCGATGACGCCGACTTCCAGATCCCAGCCATTCTTGCTGAACCACAGTTGGTCGGCAGCAATACCGCTCCCAAACTGCAGCACGTCAGTGTTGGCATCCGGGTCAAAGTCGTCGATGACGTCCTGGCCGCCGCCGCGCTCGAACTGGTAGAGGTCGTTGCCACGGTCGCCATACAGTCGGTCATTGCCCGTGCCACCGATCAGGGTGTCAGCGCCTGCGCCTCCGTTCAGTTCATCATCCCCGGCACCGCCCGACAGTACGTCGTTGCCGCCCAGACCATAGAGCTTGTCGTTGCCTGCAAGGCCACTGAGCGAATCGGCCACAGCATCATCGCCATAAAGCGCGTCATTGCCCTGGGTGGACGTGCCGTTGCTCATCGTCTTGATGGTGCTGGCATTCCAGATGGTGCCGTCGGCGAACTGGATCTGTTCGATCAGGTTCGCGGTATTGGAGAACCATCCGGAAACCGTCAGCCTGTCGCTTGTGCCAGCAATGCCGACATACAGATCGTTCAGGCTACGAGTGAGCTGGATATCGGCAGGTTTGAGGCCTTCCGCAAGCTTGATCACGTCCAGGTTGCCGGCCGTATTGTCGTAGTCGCTTATCCAGTCCTGCCCGGCACCGCGATAGAACAGGTAGGTGTCGTTGCCTGCATCGCCATACAGGCTGTCATCACCGGCACCGCCATCGAGGATGTCCGCTCCGGCTCCGCCATAGAGCTTGTCCTTGCCAGCGCCACCGTTGAGGGTGTCGTTGCCTGACAAGCCGTAAAGGCTGTCGTCACCGCCCAGCCCGTTGAGAACATCGGCAACGGACTCTTCACCTTGCAGGGTATCGTTGCCTTCGCTCGCCACGCCTTTGACCATAGCTTTGAGGGCCGTTGCATCCCAGACGGTGCCATCCACGAACTGGACTTGCTCGATCTGCGAGTCGGTGGAGTAGAACCAGTCACGAACGGTGATTTTGTCCGAAGTGCCGATGATCGCCAGTTCGAGGTTGTCGCCCACGCGCGAAGCCTTGATATCGCCCGGGCTGATGCCTTGTGCCAGCTTGATCACATCGATATTGCCGGAGGTCCAGTCACGGTCCGAGATCTGGTCCTGGCCACCGCCACGCTGGAACAGATAGATGTCGTTACCCGAGCTGCCATACAGCGAGTCGTTGCCTGCTCCGCCATCCAGCGTATCGACACCCGATCCGCCATCGAGCATGTCATCGCCAGCACCGCCAATGAGCACATCGTTACCGGCCTGGCCGTACAACTGATCATTGCCGCCAAGCCCGTCGATCTGCTCACCCGTCTCGTCGCCGTAGATCGTATCGGCCGCTTCGCTGGCCACGACCACCGACAGGCGCTTGAGGTCCGCGACAGACCAGACGGTCCCGTCAGCGAACTCGACGCGCTCCACCTGATAGTTGGAGCCGGTGTATTCGTAGATTTTCATCCAGTCAGTAGTGCCCTTGATGGAGAGCACGATATCCGACCTGTCACGCTTGACGATGATATCGTCAGGGGTGATGCCTGCCGCGACTTTGATGGTGTCGACATTGCCCGTGGTGGAGTCGAACTCGTTGATCGTGTCCTGGCCCATGCCGCGATAGAAAAGGTAAGTGTCATTGCCGCGAGATCCGCTCAGGGAGTCGTTGCCGGCACCGCCATCGAGAGTGTCATTACCGTCGCCGCCATCGAGGTAGTCGTTGTCGGCTCCACCATTGAGGGTGTCGTTGCCGCTTTCGCCGTACAGCGTGTCTCTACCGGCACCACCATTGAGTTGGTCGTTGCCAGCATCACCGTAGAGCCTGTCATCGCCATTGAGCCCATCCAGTACATCGGCTCCAACGTCGCCATACAAGGTATCGGCCGAATCACTGGCCACTCCCCGGGTCATGGCTTTGAGGGCATCGATATCCCAGACCGTGCCATCGGCAAATTCGACACGCTCCACCTGATAGTTGGTGCTGTTGAAGAAGGTGATCGACATTTTATCTGTCGTTCCCTTGATCGAGAGATGCAGGTAGTTGCCGTCACGATTCAGAATCACATCTGCTGGAGCGATATCGGCAGCGACCTTGATGGTGTCGACATTACCCACAGTCCCATCGAAGTCAGTGATGGTGTCCTGCCCCATGCCGCGGTAGAAGCGGTAGGTATCATTGCCTGCATCACCCGACAGTCTGTCATTGCCCGCACCACCATCCAGCGTGTCGTTGCCATCACCGCCATAAAGCCAGTCGACGCCATCACCACCGTTCAGTACGTCGTTGCCAGCCCTGCCGTACAGGGTGTCGTCGCCGCTCAGCCCGTTGATGGTGTTGGCCAGCGCATCGCCATTGAGGTAGTCACCGCTCTGGGTGCCGGTGATCAAGCCGGTCTGCTCGCCGACAACGATGTCGAACACATCACTGACCACCGCACCTGCACGGTCCACGGCCGAAACCTTGACCGAGACGGTTCCCTGGCTTCCAGGCGTGCCGCTGAAGGTGCGAGTGGCCGCATCGAACGTCAGCCAGGCTGGCAACGCCTGACCGTCGGCAGACTGCGCGGTAATGTTCAATATGTCACCGGCATCCACATCAGTGAATGTCGCTGCCGGTAGGGCAAAGTTCAGGAGTGTGCCTGCGATTGCAGCCTGATCGACAATGGCCTTGGCCAGGACCGGCGCATCGTTGGTATTGCTGATCCGTACGTCAAAGCTGTCGCTGACGGACAGGCCGGCCTTGTCAGTCGCCGTGACGCGAATCGACAGGTTACCGACGGCGCTGTTGTCTGGCGTGCCCCGGAAGGTGCGAGTGGCGGTATCGAAACTCAGCCAGGCTGGCAGAGGTTTGCCATCAGCCAGGGTTGCACTCAGCTTCAGGGCGTCACCGCTGTCCGCATCGACAAAGGCGTTGCTCGCCAGTGTCAGGACAAAGCCGCTGTCTTCTGCCACGTTCTGATCGGCAATCGCCTGTGCGATGGTCGGTGCACGGTTGGCCTGGGTCGCCAGCGTGGCGGTGTTCCAGACCGTGCCATTGGCGAACTCGATGCGCTCGATGCTATGACCACGGGCAGCGGTCCAGCCGGAAATGATCTGCTGACCATCGTTCAGGCGCAGCACCATACCTTGCGCGGTGTGATCGACAGCGACGTCGCTTGCGTTGATGCCCGCTTCAAACGCAATGGTGTCAACGCCACCACTGGCATCCAGGTCTTCATTGATCAAGTCCTGGCCATGACCGACACCGAACACGTAGCGGTCATTGCCCTTGCCACCCTGCAGGAAGTCATCGCCCGCACCGCCGTACAGGCGGTTGTCGTGCTCGTTGCCGAACAGTTCGTTGGCCTGCGCGTTACCCGTGGCATTCAGGGCGGAACCGGACAAGGTCAGGATCTCGACATTCGCCGCCAGGCTGTAGTCGACCGTGGAAATGACCTTGTCATTACCAGCGTCGGCATCCTCCATGACCACATCGCCGATGTGATCGACAAAGTAAGTGTCATTGCCCAGGCCACCGATCATCAGGTCTGCGCCCTGGGCGCCGTCGAGACGGTTATCGCCGATATTGCCGCGCAGGATGTTGTCGACGCTGTTGCCCGTGGCGTTGATGCTGGCGCTGCCGGTCAGGTTCAGGTTTTCCAGGTTGCTGGCCAGCGTGAAGGAAACCGAGGCATTGACCGTGTCCGTGCCCTGACCTTGCGACTCGACGACCCGGTCAGAACCGTCATCGACCACATAGGTGTCGTCACCCAGACCGCCGATCAGCACATCGGAACCTCCGGCACCGTCCAGCACGTTGTTGGCGCTGTTGCCCACAATGCGGTTGGCCAGTTCATTGCCGGTGCCATTGATAGCCGCATTGCCCAACAGTTGCAGGGATTCGACTTCACTGGCCAAGGTATGACTGACACTGGACTTGACCAGGTCATAGCCACCGCCCACCACTTCCTTGATCACGTCACCGACGTTGTCGACGATATAGGTGTCGTCGCCTGTCCGTCCTTCGAGAACGTCCGCACCGGCACCGCCATCGAGGGTATTGCCGCCGGCGTCGCCGATCAGCAGATCGTTGGCATCAGTACCGCTAAGCAGCACTTTGGGCTCTGCAACTGCCTGGCCAAAAATGAAGTTGGCAGCGGACAGTTGATTGGCGGTGACGCCTTTGAGGGTCAGGTACTGAGTGCCACTGGCCATCGCTCCCAGCCAGACTCTCAGGTATTGCTCGCCATCCACTGTCACCGAACTGAAGTTCAGCTCGGCAAAGCTGTGTACCGCACGGATCTGTGACAGGTCGATTTTTTCGGCTGGATTGGCCACCTCGAAATCGTCGATCAGGTTGGCCATGATGCCTTGGGAAGCACTCGCTTTGAGGTCTTCGACCACGACAAAACGATCATTCCCGGCACCGCCAGCCACCGAGGCTCCGGTGTGTGTAGCCGCACCACCGAGGTTAATGTTCGGAGCCAGCAACGTGGTGGTTGCGTAATCAGCGATACCTTGATCGCCCTCAAGATAGAGGACATCGTTACCGGCATCGCCTCCGAGATAATCCAGCCCGGCACCGCCGTAGAGCACGTCATCACCTGCCCCGCCACGCACCACATCATTGCCTTCGCCGCCGTTCAGGGTATCGTTGCCGCCGACACTTGATGACGTGGAGCTTTCACCGACCAGGACATCGTCACCCAGACCACCGGTTATCACATCGGCTCCCGTGCCACCGAATACGCGCTCGCCGCCATCGTTGGCCCAGTACAGAACCCCATTGGTCGTGTCCGGCAGAATCCGCTCGGTCACGGTGCCATCAAGCCCGAAACCAAAGCCGGAGTAACGCTCCAGACGGCTCAGGCTCACACCTTCCGGTACATGCACGAAGCTGCTCAGCGTCAGGCCCTGGGACTGCACATTTTTAAGTACCAGGACTTGCCCGTCATCCAGCGTCAGCCGCGTGTCCGCACCTTGCTGGCTGATGCCCATCGTCGAATACACGTCCGGGCCGAAACCGGACAGAACGATTCGGTCGGTGCCGATGACGAAGTCGGTCAGGGTATCGACGTCACCCGCATTCTTGTCGATCACAAAATAGTCGGTGTCGGCACCACCGGTCAGGGTGTCATTGCCCTGCCCTGCGATCAGCGTGTCGATGCCAGCGCCGCCCGACAGCAGATCGTCGCCACGGCCACCCGAAAGATGGTTATCCGCAGCGTTGCCGGTCAGCGAGTCGCCAAACTCACCGCCGATCAGGTTTTCGATCTGGCCTGGATTGGTAATCGTCAACTGGGCACCGGCGAGGGTCGCCTGGCCTTTGGAAAGATCGATGACGCTGGCACTGGCTATCGCCGCGGCATTGATCGTGTCTACGCCACCATCGGTATCGTTGAGCACATTGCGCCCACCCGCAGCGGCCAGCTGTGCATATTCATTGGTATACACATACTGGTCATCGGACGTACCGCCCTTGCCATAAACGTTCATGCTCCAGCTATTGAGTGTGCCGGTGTCGCCGGTGACCGTATCGATGACTTGCAGCGTCCAGTTGCCCTGCGCCATTTCACCCCGCAGAAGCGCCGTGTCGAAAACGTAATTCAGGGTGGAACTGCCAGCGAAGTCGGCGTCACCACGCTCGCTCGCCGCGCCGCCAGGCGCCTTGCCCGGACGGTTCATCAGAATGGATTCAGTACCGGACGGCGAGATCAGCTTGAGGATCAGGTCACCGGGTCGGGAATGCGTCAGGCTGACTTTGACTTCAACATGCTCGACAGAAATACCGGCGTTACCCAGGGTCAGGGAATGGCTGATGCCTGCGCCCTGTCCATCAGTGATTGCACGGTTGAGGGTGCCGGAGTCCAGAGGCTGGTTCAGGCTGAATTCATTAGCGAAGGTCTGCTGGGTATTCCAGGTTTCGGCCAGACGAACCGCCGCGCGGGCATCGACTTCGCCATAACCATAGTCGTGGCTGACGTGCATGCCGCCGCCGTTCCAGTTCTGGCTTCCGTTTTCCTGCCAGGAGGTATCAGGGTCGGCCACCTTGCGAGCCGAAAGCGCCAGGATCTGCTGGACGTCGCGATACCCCAGCTCAGGGTTGGCTTCGAGCATCAGTGCCACGATGCCGGAGACGATCGGCGCGGCAAAACTGGTGCCTTGCGAAACGCTGGTGTCGGCACCGAACGTGGAGCCATTGTCGTTCTGCACCAGACGCGAAGTGGAGGTCACGTTCGAGCCCGGCGCACTGACCAGAATGCTGGCGCCCGGGCTGGAAAACGGCTTACCGCCAAACTGGAGAGCACCCAGGTCGGTGGTGGCATTGATCGCGCCGACAATGATACTGCTGCGGCTGTTGGAAACGTTCGAGTAGTTGGTGTTTCCGCCTTTCTGCCGGTCGTTACCGCCTCCTGTGACAATCACGGTCCCTAGCCCGTCACGCCCCTCTTGCAGGGCCTGACGATGTGGCGTCGGCATCAGTCCCAGTTCGGCGGGGGAAAACTTCAGGTCGAAGGGAATGCTACTCCCCCAACTGTTGTTCACCACGTCATATTCATGCATGTGGGACATGGTGCTGAAGTCGTCTTTGTTGACCCAGTAACCGGCAATCGTGGCGTCATAAGCCACGCCCACACTGCCTTCGCCATTGCGGGAGGCGACCATTACACCGGCCACCAGAGTGGCGTGATCGCTGAAGACGCCGCCGCTGCCCTCGCCCGCCATCTGTCCCGGCGTGGCATTGGCCAGCCAGTTCTTGTCGATGTTGTCTTTCAGGTCGGCATGGCGGTAATCGAGCACTTCCTTGGTCGTGCCGAAAGGGCTGGTGGTTTCGATCTGGGCAATCCTGACGCCCTTGCCGGTGTAATCCTTCCAGACAGGGAGAATATTGGCCTGGGACAGATACCATTGATCGGTCACCAGCGGATCGTCAGGCAGATCCGAGGTCTTGAGGTACACCGCAGCGCGCATCGTCGCGCTTTCACCGGTTCCCATGCTGATAACCGTACCGGCCTCATTGCCCTTGGCGTCAGCGACGGTGTACTTGAAGCCCATGATGCCGGTAAAGGTTGCATCCGGCGTAAACAGCACATCGCCGGCCTGAGTCACGCTGGCCGTACCGCCCACGACATCGAACAGTCCGGTGATGTGCAGCGCATCATGCTGCCAGTCGATGTCGTTCTGCAGCAGTTGTTCCTTGCCGATCAGATGCGCACTGGTACGCTCGAAAGCCGCACCGGCCTTGTCGTTGCTCAGGACATCCTTGACCAGCAGAGGGTTCTCGATCCCTTCGCTGGTCGCGCTCGGGATCTCGACCAGCTTGAGGTTCTTGAAGTTGATCTTTTCGATGTTCTGCAGGAAATCGGTACCGTCGCGCCCTGCAACGGTGTCGCTGATCCAGACACCTTCTGCCGTTCGTGTCAGACGGTAGTCGGCAAAGTCGCCGGACAACTCGACGACGTCCAGGCCGTCACCGCCGTCGATCACGTCATCGCCCGCACCACCGATCAGTACATCGTCGCCAGCGCCGCCGTTGAGGTTGTCGTCATCCTGACCACCATCGATGAGGTCGTTGCCCAAGCCGCCCTGAATCTGGTCCTGTCCACGGTGACCACGCAGTACATCATTACCGGCTCCGCCGTTGATAAAGTCGTCGCCATCCTCGCCAGACAAAGCATCGTTGGCAGAGCCGCCGACCAGGACATCGTCACCATCGCCACCGCGCATATAGACCGTGCTTTGCCCGTCGGCGATAAACACGTCATTACCTCTGCCGCCCTGAGCGATCTCGATCTCAGCCTTGGTCAGGTTTAGAACAACACCTCGATCACCGATCACCTGAACGATATCGGTACCCGCGCCGCCATGGATATTCGCGGCGGCGTCATCAGCGTCGATCAGCAGTACGTCATCCCCGGCACCGGCCTGGAAGCTATCGCTGCCCTGTCCACCTGAAAGCCAGTTGTTCTTGCTATCGCCCAGCAGAGTATCGTTACCTGATGACCCACTGGCATTGCTGACGCCCTTTTGCGCGACATCAATGGTTTCACCGGTCACAGAAGAGGACGCATAGGCACTCACGGGTGCCACCTCTCCACCACCCTGAGTCGAAACAATCGTTCCATTACCACTGGCACTGAAGGTATGGCCATTAGGGTTTGCCAGGAAATTGGCTGCAATCGCTTCCTTACTGACGCCATTCTGGGTGAACGTGCCACGGGCCAACACTTCGTTGCCATCGCGTACTTCGCCGTTCTGCAGAGTATTGGCAAGGTTGATACGGGTGATACCAAGCTCGTTCAGCGAGCGAACTTCATCGGCCTCGCCAGCATCGACCGCCCCATTACCGTTGCTATCCACCCAGCTTTTGCCGTCATGGTTAGCATCGACCCAAACCTTGACACTGGACCAGGCGTCATCGCGATTATCAAAAACACTGTCACCATTGCTGTCCAGACTGGCAAGCGCAGCAAAACCATTGGCAAAACGTTTTTCCCCTGCATTTCCGGCAGTCCCTGCGGCTCCGCCAAAGTATTCGGAAAGGGTCTCGCTGATATTGTCGATCTTGCCGTTATTGTTGCGGTCGACCACGACAATCCCGTCTTGAGCACTGACCCAGCCGGTTTCTTCCAGACTGCCGCCATCGTTGTCGACATCAAAAAGCACAGGCTGGCTGACATAGTCAGTCAGCCGGACGCCATCGCCATTAAGATCGAGTACCAGAGGGTCAGTCGGAAGGGTCAGACGTGACAAGGCATTGCCCGAGTTCAGCCAGGCGCCTGCCTGCCCCGAAACACTGTCGAATGACAGACCGCTGCTGGCACTTTTCAGGCTGAAATCGAATACGTCCTTGACCGTGTTGCCGTTACCAGGCCGATAGCTGTCGGCAAGAATCTGCGTCGCAGCAGCAGCGAAGGTATTGTTGACCCACGAATCCTGCATCTGGTTGATGTTCAAACTGCTCGGGTTGTAAGTGATTGCCCAACCACCACCACTGCGCACAAGCCCATCTGCCACTTGTGCCGCAAATCGATCATGGTCTGTGGCGTCTTTCTCGAGTGTCAGGCCAGCGTTGAAGATATCGAGGTTGAAATCGTTAATGCTGGGGGGCTTGGTAGGGATACCTACATAAGCCTTGATCTGGTCGACGTTCTCAAGGTAAACCTCACCACCACTGACGCCCCCACCTGGCTTGGGTGCATATTGACCACCGGGGGTATCGGCGAAAAACTTGTCAGCCTTCTCGCTCGCCCATTCCTTACCATTGTTGTAATACGTGATCAGAATCGCATCTTTGGTGTCCTGATCATAAATACTCCAGGCAGCAGCGGCCTTGGTAGAGTAAAACTCTTGGCCCTCTTGAAGCATCAAGGCTGCAAACTTCAAACTCAGGTTATTACCTTCGTTAGAAAGATCGCTGACTAATGCCTTGTAATCCTGCGTATATCCTTTAAGCCCCAACGGGTCCGAATCTGGATTATTGCTATTGTATTTATTCAAAAGATCAATGGCCGTCAAGACCTTGACATTACCGGGACCGACATCATTGAGTACCGGATTCTCCCATTTGATCTGCGCCTTTTGAAATGAACCGGCCTTGACGACATCTTTCAGAATTTGCTGATCGCTAATAACACTTTCGTAGTTCTGCTTTAGCTCTTCATGCGTAAAACTGGTTACCCTTTGGGTTTGAATCCAGTCTACTGTACCGAGCGACTCGTACTCTTCTCCAATAGCGCCCAACAATCCTTGGGCGGTTACCCCTGGAACGCCAAGCGCGCCGGCGACTTCCTTGGCTTTATCAGCTTGGCTTTTTATATATTCAAGTGTTGATTCACTGAACGCCATAACACAATTCCTTATGAGTAAATAAACCAGCTAAAAGAGAAACGATGGCCGGCTCATCAAGAGCCGGCTCCCAAAGTAAGAATCAATATCAGAAATAAACCATGCGAAGTGACCGAGACGATGGATACCCATAACCCGGCCTTTTTCAAATAACGCGCATTGATCAATTTCCCGAAAACAGCCAAAGCGCCCCCAAGCCAGCCGACTTGGGAAAACGCAAACATCACTACAAGAAAAACCACTAAATTCCAGCCACCGCCGCTGCCATGGATCCAGAGCAAATAGCAAAAAGCAGACAGCGGAATACTGCAGCCCCAGATAAACAGAGAGGCCGCATGTTCGGGCTTAAATTTTATGGCGATAAACGTTGAAAGCAGCAATCCCAGATAAATATATCCATCCAGGCCTGCGAGAAAAATCTTGAGCCCATCCATTGGTATCCCGCTCCCTGGGTGTGCAGCCACTGACCTTTAGTTGCCGCTAAAAAGCAAATAGCGCCTTCCTTCGTCATCGTCGAAAAGAGTCGCTACTTTGCTGACTGACACCATAGATGCACTAAGCCAGCAAATGTATAGATTCCGATACATTACTTCAAGTCAAGTTTTTGCTCACAAAACAGACAAATAGACCATTTTTCAGGCATAAATCTTTCTGACTGCCACAAGACCGGCAGGTCAGAGTGCATTAACCTGCCGCTGTAGATGACTCACACGACCAGGAAGTCCCCCCAATGAAACTCCACCACCTCCTCCTCGCCATCCTGATCACCGCAATCTGGGGCCTCAATTTCTCGGTCATCAAGCTGGGCCTGACCTCTGTGGATCCGTTCATTCTGGCGGGGCTGCGTTTTGCGCTCTGTGCGCTGCCTGCGATCTTCTTCATTCCCAAGCCTGATGTCGCGTGGCGTTACATCATCGGTTACGGGCTGATCTTCGGCATAGGCCTGTGGGGTGTCGTCAATCTGGGGATCAAGTCGGGTCTGTCGGCGGGGATTGCTTCGCTGGTTTTGCAGTTCAGTGCGTTTTTCACGATTCTGCTGGGTGCCTGGGTGTTCAAGGAGACGGTCACCCGTTATCAACTGGCCGGGATTGGCGTCGCGCTGTGCGGGCTGTTGAGCATTATTTTTATCGTGGATGGCTCGGTCACGGCGACCGGGCTGATTCTGGTGCTGTTGGGTGCGTTGGCCTGGAGTGTTGCAAACATCATCAATAAAAAGGCCGGGACCAAGCAGGTATTTGCCTTTCTGGTCTGGTCCAGCGCCTTTTCGCCGATTCCGCTGTTCCTTCTGGACTACATCGTCAATGGCACCAGCGGCTATGTCACGCTGGTCAACCAACTCGACCACCGCGCCGTACTGTCGATTCTGTTTCAGGTTTATCCCAACACCTTGTTCGGTTACTGGATCTGGAATTCATTGCTCAATCAATATCCGGTTTCCACGGTTGCCCCTCTGTCGCTTCTGGTGCCTATATTCGGCATTCTGGGCTCGGTGGTGATTTTTGATGAAAGCCTGTCGCTTATAAAACTCCTTGCCGTGATTCTTATCGTGTCGGGTCTGGCTATTGGTCTGTATGGTCAACGTATCAGTAACGCCTTGTTCGCTCGCTTCGGTCGCCCTTTGGCTTGATTGATCGTGATGAACAACAGGCAACGCCACCAGTCGAAATAGTCACGCTCAACCATTACGAGGTTCCCGCATGAGCAATACCCCCTACACGCCGCCAAAGGTATGGCAGCCTGCTTCATCCGGCGGTGCCTTCGCCAATATCAACCGCCCCACTGCCGGCCCGACCCATGACAAGGAACTGCCGGTAGGCAAGCACCCGTTGCAACTCTATTCGCTGGCAACGCCCAACGGGGTGAAGGTCACTATCCTTTTGGAAGAGTTATTGGCGCTTGGGCACAGCGGTGCCGAATATGACGCCTGGCTGATCAAGATTTCGGAAGGTGATCAGTTCTCCAGCGGCTTTGTCGAGGTCAATCCCAACTCCAAGATTCCTGCGCTGCTGGATCGCAGCCAGGAGAAACCGGTGCGGGTGTTCGAGTCCGGGTCGATCCTGCTTTATCTGGCGGAGAAATTTTCCAACTTCCTGCCCTCCGATCACGCAGGCCGCACTGAAACCCTGAACTGGCTGTTCTGGCAGATGGGTGCTGCGCCGTATCTGGGCGGCGGGTTCGGGCATTTCTATGCCTACGCTCCCGAGAAGAACGAGTACGCCATCAACCGTTTCGCGATGGAGGCCAAGCGTCAGCTTGATGTGCTGGATCGTCGCTTGGGCGAGAGCCGTTATCTGGCCGGTGACACTTACACCATCGCCGACATAGCCGTCTGGCCGTGGTATGGCGCGCTGGTGCAGAACAGTGTTTATTCCGCAGCGGAGTTCTTGTCCGTGCATGAATATCCGAACCTGCTTCGCTGGACCGAAGAGATCGCCGCACGCCCTGCCGTCATCCGCGGCAAGAAGGTCAATCGCACATGGGGTGATGAAGCGGATCAGGTTCCAGAACGGCATCAGGCGTCTGATTTGTAGGAGTGAATTTATTCGCGAGAGGCCCGTGGAAGCGATAGATTTTCTTTGGGCGTATCGCGGATGAATCCGCTCCTACATTTTCAATGCCGATCAGTTTTGTTTATGCATCAACTGATCGGCATCATGACTCCAGAGTATCCAGCTCATCAGACAAGGCCGCTTCGATCTGAGCAATACTCGGCAGGCTTTGTGTCAATGTCTCTGGCAAGTCTCGCAGTAACTGATATTCCGCGACGCCCATTGGTTTGCCGAAGCCGGATAAAGCGTAATCCGCTACCAGGCGGTTGTGCTGTCTACACAGCAACAGCCCTATGGTGGGCTTATCATCGTCAGCCTTGATCTGCGCATCGACAGCCGCCAGATAAAAGCTCAGTTGCCCGGCGTGTTCAGGCTTGAATGAAGTGGCCTTGAGTTCTACCACCACATAGCATTTGAGCCGCGTGTGATAGAACAGCAAGTCGATGAAGAACTCGTCACCCGCCACCTCCAGCCGGAACTGACGTCCTACAAATGCAAAACCGGCTCCCAATTCCATCAGGAAACGGGTGATGTGTTGAATCAGACCATTCTCGATCTCTCGCTCCCGGGCGTCATTGCCCAAGCCAAGAAAATCGAACAGATACGGATCCTTTAACACCTGCCGGGCAAGAGCTGAATCATCGGATGACAGGTGCATGTCGAAGTTGGAGACGGCCCCACCCTGACGCAAGTGCAAGCTGCTCTTGATATTGGCTTCCAGAGTGCTGCGTGACCAGCCATGCTGGACGGCTTGTGCCGCGTACCACTCTCGATCTGCGGTGTTATTCAGCTTGGTCAGCAGGGTGACGATGTGGAACCAGGGTAATTGGGCAGCAGGCTGCTGCCCAAATTGACAATCAGGGCAATGAAGCGCGAAGAACGCCATGTACTTGAGGTTACGGTTTGAAAAGCCGCGAACATCAGGAAACGCATCTGAAAGGTCAGATGCAAGTCGCTCTATGATCTTCGCGCCCCAGCCACGCTGCGTTTGCCGTTGCCTGATATCCAGACCAATCCGATGATAAAGCATCACCAGCTCACTATTAACCGCCAGAGCCGCACGCTGTCGCGCCCGCGTGATGTCACCCTTGAGCGACTTCAACCAATCGCTATAGCCCTCAGGCTGAACAGACGTCGTACTATTACCCACAAATCACCTCTTCTATCGCTCAAATACAAGAGGCAGCGCATGATAATCACCCGTGACGTCAGGCTGTATGCAGGATGCTTCTGAATCTCGTGTCTCCTGCGTAGCAAGCTGAAATTCTTTTACCCAGTAGTTCGGAGCCTGCAATGCCCCAAGACAAAGACCCTCTCGCCCAGACTGCGTTGTCCCAAGATGGCCGTAGTGCCAGCAGCGGGCCGGGCATTGCGGTGAACCCGCCGGTGGTACGCATGAGCACGGTGTTGTTCGACAGCCTGCAAAGCCTGCGTGAAGCAGAAGCGCGGACTGCGGGCCCGGATCGTTCGCTGACCTATGCGGCCAACGGCAACCCGACGGCATTTGCGTTGCAGGATCTGGTCTCGAAGCTTGAAGGCGCGCATGGCACTTGCCTGTACTCAACCGGCCTCGCGGCGGCGGCGCAGATGTTTCAGGCATTTCTGCGTCCGGGCCAGCATGTGCTGATTACCGAGGCGGTATACGGCCCGGTTCGGCGATTGGTCAGGACGTTGCTGACGGCCTTCGATATCGAATTCGATTACTACACCGCCGACGGCAGCAATGTGGAGTCGCTGATCAAGTCCAATACACGCATGATCTACGCCGAAGTCCCTGGCTCGCTGACTTTCGATATCTGTGACCTGCCCGCCTTGTCGCGGCTGTGCAAGGCACGCAATCTGCTGCTGGCGGTGGATAACTCCTGGGGTTCGGGGGTGCTTTTCAAGCCGCTGGGGCTGGGAGCGGACATCTCGTTGATGGCGTTGACCAAATATATTGCCGGGCACTCGGACGTCATGATGGGCAGCGTCAGCACCACCGAAGAGCACTGGAAAACCCTCAAGACCATGAACACTGCCGTGGGCAATACCGTGAGCCCCGACGATGCCTACCTCGTTTTGCGCGGTGCCCGGAGCCTGGCGGCACGCATGAAGATGCACGAGCACAATGCACTTCAAGTCGCGCAGTGGCTGCAAGGCCATGAACAAGTCGCTCGCGTCCTGCACCTGGCGTTGCCGGAAGATCCAGGGCATGCCATCTGGAAGCGGGACTTCCATGGCTGTAACGGCTTGCTGAGTTTTGAGTTCAAGACCGCCGACCGTCAGGTTCTGGACCGGTTTACCGGTGCCTTGAAGCTGTTTGGTGTCGGTTACTCATGGGGCGGTTTTGAAAGCCTCGTCTCCGAGGTGGATCACTATGGCGCGCGCGAGCAAGCCCTGCCGATGTTGCGCCTGCAAATCGGCCTGGAAAACCCCGATGACCTGATCGAGGACCTGAAAGCCGGATTTGCAGCCGCTCTGAACTGACAACCCGCGACTCAGGTCGCTCAAGCGTTTGCCCCACGGCTGCGGCTCTGCTAGTGTCGCGCCGGTTTAATCTCCACCGGGAATGCCGCCATGGCCCGCAAGAAAGCTGCACTGGATTTCGAACAATCCCTTACCGATCTGCAAACGCTGGTTGAGCGTCTGGAGAATGGTGAGCTGTCGTTGGAAGACTCATTGACCGCTTTCGAGCAAGGCGTGCGCCTGACACGTGACTGCCAGAATGCCCTGGCCCAGGCCGAGCAGAAGGTGCAAGTGTTGCTGGAGCGCGACGGTGAACTGGCCGAAGAGCCTTTCGATGCGGAACAACCCGAATGATCGCGAGCTATCAGGCGCAAAGCCAGGCTCGCGTCAACGCGGCACTCGAGGGTCTGTTTGAAGCACCTGGCCCGGAGCTGACCCGTCTTTATGCTGCCATGCGCTATAGCGTGATGAACGGCGGCAAACGGGTACGCCCGCTGCTGGCATACGCGGCCTGTGAAGCGTTGGGCGGTATCGCTGAAGACGCCAATGGCGCGGCCTGTGCGGTCGAGTTGATCCATGCCTATTCGCTGGTGCATGACGATTTGCCCGCCATGGACGACGACGATCTGCGTCGCGGCCAGCCTACAACCCACAAAGCCTTTGATGAGGCCTGTGCGATCCTGGCAGGCGACGGGCTGCAAAGCCTGGCGTTTACCGCCCTGCTCGACCCGCGCCTGACGTCACAGGATGCCGAAACCCGCTTGCTGATGGTCAGCACCCTGGCCCAGGCCGCTGGCCCGGCCGGTATGGTGGGCGGGCAAGCCATTGACCTGGGGTCGGTAGGCTTGAAGCTCGATCAGGCCGCACTGGCGTTCATGCATCGGCACAAGACCGGTGCGCTGATCGAAGCCAGCGTCAGGCTCGGCGCGCTGGCCAGTGGTCATGCCGATCAAGCCCGACTCGACGCACTGCAGGTCTATGCTCGCGCTATTGGTCTAGCCTTTCAGGTACAGGACGACATTCTCGACGTTGAAAGCGATACCGCTACTCTGGGCAAGCGCCAGGGTGCCGATATTGCCCGTGACAAACCGACTTATCCCGCGTTGCTTGGCCTGGAACCGGCCAAGGCCTATGCGCTGGAACTTCGCGATCAGGCGCTGAACGCACTGCGACCATTTGACGCAGCCGCAGAGCCGTTGCGGGAGCTGGCGCGTTACATCGTCGAACGCCGCAACTGACATAGCAGCCGAACGTCAGACCTGATGAATCAACGACGCTCGATCAGGTCTGATTCATTACTCCTGCGTATCTGCAGATGCACTTCATGGGCAGCTTGCGATGCATAAGGTAAACTGCCGCCTCTTTTACTTATAACGATTCGCCTGATGCCCACGACGTTCAAAGAGATTCCCCGCGAGCGCCCGGTTACGCCGCTGCTCGACCGTGCAGATACACCGGACGGCCTGCGCCGCCTGGGTGAAGCCGAGCTGGAAACCCTGGCAGATGAACTGCGCCAGGAGTTGCTCTATTCCGTTGGTCAGACCGGCGGGCATTTCGGTGCAGGCCTTGGCGTCATCGAACTGACCATCGCCCTGCATTATGTATTCGATACCCCGGATGACCGTCTGGTCTGGGATGTCGGTCATCAGGCCTATCCGCACAAGATCCTTACCGGCCGCCGCCAGCGCATGACCACTCTGCGCCAGAAGGACGGCATTGCCGCGTTCCCGCGTCGCAGCGAGAGCGAGTACGACACCTTTGGCGTCGGGCATTCCAGCACGTCCATCAGTGCCGCGCTGGGCATGGCGATTGCCGCCCGCCTGCAAGGCAGCGACCGCAAGTCTATCGCGGTGATCGGCGACGGCGCACTGACCGCCGGCATGGCTTTCGAGGCGCTGAACCACGCGCCGGAAGTCGCTGCTGACATGCTGGTGATCCTCAACGACAACGACATGTCGATCTCGCGCAACGTCGGCGGGCTGTCGAACTATCTGGCCAAGATTCTTTCCAGCCGCACTTACACCAGCATGCGCGAAGGCAGTAAAAAAGTGCTTTCACGTCTGCCTGGCGCCTGGGAAATCGCTCGCCGCACTGAAGAGTACGCCAAGGGCATGCTGGTGCCCGGCACCCTGTTTGAAGAACTGGGCTGGAACTACATCGGCCCTATCGATGGCCACGATCTGCCGACCCTGATTGCCACACTGCGTAACATGCGAGACCTCAAAGGCCCGCAGTTCCTGCACGTCGTGACCAAGAAAGGCAAAGGCTTCGCTCCGGCCGAAGTCGATCCTATCGGCTATCACGCCATCACCAAGCTTGAACCGCTGAATGCGCCTGCCGCACCGAAAAAAGCCAGCGGGCCGAAGTATTCCGGCGTGTTCGGTCAGTGGATCTGCGATATGGCCAAGGCCGATTCGCGGTTGGTGGGCATTACCCCGGCCATGAAAGAAGGCTCCGATCTGGTTGAGTTCAGTGAACGCTTCCCGAATCGCTACTTCGACGTGGCCATCGCCGAGCAACATGCGGTGACACTTGCCGCCGGTATGGCATGCGAAGGCAGCAAACCGGTGGTGGCGATCTACTCCACCTTCCTGCAGCGCGGCTATGACCAACTGGTGCATGACGTGGCGGTGCAGAATCTCGACGTGCTGTTCGCCATCGACCGTGCAGGTCTGGTAGGCGAAGACGGCCCGACTCACGCCGGCAGCTTCGATCTGTCGTACCTGCGCTGCATTCCCGGCATGCTGGTAATGACGCCGAGTGATGAGAACGAGCTGCGTCAGATGCTCAACACCGGTTACCTGTATGTTGGCCCGGCCGCCGTGCGCTACCCGCGTGGCACCGGCCCGAATGCGGTTATCGACAACGGCCTGCAGCCCATCGAAATCGGCAAGGGCGTGGTTCGTCGTCAGGGCAAGCGTGTTGCCATGCTGGTGTTCGGCGTGCAACTGGCCGATGCGCTGGAAGTTGCAGAAAAACTGGATGCCACGGTTATAGACATGCGCTTCGTCAAGCCACTGGACGAAGCCCTGATCCGTGAAACGGCAGCCAGTCATGATTTGCTGGTCACCATCGAAGAGAACGCCATCATGGGTGGCGCGGGCGCGGCGGTCAGCGAGTTCCTGGCGCGAGAGAATATCCTCAAGTCCGTGTTGCATCTCGGCTTGCCCGATATCTATGTCGAACACGCCAAACCGGCACAGATGCTGGCCGAGTGTGGTCTGGATGCAGACGGTATCGAAGCGGCGATCAAGGCACGGTTGGCGTTGATTGGCTGAAGCACAAACGAAACGGTGGGAGGCAGCTTGCTGGCGACAAGGCCAGTGAAGCTGGCCCATGTGCTACGTGTCTGAGAGTTATCCCAGTTGCGGCGGAATGCGGTACAGGTAAAACAGCGCCACAGTAGAGAGAGCAAGCAGAAACACAGGCACCGGTTCAAGCCCGATGAACAAGGCCCCAGCCGCCACCCATGCCGGAATCCCGGCGAACAGAAAGGCAATACGGCGAGTCGCAGCCAGCTTGAGCCAGGCTGCAGTTTCGTCGGGTGTGTCGAGTGCCGCCTGGGTGGCAATCAATGCACGCTTGAAAGCACCGAAAGGCTTGAGGCTGAGGAACATCGAGGCGACACCGGCGATGAACAACGGCATCGCCAACACGTGAATCAGGACCTCACCAGCATCCAGAAAAATACAGACCACCAACAATGGCGCAAGACTCAGGCCTAGCTGCTGCCACCAGGCCAGCGCCATCCGTCTGCGCACATTGTTGCGATTCACGCCGGGTCGACCTCACTCTGGTGCTCATTGCCCATCATGTGGCCCAGCTTGCCGGCCTTGGTCGCCAGGTACAGTTTGTTGTGCGGGTTGTGGCCAGTGTGCAGCGGCACACGTTCGGCAACCTTGATGCCCATGTCGGTCAGGGCTTTGACCTTGCGCGGGTTATTGGTCATCAGGCGCAGGGAGTCGACTTTCAGGTGTTGCAGCATCGGCAGGCAGATCGCGTAATCACGCTGGTCGGCCGCAAAGCCCAGACGCTCGTTGGCCTCGACCGTATCGGCACCGCCGTCCTGCAATTCGTAGGCGCGGATCTTGTTCATCAGGCCAATACCGCGACCTTCCTGACGCAGATACAGCAGCACACCACGGCCTTCGATGGCAATGGCGCGCAAGGCAGCTTCAAGTTGGGAGCCGCAATCGCAACGCTGGCTGAACAAGGCATCGCCGGTCAGGCATTCGGAATGCACCCGGCCCAGAACAGGAGCGCCATCGGCAATATCACCCAGACTCAGGACCACGTGCTCGCGCCCAGTTTCCTGTTCGAGAAAACCATTCATGGTGAATTGTGCAAAAGGGGTTGGCAGCTTGGAAGCAGCGACAAATACGACGGGCACCGTGTGCTCCTAATAGTAGAAGACTGGAAATTCGCAAGGTCCGATTGTAACAGCACGTTCTTGGGGACGCTTAGGCTGAATTCTTACCCATTAATATCAAAAAGCTAGATCAATCCCCAGGCCCAGACCAGTCCCTGCATGGAAAACCAGGCAAATACACCGGCCAGCACATCGTCGATCATGATCCCGAAGCCACCATGGACATGCCGGTCCAGCCAGCGAATGGGCCATGGCTTGAGGATGTCGAAAAAACGGAACACCAGAAAACCTACCAACAACCACGCCCAGCCTTCAGGCACCAGCCAGAGGGTTATCCACATCCCGACCATTTCGTCCCAGACGATCCCTTCGTGATCGTGTACGCCCAGATCGTCCGCGACCTTGCCGCACAGCCAGAAGCCAAACAGCATGGTGACACCCAGCATGAGCCAGTAGCCCCAGCCCGGCAGCATCTGCCACAGGGGAATGAATGGCACAGCAACGATCGAACCCCAGGTTCCGGGTGCCTTGGGCAGCGTACCCGAACCAAAACCGAAGGCGAGAAAATGCCAGGGGTTGGTCCAGACCGAAGGTGGTACAAACTCGGCTGGAACCTGTTCGGGGTTGTTTTTCACGCTTCACTCCGAAAATGCTGATAGCCCAGCGCGGCAGGCGTGATGTCTTGCCCATCGGCATCCAGCAAGGCAACGCCCTGCCCTTCGACCACTCGCCCGATCACATGCACCGGCCAGCCTGCATCAAGCAGACCAGGCAGTTGCTCGGGCGGCAACGTGAAAGCCAGCAAATAATCATCGCCACCACTGAGCGCAGCCTGTTGCGCAGCGGGCAGATCAAACAACTGTAGCAAGGGCTCAGACATCGGCAGCTTGTCGCGCTCGATCAGCAAGCGCACGGCCGACGACCGGGCAATGTGCCCACAGTCGGCAAGCAAGCCATCGGAAATATCCAGCGCAGCCGTGGCCTTGCCTCGCAACGCCTGCCCCAGCGCCAACTGCGGCTGTGGTGACCAGTAACGCGCCAGCAAGGGCTCGGCAATCGAAGGCTGCGCACTGCGCTGATTCAACACCAGAGGCAAGGCCGCGGCGGCATCACCCAAGGCTCCGCCGACACACAGCAGATCGCCTTCGCGGGCACCACTGCGCGTAAGAGCCTGACCGGCAGGCACAGCACCGAATACGGTCAGCGTCAGGCTCAATGGCCCGCGCGTGGTATCGCCACCCACCAGACGCAACGAACACCCCTGCGCCATCAGGTTCATACCTTCGGCAAAGGCCTGAAGCCAGGCGGCTTCGACCTGAGGCAACGTCAGGGCAAGCGTGAATGCAACAGGGCGAGCGCCCATGGCAGCCAGATCGCTGGCAGAAACCGCCAGAGCGCGCTGGCCCAGCAGAAAAGGGTCGCAGATGTCGGGGAAATGCACCCCGGCAACCAGCGTATCGGTGGAAATCGCCAACTGCTCGCCGGGCGGTAACGCCAGCAGCGCGCAGTCGTCGCCGATCCCCAACGCGACCCCTTCGCCGCCCTGCGCACAAGGCGCGACAGCGAAGTAATTGCGGATCAGCTCGAATTCACCCATGAGAGTTACAGGCGCCGGTCAGCGCTTGTGAGCCTTCACTTCAGCATCACGCAGACGAGGTGCCAGCTTGTCCAGTACACCGTTGACGAACTTGTGGCCGTCAGTGGAGCCGTAGACTTTAGCCAGCTCGATGCCTTCGTTGATCACAACGCGGTAAGGCACGTCGATGCGCTTGAGCAGTTCAAAGGTGGACAGGCGCAGAACAGCAAGCTCGACCGGGTCCAGCTCTTCGATGGTCAGGTCAAGGCAAGGCTTGAGCGCAACATCGATTTCGGTCTTGTTGGTGGCGACACCATGCAGCAACTCGCGGAAGTAAGCGCCATCGACGTTGCTGAAATCGTTATCGACGCGAAACTGCGCCTCGATTTCATTCAACGAATGACCTGCCATGTGCCACTGGTACAGCGCCTGGGTCGCGAGCTGACGTGCTTCGCGACGTTTGGCGCTCTTGCCTTTGGCAGCCTCGGGAGACTTGGCGTCGCGCGGGTTGAACTGATCGCTATCGTCGGAAATCACTTGGCCTCCAACTGCGACAGCAGACTGACCATTTCAATGGCAGACAGTGCAGCTTCAGCACCTTTGTTACCGGCCTTGGTGCCGGAACGCTCGATGGCTTGCTCGATGGAGTCGACAGTCAGTACGCCGAAAGCGACTGGAATGCCTGCGTCCATGGAAACCTGAGCCAGGCCTTTGACGCACTCGCCAGCCACGTATTCGAAGTGAGGCGTACCACCACGGATCACCGCGCCCAGGGCGACGATGGCCGAGAACTCTTTACGTTGGGCAACTTTCTGCACAACCAGAGGAATCTCGAAAGCACCCGGCGCACGGATGATGGTGATGTCGCTTTCGCTCACGCCATGGCGAACCAGCGCATCGACAGCGCCGCTCACCAGACTTTCCACGACGAAGCTGTTGAAACGGCCAACCACCAAGGCGTAGCGGCCTTGTGGGGCGATGAAGGTACCTTCGATGGTCTTCAAGGTCATTCGGGTGAGTCTCGTATTAAAGAGCAAGCCCGCCTTGGGGCGGACTGTCAGGGATTGTAGGCCACGAATCGGAACTGCCAGGGCGGAACATGCAACACACAAGCGTCAGCACGGACCGACCTGCCGGTATTTATTCGGAGGGCACGTATTCTACAACTTCCAGATCGAAACCGGATATCGCATTGAACTTCATTGGTGAACTCATCAGGCGCATCTTGCGCACACCAAGGTCACGCAGGATCTGCGAACCGGCACCTACAGTGCTGTAAGTCGTCGGCGTCTTGATGACCTGCTGCCCGGCGGTTTCCCGGATATGGGCCAGCAGAACATCGCCATCCAGCGGGTGACCGAGCAACAGAACCACACCGCTGCCAGCCTCGGAAACCGCGGACATTGCGGCACGCAGGCTCCAGCGACCCGGTTGCTTGACCATCAATAGATCGCGCAGCGGGTCCATGTTATGCACACGAACCAGGGTAGGTTCTTCTGCACAGATATTGCCCAGGGTCAGCGCCAGGTGGACATCACCTTCGACGGAATCGCGATAGGTCACCAGGTTGAAATGACCCAGTTCGCTGTCCATTGGCTGCTCGGCAATCCGCTGAACGGTACGTTCGTGGATCATCCGATAGTGAATCAGGTCGGCAATGGTGCCGATCTTGATGTCGTGTTCGAGGGCAAAGGCTTCGAGTTCGGCACGACGGGACATGGTGCCATCGTCGTTCATCACTTCGCAGATCACACCGCTCGGCTCGAAACCAGCCATGCGCGCCAGGTCGCATGCCGCTTCGGTATGACCGGCGCGGGACAGGGTTCCGCCCGCCTGAGCCATCAACGGGAAAATATGGCCGGGGCTGACGATATCTTCAGCCTTTGCATCTTTTGCAGCAGCGGCCTGCACGGTGCGCGCACGGTCAGCGGCAGAAATACCGGTGGTCACGCCTTCGGCAGCTTCGATGGAGACTGTGAACTTGGTGCCGAAACCGGAACCGTTGCGTGGCGCCATCAGCGGCAGCTTGAGGGTTTCGCAGCGCTCGCGGGTCATGGGCATGCAGATCAGACCACGGGCGTACTTGGCCATGAAGTTGATGTGTTCGGCTTTGACGCATTCGGCGGCCATGATCAGGTCGCCTTCGTTCTCGCGGTCTTCATCATCCATCAGGATGACCATCTTGCCCTGGCGGATGTCTTCAACCAGTTCTTCGATCGTGTTGAGCGCCACTCGGCACCCCCTTCAATTCAGGATTTGAGGTAGCCGTTCTCGGCCAGAAAGCTTTCGGTGATCCCGCCCTGGCCGGGCTCGGCAGCCTTGTCACCCAGCAGCAGGCGCTCCAGGTAGCGCGCCAGCAGATCCACTTCCAGATTGACCTTACGGCCCGGACGGTAGTCAGCCATGATGGTTTCGGACAGGGTGTGCGGCACGATGGTCAGCTCGAGCTCGGCGCCATTGACCGAATTGACGGTCAGGCTGGTGCCATCGACTGTGATCGAGCCTTTGTGCGCGATGTACTTGGCCAGTTCACGGGGAGCGCGCACGCGAAACTGGATCGCACGGGCGTTATCTTCACGGGAAACGATTTCACCCACACCATCGACATGACCGCTGACCAGATGGCCGCCCAGACGCGAGATCGGCGTCAGTGCCTTTTCCAGGTTGACCCGGCTGCCAACCTTGAGGTCGACAAAAGCGGTCACGGTCAGGGTTTCACGACTGACATCGGCCCAGAAACCGTCGCCGGGCAATTCGACGGCAGTCAGGCAGACGCCATTGACCGCGATGCTGTCGCCCAGTTTGACGTCAGTCAGATCAAGCTTGCCGGTTTCCACGTAAACGCGGACATCGCCGCCTTTTGGAGTCAGGGCGCGGATGCTGCCGATGGATTCGATAATGCCGGTAAACATGGGTCCTCCGGGAGAACAAGGGCTGCGCGCTAAGCGAAAGCCGGGAATTATACGCCGTGAGCCGGAACAGGGAGAGCAATGACTCGCCAGTCATTACCGACTGCGCGCATTTCTACGATGTTCAGTTCCAGGGCTTCGCTCATTTGTGCCAGAGGCAGGTCAAGCAGCGGCCGGGCCGTGGAGCCCAGGAACTTGCCCGCGATGAAAATCTGATATTCGTCAACCAGCCCGAGGCGGGTGAAAGCGCCGGCCAGACGTGGCCCCGCCTCGACCAGCACGTCATTGACGCCACGCGCCGCCAGTTCGACCAGCAACTTGCGCAAGTCCACATGACCATCGTTGTTGGCCAAGGCCAGCATTTCGTGGCCTTCATCGTGATAACGACTACGAGCCGACGCCGCTGCACGGGTCGCGACAAGCGCGCTGCCCGCCTTGAAGAACGGTGCATCCAGCGGCACTCGCAAACGGCTGTCGATCAATACCCGCAAGGGAGGGCGCGTGGCGGCCAGGGCGCTCAGCTCCGCATTCAGGCCGAGTTCATCGGGGCGCACGGTCAGGCGAGCCTTGTCGGCCAGCACCGTATCGGCACCGGTCAGGACAACACTCGACTGCGCTCGCAGCCGCTGTACCGCAGAACGTGCCTCGGGGCCGGTGATCCACTGGCTTTCACCGCTGGCCATGGCCGTGCGGCCATCCAGACTCATGGCCAGTTTGACCCGCACATAGGGCAGGCCTTTTTCCATTCGCTTGAGGAAACCCTTGTTCAGCGCACGGGCCTCAGGCTCAAGTACGCCGCACTGGACCGCGATGCCCGCGTTCATCAAACGCAACAACCCGCGCCCGGCAACTTCAGGATTGGGATCCTGCATGGCTGCGACGACACGGGCGACACCTATATTGATCAGCGCATCGGCACAAGGCGGCGTGCGGCCATGGTGGCTGCACGGTTCCAACGTGACATAGGCGGTTGCGCCACGGGCCTTGTCGCCCGCCTGACGCAAGGCATGCACTTCGGCATGGGGCTCACCTGCCCGCGCATGCCAGCCCTCGCCCACAATCTTGCCGTCGCGCACGATCACGCAGCCAACGCGGGGGTTGGGGTGTGCGGAATAGATGCCCTTGCGCGCCAGTTCCAGTGCGCGGGCCATGTAATGGACGTCCAGAGCGTCCTGCTCAACCAACGCTGTACTCATTCTTTACCCGGCTCACGAGCGAGACGATCGATTTCCTCGCGAAACTCGTTGAGATCCTGAAAACGTCGGTAGACCGAAGCAAAACGGATATAAGCCACTTCATCGAGCTTTTGCAGCTCGGTCATGACCAGTTCGCCCACCACCAGAGATTTGACTTCCCGCTCACCCGTTGCGCGCAGCTTGTGCTTGATATGCACAAGGGCCGCCTCAAGGCGCTCGACGCTCACGGGCCGCTTTTCAAGAGCCCGCTGCATGCCAGCACGCAGTTTTTCTTCGTCGAAAGGCTGTCGACTGCCGTCCTGCTTGATCAGGCGAGGCAGGACCAGTTCGGCCGTTTCGAAGGTAGTGAAACGCTCACCGCAAGCGAGGCACTCGCGACGGCGACGAACCTGTTCGCCTTCGGCAACAAGGCGTGAGTCGATGACTTTGGTGTCATTGGCACCGCAGAAGGGACAGTGCATGGTGGCAGGCAACAAAAAATGGGGAGCGCCATGGTAGCGCATCTCGCTGGCAAGACAAGACTTCGGCAGCATACGAATACGGGCTGCACATCGTTAATGCGTTATAAAAGTGCATCAAGGCGATGTGAAACTGCCTGCATTCGGTAATACTGCATCACGGCCTTTTTATCAGCCCTCTGTATTTTGTTTTTGTTGGAGCCGTTCATGACGTTACGCCCCATTGCCTTGCTCGGGCTCATCGGCCTGCTGAGCGCTTGCAGCAGCACTGAAGCCCCACAACCGGCTCCCGCCAAACCCGCAGTGACAGCGCCCAAGGTTCCAGCAGGCCCAGGCCCGTTGTTGCCTCATCAACGGGAACTGAGCGGGCAACTCTTGGGTGTACCTGCCAATGCAGAAGTCGAACTGGCAGTGCTGGTGATCGACGAGCGTGGCCGCCCGCAGAAACTGCTGACCAGCACCAAGCTGCAAGGCAACGGCCAGTCGCTGCCCTTCCAGTTGCGCTTTAACCCGGAAGCCTTCCCGGTTGGCCAGCGGGTCGAGTTGCGCGGGCGCGCCAGTAAATCAGGGCAACTGATCCTGCATCTGCCGTCGTTGCGTATCGAGCAACCCACCACTCAAGCATTGGGACAGTTGCAGTTCGTCAGCGCGCCATGACTGCGCCGCCAGCACTTCAGCAGTCGCTGAGCCAGTTGCTTGGCGACGCCCGCCTGGTCGCCACTGCGCTACCGGGCACTGAGCTGAAACTGTGGCTGATCGACGCCGACAACATGGATCGTGCCTTCAGCCATGACGAGACACGCCGCATTCTGGAAGAGCCGCCTTACTGGAGTTTCTGCTGGGCCAGCGGCCTGGCGTTGGCACGCTTTCTGGCCGAGCACCCGCACTGGGTCGCAGGCAAGCGTGTACTGGATTTCGGGGCAGGCTCCGGTGTTGCAGGCATTGCCGCTGTCAGGGCCGGTGCCGCCGAAGTGGTCGCGTGCGACCTGGACCCGCTGGCGCTGGCGGCCTGTCAGGCCAATGCTGAACTCAATGACGTGCAACTGAATTACTCGGCAGATTTCTTTGCCGAGGCCGATCGTTTCGACCTGATCCTGGTCGCAGATGTTTTGTATGACCGTGCCAACCTGCCTTTGCTGGATCAGTTCCTCAGCCGGGGCCGCCAGGCACTGGTTGCAGATTCACGGGTCCGCGACTTCAAACATGCAGCCTATCAACGCCTGGCGATGTTGCATGCTCACACCCTTCCCGATCTGGCAGAGCCCCATGAGTTTCGCGACGTCAGCCTGTATCACGCCCAACGCTGAAGCCGCACCGCAGGTCTTGCCCTGATACTCGCCGCTTTCAGCAATGCCTTGGGGCCTTTATAGTTGGCGGCATTCAGATTTTGCGAGACACGCAATGAGCCAGGACACTTCTTACATCTTCGAGACAACCGCAGCGAATTTCGACCAGTTGGTGATCGACAAGTCATTCGATCAGCCCGTGCTGGTGGATTTCTGGGCAGAGTGGTGTGCGCCTTGCAAAGTGCTGATGCCGTTGCTGGAGCAGATCACCGCGAGCTATCAGGGTGAATTGCTGCTGGCCAAGGTCAATTGCGATATCGAACAGGAAATCGTCGCCCGCTTTGGCATCCGCAGCCTGCCGACGGTGGTGCTGTTCAAGGACGGCCAGCCGGTGGATGGTTTTGCCGGGGCGCAGCCCGAGTCGGAAATCCGCAAGATTCTCGAACAGCATGTGGTCATGCCGCCTCCTCCAGCAGCTGATCCACTGCAACAGGCCCAAGCGCTGTTTGCCGAAAGCCGTTTCTCCGATGCCGAGGCGGTGCTCAAGGTTCTGCTGGGCGAAGACAATACCAATGCAGCGGCGCTGATCCTGTATGCACGCTGCCTGGCTGAGCGCGGCGAGTTGGGCGAAGCCCGCACCGTGCTGGATGCGGTCAAGAGCGACGCCCACAAGGCAGAGCTGGCAGGTGCCAGGGCGCAACTGACCTTCCTGGCCGAGGCGGCCACACTGCCGGATACCGCAGAGCTGAAAACACGTCTGGCGCAAAATCCGCAGGACGACGAAGCTTCACATCAACTGGCCGTCCAGCAATTGTCCCGCCAGCAATACGAAGCAGCGCTGGAAGGCCTGCTCAAGCTGTTCATCCGCAACCGCAATTACGCCGAGGGTCTGCCGCACAAGACCCTGCTGCAAGTGTTCGATCTGCTGGGCAATGACCATCCGCTGGTGACCACCTACCGTCGCAAGTTGTTTGCAGCGTTGTATTGAGCGGCCCTTCCTGGCGATTTACCCGGGCTCTTCGCGAATGAATTCGCTCCTACGGTGAGCTGATTTCGACCCAGCTATACAGCGGTGCATCAGCGCCGCTTTCGACTTTCACATTGGCGCTATGGCGCAGACGCACCAGCAGGCGCTTGCCTGCGGCGGTGCTGCCGGTCAGCCCTTCCAGTTTCCCCAGCAGATCCGGCCCACTGAGTTGCCCGGCCTTTTGCAACAGGTCCTTGGCGAGCTGCCAGATCTTGTCGTCCTGATTGACCGGCCGGCTCTCCACAACGCTGCTCGCCTCGGGGGCAGCGGCCTTGAGCTGGGCACCCAGTTGCGCCCAGTCACCGTCGTCCAGTTCCAACGTCAAATCCACAGGCCATTGGCCGATGGTTCCACGAATACGCAACATGCTCTGTCTCCTCGCTTGGCTGGGGTACATGCTCCCACAGCATCAGACACAGAGCCAGCGAGCAGCCCGCGCATCATCCCCCATCAGAAAGCCGCCAAAGGCTCCTGCGTCGTAGGCGTTTTCCCAGTGCTCGATGACCTTTCCTTCACGAAAACGCCACAGCCCGCAGAACGGCATGCAGATGCTCTTGTCGGCGGACGTTGCGCGCAGGTTTCCGAGAACCGTACCGAAATACTCATTGGCGATGATTTCCTGCACATCCATGTACAGCGAATAGTGCGTCAGAGCGATGAGATCGACTTCATGAGAGCGCACCGCCTCCTTGCCAATGGCGGTGGGCGGGCAGGCATTCTGATCGGCCTTGTGCAACACGATGTCATCGTCCGCGAACTCGGCAATACGGGCCAGATCCTCATAGATAGCCCGCAGGGTTGCGATATTCCGCTGGCAGGTGCTCATGGCATTTCCTCCTCAGCGCTCGGGACGCCAGGTCGGCAGCGAAAGACTATCGACCTCCCGAACAATGGCTGACAGTTGATCCTCATCCAGTTGCACGCTCACAGCCTTGGCGTTTTCCTCCAGATGGGCGATGGACGTGGTTCCGGGAATCAGCACTGTGCCAGGGGCATGATTGAACAGCCACGCCAGAGCCAGTTGCGAAGGTGTCAGGCCATATTGGCTGGCAAGCGGCTGCAACGCACTGTCAGACCCGACAAGCGCGCCATGGCCGAGCGGGAACCATGGAATGAACGCGATATTCAGTGCCTGTGCCCGCTGCAATACCGGCTCATCAGTGCGGTCGGCAATGTTGTAGAGGTTCTCGACGGCAGCAATGTTCGCCACACGATGGGCCTGCTCCAACTGCTCAAGCGTCACGCCAGGCTGGTTGGATAATCCGATATGGCGGATCTTGCCCTGCTCGCGCAAACGGACAAGCTCGCCCAGAGAATCGGCCAGCGGTACTTGAGGATCGATGCTGTGCAATTGATACAAGTCGATGCGTTCGACCTGAAGGCGGCGCAAGCTGATTTCCACCTGCTGACGCAAATACTCGGGTCGCCCCAAGGGCTCGATATACGGAGCACCCGGCGCGCCATGTATCCAGTCATTGGGGCCAGACCGCAGCATTCCGCCCTTGGTGGAAATGACCAGATCCTCAGGATATGGATGAAGCGCACTGCGAATGATGGCTTCGTTATCACCCGGCCCGTAAGAGTCTGCCGTGTCGATGAACGTGACGCCCAACTCATGAACGGCATGACGCAGCACGGCCTTGGCCTGCTCAGGATTTTCCGCAGGCCCCCACATGCCGTAGCCGGTCAGGTGCATGGCGCCATAACCCATGCGCTTGATGGGCATGTCACCTCCCAGCAAAAAAGTATCGGGCGCTGAAGATGCTGTAACAGTCATGGTGAAACCTCCCTGTTGTTCCATGTACCCAAGGTTATTTCAGCGGTGATACCAGGACCGAACCCGGCAATGATTCCGCGCGCGCCCTGCCGGGCGCCGCCGGCCTCGAACAGTCGGCGCAATGCATCCATCACAACCGCAGATGCGATGTTGCCGTACTCGGTCAAAGTGGCCCGACTGTGGACAAACAGAGCGCAATCCACGCCCAGATAGTGCGACAGGTCATCGAGAATCCGCGGACCACCGGCGTGGATGATGTAGAAATCCAGATCGTCGGCCTGCCAGCCATGATCCGCAGCCACCGAACGCAGCTCAGGCGCCAGTTGCGCCATGGTTCCCGGTACCCGTCGGTCAAGGCAGAAGTGAAAACCGGTGGCTTTGACGGCATAGCTGATCCAGTCTTCGGTGCCCAGCACCAGACGCGAGCCATTGCCCACCAGTTGGATGCCCTCACCGCCCTGACCTCGCACCACCGCAGCAGCCAGCGCATCGCCGAACAGGCCATTGGACAGCAGATTGCCGACCGTCATGTCCGTTGGCTGGTAACACAGCGAACAGAACTCGCAGGCCACAATCAGCACGTTGGCCTCCTGATAGGCCAGGCAGAAATCGTGGGCGCGATTGATGGCCGAGCCGCCAGCCGCACACCCCAGTTGGGCAATGGGTATCTGTCGTGTATCGCTGCGAAACTCCAGTTCATTGATCATCCAGGCCGTCAGCGAAGGCATCATGAAACCGGTGCAGGACACATAGATGATTGCGTCAATCTGCCGGGGAAGCAGTTGGGCATTACTCAACGCCCGGCTCACGACATCGGGAATGCGGGCCTTGGCTTCACGCTCATAGGTCCGGTTACGCATCTCGAAGCCCGGATGTTCCAGAGTCTGTTCTATCGATTGCACCAAATGGCGTTTGCTTACCTTGGTATTGCGGATCAGACGCCGCACAAGCGGCAACTGAGGATGATGCGGATACAGGCTGGAAACGAGCGCCAGCGTTTCCTCAAGACTGATCGTGAACTCCGGCACGGCAACGGCCGGGCAACAAAGCGTTGGCATGTTTCTCTCTCCCTGAGACTCGGTCCTGAACCGATCGAATGCCTTCTTCATTTGACGGTAGGAGGAATTTCAGGCGCTATGAGATTGCTTCGTCATAACTTGAGTGCGTTGTATGCCAAATCGAAGGCGCACATAAAAAACAGGTCACCCGCGCCGCCAATTGTTATAAGATCACATAACAGATTTTTTCAAATCATGTCCGGAGTCCGTCATGCGTCGTCTGCTTCTTGCTCTACCCTTCGCCTTGCTGCCACTGGCCGTTGCCAATGCTGCCGAACCACACGATCACGAACACGAGCATGGCAGCCTGGGCGCGCATGAACATGGCGTGGGTCGTCTGGATGTGGTGCTTTCGGGCAAGACTCTAGAGCTGGAATTCGAGAGCCCGGCCATGAACATTGTGGGCTTCGAGCATGCAGCGACGTCTGCCGAGGACAAGGCAAAACTGGCCAAGGCTCGCGAGCAACTGCTCAAGCCCAATGCCCTGTTCAGCATCTCGGATGCCGCCAACTGTTCGGCTACCTCGGTGAAGCTTGAAAGCCCACTGTTCGGCGACAAGGATGACGATCATGATGACCACGCCAAAGACGGCGACGAACATCACGAACACAGTGAGATCAAAGGCCATTACAAGTTCGTCTGCGACGCTCCGGCCATTCTGAAAAAGCTGGATCTGACCCAGATTTTCCTGACCTTCCCCGATACCAAGAAGCTCCAGGTACAGTTGATCTCGCCAAGCGGCCAGTCCGGCGCAGAAGTGATTGCGGCGAACCCGTCGATCAAGTTCTGATTACCGCGTGCTGTAGAACGACCGGGCCTGGCCCGGTCTTTTACTTTTCATGTACACCTCAACACACCGCGAGTCAGGCTATGACCCAAGCACTTATCGAGCTGTCGGACCTGAGCTTCAACTGGCCCGGGCATCCGCAATTGCTGGACATCCCGGCCTTTCGCCTGGAGCCGGGAGAAACACTGTTCCTCAAAGGCCCGAGCGGCAGTGGCAAGACCACCTTGCTGGGCCTGCTGGGTGGCGTACAGAAACCGGGGAGCGGCAGCATTCGTCTGTTGGGCCAGGACTTGTCGCAATTGTCGGCAGGTGCGCGGGATCGCTTTCGGGTTGACCACACGGGTTATATCTTCCAGCAGTTCAACCTGCTGCCGTTTCTCTCGGTACGGGAGAACATCGAACTGCCCTGCCACTTCTCCAAAGTCCGGGCCGAACGGGCAAAACAGCGTCATGGCAGTGTCGAGCAAGCCACCAGCACGTTGCTCGCACACCTGGGCTTGAAAGACCCGGCATTGTTGACCCGACGCGCCGGTTCCCTGTCCATCGGCCAGCAACAACGGGTTGCGGCGGCTCGTGCCTTGATCGGCCAGCCAGAGCTGGTGATCGCCGACGAACCCACCTCGGCACTGGATGCCGATACCCGGGAGTCCTTCATTCGCCTGTTGTTTGCAGAATGCCGTGAAGCCGGGTCCAGCCTGTTGTTTGTCAGCCATGACCAGAGCCTGGCGCCCCTGTTCGACCGCAACCTGTCGTTGTCCGAACTCAATCGCGCTGCCGTCGACGTGGAGATTTGAGATGTATCTGTTTCGTCTGGCAATGGCCAGTCTGGCCAACCGCCGCTTCACCGCATTCCTTACCGTTTTCGCCATTGCCCTGTCGGTCTGCCTGTTACTGGCCGTCGAGCGGGTACGTACCGAGGCTCGCGCCAGCTTCGCCAGCACCATCAGCGGTACGGACCTGATCGTCGGCGCACGTTCCGGCTCGATCAACCTGCTGCTCTACTCGGTCTTTCGCATCGGTAATGCCACCAACAACATTCGCTGGGACAGTTTCGAGCACCTGGCCAATCACAAACAGGTGAAATGGGCGATCCCGATTTCCCTGGGCGACTCCCATCGCGGCTATCGGGTGATGGGCACCAACGAATCCTATTTCGAGAACTACCAGTACGGCCGCCAGCAACATCTGACACTGGCTGATGGTCGTGCCTTCCAGACCGATCCGTTTGAAGTGGTCCTGGGTTCGGAGGTCGCCAGGGCCCTGCACTACAAGCTGGGCGACAAGCTGGTACTGGCTCATGGCGTGGCCGCAATCAGCCTGGTCAAGCATGACGACAAGCCGTTCACGGTGGTGGGAATACTGAAACCGACTGGCACACCGGTCGACCGCACGCTGCATATCAGCCTGGGCGGTATGGAGGCCATTCACATTGACTGGCACAACGGCGCGCCTGCACGGGGCAATGAGCGTATCTCTGCCGATCAGGCACGCAACATGGACCTGACGCCCACGGCAATCACTGCGGTCATGCTGGGCCTGAACAGCAAGATTGCGACGTTCAGCCTGCAACGCGAGATCAATGAGTTCCGCGGCGAACCGCTGCTGGCGATTCTGCCCGGTGTGGCCTTGCAAGAGTTGTGGAGCCTGATGGGGACCGCCGAAAAAGCCCTTTTCGTGATTTCATTGTTCGTGGTGCTCACGGGGCTTATTGGTATGCTGACGGCTATCTTGACCAGCCTGAACGAGCGTCGTCGTGAAATGGCGATCCTCAGATCGGTCGGCGCACGTCCCTGGCACATCGCAAGCCTGCTGATTCTTGAAGCCTTCGCACTGGCGTTGGCGGGCGTCGTCAGTGGCCTTGTACTGCTCTATCTCGGGATTTTTCTGGCGCAGGATTACGTGCAGGACACTTACGGTTTGTACCTGTCCTCTATGCCACCTGGCCAATATGAATGGAAATTGCTCGGTGGCATCCTTGCTGCTGCGCTGTTGATGGGTACCGTGCCAGCATGGCGAGCCTACAGGCAATCGCTGGCCGATGGGCTATCGATTCGCTTATGAGGAACTCAACAATGCGGCGCTTGCTGATAACCCTGCTGCTCTCGGCCAGCACTTCGGTGTGGGCCGTCGAGCCGCGCGAGCTGACCTGGAATGACATGATTCCACCCGATGCACCTGTCGTGGCGCCGATTACAGCGCCACTGCATGACATGTCGAAGCTGTCCGATGCACTGGCCATGGAGTCGGCACCGGCAGCAAGACAACTGGCGCCCCATGCACCTGTCGTCAAGGCACTGGATGGCAAGCTGGTACGTCTGCCGGGGTACATCGTGCCACTTGAGGTCAGCGAGGAAGGTCGGGTGACGGAGTTTTTGCTGGTGCCGTATTTCGGTGCCTGCATTCATGTTCCGCCCCCGCCCGCCAACCAGATCGTGCACGTCACCAGTGAGCTGGGCGTGAAGGTCGATGAACTGTATCAACCGTACTGGATTGAAGGACCGATGCAGGCAAAATCATCGACCAGCGAGTTGGCCGAGGCGGGTTATCAAATGCAGGCAGACAAGATATTTGTCTACGAATTGCCGGATTCGTGAAGTTTCCGGGGCTCTCAACAGTTTCATTGAGCTGTATCAAAGTCGCCTCAAAACAGCGCTTTAACATTAGCCCATAAAACTTACTGACCCCTTGGAGCCACTCATGAAAAAGTCCTTGCTTCGCGCTTCACTCATAGCGCTCGCCATCGCCGCCCCTACTGCCGCACAGGCCTATGAGGCGGGTGATTTCATCGTCCGTGCCGGCGCCGCGCATGTCCAACCTAACGAAGACAGCGGCGAGGTGAAGCTCGACGGCTCCAGAGTCTCTGGCACCAAGGCAAGCCTTGATGGCAATACGCAACTCGGCCTGACCTTCGCCTACATGCTGACTTCTCATGTCGGTATCGAACTGCTGGCAGCAACCCCTTTCAGCCACACGGTTTCAGTCAGCGGCCTTGGCCCTGGGCTTGACGGCAAACTGGCCGATGTCAAACACCTGCCACCGACCCTGTCCCTGCAATACTACCCGATGGAGCCTTCGTCGAAGTTCCAGCCTTATGCAGGCATCGGTATCAACTACACCACTTTCTTTGACACCGACCTGACCGGCAACCGCAAGGATCAGGGCTTCAGCAACCTCAAGCTCAAGGATTCGGTTGGCCTGGCTGGCCAGTTGGGCGTTGATTACCTGATCACCGACAACGTCCTGCTCAACGCCTCGGTCTGGTATGTCGATATCGACACCGAAGCCACCGTGGATGGCCCATCAGCCCTGAGCGTCGGCAAGACCAAAGTCAATGTAGACATCGACCCATGGGTCTACATGGTGGGCGTGGGTTACAAGTTCTGATATCCATGACACACCCCGATAAACGCACAAAGGCACCCTGATGGGTGCTTTTGTCGCTTTGGGCTAAGCACGGTTTATCTGAAACAAGGCACCGTCGACATGCGCGATAGAAACCTCTGCCAGATTTGCCGGCCCTTCAGGTAGTTGCAACTCATAGAAAGCCAGCAGAAACAGCTCTGGCGTTAATAGGGCACCGCTGCTGTCGCTGTCAAAAAACTTGCCGATGGTGAGTAGAAGAACCCCGACAGAAACGATAGGGCCGGGATAGATCTGAATGATCTGCCCAAAGGTCGGCCCGGTCTGACTGTCATAACTGATGACTTCGGGACCAAACACAATAGTGAAGAAACCAACCAGAATCATCAGCCAGGCAGAGATGCCAAGTAACAGAAAAGGCAGGGAGAGCGGGTTTTGTCCAGTATTTTTATAGTGCTCCAGATACTGTGCATATTCCTCGGCAAAACCGGCCACGACCAGCTCACACGGCAACGTGTCCACTACAATTTTTTTAATGGGGCTGACTTCGTTTTCGCTCTTCATTCCATACGCTCCGTGTAAAAGGGCGTTGGATGCTAAAGGCTATTTAAACGTTTTAAAATTTCAAAAAGGCAAACTACAAACGATACGGAAATGCCCTACAGCCATCTAGGAAAACGGCTACATTTATAAGTAACAACCAGCAATAGTTACTACCCGAATACCCTGTTCACAAGACTTACAACTCACCTGCAAACAGGGCAACCCGGGTATTCAACGCTCAAGCAAACGTGCCAGTCCTACACTCAACGGTGTCGTTTCTTCGAGCGTGAAACGCTCCAGCAGACGCTGGTTGTCCGCCCTTGAGTGGCGAATGTCGCCAGAACGTGGCGCCTGATAGCTGACTGGCGGCAAGCTCCCGACGACGTCCGATAACGCTGCCAACAGCTGATTAAGCGAAGTGGCCTTGTTCAATCCGACATTGATCGCGCCTTCGGCCGGGTTCTTTTGCTCAAGAGCCTGGATCAGCAGCCTGGCCAGATCGCCGATGTAGAAGAAGTCCCGCGTCTGTTCGCCATCACCAAACACCGTGATCGGCAGCCCTTTCTCGACACGCTCGGCAAAAATACTGATCACACCGGAATAAGGCGATGACGGGTCCTGGCGAGGCCCGAAGATGTTGAAAAAGCGGAACACCACCGGCTCCAGCCCGTGTTGACGACGATAGAAGTCCAGATACTGCTCGCTGGCCAGCTTGTCCGAGGCATAAGGCGTCAACGGCGCTTTGGTCGTGTCTTCGGTGATCGACTCACCTTCACCATTGTTGCCGTACACCGCAGCACTGGACGCGAACAGGACGCGCTTGATACCCGCTTCGCGCATGGCTTCACAGACGTTCAACGTACCGATGAAGTTGCTTTGATGGGTTTTGACCGGGTCTTCTACCGATGCCTGCACCGAAGCAACCGCCGCCAGATGCACCACTGCCTGACATCCCCGGGCTGCGCGGGTCACCAGAGCACTGTCGGCGACATCGCCTTCGATCAGCTCGATACGAGGGTTATCCAGCGGCAGGTTGCTGCGCTTGCCGGTTGAAAGGTCATCGAGGATGCGCACCGCGTACCCTTGAGCCAACAGGGCATCAGCCAGATGTGAGCCAATGAAGCCAGCACCGCCGGTGATCAGAACTGGAGCGTCAGACATGTCGATAGTACCGATCCAGCAGGCTTGGCAAGCCAGCACGCCAGGCGCGCGGCTTGATGCCGAAAGTATGGAGAATTTTCTTGCAGGCCAGCACGCCATGTTGCGGCTCTTGTGCTGCATCGGGCCGTGCGGCGTGGGCCTGCGCAGTAGGCGACTCGATTGCCAGGGGATGCAGCAGGCGCGCCTCATTGAGAACCGCCTGCCCCAGCGCCAGAGGCGTCGTGGCCTCATGACCGGCGTAGTGGTAAGTCCCCCACAGCGGTGCTGCGCAATCGAGTTGCTTGAGTACCGAGATGATCACGCGGGCAGCATCGTCGATAGGGGTCGGATTTCCACGGCGATCATCGGCCAGCAGCAATTCTTCCGGCTGCTCGGCCCGAGTCAGGAAACGGCCCAGCACACCATCGGCGCTGTCATCCAGCAACCAGCCAAAGCGCAAGAGCACATGTTGCGGGCAAGCCGCACGCACGCTCTGCTCGATACGCCACAAAGCCTGACCCCGCAGCCCCAGAGGCACAGGATCGTCTTTTTCGCTATAGGCAGTTGCACGCGAGCCATCGAACACTCGATAGCTGGACGGCTGAAGAAGCACAATGTTGTGGTGCTGACACAGTTCGGACAGGCGCTCGACAGAGCGCTCCTGGTGGGTCAGACGCGCTTCGCTCACTGTCTCCGCCTGAAACCAGTCGAAGTAGTAAGCAAGGTTGATCAAGGCATCGGGACGGGTGTCATCGAGCAGTTGCGTCAGGCTCGCCGCATCCCAACCGTCTTGCGGTGGACGCGGCGCGAGGAAACCAATGTCTTCCTCGGCACCCAGACGAATCAGCGCCTGCCCGAGGGCATTCCCGCCGCCCAATAGCATAAGGCGCATTCGCATAGAGTCAGCAGGCTCGGTATCAGAATCATCAAATAATCAGGTGAAAAACGCCTGCAAACATATCACGTTGGCCGCTAACCCCCAACAGTTGCAGCCAAGGAGCGAATTCATTCGTGAATGAATTCGCTTGTAAGGCTTACTCAGCGGCAGGTGCCGGAGCGGGATTCATCACCACCTGTGGATAAGTCTGGGCAAAACGAACGTCCGGATGCTTATCCACAAGCCGTTTAAGACGCTCGTTGAAAGCCCGGCCCACACTGTATTGCCCACCCGACGAGGTACGGAACTGTGCGGTCAGGACCACGCCATTGAGATCCATGCGGTCCACACCGAAAACTTCCAGCGGCCCTTGCAGATTGTTCTTGAGCAGAATGTCTTCGGTGATCGATTGCCCTGTTTCGCGGATCAGCGCCATGGCTTCGTCGATATCGGAGTCATAGGTGAACTGCACCGAGAAGAATGCATAGGCAAACTGCCGGGACTGGTTGGTCACCGCCTTGATCTGCCCGAACGGCACCGAATGTACGAACCCCTTGCCGTCACGCAGGCGCACGGTACGAATCGTCAGGCTTTCGACCGAGCCGGAATGGCCGGTACTGAGCACCACCCAATCGCCGACGGAAAAGGTGTCTTCGATGATGATGAACAGGCCGGTGATCACATCCTGTACCAGTTGTTGCGAACCGAAACCGATGGCCAGACCAACGACCCCGGCACCAGCCAGCAAGGGGGCGACATTGATCCCCAGATTGGCCATGGTGGTGATTGCGCAAATCACCACCAGAATGATTTTCACCGCATTACGCAGCAACGGCAGGATGGTCTTGATCCGCGTGCTGGGCTGACGTGCATTGCGATGGTTGACGGGAGGCTTGAGGGCTTCCTGAATGGCCGTGTCGAGCACCACCCACAACAGCCAGGTGACCAGAAAGATCAGGCCGATGCTGCTCAGCGAGTCGCTGATGACTCGTCCGAGTGTATTGCGCTGGGCGAACTCGAACATCGAGAACCCCCAGATCCGTCCCAGGATTTCGATGAACGCTACCGCCAGCAGAATCCGCAACAGCGCATATACCAGACGGAGCAGGCGCGCCTTGTACACATGCCCACCACGTCCGACTTCTTCAGCGGGCTTGAACAGATGCTCGAATACCGTGCTCAGGAATACCGTGCTAATCAGCAACAAGGTGGTGAACAGCGCACACCGCAATGCTTCCTGACTGTCCTCGCCGGCCCCGATCAGGTTGATGGCTGAAACCAGGATCATCAGCAGAATCGGCAAGTGCCACAGGTTGGAGAAGATTTTCAGGGAACGCTGCAATGCGGGCCTCTGCAGGCGGCTGTTCAGCGAGCGGTTACGGATCAGGTGGGCGATCGGGCGACGCACCTTGATCACCAGCATGCAGAACACGACCGAAGCGAAAAGCCCGGTGAACACCGACACGCTGGTGGTGAAGTTGCTGCCCAGTTGCCGGGCAATCTGTGGGCTGGTCAGCGCATCGCTCAGCGCCGCCAGGAAGCCGATGATGAACAACGGCCTCGGGCTGTAGCGACGAATCATGCGCACGGCCGCGCGCTTGTGCCCCGAGTTGAACATGACGATGACGCATAGCAGCACCGACGTGGAAACAATGCCGCTGCTGGTCGCGTAGGCAAAACACAGCGCCAGCGCACGCCCGACGGAAGTCGGCATGAAATGGCTGACATACAGGGTCAACGGCAGGCAGATCACGGCGGGCAATGTAAAAGGCAGCACATATTTCAGCAGGGCCTGACTGCGCTCGCGCACCTGGAGAAACGGCCGTCGATTCAGTCGAATTGCCAGAAAACGCCCCAATGTCGTCAGCACCGCAAACGCACCGATCCACACCACCGACAGAATCAGGAAATCGCCCACTACGCTCCACGGAGAGCGTGCCGTGCGTTTATTGACCAGATCACCGATCTCGTCAGCGGCACGGTCGGCCCGCAAGCGCCAGGCATCCCACAGGCTTTCGTCCAGGTTGAGTGTCCTTTGGATGTCATCGATGCTGGTGCTGATCGCACCGAGCAAACCACCTTGCACCAGAATCTCCGAAGCAGCGGGTTCGGCCTCTGCTGGTTTTTCATCGGTTTTTTCGGCGGGCTTTTCGGCAGCTTTCTCGTCGGGTTTGTCTGCCTTTTTCTCAGTGGCCTTGTCGTCGACCGGAGCCGCTGCCGCCATAGGAAGAGCAGGCACGTCAGCGGCCTGAACATGAAAACTGCCTGCACAAAACAGGAGCCCCAACAGGATCAAGGTTCTTAACTGAGACACCGGACAGTTTCTCCTCTTTGAAATGACCGACAGAGCCAAAACTCCATGCAACTGATTCCGGTTCGGCTCGCAAGTTCGATCATGCCCGCAAATGCATGGCATTTTAAAATCAGCCTGCACGGGTGCTTGACCGATGGAGAACGATCGTTCTACCCTTTTACCCATGACGACCCAAACACCACCCAACGTGCAAGACAAGATTCTGCAAACCGCCGAAACGCTGATCTATCGCATCGGCATTCACGCCATGGGCATGGACTTGCTGGTGCGGACCTCAGGCGTGGCCCGCAAGAGTATCTATCGCTACTTCGCGACCAAGGACGAGATTGCCGCACAGGCATTGAGTGCCCGTGATATCCGCTGGATGCAGTGGTTCAGGACCGAAGCCGACAAGGCCGAAACACCCGAGGAACGCATCCTCGGCATGTTTACAGTGCTCACCGGCTGGTTCGAGTCCGAAGGCTTTCGGGGCTGCGCCTTTATCAATACCGCAGGCGAAATCGGCGACCCTGAAGATCCTGTGCGCCTGATCGCCAAGGACCATAAACAGAAGCTGCTCGATTACGTGCTCGAACTGTGTGAACAACTTCCCGCGTCAGCGCCTGAAGCGCTGGCCAGGCAACTGCTGATCCTGATCGATGGGGCCATTACCCAGGCTCTGGTGATGGGCGATCACGCTGCTGCCAACGATGCCCGCGAGGTGGCCCGACTTCTGCTCAAGGCCGCCAGCCGTTCAACGCCCTGACACTCACCGCCCCGAGGTTCCGCCATGTCTACAACCGCTCAGCCACGCCCGCCGTTACCGCCTTTCAACCGCGAAACCGCCATTCAAAAGGTCCGCCTGGCTGAAGATGGCTGGAACAGTCGGGACCCGGAAAAAGTCTCTCTGGCCTACACCGAAGATACCCAGTGGCGGAACCGTGCCGAATTTGTCACCAATCGTGAACAAGCCAGGGATTTCCTTGCCCGCAAATGGGCCAAGGAGCTGGACTATCGCCTGATCAAGGAACTGTGGGCCTTCACCGACAATCGCATCGCCGTGCGCTATGCCTACGAATGGCATGACGATTCGGGCAATTGGTTTCGTTCCTATGGCAACGAAAACTGGGAGTTTGAAGAAAACGGGCTGATGGCCAGACGTTTTGCCTGCATCAACGACCTGCCTATCAAGGAGTCGGAGCGCAAGTTCCACTGGCCGCTGGGGCGCAGACCGGATGACCATCCGGGGCTTTCGGAATTGGGGTTGTAATACCGTTGTTCGCGAATGAATTCGCTCCTACGGGGTTGATGTAGGGGCGAATTCATTCGCGAAGCCATCAATCAGCCTGAACCGTCACCTGCTGCTGTTCTCCAAGCCCCGCAATGCCAAGGCGCATGGTCTGACCCGGACGCAGGAAGACCGGCGCGGGCTTGACGCCCAGGCCGACACCCGGCGGCGTGCCGGTGGAGATGACATCCCCCGGCTGAAGGCTCATGCAGCGGCTCAGATAGGCAATCAGTTGCGGGATATTGAATATCAACGTGCGTGTATTGCCCTGCTGGTAGCGGTGCCCATCGACCTCCAGCCACAGGTCGAGTGAATGTGGATCGGCAATTTCGTCACGGGTCACCAGCCAGGGCCCGATAGGGCCAAAGGTATCGAAGCCCTTGCCCTTGTCCCAGGTGCCTCCGCGCTCCAGTTGCCATTCACGCTCGGACACATCGTTGATCACGCAGTACCCGGCCACATGCTCCATGGCGTTGGCTTCGTCGATGTAGCGCCCGCCTTTGCCGATCACCACTCCCAGCTCTACTTCCCAGTCGGTCTTGACCGAGCCGCGAGGAATTTCCACCGCATCGTTCGGCCCGCAGATGGCGCTGGTCCACTTGTTGAAGATGATGGGTTCCTTGGGCACTTCCATATTGGATTCGGCAGCATGGTCGGCGTAGTTCAGCCCGATGCAGATGAACTTCCCTACTCGCCCGACACAGGCACCGATACGCGGCTTGCCCGGCACCAATGGCAGGCTGGCGGGATCAATTGCGGCCAACGCCGCCAGGCCGGCCGGGCTCAAGGCATCACCGGCAATATCCGCCACATGAGCGCCAAGATCGCGGATCTGGTTGTCGGCATCCAGCAGGCCGGGTCTTTCCGAACCTTTTTCGCCGTAACGTAGCAATTTCATTGGGTTCTCCTGTTTCTGTCGAAGATACAAACCGGGATTCAGATACTCATGCCGCCATCGATCACATGCAAAGTGCCTGTAGTGTAGGACGAGGCATCAGAGCCCAGATAAAGAGCCAGTCGAGCGATTTCCTGAGCAGTGCCGAGCCGCCCCATGGGCTGGCGCTCGACAAACTGCCGGTACACCTGCTCTTCGGAAAGGCCTTGCTGCACCGCCTGTTCAGCAATGCGTGCGCGTAGCGAAGGCGAGTCCACGGTGCCTGGACAAATGGCATTGCAGCGAATGCCCTGCCCAATGAAGTCTGCCGCGACCGACTTGGTCAGCCCCACCACGGCTGCCTTGCTGGCGGTGTAGGCAAAACGATTGGGCACGCCTTTGACGCTGGAAGCCACCGACGCCATGTTGATGATCGAGCCTGCGCCGCGCTCAAGCATGCCGGGCAGGAAAGCCCGGATCATGCGGTACATGGCCGTGACATTAAGGTCCATGGAACGGCTCCAGGCGGCCTCATCGCACTCGAAAATATTGCCTGCATGCACGTAGCCCGCGCAGTTGAACAATACGTCCACCGGGCCGACCTGTTCGCGGATGGCCAGAATGTCCCGGGCCGAAGTGACATCCAGTGTCAGTGCTTGCAGGCCTTCAATCGCCTGCAACCCGCGAATGTCGATATCGGTCGCAATCACTTCAGCTCCTGCCTCGGCAAAAGCCATGGCGCTGGCCAGGCCAATCCCCTGGCCACCTGCCGTAATCAGAACGCGCTTGTTCTTCATCATGCTTTCTCCATGCCCAGATGATTGGGAAGCGCAAACCTGGCGACCGTCGCCTTGCCAAGCATGCTGCCGGGAATCGCCAGAATCAGCCCGCCACTGACCAGCAAGCAGAGCGCCAGTACGTAGGTCCCGTTATTGATGTTGCCGGTGAGTGTTTCGGCGACTGCCGTGATCATTGAACCGGTGAAACCGGACAGATTGCCGATGGCGTTGATCATGCCGATCCCGGCTGCGGCGGCGACACCGGACAGCAGTGTGCCCGGCAAGGTCCAGAAGATAGGCATCAGGCTCAGAATCCCCGAAGCGGCCACCGTGAGAAACAGCACGGAAAGCACCAGGTCCTGAGAAAAGTAGGCACTGAGGATCAAGCCAACACCCCCAATGAAGGCCGGAATCGCCGCATGCATCCGGCGTTCGCCCGTGCGATTGGAGTGCCGGGCATTGAGCAGCATTGCGACGGTCGCCACACCATAGGGAATGGCAGTCAGCAAGCCGATATGCAGCGTGTTGGAGATACCGGCGCTCTTGATGATCGAAGGCATCCAGAACGCCAGGCCGTAAAAGCCGGTATTGAAGGTCAGCAAGATCAGCACCAGCAGCCACACTCGCGGGTTGAAGAAGACTTCACTCATGCGCGTGGCCTTGCCGTGGCTGTCCTTTTGCAAATTGGCCTTGAGCAAGGTTTTTTCTGCCGCCGAGAGCCATTTGGCCGAATCGATGTTGTCGCACAGACAGGCAATCACCACACAAGCCATGACGATCGAGGGAATGCCTTCGATGATCAGCATCCACTGCCAGCCGGCCATGCCCTGCACGCCGTTCATGCTGCTCATCAACCAGCCCGACAACATGCCACCCAATGTCAGGCTGACTGGCAAGGCCATCAGAAACCCCGACATGACCCGGCTTTGCCGATGGGTCGGGAACCAGTAATTGAGGTACAGGATGACGCCGGGAAAGAAACCGGCCTCGCAGACACCCAGCAGAAAGCGCAGCACGTAGAACATGGTGCTCGGCTCGATACTGAACACTCGCGCCAAAGGCACCGTAAAGGCAACGGCAATGGAAACCACGGCCCAACTGAACATGATCCGGGCGATCCAGAAGCGGGCGCCGAACCGGTGCAGCAACAGGTTACTGGGGACTTCAAACAGGAAATAGCCCCAGAAGAACACGCTGGCGCCCAAGGCATAGACAGTGTTGCTGAACTGTAGATCGTTGAGCATATCCAGCTTGGCAAAGCCGATATTGACCCGGTCCAGATAGGCCGCCATGTAACACAGCAGCAGGACCGGCAGAATCCTCAGGATGACCTTGCGATAGGTCCGGTCCTCGAAAGCGGAGTCATGAACGTGCGCACTGGCACTCTGACTATCAGCGTGGGTTTGCATGGGAGTCACCCTTGGCACGTTTACATGCCTGATTGTTTTTATTGAAGGGATCGTTGTCGGGAGGAGAAGGCGATTACCCGATCACGTGCAGAAGCTGATGGGTAATCTATGCCAGGGATCGATTCAGTCCCAATGGCATTTTTGGATTAAGCGATAACAGTTGGTTATCGGAATGGCAGAGGATTCAGGTCTGTTTTTCCTGAGCCAGACGAGCGTTTTCCAGCAGAATGCCGGCGAACTCCAGAGCCGGCCCCGTCAATTGATCGCCCTTGCGGGTCAGGATGCCGTAGTACTGCGGCGTCAGGTGCATTTGCGTTTCAAGGGTCTTGAGCAACCCGCTTTCCAGATGCGGCGCAACCATGGCATCAGGCAGCATGCCGATCATCGGGCCGCTCTGCAGCACCTTCAGAAAGGTCTGCATGGAGATGGTTTCGATGGTGTTGCGCGGCACCTGCACCCCGGCAGTGGCGAACGCCTCTTCCATGCGACCGCGAATCGGCGTGCCCTTGGGATAAAGCATCCACGGCCAATCCACCAGTTGCTGCAAGGTCATGGGACCGGCATCGCACAACGGGTGTCTGCTGTTGACCACAATGCTGAACGGCTCGGGCGCCAGCGCCTGAAAGTCGTAGCGCTGTTGCTGCCCTTGATCGGTAAAGCGTCCGATGGCCAGATCCAGCGTTCGCTCCTCCAGCATCTCCATCAAGTGATCGCTGGTCTGCTCGACCACCTCAATGGCCAGCAACGGCCAGCGCTCCTTGATCTGCACAATGGCTTCGGGCAACACCACTGCCGTTGCGGCAAAGATACCGCCCACCTTGAGATGACCATGGCCACCGGCGCTCAGGTTGTTGATCTGCTCGACAAAGGTTCTGGCGTCGTTCAGTGCGAGTTGAGCATAACGAACCACCTGCACGCCAAGGGCGGTGGGCACCATGCTACGTGGCAAGCGCTCGAAAATCGCAAAGCCGAACAGGCTTTCGAGTTCCTTGAGCATCTTGCTCAGGGCCGGTTGGCTGAGATTCATCTGCTGGGCCGCCAGGTGCATGTTCTGCGTGCGCCCCAAGGTATCGATAAGCGTAAGGTGCCTGAATTTGAGCCAACTGCAGAAGTTGGAGAATGACAGGTCAGACATGGGTTTCCCTCTGCAAGGCAATAACGCCAGGTTATCGATAAGTGAGAATTTGCCATTGGAGTTTATCCACAGGCCAACCTAGCGTGCAGTTTTTATGGACCAGGAAGCTTGCGCCATGTCGATCAACCTCACGCCTGAAAACACCCTGCCACTGGACAGCCCGTCCGCGACCCTGATCGGTCGTGCATGGATTCCCGGCCCCTTGGCCGGGCCTTCCCCCATCGTTCTGCGGGCTGACGGAGTATTCGACCTGTCCCGTCATTTCGCGACGCTCAGTGACCTGCTTGAGCAGGACGCGCCTCTGCAAGCGCTTGCCCACGCCCCTGGCGACTTCATCGCCAGCGTTGAAGAACTGCTGGCCAACACAGGCGCTCACGCCGATACCTCAAAGCCTTTCCTGCTGGCACCGGTAGACCTGCAAGTCATCAAGGCGGCGGGCGTCACCTTTGCTGCCAGCATGATCGAACGAGTCATCGAGGAAAAAGCAGGCGGTGACGCGGCCCTGGCCGAAGGGGTTCGCGCCACCGTACGGGAGGTGATCGGTGACAACCTGCGCGCGGTCAAACCCGGCTCCGAGCAGGCCATGCGCCTGAAAGCGCTGCTGATTGAAAAAGGCATGTGGTCGCAATATCTGGAGGTCGGTATCGGCCCGGATGCCGAGATTTTCACCAAGGCCCCGGTGCTGGCTGCCGTGGGTAGCGCCAGCCAGATCGGCATCCATCCCGGTTCGCAATGGAACAACCCGGAACCTGAGGTGGTGCTGGCGGTGAACAGCCATGGTCAGGTTCACGGCGCGACACTGGGCAACGACGTCAACCTGCGGGATGTGGAAGGTCGCAGCGCGCTGTTGCTGGGCAAGGCCAAGGACAACAATGCGTCCTGCGCCATCGGCCCGTTCATCCGGCTCTTCGATGAGCAATTCAGCCTCGACGATATCCGCAACTGTGTCATCGACCTGCAAGTACGCGGTGAGGAAGGTTATTTACTGCACGGCTCCAGTTCCATGAATCAGATCAGCCGTGACCCGCTGGAGCTGGTCGGGCAAACACTCAACGCTCACCATCAATACCCGGATGGTTTCATGCTGTTTCTCGGGACGTTGTTCGCGCCGACAGAGGACCGCGATCACCCCGGTGCGGGGTTCACCCACAAAACGGGCGACCTGGTGCGCATCAGCAGCCCGTTGCTCGGAGCCCTGCACAATCAAGTCACTCATAGCGACATCGCCTCGCCCTGGACCTTCGGTATCGGCGCCCTGCTACGCAACCTTTCGGCACGAGGATTACTGGCCCGCTGAAACAGACAGCCCCTCAAGACTCAATCGACAACAAGAGAACAAATGAATATGAGCCTGCCCCCGAAACGCCCTCTACGCAGCCAGCAATGGTTCGACGACCCCGATCACGCCGACATGACCGCCCTCTATGTCGAACGCTACATGAACTACGGCCTGACACGGGATGAACTGCAATCCGGCCGCCCGATCATCGGCATCGCCCAGACCGGCAGCGACCTGACGCCCTGCAACCGCCATCACATCGAACTCGCCCAGCGGGTCAAGGCTGGTATTCGGGATGCAGGTGGCATTCCCATGGAGTTTCCCGTCCATCCGATTGCCGAGCAGAGTCGTCGACCAACAGCAGCTCTGGACCGCAACCTGGCCTATCTGGGGCTGGTGGAAATCCTGCACGGTTATCCCCTCGATGGCGTGGTGCTGACCACTGGCTGTGACAAGACCACTCCGGCCTGTCTGATGGCTGCCGCCACCACCGACTTGCCCGCCATCGTCCTGTCCGGCGGGCCCATGCTCGATGGCCACCACAAAGGCGAGTTGATCGGTTCCGGTACCGTGCTCTGGCACGCCCGCAAACTGCTGGCCGCCGAAGAAATCGACTACGAAGGCTTCATGGAAATGACCACGGCAGCGTCGCCTTCTGTCGGGCACTGCAACACCATGGGCACTGCGCTTTCCATGAATGCACTGGCCGAAGCGCTGGGCATGTCGCTGCCCGGCTGCGCCAGCATTCCGGCCCCTTATCGCGAGCGCGGGCAAATGGCTTATGCCACCGGCAAACGTATCTGCGAACTGGTACTGCAAGACGTGCGCCCCTCGCAGATCATGACCCGCGAAGCTTTCGAGAATGCGATTGCCGTGGCTTCGGCGCTGGGGGCCTCCAGCAATTGCCCGCCCCATCTGATCGCCATCGCTCGCCATATAGGCGTCGACTTGAGCCTGGACGACTGGCAGCGCATCGGCGTCGATGTGCCATTACTGGTCAACTGCATGCCCGCCGGGAAATACCTGGGCGAAGGCTTCCACCACGCCGGTGGCGTTCCGGCCGTAATGCACGAGCTACAAAAAGCCGGACGCCTGCATGAAGACTGCGCCACCGTCAGCGGCAAGACGGTGGGCGACATTGTCCGCCACTCGCTCACCAGTAATACCGATGTGATCCTGCCCTACGACGCGCCCCTCAAACACAAGGCAGGCTTCATTGTGCTCAGCGGCAACTTCTTCGACAGCGCCATCATGAAGATGTCTGTCGTAGGCGAGGCCTTCCGCAAAAGCTATCTGTCCGAACCCGGTGCCGAAAACAGCTTTGAAGCCCGCGCCATCGTTTTTGAAGGACCGGAGGATTACCATGCCCGTATCAATGACCCGGCGCTCGACATCGATGAACGCTGCATTCTGGTAATTCGAGGCGCTGGCACTGTCGGTTATCCCGGCAGTGCCGAAGTGGTCAACATGGACCCGCCTGCCGAACTGATCAAACGCGGTATCGAGTCACTGCCCTGCCTGGGCGACGGTCGCCAGAGCGGGACCTCGGCCAGCCCGTCGATTCTCAATATGTCGCCGGAAGCGGCTATAGGTGGCGGCCTGGCGCTGCTGCGCACCAACGACTTGCTGCGCGTTGACCTCAATGCTCGCTCGGTCAATCTGCTGGTGGATGAAGCAGAACTCGCCCAGCGCCGACAGGCCTGGACACCCAGCATCCCGCCGTCACAGACGCCATGGCAGGAACTTTACCGGCAACTGGTCGGGCAGTTATCCACAGGTGGCTGTCTGGAACCGGCCACCCTGCATATGAAAGTGATTGCACGCAGCGGCGGCGCTCCGCGGCATTCACACTGAGGATAAAAAGACCGCCCGGCATTCGCCGCATGCCGGGCAGTCAAAACAGGTTTATGGGCGGGCGCCGACTTCTGCGACCTGCGCAGTCCACGGCTTGACCTGCTCGCTCAACGACAGGCCAAGGCCTGGGCGGGTTGGCACCAGCATACGGCCATCGCGGGTTTCCAGACGCTCGTTGAACAGCGGCTCCAGCCACTCGAAGTGCTCGACCCAAGGTTCTGTCGGATAAGTCGCGGCCAGATGAACGTGAAGCTCCATGGCGAAGTGCGGTGCCAGCATCACACCTGCCTGCTCGGCCATGGCTGCAACTTTCAGGTAAGGCGTAATACCACCCACTCGCGGCGCATCCGGCATAAGGAAATCAGCACCGCGCAACTTGATGAACTCGGCGTGCTCGGCAACGCTGGTGAGCATCTCCCCGGTCGCAATCGGCGTGTCGAACTGCTGCGCCAGCGCGGCATGGCCTTCGGCGTCGTAGCAATCCAGCGGCTCTTCGATCCAGATCAGGTTGAACTCCTCGAAACGACGGCACATGCGTTGAGCGGTCGGACGGTCCCATTGCTGGTTGGCATCGACCATCAACGGGAAGTTATCCCCAAGGTGCTTGCGAACGGTGCTGACACGATGAATATCGAGGGCGCAATCCGGCTGTCCGACTTTCAACTTGATACCGCCGATGCCCTTCTCGCGGGACAAGTCGGTGTTCTTCATCAACTGCTCCAGCGGGGTATGCAGAAAGCCGCCCGAGGTGTTGTAGCAACGCACCGAATCACGCTGAGCGCCGAGCAGCCGTGCCAGAGACAAGTTCGCGCGCTTGGCCTTGAGATCCCAGAGCGCGACGTCGAAAGCACCGATGGCCTGGGTCGACATGCCGCTGCGCCCGACCGAAGCACCAGCCCAGCAGAGTTTTGTCCACAGCCTGGCAATGTCACTGGGATTTTCGCCAATCAAAGCCGGGGCAATTTCCTTCGCATGGGCAAACTGCCCCGGCCCACCGGCGCGCTTGGAATAGCTGAAGCCCAGGCCACGATGGCCGTCTACCGTTTCGATTTCGGCGAACAGAATGGCGATTTCGGTCATCGGCTTTTGCCGACCGGTCAGCACCTTGGCATCGCTGATCGGGTTGGCCAGCGGCAGGAATACCGAGGACACCTTGACGTAGGCAATCCGGTCATCATCGGAAGACTTGAGGTTTTGTTGTTGTGCATGCATCAGGCTCTTCTCCTTGGCTGTCCAGACGGCAAAATGATTGCGCAATCATTCGCACTCAAAAAAAAGCCACCGCGGGACTACGCCGGTGACCGTGAAGCCGATACTACACTGATTGCGCAATCATTCAACGACTCGTACAGTGACTGACGAGAAAAGGAACTCAGGTACTTTGGCGATCGACCAAGGTGAATCCCGTATCTATCCGCACTGGATCAGCGCTTGAAGCCGGGTAGTTGAAACGATCCAGCAACGCCTGCGCGACCTGATCGCCAATGTGCTTGCCATCGACCCGCACCGTCGAAAGCGCCGGATAAACCTGAGCGGCACTGCTCAGATCCCCGAAGCCCATGACCGCCAGGTCCTCCGGCACTCGCAGCCCTCGACTGGCAGCTTCGGCCAGAACACCTTGAGCCACGGTATCGGAACTGCACACCACCACATCCGGCGTTTCAGAGCTTTCCAGTAACTGCCGCAGCCCTTCCCGCCCGGTTTCCAGCGTCGCGGGCGGCGTCAGCACTTGCATGGGCACATTATTCATCCCGTGCCGGTTCAGTTCGGCGACCAGGCTGTCGCTGCGACGCAGGCCGCGAGGGTCGCTGATGGTCACCACAGCAAAACGCTTGTAACCCTTGGCAAGCAGATGCCGGGCAGTGGCCTGGCCGACGCCCTCATGGGAAAACCCCACCAGCATATCGAGCGGGTCATCACTCAAGTCCCAGGCCTCGACGACAGGAATCCCCGCCTGCGCCAGCCGCAGGCGACTGGACTCGGTGTGCAAAGTCCCCGTCAACACGATGCCATCAGGACGCCGCCCCAATACGGCCTCAAGCAATTTCTCTTCCTGCTCGGCCGAATAACCGGTGAGCCCCAGAAGCGTCTGATAACCAGCTTCGGCCAAACGGTCCATCAGCGCCTGGACGGTATCGGCAAAAATGGAGTTGGCGATGGTCGGCAGGAAAATCGCCACCAGCCGGCTCTTGTTACTGGCGAGCCCACCGGCCAGCATATTCGGCACATAACCCGTCTTGCGCACCGCCTCAAGCACCTTCTCCCGCGCCTCCTTGCTGACCACATCAGGACGATGCAAGGCCCGGGAAACCGTGATGGGCGAAACACCCGCCACCTTCGCCACGTCAATCAGAGTGAGGCTCGATGCCTTTTTGGACAGCGATGAATCCGCTGCCTCGGACGACTTGCCTGCTTTTTTCGCCATGATGGTTCCGGGGTCTGGAGCGGTAGGGTTTGTGGGGTGGGAATTTATCAAAGCTGAGAAGGGTGTGGGAGAAACTGGAATCTGCGGGCAATAAAAAAGCGAAGCCGGCAAGGGCTTCGCTTTTCAATTAGCGCGGTTCTGAAAAGGCTGAATACTCAGAACGGAATATCATCATCAAAGCTGTCGAAATCAGCAGCCGGCTGTGGTGCTTGCTGTTGCGGAGCCGGGCGGGATTCGCGTTGTGGCTGTTGCGAATACGACTGCTGTGGCGGAGCCGATTGCGGGCGCGACTGCTGTGGGCGTGGCGCGGAGTTGCCGTAGTTGCCACCGCCTTGACCTTGTTGGGCATCGCCTTGTGGACGGCCGCCCAGCAGTTGCATGGTGCCTTGCATGTCGACGACGATTTCGGTGGTGTAGCGCTTGATGCCGTCTTTTTCCCACTCACGGGTCTGCAGCTTGCCTTCGATGTAGACCTGGGAACCCTTGCGCAGGTATTCGCCAGCGATTTCGGCGACCTTGCCGAACATCGAAACACGGTGCCATTCGGTCTTTTCGACTTTCTGACCGGTCTGCTTGTCAGTCCATTGTTCGCTGGTTGCCAGACTCAGGTTGGTCACGGCGTTACCGTTAGGCAAGTAGCGAACTTCGGGATCCTGGCCGCATGTACCGACCAATATGACTTTGTTAACCCCACGGGCCATAACGTTCTCCTAGGCTTCGCACGCTTCAGGGGCCGGGTTGACCAGCTTTTCCAGAGACGCACGATCCAATAATTTTGTATCGAGTTTGATATAGATGGCGGCCTCTTCAGCCACCACCACTGCATCCGTCACGCCTGCTACGGACATTAAACGCTCTACCAGGCCTGCTTCACGCTGGGCCTCGGCCGACAACGGCAGGCGCAGGCTCGTCACGTACGGCGGTTCACGCATGGTTACTGCAAAGGCAAGCCAGATGGCGGCCATGCCAGCGCCTCCCAGGAAAACCACGTCGAGGCCACCATGCTGGAACAACCAGCCGCCGAGTATCCCACCTGCAGCCGAACCAAGGAACTGGCTGGTTGAATAAACTCCCATCGCCGTGCCTTTTCCGCCCGCCGGCGATACTTTGCTGATCAGGGACGGCAAGGACGCTTCCAGCAGGTTGAACGCGGTAAAGAATACCACTGTCCCGATCACCAGCGCCCGCAGCGTGTCGCCGAATGCCCAGAAGGATAGCTCAGAGAGCATCAGAACTGTGACGGCGCCGAGCAACACGCGCTTCATCTGACGCTTTTTTTCTCCGTAGATGATGAACGGGATCATCGCAAAGAAGGAGATCAACAGTGCCGTGAGGTAGACCCACCAGTGCTGCTCCTTGGGCAAACCGGCCTTTTCCACCAGCGCCAGCGGTAATGCGACGAAACTGGACATCAGCATCGCGTGCAACACGAAGATACCCAAATCCAGACGCAGCAGATCCGGATGACGCAGGGTCGCTCCCAATGCCTGTTTAGCGACGCCCGACTCACGGTGCAATAACGGACCATTGGCTTTCGGGACGACGAACGCCACGATCAGTATTCCCAGCAGCGCCATGCCACCCGTAGCCAGAAACAGTCCTGACAGGCCAAAAGCCCCCGTCAGCAAAGGCCCCACCACCATGGCGATGGCGAACGACAGACCGATGGTCATGCCGATCATGGCCATGGCCTTGGTGCGGTGCTGCTCGCGGGTCAGGTCTGACAGCAAGGCCATGACGGCCGCGGATATCGCGCCGGCACCTTGCAGGACGCGCCCGAGAATAACGCCCCAGATCGTGTCGGCATTGGCGGCCACCAGGCTGCCAAGTGCAAAGACGATCAGCCCCAGATAAATCACGGGACGTCGCCCGATCCGGTCGGAGATGACGCCGAACGGAATCTGCAACACGGCCTGCGTCAGTCCATAGGCCCCGATGGCCAGACCAATCAGGGCCGGACTCGCGCCCGCCAGGTCCATACCGTATGTTGCCAGGACCGGCAGAACCATGAACATGCCAAGCATTCGGAAAGCGAACACCAGGGCCAGACCGCCTGCTGCGCGTGTCTCGCCGCTACTCATCCGTTCGCTGTAGGGATCGTGCATGGAAAAACCTCGTGTGAACCGGCGGCGATTCTACCAGTCCCATCGAGGTACAGCACATACACGAGAGATACGCGACGCTTTGCCGCGTAATGGCATGCAGCCGTATACTCCGATGTTTATGCCCGCCAAGCGAGGCCGCAGTGGACAAGATCCTGATACGTGGGGCACGAACCCACAACCTGAAAAACATTGACCTGACCCTTCCGCGCGACAAACTGATCGTTATTACCGGGTTGTCCGGTTCCGGCAAGTCATCGCTGGCGTTCGATACGTTGTATGCCGAAGGCCAGCGACGTTATGTCGAGTCTCTTTCTGCCTACGCCCGTCAATTTCTTTCGATGATGGAAAAACCGGACGTCGATACTATCGAAGGCCTGTCGCCTGCGATTTCCATCGAGCAGAAATCCACCTCCCATAACCCGCGTTCGACCGTCGGCACCATTACCGAGATTTACGACTACCTGCGTCTGCTGTACGCGCGGGTCGGTCAACCACGCTGCCCGGATCACGATATTCCGCTGGAAGCCCAGACCGTCAGCCAGATGGTCGATCTGGTTCTGGCGCAGCCCGAAGGCAGCAAATTGATGCTGCTGGCACCGGTCATTCGCGAGCGCAAGGGCGAGCATCTTTCGGTATTCGAGGAACTGCGCGCTCAGGGCTTCGTCCGGGCTCGCGTCAACGGCAAGCTGTTTGAACTCGACGAACTGCCCAAGCTGGACAAACAAAAGAAGCACTCCATCGACGTGGTGGTAGACCGTTTCAAGGTTCGCCCGGACTTGCAGCAGCGCCTGGCCGAGTCGTTCGAGACCGCATTGAAGCTGGCCGACGGCATCGCGCTGGTCGCGCCGATGGATGATGAGCCAGGCGAAGAAATCATCTTCTCTGCGCGCTTTGCCTGCCCGATCTGCGGCCATGCCATCAGCGAGCTGGAACCCAAGTTGTTCTCCTTCAACAACCCGGCCGGTGCGTGCCCGACCTGTGACGGGCTGGGCGTGAAGCAGTACTTCGATGTGAAGCGACTGGTCAATGCCGAGCTGACGCTGGCAGAGGGAGCGATACGCGGATGGGACAGGCGTAACGTCTATTACTTCCAGATGCTGGGCTCGCTGTCCAAGCACTACGACTTCAGCCTGGAAGTGCCGTTCAAGGAGCTGGCTCCCGAAACGCAGAAAATCCTGCTTAACGGTAGCGGCACACAGAATGTCGACTTCCGTTATCTGAATGATCGCGGCGATATCGTCAAACGTGCGCATCCATTTGAAGGCATCGTGCCGAACCTTGAGCGACGCTACCGGGAAACCGAGTCGGCAACCGTCCGTGAAGAGCTGGCCAAGTTCCTCGGCACTCAGCCTTGCCCGGATTGCCGTGGCACTCGTTTGCGTCGCGAGGCTCGTCACGTCTGGGTCGGCGAGAAAACCCTGCCAGCGGTCACCAACCTGCCGATTGGCGATGCCACCGACTATTTCAGTGGCCTGAAGCTGACCGGACGCCGTGGCGAAATCGCCGACAAGATTCTCAAGGAGATCCGCGAGCGCTTGCAGTTCCTGGTCAACGTCGGCCTGGATTACCTGACGCTGGATCGCAGCGCCGATACCCTGTCGGGTGGTGAAGCGCAGCGTATTCGCCTGGCGAGCCAGATCGGTGCTGGCCTGGTGGGGGTGATGTACATCCTCGACGAGCCGTCGATTGGTCTGCATCAACGCGATAACGACCGCTTGCTGGGCACACTCAAGCACCTGCGCGATATCGGCAATACCGTGATCGTGGTCGAGCATGATGAAGATGCTATTCGCCTTGCTGACTATGTCGTGGACATCGGCCCGGGCGCTGGCGTACACGGCGGCAATATTGTCGCTGAAGGTACACCTGACGAGGTGATGAGCCATCCTGACTCGTTGACAGGCAAGTACCTGTCAGGCCGGGTCAAGATTGAAGTACCGGCCAAGCGCACGCCACGTAACAAGAAGCTGTCGCTTACGCTCAAGGGCGCGCGCGGCAACAACCTGCGCAATGTGAACCTGGATATCCCGATTGGTTTGCTGACCTGCGTGACCGGTGTTTCCGGCTCAGGCAAGTCGACACTGATCAACAACACTCTGTTCCCGCTCAGCGCCACAGCGCTCAACGGCGCAACAACTCTGGAAGCCGCAACCCACGACAGCATCAATGGCTTGCAGCATCTGGACAAGGTCGTGGACATCGACCAGAGCCCGATCGGCCGTACACCTCGCTCGAACCCGGCGACCTACACCGGACTGTTCACGCCTATTCGTGAGCTGTTTGCTGGTGTGCCGGAATCTCGGTCTCGCGGTTATGGTCCTGGGCGCTTCTCGTTCAACGTCAAGGGCGGGCGCTGCGAGGCTTGCCAGGGTGACGGCCTGATCAAGGTCGAGATGCACTTCCTGCCGGACATTTATGTCCCTTGCGACGTGTGCAAGAGCAAGCGCTACAACCGCGAAACGCTGGAGATCAAGTACAAGGGCAAGAGCATCCATGAGGTGCTGGAAATGACCATTGAAGAGGCCCGTGTCTTCTTCGATGCCGTTCCGGCCCTGGCGCGCAAGCTGCAAACGCTGATGGATGTGGGGCTTTCCTACATCAAGCTGGGGCAGTCGGCGACAACCTTGTCAGGCGGTGAGGCACAACGGGTAAAGCTGTCTCGCGAGCTCTCCAAGCGTGATACCGGCAAGACGCTGTATATCCTCGACGAACCTACCACCGGTCTGCACTTTGCCGATATTCAGCAATTGCTTGATGTCTTGCATCGCCTGCGCGATCACGGCAACACAGTGGTAGTGATTGAGCACAACCTGGACGTCATCAAGACCGCCGACTGGCTGGTGGATCTCGGGCCGGAAGGTGGTTCAAGAGGCGGACAGATTATCGCCACCGGCACGCCGGAAGAAGTGGCAGAGATGGAGCAGTCCTATACCGGACACTATCTCAAGCCTCTGCTGATCAGGGACCGTGCTTGAGTCAGTCGATTGTCTAGAAACGCAAAATGAAAAAGCCCCTGCCACGTCAGTGTGCAGGGGCTTTTTGCTATACGGGGGGAAATCAGAACTGCGATTGCAGGTAGTTTTCCAGGCCGATAGCTTTGATCAGACCGGTCTGCTGCTCCAGCCAGTAGGTGTGATCTTCTTCAGTGTCAGCCAGTTGCAGGCGCAGGATGTCGCGACTGATGTAATCCTTGTGCAGTTCGCACAGCTCGATGCCTTTACACAGCGCAGCGCGCACCTTGTATTCAAGACGCAGGTCGCTGGCGAGCATTTCAGGCACCGTGGTACCGATATCCAGATCATCCGGGCGCATGCGCGGCGTGCCTTCGAGCATCAGGATACGGCGGATCAGCGCATCGGCGTGTTGCGCTTCTTCTTCCATTTCATGATTTATGCGTTCGTAGAGCTTGGCGAAACCCCAGTCTTCGTACATACGCGAATGGATGAAATATTGGTCACGAGCAGCCAGTTCGCCAGTGAGCAACGTGTTCAGATAATCGATTACTTCTGGATGGCCTTGCATCGCACCAGATCTCCCTGCTGAAAGGCCATAGTTTGAACCAAGCTGACTGTCAGGTCACTTCCAAAAACGCAATAATCCGATAAAAAGCGGCGAAAAAAGGGTTATCAGAAGCGAAAAACCGCCCAAATGAGGGCGGTTCTGTTTCTCACTTCGACTTAGCCCAACTGGACGCCCAAAGCTTTGGCAATACCTTCGCCATAAGCAGGGTCAGCTTTGAAGAAGTACTGCAACTGACGCTGCACCACATCGCTGGAAACCCCTTGCATCGCACCGGCAATATTGTTGATCAACAGCGCCTTCTGATCGGCATCCATCAGGTTGAACAACTTGCCAGCCTGGCTGTAATAGTCGGTGTCTTCACGATGATCGTGACGATCGGCAGCGCCACTCAAGGCCAGAGCCGGTTCGGCATAACGAGGAGCCTGTTTTGGCGCGTCCGCGTAGCTGTTTGGCTCATAGTTCGGAGCTGCACCACCATTGCTGCCAAATGCCATTGCTCCGTCACGCTGATAGCTGTTTACCGGGCTTTTAGCAGCATTGATCGGCAAGTGCTGGTGATTGGTTCCTACACGGTAGCGGTGAGCATCGGCGTAGGCGAACACTCGCCCCTGGAGCATACGGTCAGGCGAAAGACCAACGCCTGGCACCATATTGCTCGGACCAAAAGCGGCCTGCTCGACTTCGGCGAAGTAGTTGAGCGGGTTACGGTTGAGTTCCAGCTCACCCACTTCGATCAGAGGAAACTCTTTCTGCGACCAGGTCTTGGTCACATCGAACGGGTTCTCGTGATGATTGGCGGCCTGGGCTTCGGTCATCAACTGGATGCACACCTGCCATTTCGGGAACTCACCACGCTCGATGGCAGTAAACAGGTCGCGCTGTGCGTAGTCCGGGTCAGTACCTGCCAGACGAGCCGCATCCGCAGGTGTCAGGTTTTTGATGCCCTGTTTGGACTTGTAGTGCCATTTGACCCAGTGACGTTCACCCGCAGCGCTGATCAGGCTGTAGGTGTGACTGCCGAAGCCGTGCATGTGGCGGTAGCCATCAGGAATACCCCGGTCCGAAAACAGGATGGTGATCTGGTGCAGAGCCTCGGGGGAGTACGACCAGAAGTCCCACATCGCTTGTGCGCTTTTCAGGTTGCTCTGCGGCAGACGTTTTTGGGTGTGGATGAAATCCGGGAATTTCAGCGGGTCGCGGATGAAGAACACTGGTGTGTTGTTACCCACGATGTCCCAGTTACCTTCTTCAGTGTAGAACTTCACGGCGAAACCACGTGGGTCACGTTCGGTATCAGCCGAACCACGCTCGCCGCCTACGGTGGAGAAGCGCAGGAATATAGGCGTCTGCTTGCCGACCGACTCAAAGAGCTTGGCGCTGGAGTATTGGGTGATATCGCGGGTGACCGTGAAAGTGCCGTGAGCACCCGAACCCTTGGCGTGTACGCGACGCTCCGGGATGTTCTCACGGTTGAAATGGGCAAGTTTCTCGATCAGATGGAAATCGTCGAGCAGCAATGGACCGCGTGCGCCGGCCGAACGGGAGTTCTGGTTATCCGCTACTGGCGCACCGCTCGCAGTCGTAAGCGTTTTAGTCTGGCTCATTCGATTCTTCCTCAGTCTTATAGGGCTGGCTAATGGTCTGAGGAGGATTATTGGTCAGAACTGAAACACTCTCAAATTTATTAAATTATACGAGCTGATAGTTTTTACGAATTTCAAAAAACAAAAAACCGGGCACAAGGCCCGGTTCTTTGTTCAGACTGACGTCTTATTCAGCAGCTTCTACAACACCACCGACAGGACGATCAACCAGCTCGACGTACGCCATTGGCGCGTTGTCGCCAGCGCGGAAACCGCACTTGAGGATACGCAGATAGCCGCCCTGACGGGTTGCATAGCGCTTGCCCAGATCGTTGAACAGCTTACCAACGATTTCTTTCGAACGAGTACGGTCGAAAGCCAAACGACGGTTAGCAACGCTGTCTACCTTGGCCAGGGTGATCAGCGGCTCGGCAACGCGGCGCAGTTCCTTGGCTTTTGGCAGTGTAGTTTTGATCAGCTCGTGCTCGAACAGCGACACCGCCATGTTCTGGAACATGGCCTTGCGGTGAGAGCTGGTACGGCTCAGGTGACGTCCACTTTTACGATGACGCATGGTTCATTCCTTACCAAACACAACGTTCGGTGATTACGACGATCAGGCAGTCGCCTTGTCGTCCTTCTTAAGACTTGCAGGCGGCCAGTTGTCGAGGCGCATGCCGAGGGAAAGACCACGAGAAGCCAGGACATCCTTGATCTCAGTCAGGGACTTCTTGCCCAGGTTCGGAGTCTTCAACAGTTCTACTTCGGTACGCTGAATCAGGTCGCCGATGTAGTAAATGTTCTCCGCCTTAAGGCAGTTGGCCGAACGCACGGTCAGTTCCAAATCGTCAACCGGACGGAGGAGGATCGGATCGATCTCATCTTCCTGTTCGATTACCACTGGTTCGCTGTCACCTTTGAGGTCGACGAACGCAGCCAACTGCTGTTGCAGAATGGTTGCAGCACGACGGATAGCCTCTTCAGGATCCAGAGTACCGTTGGTTTCCATATCAATAACCAGCTTGTCCAGGTTGGTACGCTGCTCGACACGGGCGTTTTGCACCTCGTAGGCGATGCGACGTACTGGGCTGAACGAAGAGTCAAGCTGCAGACGACCAATGCTGCGGCTTTCATCTTCATCGCTCTGACGCGAGTCTGCCGGTTCATAACCACGACCACGAGCTACTACGAGCTTCATGTTCAAGGCGCCGTTAGACGCCAGGTTAGCGATTACGTGATCGGGATTAACGATCTCGACATCATGATCCAGCTGAATATCGGCAGCGGTAACCACCCCCGAACCCTTCTTCGACAAGGTCAGCGTAACTTCGTCTCGACCGTGCAGCTTGATAGCCAGACCTTTAAGGTTCAACAGGATTTCAATTACGTCTTCCTGTACACCTTCGATAGCGCTGTACTCATGGAGTACACCGTCAATCTCGGCCTCGACTACTGCACAGCCGGGCATGGAGGACAACAGAATGCGGCGAAGCGCGTTGCCCAGGGTATGGCCAAAACCACGCTCGAGAGGCTCGAGAGTAATCTTGGCGCGGGTTGGACTGACAACCTGCACATCAATATGGCGGGGTGTCAGGAACTCATTTACCGAAATCTGCATGGATGCACCTATTTTCTAGCCCTTACTTGGAGTAGAGCTCGACAATCAGGCTTTCGTTGATGTCGGCGGATAGATCACTGCGAGCTGGAACGCTTTTGAAAACGCCCGATTTCTTTTCAGTGTCTACTTCTACCCATTCTACGCGGCCACGTTGGGCACACAGATCGAGAGCCTGGACAATACGCAGTTGGTTCTTGGCCTTCTCGCGAATAGCGACTACGTCACCAGCACGAACCTGGTAAGAAGGAACGTTAACGGTTTTGCCGTTGACGCTGATCGACTTGTGCGAAACCAGTTGACGGGATTCGGCACGAGTCGAGCCGAAGCCCATACGATATACAACGTTGTCCAGACGGCATTCGAGCAATTGCAGCAGGTTTTCGCCTGTTGCGCCTTTCTTGCCGGCAGCTTCTTTGTAGTAGCCGCTGAACTGACGCTCGAGAACGCCGTAGATACGACGGACTTTTTGCTTTTCACGCAGCTGGGTACCGTAATCGGACTGACGACCGCGGCGTTGACCGTGGATGCCTGGAGCTGCTTCGATGTTGCACTTGGATTCGATAGCGCGAACGCCGCTCTTCAGAAAGAGATCGGTGCCTTCACGACGAGCAAGTTTGCATTTTGGACCAATGTAACGAGCCATTTCTTACAGTCTCCTGGATTACACGCGGCGCTTCTTCGGCGGACGGCACCCGTTGTGCGGGATTGGCGTCACGTCGGTGATGCTGGCGATCTTATAGCCACAGCCGTTCAATGCACGGACAGCGGATTCACGACCTGGGCCTGGACCCTTGACATTGACGTCGAGGTTCTTCAGACCGTACTCCAGCGCAGCTTGACCAGCACGCTCGGCAGCTACTTGAGCAGCGAACGGGGTGGACTTGCGGGAACCACGGAAACCCGAACCGCCGGAGGTAGCCCAGGAAAGAGCGTTACCTTGACGATCGGTAATGGTGACGATTGTGTTGTTAAACGACGCGTGGATGTGGGCGATGCCATCAACCACTGTCTTTTTAACTTTTTTACGAGGACGAGCAGCAGGTTTTGCCATGACTAAATTCCTGTCGATACGCTGGAGCGATTACTTGCGGATCGGCTTACGCGGACCTTTGCGAGTACGCGCGTTGGTCTTGGTACGCTGACCGCGTACTGGAAGACCACGACGATGACGCAGACCGCGGTAGCAGCCCAAGTCCATCAAGCGCTTGATTTTCATGTTGATTTCGCGACGCAGGTCACCTTCAGTGGTGAACTTCGCCACTTCGCCACGCAGCTGTTCAATCTGCTCGTCGCTCAGATCTTTGATCTTTGCCGCTGGGTTAACCCCAGTGGTTGCACAAATTTTCTGTGCAGTAGTGCGACCAACACCATAGATGTAGGTCAGCGAGATAACAGTATGCTTGTTATCTGGAATGTTAACGCCTGCAATACGGGCCATTCAGTGGGACTCCAATTGACAGCTACCTACGCCCCGGAAGCCAAGAAATAGGGCGCGAGATAATATCGCTGTAGTAACAAATAATCAACCCAGCAGCGCACTAGCTGCTGGGCTTAAGCACAAATCACAATCAGCCTTGGCGCTGTTTATGACGTGGTTCCGCGCTGCAAATTACTCGAACAACACCTTCGCGGCGAATAATCTTGCAGTTACGGCACAGCTTTTTCACCGATGCACGAACTTTCATCACCAACTCCTCGAACCTTATGGGTACCTCAGCGCAGCATTCCGCCGCCGCTGCCGTAACCCTTCAGGTTGGCTTTCTTCATCAGGGATTCATACTGGTGCGAAACGAGGTGAGATTGTACTTGCGACATAAAGTCCATCACAACCACGACCACGATCAGCAACGAGGTCCCGCCAAGGTAGAACGGTACGTTTGCCGCAACCACCAGAAACTGGGGAAGCAGACACACGGCCGTCATATAAAGAGCACCGAACATGGTCAAGCGAGTCAGTACGCCATCAATGTAGCGCGCAGACTGCTCACCTGGACGGATGCCCGGAATAAAGGCACCGGACTTCTTCAGGTTTTCCGCTACGTCTTTCGGATTGAACATCAACGCCGTATAGAAGAAGCAGAAGAAAATAATCCCTGCACTAAACAGCAGAATATTCAACGGCTGACCAGGAGCGATCGACTGCGAGATGTCCTGCAACCAGCCCATACCTTCAGACTGACCGAACCAGGACCCCAACGAAGCCGGGAACAGCAAGATGCTGCTCGCGAAAATGGCAGGAATAACACCGGCCATGTTCACTTTCAGCGGCAAGTGGCTGGTCTGCGCTGCGAAGACCTTGCGGCCTTGCTGACGCTTGGCGTAGTGAACAGCAATACGACGCTGACCACGCTCAATGAACACCACGAAACCGATGATCGCTACTGCCAGCAAACCGATGGCGACCAAGGCGAAGATATTGATATCACCCTGACGTGCAGACTCGAAAGACTGCCCAATCGCTCTCGGAAGACCGGCGACGATACCTGCGAAAATCAACATCGAGATACCGTTACCAACACCGCGCTCGGTAATCTGCTCGCCCAGCCACATCATGAACATTGCACCAGCCACAAAGGTGGTGACAGCTACGAAGTGGAAGCCGATGTCTGCAGAGAAAGCAACGCCCTGACCAGCCAGGCCAACGGACATGCCGGTAGCTTGAACCAGGGCCAGGACGACGGTGCCGTAGCGGGTGTACTGGCTGATCTTGCGACGGCCAGCTTCACCTTCCTTCTTCAACTGCTCCAGCTGTGGGCTGACGGCGGTCATCAGTTGCATGATGATCGATGCCGAAATGTACGGCATGATCCCCAGTGCAAAGATGCTCATCCGCTCCAGCGCACCGCCGGAAAACATGTTGAACAAGCTAAGAATGGTCCCCTCATTCTGTCGAAACAGGTCCGCGAGTCGCTCCGGGTTGATACCTGGAACCGGGATGTGTGCGCCTATTCGGTAGACGATAATCGCCAGGAACAGAAAACGCAGACGAGCCCAGAGTTCAGACATACCGCCTTTGCCGAGCGCAGAGAGAGCACCTTGCTTAGCCATTTATTCCTCGAACTTGCCGCCAGCTGCTTCGATAGCCGCACGCGCACCTTTGGTGGCTGCGATACCTTTGATGGTGACAGCGCGAGTAACTTCGCCGGACAGCATGATTTTCACGCGCTGTACGTTCTGGTTAATCACGTTGGCATCCTTCAGGGACTGCACAGTTACGATGTCGCCTTCCACTTTGGCCAGCTCGGACAGACGCACTTCTGCGCGGTCCATGGCTTTCAGGGAAACGAAACCGAATTTTGGCAGACGACGATGCAGCGGCTGTTGGCCGCCTTCAAAGCCCGGAGCAATAGTGCCACCGGAGCGGGAGGTCTGACCTTTGTGACCACGGCCACCAGTCTTACCCAAACCGCTACCGATACCACGGCCCGGACGATGCTTTTCGCGACGGGAACCCGGCGCTGGACTCAGATCATTGAGTTTCATCGATTAACCCTCGACTCGCAGCATGTAGTAAGCCTTGTTGATCATCCCGCGATTTTCGGGAGTATCCTGGACTTCTACAGTGTGACCGATGCGACGCAGACCCAGACCCTTAACGCACAGTTTGTGGTTAGGGAGACGGCCGGCGGTGCTTTTGATCAGCGTTACTTTAACGGTAGCCATGATCAGATGATCTCCTCAACACGCTTGCCACGCTTGGCAGCAATGGACTCAGGAGACTGCATGCCCTTCAGACCCTTGAAAGTGGCGTGAACCACGTTTACAGGGTTAGTAGAGCCGTAGCACTTGGCCAATACGTTCTGGACACCAGCAACTTCCAGCACTGCGCGCATAGCGCCGCCAGCGATGATACCGGTACCTTCAGAAGCAGGCTGCATGTACACCTTGGAAGCGCCATGAGCAGACTTCATTGCGTACTGCAGAGTGGTGCCGTTCAGATCGACTTGGATCATGTTGCGGCGAGCAGCTTCCATCGCTTTCTGGATTGCAGCAGGCACTTCACGTGACTTGCCACGGCCGAAGCCAACACGCCCTTTACCATCACCCACTACGGTCAACGCAGTGAAAGTGAAGATACGGCCGCCTTTTACGGTTTTGGCCACGCGGTTAACTTGAACCAGCTTCTCGATGTAGCCTTCGTCGCGTTTTTGGTCGTTATTTGCCATAACTTAGAACTCCAGCCCGCCTTCACGAGCAGCATCAGCCAGCGCTTTGACACGGCCGTGGTACTTGAAGCCAGAACGGTCGAAAGCCACTTGCGATACGCCAGCGGCTTTTGCACGCTCGGCGACCAGCTTGCCAACCTTAGTGGCCGCGTCGATGTTGCCAGTGGCGCCATCACGCAGTTCTTTGTCCAAAGTCGAGGCGCTTGCCAGGACTTTGCTGCCGTCGGCCGAAATGACCTGGGCATAAATGTGCTGCGAAGAGCGGTGCACGCAGAGACGCACGACTTCTAGTTCGTGCATTTTCAGGCGTGCTTTGCGAGCGCGACGCAGTCGGGTAACTTTTTTGACGGTCATTTGCTATGCCCTACTTCTTCTTGGCTTCTTTACGGCGGACGACTTCGTCTGCGTAACGCACACCTTTGCCTTTGTACGGCTCAGGACGGCGGAAGTCGCGGATCTCAGCGGCCACTTGACCAACCAACTGCTTGTCGATACCACGAATCAGGATATCGGTCTGGTTGGGGGTCTCAGCGGTAATGCCATTTGGCAATTCGTAATCCACCGGGTGCGAGAAGCCAAGTGCCAGGTTCAGGACCGAGCCTTTTGCTTGCGCTTTGTAACCAACACCGACCAGCTGGAGCTTACGCTCGAAGCCTTGGCTTACGCCCTGGACCATGTTGTTAACCAGTGCACGAGTTGTGCCTGCCATTGCGCGAGTCTGTTGATCGCCATTGCGAGCAGAAAAACGCAGCTCACCAGCTTCTTCAACAATTTCAACGGACGAATGGACGTTCAGTTCCAGAGTACCCTTGGCACCCTTCACCGAAAGCTGCTGGCCGACGAGTTTGATCTCGACGCCGGATGGCAACTTAACGGGGTTCTTAGCTACGCGTGACATGCTTATCCCCCCTTAGAACACAGTGCAAAGCACTTCGCCACCGACACCGGCAGCGCGCGCAGCACGATCCGTCATCACACCTTTGTTGGTGGAGACGATAGACACACCGAGACCGCCACGAACTTTTGGCAGATCATCGGAGGACTTGTACTGACGCAAGCCTGGGCGGCTGACGCGCTTCACTTCTTCGATGACTGGACGGCCTTCGAAGTACTTCAGCTCGATGGACAGCAACGGTTTGATTTCGCTGCTGATCTGATAACCCGCAATGTAACCTTCGTCTTTCAGGACTTTGGCTACAGCAACCTTCAACGTGGAAGATGGCATGCTCACGACGGGCTTTTCAGCCATCTGGGCATTACGGATACGAGTTAGCATGTCCGCTAACGGGTCCTGCATACTCATGGGCTAGACGCTCCTAATACAAAATAATTAGCCTTGCGGCTACAGCTTGTCGCCGAGATTTTCCGGGCAAGTAAAAACACGGGCTCAGGCGAGCCGACAATTCTAGACCTACACCAGAAACGAATCAAGCCCCAAAAGGGGCTTGATTTGATTTCCCGGCTTACCTGGCGTCGATTTCTTGCGAAACCGACGACAGGTAGCGAGAGGTACGTCTTACCAGCTGGCTTTAACCAGACCTGGAACGTCGCCACGCATTGCTGCTTCACGCAGCTTGTTACGGCCAAGGCCGAACTTGCGATAGACGCCGTGTGGACGACCGGTGATGCGGCAACGGTTACGCATGCGCGAAGCGCTTGCGTCACGTGGTTGCTTCTGCAGAGCTACGGTAGCTTCCCAACGCGCTTCTGGACTTGCGTTCAGATCAACGATGATTGCTTTGAGCGCTGCACGCTTTACGGCGAACTTGGCAACAGTGAGCTGACGCTTCAGCTCACGGTTTTTCATGCTCTTCTTGGCCATTTTCCTACTCCAATCAGTTGCGGAACGGGAATTTGAAAGCACGCAGCAGTGCGCGGCCTTCGTCATCGTTCTTGGCAGTGGTGGTCAGGGTAATGTCCAGACCGCGGAGAGCATCGATCTTGTCGTAGTCGATTTCCGGGAAGATGATCTGCTCTTTAACGCCCATGCTGTAGTTACCACGACCATCGAAGGACTTGGCATTCAGGCCGCGGAAGTCGCGAACCCGAGGCAGGGAGATCGACAGCAGACGATCCAGGAATTCGTACATACGATCGCGGCGCAGAGTTACTTTGACGCCGATCGGCCAACCTTCACGGACTTTAAAGCCAGCGATGGATTTCCGAGCGTAAGTCACAACAACTTTTTGACCGGTGATCTTTTCCAGGTCAGCAACAGCGTGCTCGATGACTTTCTTGTCGCCGATCGCTTCGCCCAGACCCATGTTCAGGGTGATTTTGGTAACGCGCGGAACTTCCATCACGTTCGCCAGCTTAAGTTCTTCCTTAAGCTTCGGAGCGATTTCCTTCCGGTAAATCTCTTTTAGTCGTGCCATGGTCTTCTACCTAGCAGTGTTCAAGCATCAACCGCTTTTTGGGTCGACTTGAAGACACGAATTTTCTTGCCGTCTTCAACTTTGAAACCAACGCGGTCAGCCTTGTTGGTTGCGCCGTTGAAAATGGCGACGTTGGAAGCGTGCAGTGGCGCTTCTTTCTCGACGATACCGCCCTGTACGCCCGACATCGGGTTTGGCTTGGTATGACGCTTCACCAGGTTGATCCCACCAACGACCAGACGGTCATCAGCGAGAACCTTGAGCACCTTACCGCGCTTACCTTTGTCTTTGCCGGCGATCACGATGATCTCGTCGTCACGACGAATCTTTTGCATGTCGGATCTCCTTACAGTACTTCTGGGGCGAGCGAGACGATCTTCATGAACTTCTCAGTACGAAGTTCACGGGTCACTGGCCCAAAGATACGGGTACCGATCGGCTCTTGCTTGTTGTTCAACAGAACAGCAGCGTTGCCATCGAAGCGGATGATGGAGCCGTCTGCACGACGAACACCGTGGCGAGTGCGGACTACAACAGCAGTCATCACTTGGCCTTTTTTCACCTTACCGCGCGGAATTGCTTCCTTGACGGTCACTTTGATGATGTCACCGATACCAGCGTAACGACGATGGGAGCCACCCAGCACCTTGATGCACATAACGCGGCGAGCGCCGCTGTTATCGGCCACATCGAGCATGGATTGAGTCTGAATCATATAATTTCTCCGACCCCTAGTCCTTAGACTTCCACAGCGCGTTCGAGGATATCAACCAACGCCCAAGACTTGGTCTTGGCTACCGGACGAGTTTCACGAATAGTGACCTTGTCGCCGATATGGCACTGATTGGTTTCGTCGTGCGCGTGCAGCTTAGTCGAACGCTTAACGTATTTACCGTAGATTGGGTGCTTGACGCGACGCTCAATCAGAACGGTGATGGTCTTGTCCATCTTGTCGCTGACAACACGGCCAGTCAGCGTACGGACGGTTTTTTCGGCTTCAGCCATGATTACTTACCTGCCTGCTGGTTGAGCACAGTCTTCACGCGAGCGATGTCACGCTTAACTTGCGAGAGCAGGTGAGACTGCCCCAACTGGCCAGTTGCTTTCTGCATACGCAGATTGAACTGGTCGCGCAGCAGGCCGAGCAGTTGCTCGTTCAGCTGCTGTGCTGATTTTTCACGAAGTTCATTCGCTTTCATCACATCACCGTCCGCTTAACAAAGGAGGTGGCGAGCGGCAGCTTTGCAGCAGCCAGGGCGAAAGCCTCACGCGCCAGCTCTTCAGTAACACCCTCGATTTCATACAGGACTTTGCCTGGCTGAATCTGGGCAACCCAGTACTCGACGTTACCCTTACCTTTACCCATACGAACTTCGAGGGGCTTTTTGGAAATAGGCTTGTCCGGGAATACACGGATCCAGATCTTGCCGCCACGTTTAACGTGACGTGTCAGTGCACGACGCGCTGACTCGATCTGACGAGCGGTGAGACGACCACGAGCAACAGACTTCAGCGCGAACTCGCCGAAGCTGACTTTGCTACCGCGCAATGCCAGACCACGGTTGTGGCCAGTCATTTGCTTGCGGAACTTCGTACGCTTTGGTTGCAACATTTGGCGTACCCCTTACTTAGCAGCTTTTTTACGAGGCGCTGGTGCTTGTGGTTTCAGTTCTTCTTGGCGACCACCAATTACTTCGCCTTTGAAGATCCAAACCTTTACACCGATCACACCATAAGTGGTGTGAGCTTCGTAGTTGGCATAGTCGATGTCGGCACGCAGGGTGTGCAGTGGCACACGACCTTCGCGATACCATTCAGTACGTGCGATTTCAGCACCGCCGAGACGACCGCTCACTTGGATTTTGATGCCTTTGGCACCAATGCGCATGGCGTTCTGTACAGCGCGCTTCATAGCGCGACGGAACATTACGCGGCGCTCCAGCTGCTGAGCTACGCTCTGCGCAACCAGCATACCGTCGAGCTCCGGCTTGCGGATCTCTTCGATATTGATGTGCACAGGCACACCCATTTGCTTGGTCAGGTCCTGACGCAGTTTCTCAACATCTTCACCTTTCTTCCCGATAACGATACCTGGACGAGCGGTGTGGATGGTGATGCGTGCTGTCTGAGCCGGACGATGGATATCGATACGGCTTACGGACGCGCTTTTTAGTTTGTCTTGGAGGTACTCACGCACCTGCAGATCTGCCAGCAGGTAGTCTGCGTAAGTGCGACCGTCTGCGTACCAGACGGAGGTGTGCTCCTTGACGATTCCCAGGCGAATGCCAATGGGATGTACTTTCTGACCCATCTCTTCGACTCCGTTACTTGTCAGCGACCTTGACAGTGATATGGCAAGACCGCTTGACGATGCGATCAGCACGGCCTTTGGCACGTGGCATGATGCGCTTCAGCGAACGCCCTTCGTTGACGAAAACGGTGGAGACCTTCAGGTCATCAACGTCTGCGCCTTCGTTATGCTCGGCGTTGGCTACAGCCGACTCCAGCACTTTCTTCAGGATCTCGGCGGCTTTCTTACTGCTGAAAGCCAACAGGTTGAGCGCTTCGCCCACCTTCTTCCCGCGGATCTGGTCGGCGACCAAGCGGGCTTTCTGGGCGGAGATTCGAGCGCCCGACAACTTAGCGGCTACTTCCATCGTTCCTTACCCCTTAACGCTTGGCTTTCTTGTCTGCCACGTGCCCACGATAAGTGCGGGTACCGGCAAACTCGCCCAGTTTATGGCCGACCATGTCTTCGTTCACGAGAACTGGAACATGCTGACGACCGTTATGCACAGCAATGGTCAGACCGACCATTTGTGGCAGGATCATCGAACGGCGCGACCAGGTTTTCACTGGTTTGCGATCGTTCTTTTCCGCCGCCACTTCGATCTTCTTCAGTAGGTGAAGATCAATAAAAGGACCTTTTTTCAGAGAACGTGGCACTGTCGTATCCCTCTATTTACTTGCGACGACGGACGATCATTTTGTCGGTACGCTTATTACCACGAGTCTTCGCGCCCTTAGTCGGGAAGCCCCACGGCGATACCGGATGACGACCACCAGAGGTACGACCTTCACCACCACCATGTGGGTGGTCAACCGGGTTCATGGCAACACCACGAACGGTTGGGCGAACGCCACGCCAGCGTTTGGCACCAGCTTTACCCAGGGAACGCAGGCTGTGCTCGGAGTTCGAGACTTCGCCAAGCGTTGCACGGCACTCAGCCAGTACTTTGCGCATTTCACCGGAGCGAAGACGCAGGGTAACGTACACGCCTTCACGAGCGATCAGCTGTGCAGAAGCACCAGCGGAACGAGCGATCTGTGCGCCTTTACCTGGCTTCAGTTCGATGCCGTGTACGGTGCTACCAACTGGAATGTTGCGCAGTTGAAGAGCGTTGCCCGGCTTGATTGGAGCCAAAGCACCAGCAATCAGCTGGTCGCCAGCACTCACGCCTTTAGGGGCGATGATGTAGCGGCGCTCGCCATCTGCGTACAGCAGCAGAGCGATGTGAGCAGTACGGTTTGGATCGTATTCGATACGCTCGACAGTGGCAGCGATGCCATCTTTGTCGTTGCGACGGAAGTCAACCAAACGATAGTGCTGCTTATGACCACCACCCACGTGACGTGTAGTGATACGGCCATTGTTGTTACGACCACCAGACTTCGATTTTTTCTCGAGCAGCGGTGCGTGAGGAGCGCCTTTATGCAGCTCCTGATTGACCACCTTGACCACAAAACGGCGGCCAGGGGAAGTCGGTTTGCATTTAACGATTGCCATGATGCACCCCTTCCTTACTCAGCACTGCTGCTGAAATCGAGATCTTGGCCTGGCTGAAGGGAGATAACTGCCTTCTTCCAGTCATTACGCTTGCCCAGACCGCGAGCAGTGCGCTTGCTCTTACCCAGAACATTCAGGGTAGTAACACGCTCTACTTTCACGCTGAACAGGCTTTCGACGGCCTTCTTGATTTCCAGCTTGGTTGCATCAGTAGCAACCTTGAAAACGAACTGGCCTTTCTTGTCAGCCAGAACCGTGGCCTTCTCGGAAACGTGCGGGCCAAGTAGAACTTTAAATACGCGTTCCTGGTTCATCCCAGCAGCTCCTCGAATTTCTTCACGGCCGACACAGTGATCAACACTTTGTCGTATGCGATCAGACTAACTGGATCGGAACCTTGAACGTCACGCACGTCGACGTGAGGCAGGTTACGAGCAGCCAGGTACAGATTCTGGTCAACAGCGTCCGACACGATCAGAACATCAGTCAGACCCATGCCATTCAGCTTGCTCAGCAGATCTTTGGTTTTCGGTGCTTCAACAGCGAAGTCCTGAACCACGACCAGACGTTCAGTACGAACCAGCTCACCAAGGATGGAACGCAGAGCAGCGCGATACATCTTCTTGTTGAGTTTCTGGCTGTGGTCCTGAGGACGTGCTGCGAAAGTGGTACCGCCGCCACGCCAGATTGGGCTACGGATAGTACCGGCACGAGCGCGACCAGTACCCTTCTGACGCCATGGGCGCTTGCCGCCACCGGAAACGTCGGAACGGGTCTTTTGCTGCTTGCTGCCCTGACGACCGCCAGCCATGTAGGCTACGACTGCCTGGTGCACCAGTGTCTCGTTGAATTCGCCGCCAAATGTCAGTTCGGAAACTTCGATTGCTTGAGCGTCATTTACATTTAATTGCATGTCAGCTTCCCCTTAACCGCGAGCCTTGGCTGCTGGACGTACAACCAGATTGCCGCCAGTAGCGCCAGGAACAGCGCCCTTGACCAACAACAGATTGCGTTCAGCGTCCACGCGCACTACTTCGAGGGACTGCACGGTCACGCGCTCAGCGCCCATATGACCGGACATTTTTTTGCCCTTGAATACACGACCAGGAGTCTGGCACTGGCCGATAGAGCCTGGGACGCGGTGGGATACGGAGTTACCGTGGGTGTTATCCTGGCCACGGAAATTCCAGCGCTTGATCGTACCCTGGAAACCCTTACCTTTGGACTGACCGGTTACATCAACCAGTTGACCAGCAGCGAAGATTTCAGCGTTGATCAGATCGCCAGCCTTGTATTCGCCTTCTTCAAGACGGAACTCAAGAACAGTGCGACCAGCAGCTACATTCGCCTTGGCGAAGTGGCCAGCTTGAGCAGCTGTAACACGCGAAGCGCGACGCTCGCCGACAGTGACTTGCACTGCACGATAGCCATCGGTTTCTTCGGTTTTGAACTGAGTGACGCGATTCGGCTCGATCTCAATGACCGTGACCGGAATGGAGACACCTTCTTCGGTGAAAATACGGGTCATACCGCATTTACGACCGACTACACCAATAGTCATGTTGTAAACCTCATGAGTGTACGGGGCTTTCACCCGCTATGGCCGCCCATTTCAGAGCGTTACACGACTAAGACCCGAGTCTTAGCCGAGGCTGATCTGCACTTCCACACCGGCCGCAAGATCAAGCTTCATAAGAGCATCAACGGTTTTATCCGTTGGCTGGACGATGTCCAGAACGCGCTTATGAGTGCGGATCTCGTACTGGTCGCGCGCGTCTTTGTTGACGTGCGGGGAAACCAGAACGGTGAACCGCTCTTTACGGGTCGGCAGTGGAATTGGACCACGCACCTGAGCACCAGTACGTTTCGCGGTTTCCACGATTTCCTGGGTTGATTGGTCGATCAGGCGATGGTCAAAAGCCTTCAACCTGATACGGATTTGCTGATTTTGCATTGGATTTCAGACTCCAGATTGCTGTTCCCACCGAGCGCAATACGCCCGTTAAAAGGAGGCGCAATTCTATAGACGAGCTAACAGAGTGTCAACCCAATAAAAAAGCCCCCGCAAGCGGAGGCTTTTTCTTGAATCAACGCTTAAGCGATGATTTTGGCTACGACGCCAGCGCCGACGGTACGACCGCCTTCACGGATAGCGAAACGCAGACCGTCTTCCATTGCGATTGGCTTGATCAGGGTAACGGAAACTTTCACGTTATCACCTGGCATTACCATCTCAACGCCTTCCGGCAGTTCGCAGCTACCAGTTACGTCGGTAGTACGGAAGTAGAACTGTGGACGGTAGCCTTTGAAGAACGGAGTGTGACGACCGCCTTCTTCCTTGCTCAGAACGTAGATTTCAGCTTCGAACTGAGTGTGCGGCTTGACGGTGCCTGGCTTGACCAGAACCTGGCCACGCTCAACGTCGTCACGCTTGGTGCCACGCAGCAGAACGCCGCAGTTCTCACCAGCACGGCCTTCGTCCAGCAGCTTGCGGAACATCTCAACGCCAGTGCAAGTAGTTTTGGTAGTGTCACGCAGACCTACGATTTCTACTTCTTCCTGGATCTTGATGATGCCACGCTCAACACGACCAGTTACAACAGTACCGCGACCGGAGATCGAGAATACGTCTTCGATTGGCATCAGGAACGGCTTGTCGATAGCGCGCTCAGGCTCTGGGATGTAGCTGTCCAGAGTCTCAACCAGCTTCTTGACAGCCGAAGTACCCATTTCGTTGTCGTCTTGGCCGTTCAGAGCCATCAGAGCCGAACCGATGATGATCGGAGTGTCGTCGCCCGGGAAGTCGTAAGTGCTCAGCAGATCGCGCACTTCCATCTCAACCAGTTCCAGCAGCTCAGCGTCGTCAACCATGTCAGCCTTGTTCAGGAAGACAACGATGTACGGAACGCCAACCTGACGGGACAGCAGGATGTGCTCACGAGTTTGTGGCATCGGACCATCAGCAGCCGAACAAACCAGGATAGCGCCGTCCATCTGAGCAGCACCGGTGATCATGTTTTTTACGTAGTCGGCGTGACCTGGGCAGTCAACGTGTGCGTAGTGACGCACGGACGAATCGTATTCAACGTGAGCGGTGTTGATGGTGATACCACGAGCTTTCTCTTCCGGGGCGCTGTCGATCTTGTCGAAGTCAACCTTTGCGGAACCGAAAACTTCGGAGCAAACGCGAGTCAGAGCAGCGGTCAGAGTGGTTTTACCGTGGTCAACGTGACCGATGGTGCCAACGTTGACGTGCGGTTTGTTACGTTCAAATTTTTCTTTAGCCACGACAGTGAACTCCTAGCCTAAAGGGGCTGAATCAGCCTTGTTTTTTAACGATAGCTTCGACGACATTCGACGGAGCTTCGGAGTATTTGGAGAATTCCATAGAGTAGCTCGCGCGACCCTGAGACATGGAGCGGACGTCGGTTGCATAACCGAACATCTCACCCAACGGAACTTCGGCGCGGATAACCTTGCCGGAAACCGTATCTTCCATACCCTGGATCAGACCACGACGACGGTTCAGGTCACCCATCACGTCACCCATGTAGTCCTCAGGTGTTACAACTTCAACCTTCATGATCGGCTCAAGAACAACACCGCCACCTTTGGTAGCCAGTTGCTTGGTCGCCATGGAGGCCGCCACCTTGAACGCCATCTCGTTGGAGTCGACGTCGTGGTAAGAACCATCGAAAACGGTAGCCTTCAGGCCGATCAGCGGATAGCCGGCAACAACACCGTTCTTCATCTGCTCTTCGATACCCTTCTGGATAGCCGGGATGTATTCCTTAGGAACAACACCACCCACTACTTCGTTCACGAATTGCAGACCTTCCTGACCTTCATCAGCAGGGGCAAAACGGATCCAGCAATGGCCAAACTGACCACGACCGCCGGACTGACGAACGAACTTGCCTTCGATCTCACAAGCCTTCGTGATCTTCTCACGATAGGAAACCTGTGGTTTACCGATGTTGGCTTCGACGTTGAACTCACGGCGCATCCGGTCAACCAGGATGTCCAGGTGCAATTCGCCCATGCCAGAGATGATCGTTTGACCAGTCTCTTCATCAGTCTTGACGCGGAAAGACGGGTCTTCCTGAGCAAGTTTGCCCAGAGCGATACCCATTTTTTCCTGGTCATCCTTGGTTTTTGGCTCAACGGCAACCGAAATAACCGGCTCCGGGAAGTCCATGCGAACCAGGATGATTGGCTTTTCAGCGGAGCAGAGGGTATCACCAGTGGTGACGTCCTTCATGCCGATCAGGGCCGCGATGTCGCCAGCGCGTACTTCCTTGATCTCTTCACGGGTGTTTGCGTGCATTTGCACCATACGACCCACGCGCTCTTTCTTGCCTTTTACCGAGTTGATAACGCCGTCGCCGGAGCTCAACACGCCCGAGTAAACGCGAGCAAAGGTCAAGGTACCCACGAATGGGTCGGTAGCGATCTTGAACGCCAGAGCCGAGAACGGCTCGTTGTCGTCTGCATGACGCTCCATCTCAACAGTCTCGTCATCCGGATCGGAACCCTTGATGGCAGGAATGTCGACTGGCGCCGGCAGGTAGTCGATAACGGCGTCGAGAACCAGGGGAACACCCTTGTTCTTGAAGGAAGAACCGCAAACAGCAAGAACGATTTCACCAGCGATTGTACGCTGACGCAGTGCGCCCTTGATTTCCTCGATGGAAAGCTCTTCGCCCTCGAGGTATTTGTTCATCAGCTCTTCGCTGGCTTCAGCAGCAGCTTCAACCATGTTGCTGCGCCACTCTTCAGCCAATTCCTGCAGCTCAGCAGGGATCGCTTCGCGACGAGCAGCCATACCCTTGTCAGCATCATCCCAGTAAACAGCTTCCATGGTCATCAGATCGATCTGACCCTGGAAATTGTCTTCTGCACCGATAGCCAACTGGATTGGCACTGGAGTGTGACCCAGACGCTGCTTGATCTGACCGATCACGCGCAGGAAGTTCGCACCAGCACGGTCCATCTTGTTTACATAAACAAGACGCGGAACGCCGTATTTGTTGGCTTGACGCCATACGGTTTCCGACTGAGGCTCAACGCCCGAAGTACCGCAGAAAACCACGACAGCACCGTCGAGAACACGCAGCGAACGCTCTACTTCAATAGTGAAGTCAACGTGGCCGGGGGTATCGATGATGTTGAAGCGATACTTGTCGAATTGCTTGGCAGAACCAGCCCAGAAGGCTGTGGTTGCAGCGGAAGTAATGGTAATACCCCGCTCCTGCTCTTGCACCATCCAGTCCATGGTCGCGGCGCCATCATGCACCTCGCCCATCTTGTGGTTTACGCCAGTGTAAAAAAGGACGCGCTCGGTGGTCGTGGTTTTACCAGCATCCACGTGAGCAACGATACCGATGTTACGGTAGCGGTTAATCGGAGTAGTACGAGCCATAAAGCCCTCGCAAAATTAGTGACGCCGGAATTAGAAGCGGTAGTGCGAGAAAGCTTTGTTAGCTTCAGCCATACGGTGCACGTCTTCACGCTTCTTAACTGCAGCACCTTTACCTTCAGCGGCGTCCAACAGTTCGCCAGCCAAACGCAGAGCCATAGACTTTTCGCCACGCTTGCGCGCGAAGTCTACCAGCCAGCGCATTGCCAATGCATTACGACGGGACGGACGAACTTCAACCGGAACCTGGTAAGTAGCACCGCCTACACGGCGCGACTTCACTTCGACCAGCGGAGCGATGGCGTCGAGAGCTTTCTCGAAGATTTCCAGGGGGTCGCTGTTCTTGCGTTCTTTAACCTTGTCCAGCGCGCCATAAACGATACGCTCGGCAACGGCTTTCTTGCCGCTTTCCATCACGTGGTTCATGAACTTGGCCAGGATTTGGCTTCCGTATTTTGGATCGTCAAGCACTTCGCGCTTGGCTGCTACGCGTCTTCTTGGCATGGATAAGCCCTCAAACGGTCTTCAGGTTAGCTCGGAACCACCATCCCCAGAGGAATGCGTCCGACCTTACTCTTATCGACTCAGAAAAATAGAAATCTGCAAATTCAAACAGAAGCCGAATACTACTTAGGCTTCTTGGTACCGTATTTCGAGCGACCCTGGTTACGACCTTTAACGCCGGAAGTATCCAAAGAACCACGAACGGTGTGATAACGAACACCTGGCAAGTCTTTTACACGACCGCCACGGATCAGTACCACGCTGTGCTCTTGCAGGTTGTGACCTTCACCACCGATGTACGAGGAAACCTCGAAACCGTTGGTCAGGCGCACACGGCAGACTTTACGCAATGCCGAGTTAGGTTTTTTCGGCGTGGTGGTATACACACGAGTGCACACACCGCGACGTTGCGGGCAGTTCTGCAGCGCAGGCACGTCGGATTTCTCGACGATACGCTTACGCGGCTGACGTACCAGCTGGTTGATAGTTGCCATCTACTAGCTCCACTGTTGTCTTGCGACGCTATTGTCTTACAAGAAAAGCAAATGACAGGGCGCAAGCCCCGCCAAATTTAGGGGTACAAGAGTCTAAAGAGGATCCTGCCCCCAGTCAAGACAAAGCCCCGACCTCTTCCTCCAGCGACCACAGCTGAATACTGTGGCTGCCGGAGGAAAATGCCGAGGCTTTACTCTTAATTACCGCTGGAGTTCAACGCTTCAGTCAGAGCGGCTTCTACTTCGCTCGCACTGACACGCAACGGCTTGTCGATATCACGGCGACGCTTACGCTCGCTGTGGTACGCCAGACCGGTACCAGCCGGGATCAGACGACCCACGACTACGTTTTCCTTCAGGCCGCGCAGGTAGTCACGCTTGCCGGTCACTGCCGCTTCGGTCAGTACGCGGGTTGTCTCCTGGAAGGAGGCCGCAGAGATGAACGACTCGGTGGACAGGGAAGCTTTGGTGATACCCAGCAATACACGAGTGAACTTGGAGACAAACTTGTCTTCCGTGCTCAGACGCTCGTTCTCTACCAGAACGTGAGTCAGCTCCATCTGGTCGCCCTTGATGAAACTGGAATCGCCAGACTCGGCGATCTCAACTTTACGCAGCATCTGACGCAGAATGGTCTCGATGTGCTTGTCGTTGATCTTCACGCCTTGCAGACGATAAACGTCCTGGATCTCGTTGACGATGTACTTGGCGAGAGCGCTGACACCCAACAGACGCAGGATGTCGTGCGGATCGCTAGGACCGTCGGAAATAACTTCACCACGGTTGACCTGCTCACCCTCGAAGACGTTCAGGTGACGCCATTTCGGGATCAGCTCTTCGTACGGATCGCTACCGTCGTTCGGGGTGATGACCAGGCGACGCTTGCCCTTGGTCTCTTTACCGAACGCGATGGTACCGCTGACTTCAGCAAGGATCGACGCCTCTTTCGGACGACGAGCTTCGAACAAGTCGGCAACACGCGGCAGACCACCGGTGATGTCACGGGTCTTGGAAGTTTCTTGCGGGATACGAGCGATAACATCACCGATCGCGATCTGCGCACCGTCCGCCACGCCGACCAGGGCGTTGGCTGGCAGGAAGTACTGAGCCGGTACGTCGGTACCTGGCAGCAGCAGATCCTTGCCATCCAGACCAACCATCTTCACGGCAGGACGAATGTCTTTACCGGCAGCTGGACGGTCCTTGGCATCAAGAACTTCAATGTTGGTCATACCGGTCAATTCGTCTGTCTGACGCTTGATCGTGATGCCTTCTTCCATGCCCACGTAGGTCACGGTACCTTTCATTTCGGTAACGATTGGGTGGGTGTGCGGATCCCACTTGGCCACGATCGAACCAGCGTCGACCTTGTCGCCTTCCTTAACCGAAATCACAGCACCGTAAGGCAGCTTGTAACGCTCACGCTCACGACCGAAGTCATCAGCGATGGCCAGCTCACCGGAACGCGACACGGCAACCAGGTGACCATCCACTCGCTCAACGTGTTTCAGGTTGTGCAGGCGAACAGTACCGCCGTTCTTGACCTGAACGCTGTCAGCAGCGGAGGTCCGGCTTGCAGCACCACCGATGTGGAACGTACGCATTGTCAGCTGGGTACCAGGCTCACCGATCGACTGAGCAGCGATTACGCCGACAGCTTCACCGATGTTGACCTGATGACCACGAGCCAGGTCACGACCGTAGCACTTGGCACAGATGCCGTAGCGGGTTTCACAGCTGATTGGCGAACGAACGATAACTTCGTCGATGCTGTTCAGCTCGATGAACTCTACCCACTTCTCATCTACCAGCGTACCGGCAGGCACGATGACGTCTTCGGTACCCGGCTTGAATACGTCACGGGCGATAACTCGACCCAGAACGCGCTCACCCAGAGGCTCGACAACGTCACCGCCTTCAATGTGCGGAGTCATCAGCAGGCCGTGCTCGGTACCGCAATCAACTTCGGTAACGACCAGATCCTGGGCAACGTCCACCAGACGACGAGTCAGGTAACCGGAGTTCGCGGTTTTCAACGCGGTATCCGCAAGACCTTTACGAGCACCGTGAGTCGAGATGAAGTACTGAAGTACGCTCAAGCCTTCACGGAAGTTCGCAGTGATCGGCGTCTCGATGATGGAGCCGTCAGGCTTGGCCATCAGACCACGCATACCGGCCAGCTGACGAATCTGAGCAGCGGAACCCCGGGCACCGGAGTCAGCCATCATGTACATCGAGTTGAACGATTCCTGGTCAACAGTCTCACCGTGACGGTCGACAACCTTCTCTTTCGAGAGGTTCGACATCATCGCCTTGGAGACTTCATCGTTGGCCTTGGACCAGAGGTCGATCACCTTGTTGTACTTCTCGCCCTGAGTTACCAGGCCCGAGGCGTACTGACTTTCGATCTCTTTAACTTCTTCGGTAGCAGCATCGATGATGCGAGCTTTTTCATCCGGGATAACGAAGTCGTTAACACCGATCGAAACACCCGAAATGGTCGAATAGGCAAAACCGGTATACATCAGCTGGTCAGCGAAAATAACGGTCTCTTTCAGACCAACCACGCGGTAGCACTGGTTGATCAGCTTGGAGATCGCCTTTTTCTTCATCGGCTGGTTGACGACGTCATAGGACAGGCCGGCCGGAACCACCTGGAACAGCAGCGCACGGCCGACAGTAGTGTCGACGATACGGGTGTTCTTGACGCTGCCGCCATCACGATCATTGACCGTTTCATGGATACGGACTTTAACCTTGGCGTGCAGAGCAGCTTCGCCGGCGCGGAATACGCGGTCGACTTCCTGCAGATCCGCAAACACACGACCTTCGCCCTTGGCGTTGATCGCTTCACGAGTCATGTAGTACAGACCCAATACAACGTCCTGCGAAGGAACGATGATTGGCTCACCGTTCGCTGGCGAAAGGATGTTGTTGGTCGACATCATCAGCGCACGCGCTTCAAGCTGGGCTTCCAGCGTCAGCGGTACGTGAACAGCCATCTGGTCGCCGTCGAAGTCGGCGTTGTACGCAGCACAGACCAGCGGGTGCAGCTGGATAGCCTTACCTTCGATCAGAACCGGTTCAAACGCCTGGATACCCAGACGGTGAAGAGTTGGCGCACGGTTGAGCAGGACCGGGTGTTCGCGGATCACTTCAGCGAGAACGTCCCAAACCTCTGGCAGCTCGCGCTCGACCATTTTCTTGGCAGCTTTGATGGTCGTAGCCAGGCCACGCATTTCCAGCTTGCCGAAAATGAACGGCTTGAACAGCTCGAGAGCCATTTTCTTCGGCAGACCGCACTGGTGCAGACGCAGGGTCGGACCAACGGTAATTACCGAACGACCAGAGTAGTCAACACGCTTACCGAGCAAGTTCTGACGGAAACGACCCTGCTTACCCTTGATCATGTCAGCCAGGGATTTCAGAGGACGCTTGTTGGAACCGGTGATTGCACGACCGCGACGGCCGTTGTCGAGCAGCGCATCGACAGCTTCCTGCAACATACGCTTTTCGTTGCGCACGATGATGTCCGGAGCAGACAGATCCAGCAGGCGCTTCAAACGGTTGTTACGGTTGATCACTCGACGATACAGATCGTTGAGGTCGGAAGTCGCGAAACGACCGCCATCCAGCGGAACCAATGGACGCAGATCTGGCGGCAGAACCGGCAGAACGGTCAGAACCATCCACTCAGGCAGGTTGCCCGAGCCCTGGAAGGCTTCCATCAGCTTCAGACGCTTGGAAAGCTTCTTGATTTTGGTTTCGGAGTTGGTTTGCGGAATTTCTTCACGCAGACGGCCAATCTCGTGCTCCAGATCGATAGCGTGCAGCAGTTCACGGACAGCTTCAGCACCCATGCGGGCATCGAAATCATCACCGAACTCTTCCAGCGCTTCGAAGTACTGCTCGTCGTTCAGCAACTGACCTTTTTCAAGGGTAGTCATGCCCGGATCGATAACGACATAGCTCTCGAAATAGAGAACGCGCTCGATATCACGCAGGGTCATGTCCATCAGCAGGCCGATACGGGACGGCAGGGACTTCAGGAACCAGATGTGGGCAACCGGCGAAGCCAGCTCGATGTGAGCCATACGCTCACGACGAACTTTTGCCAGTGCAACTTCAACGCCGCACTTCTCGCAGATGACGCCACGGTGCTTCAGGCGCTTGTACTTTCCGCACAAGCACTCGTAATCCTTGACCGGGCCAAAGATCTTGGCGCAGAACAGACCGTCACGCTCAGGCTTGAACGTACGGTAGTTGATGGTTTCCGGCTTTTTAACTTCACCGAACGACCACGAACGGATCATCTCAGGCGACGCCAACCCGATACGGATCGCGTCAAACTCTTCGACTTGACCCTGGTTTTTCAGCAAATTCAGTAGGTCTTTCAAGGCTTTCCCTCCTGGCGGAGCAGGGAGCGGGCCATACGGCACCACTCCCGATTCGCGTCACGTGTTATTCGGTTTCCAGATCGATATCGATACCGAGCGAACGGATTTCTTTGATCAACACGTTGAAGGACTCGGGCATGCCCGGCTCCATACGGTGATCGCCGTCCACGATGTTTTTGTACATCTTGGTACGACCGTTCACATCGTCCGACTTCACTGTGAGCATTTCTTGCAGAGTGTACGCCGCGCCGTATGCTTCCAGCGCCCACACTTCCATCTCCCCGAAACGCTGACCACCGAACTGCGCCTTACCACCCAGCGGCTGCTGGGTAACCAGGCTGTAAGAACCAGTGGAACGCGCGTGCATCTTGTCGTCCACCAAGTGGTTCAGCTTCAGCATGTACATGTAGCCAACTGTTACAGCGCGCTCAAACTTGTTGCCGGTACGACCGTCAAACAGTTGCATCTGGCCGCTTTCCGGCATGTCTGCCAGTTTGAGCATTGCCTTGATTTCACGCTCTTTGGCACCGTCGAAAACCGGAGTAGCCATAGGTACGCCATTGCGAAGGTTCTTCGCGAGATCCTGGATTTCCTTGTCGGAGAGGTCATCCAGACTTTCCTGGCGACCGCCGATTTCGTTGTAGATCTCGTTGAGGAACTTGCGCAACTCAGCAACTTTACGCTGTTCTTCGAGCATGCGATTGATCTTCTCGCCCAGACCTTTGGCCGCAAGGCCCAGGTGGGTTTCGAGAATCTGACCAACGTTCATACGCGAAGGTACGCCCAGCGGGTTGAGGACGATATCCACAGGTGTGCCGTTGGCATCGTGCGGCATATCTTCAACCGGCATGATCACGGAGACCACACCCTTGTTACCGTGGCGACCGGCCATCTTGTCGCCCGGCTGGATGCGACGACGGATTGCCAGGTAGACCTTGACGATTTTCAGAACGCCTGGAGCAAGGTCATCACCCTGCTGCAGCTTGCGTTTCTTGTCTTCAAACTTGTCATCGAGCAGGCGACGACGATCAACGATGTAAGCCTGGGCTTTCTCAAGCTGCTCGTTCAGAGCATCTTCAGCCATGCGCAGCTTGAACCACTGACCATGCTCAAGACCGTCGAGAACTTCATCGGTGATTTCCTGACCTTTCTTCAGGCCAGCACCGCCTTCAACTACGCGACCAACCAGAGCAGCACGCAGACGCTCGAAAGTAGCGCCTTCGACGATACGGAACTCTTCGTTCAGATCCTTGCGGATCTCGTCGAGTTGCGACTTCTCGATGGACAGTGCGCGAGCGTCACGCTCAACACCATCACGGGTGAAGACCTGTACGTCGATGACAGTACCCTTGGTACCGGTAGGTACGCGCAGGGAAGTGTCTTTAACGTCGCTGGCTTTCTCACCGAAGATGGCGCGCAGCAGTTTTTCTTCTGGAGTCAGCTGGGTTTCACCTTTAGGGGTGACCTTGCCTACCAGAATATCGCCAGCGCCTACTTCAGCACCGACATAAACGATACCGGCTTCGTCCAGCTTGTTCAGAGCAGCTTCACCCACGTTCGGGATGTCAGCCGTGATTTCCTCTGGGCCAAGCTTGGTGTCACGAGCAACGCAAGTCAGTTCCTGGATATGGATCGTGGTGAAACGATCTTCCTGAACTACACGCTCGGACAGACAGATGGAGTCCTCGAAGTTGAAACCGTTCCAGGCCATGAACGCGATGCGCATGTTCTGACCCAGAGCCAGTTCACCCATATCGGTGGACGGACCGTCAGCCATGATGTCGCTGCGCTGAACGCGATCACCCTTGCTCACCAGCGGACGCTGGTTGATGCAGGTGTTCTGGTTGGAGCGGGTGTACTTGGTCAGGTTGTAGATATCTACACCCGCCTCGCCCGTTTCAACTTCGTCATCGGCAACACGCACAACGATGCGGCTTGCATCAACCGAGTCGATCACACCGCCACGACGAGCCACGACACAAACGCCGGAGTCACGGGCAACGTTGCGCTCCATGCCGGTACCGACCAGCGGCTTGTCGGCACGCAGGGTTGGTACAGCCTGACGCTGCATGTTCGAACCCATCAACGCACGGTTGGCGTCGTCGTGCTCGAGGAACGGAATCAGGGAAGCTGCGACCGAAACTACCTGCTTGGGCGAAACGTCCATCAGGGTTACGTCGGCAGGCGCCTTGACGGTGAATTCATTCAGGTGACGAACGGCTACCAGCTCGTCGATCAGTTCCTGCTTGTCGTTCATTGCGGCCGAAGCCTGTGCAATGACGTGGTCCGCTTCTTCGATTGCCGAAAGGAAAACGATTTCGTCGGTTACCAGACCTTCCTTCACAACACGGTACGGGCTCTCAAGGAAACCATACTGGTTGGTACGGGCATAGGCTGCCAGGGAGTTGATCAGGCCGATGTTCGGACCTTCCGGTGTTTCAATCGGACATACGCGACCATAGTGAGTCGGGTGTACGTCACGAACTTCAAAGCCGGCGCGCTCACGAGTCAGACCACCAGGGCCGAGTGCAGAAACACGACGCTTGTGGGTAATCTCGGAAAGCGGGTTGTTCTGGTCCATGAACTGGGAAAGCTGGCTGGAACCGAAGAACTCCTTGACTGCCGCTGCGACAGGCTTGGCGTTGATCAGGTCCTGAGGCATCAGGCCTTCGCTTTCTGCCATGGACAGACGTTCTTTGACAGCACGCTCTACGCGGACCAGACCGACACGGAACTGGTTCTCGGCCATTTCGCCAACGCAACGAACACGACGGTTACCGAGGTGGTCGATGTCATCGACAATGCCTTTACCGTTACGGATGTCGACGAGAGTCTTCAGAACGGCAACGATGTCTTCTTTGCACAGTACGCCCGAACCTTCGATCTCGGTGCGACCGATACGACGGTTAAACTTCATGCGACCTACAGCAGACAGATCGTAGCGTTCTGGGCTGAAGAACAGGTTGTTGAACAGTGTTTCAGCGGCATCTTTGGTTGGTGGCTCACCAGGACGCATCATGCGATAGATTTCGACCAGGGCTTCCAGTTGGTTGCCGGTGGAGTCGATCTTCAATGTGTCGGAGATGAACGGACCGCAATCGATGTCGTTCGTGTACAGAGTCTCGATCCGGACAACCTGGGCCTTGGCGATTTTTGCCAGGATTTCGGTGTTCAGTTCGGTGTTGCATTCAGCGATGATTTCACCAGTCGCAGGATGCACGATGACCTTGGCGGTAGTGCGACCCAGGACGTAGTCCAGTGGCACTTCCAGCTCTTTGATCCCGGCTTTTTCCAGCTGATTGATGTGACGAGCGGTAATACGGCGACCTTGCTCGACAATAACCTTGCCGTTGCCATCCTGGATATCGAGGACAGCAATTTCACCACGCAGGCGCTGAGGCACCAGCTCCAGGCTCAGGCTTTCACCGCGAACATGGAAAACGTTGGTGGTGTAGAACGCATCAAGCACTTGCTCGGTTGTATAACCAAGGGCGCGCAGCAATACGGAAGCAGGCAGCTTGCGACGACGGTCGATACGGACGAATACGCAGTCTTTCGGATCGAACTCGAAGTCCAGCCACGAACCACGGTAAGGAATGATGCGAGCGGAGTACAGCAGCTTGCCGGAGCTATGCGTCTTGCCACGATCGTGGTCGAAGAATACGCCTGGCGAACGGTGAAGCTGGGACACGATTACACGCTCGGTACCGTTGATTACGAAGGTACCGTTCTCAGTCATCAGGGGGATTTCACCCATGTAGACTTCTTGCTCTTTGATGTCCTTGATCGCTTTGTTCGACGACTCTTTGTCGAAAATGATCAGACGGACCTTGACTCGCAGAGGTACAGCGTAAGTCACACCGCGCAGCACGCACTCTTTGACATCAAATGCCGGTTCGCCCAAGCGATAACCTACATACTCCAGCGCAGCATTGCCGGAGTAGCTGATGATCGGGAAAACGGATTTGAAGGCTGCATGCAGACCGACGTCGCGGAACTGATCTTTGGTCGCTCCCGCCTGCAGGAATTCGCGATACGAATCCAGCTGGATGGCCAGTAGATACGGCACATCCATTACGTCCGGCAACTTGCTAAAGTCCTTGCGGATACGTTTTTTCTCAGTATATGAGTAAGCCATCAGCGTTCCCCAGCTTGGTCACCTGCTTGTTTGGCTCCCTCCCGACGGAAGCAGCCAGAAAATCGTGCAAACCCCTTGGTTTGCGCCACCATCTTGGTGGTACTTGCACGTTATGGACGCTGGCAAAGCCAATCGTCTGTAACGGAAAAAGGCCGGTGGCAAAAGCCACCAGCCATCAGCCTTTCGCTTAACGCGTGGGCTGGACGTTCAAAATCGATGCTTATTTCAGCTCGACTTTGGCGCCTGCTTCTTCCAGAGCAGCTTTGGCTTTGTCAGCAGCGTCTTTTGCTACTGCTTCCAGAACCAGGGCTGGAGCGCCGTCAACGACTGCCTTGGCTTCTTTCAGGCCCAGACCGGTCAGTTCACGAACAGCTTTAATTACGTTAACTTTCTTCTCGCCAGCTTCAACCAGCATGACGTTGAATTCGGTTTGCTCTTCAACAACAGCAGCAGCAACAGCTGGACCAGCCGAAGCAGCGGCAGCAGTTACGCCGAATTTTTCTTCAAAAGCTTTGATCAGTTCAACAACCTGCAGAACGGACATCTCGGCTACTGCGTTGAGGATATCGTCTTGAGAGATAGACATGAATCTAATTCCTGAATTGGGGGACGGCCTACGCGACCATCGAAATAAACAAAAATACGCGAGAGAAAATGCTCAGCCTTAGGCTGCGGCAGCTTCTTTCTGGTCGCGAACAGCCGCCAGAGTACGAGCCAATTTGCTGGTAGCGCCTTGAATCACGCTCATCAGCTGGGAAATTGCTTCGTCACGGGTCGGCAAGGTTGCCAGTACGTCGATCTGATTAGCTGCGAGGAACTTGCCCTCGAACGCAGCTGCCTTGATCTCGAACTTGTCCTGACCTTTCGCAAACTCTTTGAACAAACGCGCAGCAGCGCCTGGATGCTCGTTGGAGAATGCGATCAAGGTCGGGCCTGTGAACGCGTCATTGAGGACACTGTAATCAGTACCTTCAACAGCGCGCTTGAGCAGGGTGTTACGTACGACACGTACGTATACGCCAGCTTCACGAGCCTCTTTACGGAGTCCGGTCATTGCGCCTACTGTCACGCCACGGGCATCAGCCACGACAGCAGACAGAGCGACTTTGGCAGCCTCGTTGACTTCAGCGACGATGGCCTTCTTGTCTTCGAGTTTAATTGCCACGGGTTTAACTCCTGCTTGTTACCGTTTCATCTGGCCGGAGCCGGATGTCGTTTTGGTGTCTGATTCGGTAAGGAACCGGGAGCACCATCTGCGTAGGCTTGTGGTTTAAGACTTGCGTCGCCTACGGTCTTGGATAGCCCCCGCCAGGCAGGGACCCCAATTTTTAGTAACACAAAAATGTGTTACGTCTGTCTTACGCGTCCAGAGAACCCTGGTCGATGACCAGACCTGGGCCCATGGTGGTGCTCAGGGTAACGCGCTTGACATAAATGCCTTTCGAGGAAGCTGGCTTGATGCGCTTGAGATCAGCGATCAGAGCTTCAACGTTTTCCTTCAGCTTGACTGCGTCGAAACCGACCTTGCCAACGGAAGTGTGGATAATGCCGTTTTTGTCGGTGCGATAACGAACCTGACCAGCCTTGGCGTTCTTGACAGCGTTAGCGACGTCAGGAGTAACGGTACCGACTTTCGGGTTAGGCATCAGGCCACGTGGACCCAGAACCTGACCCAATTGACCAACAACGCGCATTGCATCAGGAGAAGCAATAACTACGTCGTAGTTCAGGTCGCCAGCTTTCATTTCGGCAGCCAGATCGTCCATACCAACGCGGTCAGCACCAGCAGCCAGAGCAGCTTCAGCAGCCGGGCCTTGGGTGAAGACAGCAACACGTACGGTTTTACCGGTACCGTGCGGCAGAACGGTTGCGCTACGAACAACCTGGTCAGACTTACGAGGGTCAACGCCCAGGTTAACAGCAACGTCTACAGACTCGCTGAACTTGACGGTAGACAGCTCGGTCAGCAGAGCAGCAGCGTCTACGAAGTTGTAGACCTTGCCAGCTTCCAGCTTGCTAGCGATTGCCTTTTGACGTTTGGTCAACTTAGCCATTACACACCCTCCACGTTAAGGCCCATGCTACGAGCGGAACCGGCGATGGTACGCACGGCCGCTTCCAGGTCTGCAGCTGTCAGATCAGCGCTTTTTGCTTTAGCGATGTCTTCCAGTTGAGCGCGAGTCACGGTGCCAACTTTAACGGTGTTCGGGCGAGCCGAGCCGCTGGTCAAGCCTGCAGCTTTCTTCAGCAGAACAGAGGCAGGGGTACTTTTTGTTTCAAAAGTGAAGCTACGGTCGCTGTATACAGTGATGATCACTGGAGTCGGCAAGCCTGGCTCAAGACCCTGAGTACGGGCGTTGAATGCTTTACAGAATTCCATGATGTTCACACCGTGCTGACCCAGAGCAGGACCAACTGGCGGGCTAGGGTTAGCCTGAGCGGCTTTCACTTGCAGCTTGATGTATGCGGTTATCTTCTTGGCCATGAGGCACTCCAATTACGGGTTCAAACGCCAATAAAGGCTCCCCGGCTACTTACACGTATATCCCAGTGACGAAAAAACCCCACAGCCTTAGACTGCGGGGTATGGGATTCCAGCTCAGTTATGCCTTTTCGACCTGACTGAACTCTAGTTCTACCGGAGTAGAACGTCCGAAAATGAGCACCGCCACTTGGATACGGCTCTTTTCGTAGTTAACTTCTTCGACCGTGCCATTAAAATCAGCAAACGGGCCGTCGGTGACGCGAACAACTTCACCTGGCTCGAACAGTGTTTTTGGCTTCGGCTTATCGCTGCCATCAGCAACGCGACGCAGAATTGCTTCTGCCTCTTTGTCGGTGATTGGAGCTGGCTTATCAGCAGTACCGCCGATGAAACCCATGACGCGAGGAGTGTCCTTGACCAAGTGCCAAGTACCCTCATTCATTTCCATCTGGACAAGCACATAACCAGGGAAGAATTTACGCTCGCTTTTGCGTTTCTGGCCATTACGCATCTCAACCACTTCTTCAGTGGGAACCAGAATTTCGCCGAAGCCATCTTCCATGCCTGCCAGCTTCACACGCTCGATCAACGAGCGCATTACATGCTTCTCGTAACCCGAGTAAGCATGCACTACGTACCAACGCTTAGCCACGGGACACCCTTAGCCAACTATCAAGGAAACAAGCCAGCCGAGCAGGGAGTCAAGCCCCCACAACAGCAACGCCATGACCAACACAACAGCCACCACAATCAAAGTGGTCTGCGTGGTCTCTTGGCGAGTAGGCCATACGACTTTACGGATCTCTGCGCGCGCTTCCTTTGCAAGAACAAAGAAGGCCTTGCCTTTGCCGGTTTGAAGAGCAACAAACGCAGCAACAGCAGCAATTGCCAGAAGCACAAGAACACGATACAGAATCGGGGCGGACGAGTAATACTGATTACCGACAACACCAACGACAACCAAAGCGACTACCAAGAGCCATTTCAGCGAGTCAAAGCGAGAGTCTGATGCTTCAGCCTTGGGATTCATCTACGGAGATCCTGTGAAAAGAAAGCCAGATTACATCTAGGGAATCTGGCAGGTCAGGAGGGAATCGAACCCCCAACCTACGGTTTTGGAGACCGTCGCTCTGCCAATTGAGCTACTGACCTAAAAGCAAAATCAGGCCGACCATTATGCGGACCCGACAAGAGTTTTTCAACACCTCATTCAGCCTCACCAGCAGATACTGCCGATAACACCGAAAGCTTCAAGCGCAACACATCAAGAGTGAAGCCACTTAAAACAAAGGCAGATATTTTCATATCTGCCTTTAGCAATGGAGCTCTTGAGCGGATTTGAACCGCTGACCTCACCCTTACCAAGGGTGTGCTCTACCAACTGAGCTACAAGAGCAAAACACTTTGCAAGAACCGCAAACATGGAGCGGGTAGCGGGAATCGAACCCGCATCATCAGCTTGGAAGGCTGAGGTTCTACCACTAAACTATACCCGCACAACTTGCAGCTCGCGCTAAATATGGTGGAGGGGGAAGGATTCGAACCTTCGAAGTCGTAGACGTCAGATTTACAGTCTGATCCCTTTGGCCGCTCGGGAACCCCTCCTAAGCGAGGCAGCATTCTCAATGCTTACTGCCCTTCTGTCAACCTTTTTCTCATTAAAAACCTGAGGTTACATGCGTTGACTACTGCTGCTTCACTTTCGAGGTTTGCACCTCACTGCGAAGCGGGCGCCATTCTATGCAAACTAATCTGCAGTTGCAATGCCTTCACAAGACATTATTTTGTTTTTTAATTGCGGGAAATCCTGGAGCAACTGATTGACGACAGCATCACCGACCAGACGTCGGCTCTCCGGTGAAATCCTGAGCCAATAGCCAGCTACACCAGCCGACGGCAAGACCTGAAACTGCGACTGTATATCCAGGCTATTGAGACGCTGCTCGACAGCACGCGCCTCCTCCTGACGCGGGAAGCCCCCTAGATAAAGACAGCTGGTTTCTGCCTCACGAGAGGCATGCCCCAGATCAGACTCACTGAGCAATCGAATATCCTGCTGGGGAGCACGGTACAACGACAGAGGAAGAACCTCCTTGGCACGCAAGGGAGCCTCCTGCTGATGCCAGATGTAGTAAAAGGCATTCAGCATCAACAGCAAAAGGAATAGCCAACGCATAAAAACCTCAGCGCAACGGACAGGCCAGAGCCAGGCCAACGAAAACCAGGTCTGGCACCACTCGAACATCAGCAAGCACATCCTCAACCAGCCCGGAATCGCCGCCAGTTACGAAGACACAAAAATCCCCCCCCCAATAGCTCCGCGCCAGATCGAGCTGCGTCAGGGCAAAGCCTCGCAACATCAAGGAGCAGCCCCGCTCCACCGCCTCAGAGGTTGCTCGCCCTGGAACAAAGCTGACCAACGCACGCTCCGCCGCCGCATCATCGTATCGAATACGTCGCGTGTGAGTGCGCAACTGGTTGCGCATCAACGGCATACCCGGACATATGAAGCCGCCCAGGTGCTGGCCGCCTGAATCCACGAAGTCGGAGGTAACAGCAGTGCCAAGATCAATGACCAGGCACGCCTTTCGGACAATATGATAAGCCCCGACGAAGGCAAGCCAGCGATCGAGCCCCAAACGCTCGTAATCGTCATAGCCATTCACAACACCTGCCAGCTCCTTCGCGGGAGCAGCACAGACAGGCTGAATCGAAAAGCCCTGAACAAGGGCAGAAACCAGCTTCTCAGTCTCTTCAGCACTACGAACGCTGACAAGGCGACAGGCACTCAATTTCAATCCAGGGAGGTGAAGCAAGTGCTCCAGCAGCGCGCTATCAGAATCCACGACACCACCAGCAAATCGCGCAACACCTCCCACATCAATTACACGCCATTTGATGAAGCTATTCCCACAGTCGAGTTCAAGTATCATCACGCAACCTCAGGCTGAGCTCACCACCACTAAAGCTTTTCTCCACGCCTCCTACATCGAGACGCAACGCACCAAGCACATCGACACCCAAGACAACACCCTCGACCACCTCGACACCAGAGAGCAGCGTAACAGAGCACCCCTGCCATAAATGCCCCTGCTCCCACTCAGCCTGAAACGCTGAAAATCCCTGCTCGCGGTGCAATGCGAGCAAAGCATCAAGCTTCTGGCTTAAACGGACAGCCAGGCCGTTGCGATCGGAAAGCGCACCAGTCTCCAGACGTAAAGATGTCCAGGATTGATCCACATCAGGAGAGGACTGCATGTTCACATTGACCCCGATCCCGATTACCACATGGCATACATCCGCGGGATCTCCGATCAGTTCAAGAAGAATACCGGCGATCTTGTGCTTACCTACAAGAACATCATTTGGCCATTTAAGCCCCGCACCCTTGACCCCTGACTCACGCAAGACCTGCATGACAGCAAGCCCGACAAGCAAGCTAAGACCTTCAAGCTGACGCATTCCGCCGTCAATGCGTAATGCCAGGCTGTAATACAGGTTTTCACCAAAAGGGCTAACCCACTTACGACCACGTCGCCCTCTTCCAGCTATCTGCCTCTCTGCCAGGACAAGCATAGGCATAGCCGCTCCCTGACCGATCAGGCGGACCGCCTCGGCATTTGTAGAGTCGATTGAGCCGGCAACATGAACAGACCAGCCAGCAGGAAGCCCCATTTGCGATATGGAAGACGAGTCCAGAAGAGAGATAGGGTTGGCGAGCCGGTAACCACGGCCACGCACTTTATGCACCTCAACACCTAACTCAGCCTCAAGCTGTTGAAGCCGCTTCCAGACGGCGCTTCTGCTGACTCCGAGCACATCACCCAAAACCTGCCCCGAGTGAAACTCGCCATCAGCAAGAAGCCTTAACAAGGTCATCATGTAAATATCGCCTAGCAATGAGGCACGCATAATAGCCACGCAAGCCTGGGATGCATAGAAACGAAAAGGCGTTTTTCGATCCACAAAAGACAAAACCCCCACCTGCTTTCGCAGACGGGGGTTCTGAATTTGAATCTTGACGATGACCTACTCTCACATGGGGAAACCCCACACTACCATCGGCGATGCATCGTTTCACTACTGAGTTCGGGATGGGATCAGGTGGTTCCAATGCTCTATGGTCGTCAAGAAATTCGGTAGCCGGTGCGTACTTGAGTACGTGCCAGCGAATGGGTGTGTAATAGATCTTTCGGTAATTTTGTGTGTGGCACAAACTTTCGGTTCGTCATCTTCACTACACCACAATCCGCTCTTCGCAGATTGCT